>JAGSGF010000070.1 GCA_023955335.1 Yoonia sp.
ATCGCGCAGGCCTTGAAGATAACCGGGGGCGGCGGGAATGATCCGTTGCAGAGGTTCTGCGATAATGGCTGCGACGTCGTCGTGTTCGCTCAGCAAAGTCTCAACAGCTGCTAGATCGTTGAACGGTGCGATCAGCATCTGGTCCGCGACGCCCTGTGGGATACCCGCGCTGTCTGGCACCGCTTGAGGAAAATTGACGCGCTCGGTGGGTGCAAGGCTCATCTGGGCCTCGGCGCTCATTCCGTGGTACCCGCCTTCGAACTTCAGGATTTTGTTTTTGCCAGTATAGGCGCGTGCAAGACGAATGGCGTACATATCGGCCTCGCCGCCTGACGCGACAAAACGGACCTGTTCGCAACAGGGAACCGCATCGACAATCGCCTCTGCCAGCTCGATACCTTTGGCGTTGTTGGCAAAGAAGGTCATACCTTTGGGAAGTTGTTCCAACACCGCCTCCATGACCTCGGGGTGGCCGTGGCCAAGCAACATCGGGCCAGACCCGATCAGGTAGTCGATGTATTCGTTGCCGTCTTCGTCCCAAACGTGGCTTCCCTCCCCCTTAGCAATCACGATGCCGGGGTCGAAATTGCCAAAGCCGCCTGCAGGTAGAACGGTTTGTGCGCGGGTGATCCATTCAGATTGTGATGTCAGTTTTTGCATGATTCAGGCCAGTTCAAGTATGGGGGTTCCAAGAAGGTCCAGATCGGGATTAACCCCAATCCCCGGACCGGTCGGCGGCGCAATGCGGCCGTCTTTGCGTGTCGGGCAATCGGGCGCTATGCGCGGGCTGACGTAGGACGACAAATCGCAAGTGTTCAGGAGTGCGCCCTGCGGGGTCGACGCGGCGAAATGCAGCGACGCGGCGGTGACGATATCAGACCCCCATGTGCATTCGGCGCAAATCTCTGCCCCTAAGTGAACTGTAAGGTCGCGTGCGCGGCGCATTGCAGAAAGCCCACCAAACTTCGACAACTTCAGGGCTACCGCGTCCAACACGCCAAGCTCATGAGCACGCATCAGGGATGCCAGATCATATGCACCTTCGTCGATCTTCATTGGCAGGCCAGTGGCTTGCCGGACAGCGGCACAGTCCTCAAGGGTTTTGCACGGCTGTTCTAACATGACATCCAGATGCGCAACGGCACGGCCTGTGCGCGTGGCATGCAGTTTAGTCGCGCCGCAATTCCAGTCGCCGTAGACCAATGGTCCGCTACCCACTGCCTCGCGTACTTTGGCCAGTCGTTCCGCATCGGCCTGCCAATCTGTATCCGCGCCCAGTTTGACCTGGAACTGGCGGATGCCTGTGCCGTAGGCCTCCCGCGCTATCCGCACCATCTCGTCAGGTGCGATGCAAGTAATCGAATGGTAAAGCGGCATGTCAGCGCGCGTACGCCCGCCTAGCAGAGTATACAACGCTTGGCCCGATGCCTTGCCGAACAGATCCCAAAGCGCCATATCCACAACGGATTTTGCGTGCAGGTGGCCTTGCAGGACCCCATCCAGCTTGCGCATGGGCGCGTCAACGCCAAACGGGGAACCCCCAATTATCGCCGGCGCCATTTCGGTGATTGCACTGGGCACGCCATCAGCGAAAGCAGGCAGGTAATGCGGGATCGGGCAGACCTCGCCCCAGCCCTTTAGGCCGCTATCTGTATCCAGACAAAGCACGTGGGTTTTGACCGTATCGCAGGTCTTGCCCTCGGCCATGTAATAAGTCTCATGGCTGGTCAGATCGACTGACCACAAGGTGATCCGGTTGACCTTCATGAATAGACCGCCACCGGCGCGCCAAGCATGTCCGGGTCAGGTGTCACCCCCAGCCCCGGCAGTGATGGTGGCACAACGTGACCGCCAAGGTTCCGCACGCCTTGCCCCGATACAGGGTCAACGCTGAGGTGGTCATGCGAAAGCCAGCTCGCGAGCCGGTTTGGCGCGGGCGTTGAGGCCGCCAGATGCAACGCAGCCGTATCGGCCAAAGCAGATCCGCCCACATCTTCGATATGCATCTGCCATCCAACCGCGACGCCAAAATCGCGCACTTGCCGTGCCTTGGTCAGTCCACCCAAACGGTTTGGCTTTACTTTCACTCCTTCACAAGCCGAACTCTTCCAGGCCTCCAGGTGGTCATTGAAATCGGACATGCATTCATCAAGCATGATCGGGTTAGACACACGGGCCGCCACATGCGCGCATTGGTCCAACGTCTGACAAGGTTGTTCGACCCAATCATGTGCTTTCACCGAATTCAGAACCTCGATCGCAACAGCGGGCTGCCATGCGCGGTTCACGTCAAACGTGACTTTGTGCCCTTTTGGCAAACTTGCCGAAATCATATCAATCCGCTCGATATCAAGGCCGACGTCGGTGCCTCCGACCTTAGCGGAGTGCACCGTATAACCTTTGTCTGCGGCGGCCAGGATCAACGCCAGCATATCCTCTGGTGTGCCCGTTGAGATGGACGAATTGATCAAAACCTCATTTGGCGCATCGCCGCCAAGCAATTGCCAGATCGGCATGTTTGCAAACTGCCCCAGAATATCCCAGCACGCCACATCAATGGCGGATTTGACGTACGGATGACCAGGCAGTTGCAGGTCCATAATTTGCATCACGGCTTCGGGGCTGCGGGGATCAACACCGATCAAATGCGGTGCCAGTATGCTCAACCCAGCGCGAATGCCCGGCCCATGGGCCGGCAAATACGTGTGCCCCCAAGGCGTGCCTTCCCCCCAACCGATCAGCCCTGCGTCGGTTTCCACTTGAACAAAGGTTGCATCCAACGTTTCAAACTTGAGCCGCCCACCCGACAGCCAATAGGGGTGCGTCAGCGGCAGGTCGATTTGGTAGACCAAAACCCGAGTGATTTTCATGGCGCCACCACGATGTTGCCGGTGTGTTTCTTGGCGATGAATGCCGCCTGGGCTTCGCGCAATTGATCCAGCGGATAAGTCGCGGCCAAGGCGGGTTTGATCTCGCCGTTCTCGATATAGCGGATCAGGTTTGGCATGACCTCGGGCGTAATCACTGTAGAGCCAGTGAAGGTCAGATCGCGCAGGTAGAATGTGCGCAGATCAAGCCCGACCATCGGACCAGCGATTGCGCCTGAACAGGTATAGCGCCCGCCGCGTTCCAGCACGTCAATCAGTCTCGGCCAATATGGGCCGCCAACAACATCTGCCACGACGGTGATTTTCTCATTCCCCAAAGCTGTGCGCAGATCATCCGGTGCGCGGGGCAGGATCATGTCAGGGCCAAGTTCGGCGACGTCCTTGTGTTTGGCCTCAGACGCCATGGCAATCACCCGTGCGCCGCGGCGCTTGGCCAGTTGCACCAATGCGCCACCAACACCACCCGATGCGCCAGGCACCAGCACAGTGTCGTTTGCACGAACTTGGGCCCGCATCAGCATGCCCTCGGCCGTGGAGTATGAACACGAGAATGTCGCCAGTTCCGCGTCGCTTAAATCAGATTGTACCCTGAGTGCGTTGCGCGAAGGGGTCGTGGTGTACTGCGCAAACCCGCCATCGCGTTCTGATCCAAAATACCCGGTCTTGTTCATGTCATCTGGATCGTCGGCATCGCGCAACCACCCGTCGGTGATCACACGTTCGCCAATGCGCGACGGGTCGATGTTTTCGCCTACGGCCACAATCTCTCCGCAGACATCTGCGCCTTGAATGCGGGGAAAGGTAATCGGAGCGCCGCCCCATGTAGGGTCGTCTTCACCGACTTCAGCAAACGCTTCACCGGTCGTTGCGTCCGTCACTGTCTTGGAATACCAGCCAGAGCGCGTGTTCACATCGGTGTTGTTCAATCCGCAGGCACGCACCCGGATCAGAACCTCGTCCGGCGCGGGGTCTGGGCGGGGCCAATTCTCGTGCAGGACCATTTGATCCAGATCGCCATGGCCCATTGTGACCATCGCTCGCATCGTTTTTGGCAGCGTCATGAGGCATCCGATCGTGGTTTCAGGCTTTCAGGGTCGTAGGCAGCTTCGCCCAAAACGCGGGCCGCACGGGGTTTGCCGTGGATCACCACCTTTAGCGCGGTGTCAGGCTTGGCAGCTTCGGGTTTGATATAAGCGAACGCGAGGATCTTGCCGACGGTGGGTCCGTATGCGACCGAGGCGGTGGAGCCGACAACTTGACCGTTTAGCATCACGGCCTCGCCTCCGTGACCGTCGGCCTTTCCATCTGGCTCAATTTCCAGATAGGCGCAGATCCATGGCAAATCGGTGTTTAGCGTCTTGTCACGGCCAAGGTAATCCTTGTCACTGCGCGCAAATCGCAGAACATCGGCCTCGGCCAAAGTCACCTCGTTGGTCAACTCACCAGCGCCCTTGAAACCTTTCTCCATGCGCATGACGTTCATCGCAAAACTGCCGTAGTCCGCAATATTGTGGGCCTCGCCCGCAGCCCAAAGCGCGTTGTAAACATCAGGGCAGGCCGCGTCTGGCATGTGGAACTCCCAGCCAAGCTCGCCCGCATAGGACATCCGGAAGGCCCAGATGCTGTGTCCTGCGACCGTAATCTCTTGCGCGGATAGCCAACGGAATCCTGCGTTGCTCAGGTCGGCATCCGTGCATTTCTGCAATACATCCCGCGCCCGTGGTCCGTTTAGGGACAGCGCAGACCAGTCAGACGACAACGCTGTGATTGTGGGGTTTTCATCCGCACGGTTGTGGTTAAGGTGATCAAGGAGACGTTGCTCAAAGAACGCAGCACAGACTAGGTAAAACTTGTCCTCTGCCATGCGAACAATGGTCGTTTCCAACTCAATCCGGCCAGCGCGGTTCAGCATATGGGTCAGCGTGATCGACCCAACCTTTTGCGGCATTCGGTTCGCGGTTAGGCGATCAAGCAGCGCATAGGCGTCCGGCCCTTCGACGACGACCTTGGTAAAGGCAGTAACGTCCATAATACCGACGTTTTCACGCACGGCCTTGACCTCGGCTGCAACCACATCGTCCACAGCTGTGCGATTGAAGGAATAGTGATCCTCCTGTGCCACGCCATCGCTGGCAAACCAGCGGGGGCGCTCAAAGCCGTAAACTTCCTCATGAACGGCACCTTTGGCTTTCAGCAATTCGTGCAATGGCGAAGGCTTGATAGGCCGCCCTGCCAATCTGTTGAAATGCGGAAACGGGATTTCGTGGCGCAGGCAGTAATCTTCCTCGGCTTTTAAAACCTGCCATTCCTTGGTTGCATAGCTGCCAAAACGGCGCGGATCATAGTCGCGCATTGAAATATCGGCGGCACCATGCACCATCCAACGGGCCAGTTCCCGCGTCAATCCTGGCCCCCAGCCGATGCCGATCTGCGTGCCACAACAGCACCAATAATTTTTTACACCAGGTGCTGGGCCGATTAGCGGATTGCCGTCAGGCGGATGACTGATAGCGCCGTGAACTTCGCGTTGAATGCCAAGCTCGGCAAAGATCGGCATGCGGTTCAGGCTCTCCTCTAGCCAGGGCATGACCCGGTCATAGTCGGCATCAAACAGCCAGTTTTCATAGTCCCACGGGCAGTGATCGTGCCAAACGGAATTCGGGTTCTCTTTCTCGTAGATTCCGATCAGCCCGCGCTTTTGCTCCATTCGAATGTAACCGGACACCTTCTTGTCGTCGCGGATCACGGGCAGTTCTTTGTCCAATGCTTCGAACTCCGGCACCGGTTCGGTCACAAAGTAATGGTGCGTCATAGAGGTCATCGGCAGTTGCAGCCCCGACCATTCGCCCATTTGGCGCGCATAGGTGCCGCCTGCATTGACGACATGTTCGCAAGTAATCGTGCCTTTGTCCGTCTCAACCTGCCACTCACCTGAGGGCAGTTGCGTGATGTTGGTCGCACGACATTGGCGGATGATTTTCACACCCTTTTGGCGGGCACCCGCAGCCATCGCCATGGTGACGTTGGTCGGGTCGACGTGGCCATCGTCAGGTGTGTGAAGCGCGCCCAAGACACCTTCAAGGTTATAGAATGGATGCAACTCGGCCACCTTTTCTGGTCCGACAAGTTCGATATTGAACCCAAGCGAGCGCCCGACCGACAACGTATGACGGAGCCAATCCATCTCATCCTCAGTGTAGGCCAAACGGAACGACCCACAGCCGTGCCATGTCACGGGCTGACCAGTCTCTGCCTCCAATCCACCAGAATAAAGGCCGATGTTGTAATCGACACATTTGCCCAACCCGAAGCTAGAGGTTGAGTGGGTGATCTGGCCCGCCGCGTGCCATGTGCTGCCGGACGTCAGTTCTGCCTTCTCTAGCAGCACAGTGTCTTTGCCCCACCCCTCATGGCCGAGGTGATAAGCAAGGCCTACGCCCATTACGCCGCCGCCAACAATGACAACGCGTGCGTGGCTTGGAAACTCATTCGTCAATGGATTGTCCTCTTATGAGTCGTTTTTCTCTCGACAGGCTAATCGGACAACAGTACCATCGTCAATCATGAATGGGACAAATGTATCAAATACGATTCTCAAGCGTCTGGCAGGCGAGCTTCCTGAGCTGACACCTGAAGCGCGCAAGGCTGCAACTTATGTGCTGGAGAACCCCCGTGACGTAGGGGTGTCCACTGTGCGCGAAATCGCGCAGGCGGCAAACGTCAAACCTAACACGGTCGTGCGTATGGCGCGGCAAGTCGGCTTTGAAGGTTACGAGGATTTCCGCGCACCCTTTCGCGAAGCTATCAGGCGCGGTGCTGCAGACTTCCCTGATCGCGCGCGCTGGTTGCAAGAAATCCGCAAAACAGGCGACCTTGGCGGGCTTTACGCAGATATGGTGCGCGACGTGCTGGGCAACATCGAAGAAACCTTTGCCAATATTTCAACAGGGGACCTGAAAGTCGCAGCCGAGGCGATTTGGGCAGCGCGACGGGTTTTCACACTTGGGGTTGGCGTCAACAACTCTGTGGCGCGTAATTTCACCTATCTTGCTTCAACGGGGATGACCGAGTTTCATGCTATTCCTCGCCCCGGATCAACGCCAGTGGATGATTTGGCATGGGCCGACGGCCAAGACGTTCTGATTGCAATCACCTGCAGACCCTATCGATCAGAGGTGGTCGAGGCCGTTCGCATCGCCCGTGAACAGGGCATGGTCATCGTGGCACTATCAGACAGCCCAGCCAGCCCGATCATTCGGATGGCCAACCACAGGTTTGTCGTTTCAGTTGACACACCGCAGTTCTTTCCCTCGTCAGTCAGCATCATCGCGTTACTTGAAACGCTACTGTCCTTTGTCATTTCGGTTGCAAGTGACGAAATTCCCGAACGCGTGGCGCGGTTTCACGCAAGACGCCATGAACTTGGCATGTATTACAGTGAGGACAAATGACAAAACCAATTCGATCACTGGCAGCGCGCTATTATACCGATCCGCAGGTCTTCGAGATCGAGACCGCAGGGTTGTTGGCGCGGACGTGGCAATTCGGGTGTCATGCCTCCGAACTGACCGACATCGGCGATTATGCCACGTTTGAAATCGGGGGCGAGAGCCTGTTTGCCATTCGCGGGCGCGACGAAAAAATTCGGGTTTTCTATAATGTGTGCCAGCACCGCGCGCATCAGTTGGTGCAGGGAAAAGGCACAACGCGGGTTGTGGTCTGCCCCTATCATGCGTGGACATATGAGCTGACGGGCGAATTGCGCGCTGGCCCCAACATTAAGGCCGTCGAAGGGTTTGACAAATCTGAAGTGTGCCTGAGCGAGGTCCGCGCAGAGGAATTCCTTGGTTTTGTCTTTGTAAACCTCGACCCAGACGCCGCCCCGATGGAAGAGTGGTTTCCAAATGCCCGCGCCGAACTGGAAGAATGGGTGCCCAATTGGGCGGAATTGAAGCCGCTGGAATGGGTGTCTATCCCCGAAAACTGCAACTGGAAGGTCTCGGTCGAGAATTACTCGGAGTGTTATCACTGCTCGCTAAACCATCCGACCTTCTCGAATGGGGTGGTCAAGCCTGAAACCTACGACATTCAACCGCAAGGCAAGTGTCTGCGACACACAACCGAATGTCAAAACCACGAGAATATGACCTATGACGTCAATTCTGGCTTTGCGCATCAATACGAATATTCCAGCTGGTTCTTGTGGCCGATGTTTTCGTTCCAAGTCTATCCGGGCAATGTTCTGAACACCTATCACTGGCGCGCAATCGATGCGGGTCATGTGGTCGTCTGGAGAGGCTGGTACTCGGTCGGTGGAATTGACGATGAAAAGGTTCGAAAGCTCGCGCAGCAGGATCGGGCAACCACCGTGGAAGAAGACATTCACCTTGTCGAAAGCGTGCAGCGCGGGCTCGGCTCTCGCGGGTATCGGCCCGGCCCGCTGGTGATCGATCCTTGCGGTGGGGTGAATTCTGAACATCCCGTCATGCACCTGCAAAAGTGGATGCGCGATGCGATAGATGGTGGCGACAAAGGATCGGCAACTTGAAGACTTACTGGCAAAACTACATCGACGGCACATGGGTTGATGGCGGCGCAGGGCGGATCGACGTGTTTAACCCCGGCACTGGGGAAAAGCTTGCGGAACAGTCGCTTGCGGATGCAGGCGATGTTGACCGCGCCGTGATGGCCGCCCAGCGTGTGCATCTATCAGGCGCACTAGCCGATCTGCGGCCGGTTGAACGTGGGCGCATGGTGCAAGCCATGGGCCGCTATCTGATCGACCATATTGACGAGATCGCGCAAGTGCTGACGCTCGAGCAAGGCAAACCCCTGTGGGAAGCGCGGATAGAGGTTGAAGGCGCCGCTCGCTATTTC
>JAGSGF010000053.1 GCA_023955335.1 Yoonia sp.
CAACGCAATCTTGAACTTTATGCGAGAGGTGCTTCCAAAACAGTGGCGCAGCTTTCGAGATCAAGTAACGGATAACTTCCGTATCATCTCACATCACAACGTTCGGGTTTTAGAGTGAGAGGTGTATAATGAAAATTAGTCGCCGCAACCTATTGCTGAAGCTCGGATTGCAGTATCCCGCTATGATTGTGCTGCCATCTTTTGCTTTGGCCGAATCGCCCTTTAAGTCGTTTCAATTGGTTCTCTCTGATATCACCGCAACGACCCCCGCAGACGGGCTGTTGGCGATACTTGAACCTTTCGTGAAGGCGCGTATCCCCATCAGCTGCGTCGTTTCCCCCCAAAGCGACACTGGCACACTTCGTCCAGATAGCACTTTGGCAGAATACCTCCGTCGCCTCATTGCCGACTACCCAGCCCAAGTTGAGGTCGTTCTCAAGACGCCGACGCTGACAGACCGCCCATACTATTTTCAATCACGACTGGCGACACAGGCGCGTCAGCAGCTAAAAGACGGATTATTAACTGCGCAACCGGGCCAGCAACTCGCGCGTTCCGTGCTGACCCTAGCAAACTTTGGCACCCCGCAGGGGTATGAACCTGCTGGCGTTCGGGCTGCCGGGTTCAGGACCGTTCTGAGCCTGCCTCGATCTGGGATTGAACCTGTTGATAGCCGTTGGGACCGGGGTGTCCTGCACATATTTGGCGGCATGCACTTTCGGTTGGACGAACCTTTCGAACTCATCAAGGGTGCCTTGACAGCCAGCGTGCGTGACGACCCGCGATCTCTGCTCACCCTTTCCACACAAACCCTTACGCCAGAAAATATCCAGTCAGCCGTCGTGCGCATGACCGCAATTGCGACATTCATCTCGGGATTGGCTGAGGCGGGGCAGATTGTCCCTACGACCCCCACCGAATACCATGTCCGTGCGTCTCCCAACACGGACACTGTGATCGGTTTAAGACTGGATGTGCTGGGCGGGCCTGATGACCCAATAAGTGGGTCCGCCCTTGAGCTTGCGAAATGGCTTCACGCACATAGTTTTGCGTTCACGCTCGCTGGCGAAACTGTTCATGCTTGGGAAGACGCTGGTGTCGACGTGTGCCGACCCGAGGGGCGCGGTCACGTTGACGGCCAAAGTCCCGATTGTGTGATCGGAAATGGCCCTGCAGATACCCAAGATATGCTTTCGCCACCGCCAAGGATCAAGATGGCTGCTTTCCGTGAAATAAACCTGGTTGCAGGGGTCGATCAACAGGCAACTTTTCACCCCCCAAGGTATGCTTTTGTCGACGAGCACACATCAGCCCGGCAGACTTTCTCTCGCATGAATATCCTCGAGGATACGGTCCTCGTTCTTGATCAAAAATCATACAGCACTGTCGCGCAACGGCAAAAGACAATTGACGTCATTAAGAAGCTGAACAAGCGATCAAGTTTTCGCGTTTCCGATGTGGCGGCCTTGGTTGACCAAATTCAGCCGCTCGATTCGATACGCCGTGTTTTTCATCAGACCCGAGAAGTGATGCACCGCGAGCATGGGGCGCTGACCGCAAGCGAGCCGTTGGATCGCAACTTGCTCCGTGACGATGCAGCGTTGGCTTGGCGTTACTTCACCAAATTTTCGAACGCGGAAACTGGCCTGATACCGTCAACGGCCTTGCTTTCTGATGAAGGCAGCACGTTCTACAATTATGCGACGATGTGGGATATCGGGAGTCAAATCTTTGGCATGATTGCAGCTGTCGAACTCGATCTGATGACACTACCTGAACTTAATGACTGGGCAGCGCGCCTCATCGACAGCCTGCCATCGGTTTCCGTTCAAGGCTTGCGTCTACCGGGGGCAATTATTCATGTTGACGGCATTGCCATGCCCGATCAGTCTTTTAACACCTGCGACGTCGGGCGTCTTCTTAATGCCTTTCACCGGCTGAGACTGTTTTCGCCCGCATTAAAGGATATCATTGAACAAAAGGTCGCTGACTGGTCACTTCAAGACACCATCCGTGACGGTCGGATGCACGATCTTACGAACAACCGTTCCAAAGATCGTTTCATCTCTCATTGTACCAATTATGCGGCAAGAGGCTACGCGACTTTCGGTCTCACAGCCAATAGCCCCTACGCGCCACTAAATGGGCGAAGCGATGCAGATGCGTCGATGGCGCTCCTTTTTAGTGCGTCCACTATCGGAGGCATCGGCGCAGAACCGCTCCTTCTTGAGGGTGTCGAACTGGGTTTTTCTCCAGAGACGCAGTACCTCGCGGACATGTTGTTTGCGGCGCAACTAGAGGACAATCGAAAGACAGGAACGCTTCGCTGCGTTTCGGAAGGCCCCCTAAACGAGGCACCTTGGTTTTCATATCAGGGGTACAATTTAAACAACTTCGCAGATCCTTGGCTCGTCCAGGTCATTTCTAGCGACAAGCAGTACAAAAGCCCGGACTTCATACGCTCGATCGAGATGGTCAGCGTCAAGGCGGCGTATCTCTGGGCTGCCACCCACCCTCACAGCTATTCTCATGCTTTGGTCGATTACGTCCGCTCCCGAGCACGGATCGAAAGTGTCGGCTTTTCGTCCGGCATATTTTTGGAAACAGGCCTCCCGATTAAAAATTATTCAGATCTGAATACGAACGGGATCATTCTTCAAGCCGCTGCGCATATTTTGAACGCCTAGGTTTGGGCGGGACCAAACGCGACAGGCTGACAGATTTCAAAACTGGGATCCTTAGCCTCCGGTGACTTGCACTTCCTTGTGGCAGGTTCGTTAATGCCACAAAGCAGAGGCCGCGATTTGAACAAAACTACATCGCTCAAACCGCATCTGCGGTACGCGACATCCGCCCCCTGCTTGCCCGCGAAAAATTCGCGGCGACGATACGTCATTGGGTCCACGCCATCTTGCCAAAAAAGCCAAAGTATTGAGTCGCCCGGCCGAAACCGCCCCGCAGAGCGGACGGCGGGCTGGCCACGCGCGACATAGCCCCTCGCTTTTTCCTAAATACTCACCTATTCCCCCCCTGCCCCAAAACGCCTATACCGCTGGCAAAACATAGGCAGGAGAGACCCCATGACCAACATTCCCGGTATCGTGATCACTGGCGGCTCTGGCCGTATGGGGCAGATGTTGATCAATCAGGTCACGGCATCTGACCAGTGCAACCTTGCTGGCGTATTAGAACGGACGGGGCACCCTTGGGTGGGCCGCGATGTGGGGGAAGCCATGGGTGGCGCCGCAATCGGGGTTACCGTCACCGACGACGCGTTAGAGGTTTTTGCAAAAGCCCAAGCCGTTATCGACTTTACCGCACCCGCAGCCACGGTTGCATTCGCAGGGTTGGCCGCCCAAGCGCGCGCCGTGCATGTCATCGGCACCACAGGGCTGTCTGACGACGACCTCAAAGCGATCAACGCCGCGTCGCGCCACGCGGTCATTGTACGGGCGGGGAACATGTCGCTCGGCGTGAACCTTCTGGTCAAATTGACTGAAAAAGTCGCCGCCGCGCTGGATGCAGATTTCGATATCGAAGTGATCGAGGCGCATCATAACCAAAAGGTCGACGCGCCATCGGGGACCGCTTTGATGCTGGGCGAAGCAGCTGCCGCCGGTCGCGGGGTTGCCCTTGTTGATGTGCGCGACAGCGGACGCGACGGCATGACCGGTGCCCGCAAACGCGGCGACATCGGCTTCTCAGCAATCCGAGGCGGCGACATCGTGGGCGACCATGACGTACTATTTGCGGCGATGGGCGAACAGATCACACTGCGTCATCGGGCAACTGATCGGGCCGTATTTGCACGCGGTGCGCTCAAAGCCGCGCTTTGGGGTCAAGACAAAACCCCCGGTGAATACGATATGATGGATGTGCTTGGTCTTTAACCAAAAGTGAACCAAACGGGCTGTGTCTGCGTTAAAAGAGAAATCTTTGACAGGAACCGTATGATGCGCCGCCTCATCCTTGCACTTGCCCTGACGCTGATCCCCGCCATGGCGTTTGCCTATGAACGGGTCAGCGATCAGCAAACGTTTGTGGCGCTGATATCGGGTAAAACCCTATCGAACCGGCTTTATGGCGTGCGTCTGAACGTGTCGCCAAATGGCAGCATCGCAGGCGGCGCTTGGGGCTGGGCCATTTCGGGCAACTGGACATGGGACAACGGGTTCTTTTGCCGGGACATCACATGGGGTGACGATTCTGTCGGGTACAACTGTCAACTCGTCGAAGTCCGCGGCGGAGATGAATTGCGGTTCACATCCGACCAAGGGACCGGTGACAACGCATCGTTTAA
The DNA here is from genome assembly GCA_023955335.1 of Yoonia sp. Classification (GTDB taxonomy): domain Bacteria; phylum Pseudomonadota; class Alphaproteobacteria; order Rhodobacterales; family Rhodobacteraceae; genus Yoonia. The sequence goes on from JAGSGF010000053.1 coordinate 4,301, forward strand.
GCTGCGTTAGATTTACAATCATTGCGCAGCCAAGGCCCGCTTGATTATCAAACCAAAAACACCAGAACGGCCAATATGGCGATCTGTAGGACTTTCATCTTTGGTCTCGTATTTGGTTTCACGGCGCGATGCTTGCTCGTGTCCTTTGCAAGCAGGTTCATCGCCCCGCGCGATTAACTCTGATTCCCACGGTCTAACGCGAGCGGGCAATTTTGCTCAATACACCCCAACTCTTCCCAAACGAGAAAATCTGCTGTATGGCCCAAAAATCTTGAACCGACAGGTGCCCGCATTCCAGCGCCAAACAAGATACCGGAATGAGGGGGAATACGCCCCCTACGCAAAATGAAGGGCTGCGGCCCAAAGGAAAACAAACATGTTTAACCACGTGAAAAAATCAATGCAGTGGGGCGAAGAAACGCTTTCACTCGAATCCGGCAAAGTCGCCCGTCAAGCAGACGGTTCCGTGATTGCCACGCTGGGCGAAACCAGCGTTATGGCGAACGTGACATTTGCACGTAAGCAAAAGCCTGGTCAGGATTTCTTCCCCCTGACAGTGCACTACCAAGAAAAGTATTACGCTGCCGGTAAAGTACCAGGTGGCTTTTTCAAGCGCGAAGCGCGTCCTACTGAAAAAGAGACGCTGACATCCCGCCTGATCGACCGTCCAATTCGCCCATTGTTCGTACCTGGCTTTAAGAACGAAGTTCTGGTCATGTGTACTGTGTTGTCCCACGATCTGGTCAACGACCCGGACATGGTTGCCATGATCGCGGCGTCTGCTGCGTTGACAATTTCTGGCGCGCCGTTCCGTGGCCCAATCGCTGCTTGCCGCGTTGGTTTCGTGGATGGTGAATACATCCTGAACCCGGAAATCGACGACATGCATAACCTGCGTTTGCAGCCAGAGCAGCGTCTTGACCTTGTTGTTGCCGGTACAAAAGACGCCGTCATGATGGTTGAATCCGAAGCATACGAGCTTTCTGAAGAAGAAATGCTTGGCGCTGTGAAATTCGCCCATGACAGCATCCAGCCAGTCATCGACCTGATCATCGATCTGGCCGAAGATTGCGCAAAAGAGCCGTTTGACTTCCAGCCTGTTGATTACTCTGAACTGTTCACAGCTGTGAAGTCCGTTGGCGAAGACAAGATGCGTGCTGCTTATGCGATTACTGACAAGCAAGACCGCACTGGTGCGGTTTCTGCCGCAAAGGACGCAATTGTTGCAGCTTTGACTGAAGACCAGCAAGCAGACAGCAACCTTGGCCCGGCACTTAAGAAGCTGGAATCAGTTGTCCTGCGCGGTGACGTTGTGAAAAACGGCAAGCGTATCGATGGCCGTGCTCTCGACACCATCCGCCCGATCGTATCCGAGACAGGCATCCTGCCACGGACACACGGCTCTGCCTTGTTCACACGTGGTGAAACCCAAGGTTTGGTTGTGACCACATTGGGCACTGGCGACGACGAACAGATGATCGACGCGCTGACCGGTATGTATAAGTCTAACTTCATGCTGCACTATAACTTCCCACCATATTCTGTTGGTGAAGTTGGTCGTGTATCTGGCCCAGGTCGTCGTGAAATCGGCCACGGTAAGCTGGCATGGCGTGCGCTTCAGGCGGTTCTGCCTGCGGCAACTGACTTCCCATACACAATTCGCTTGGTATCAGAGATCACTGAATCCAACGGCTCGTCTTCGATGGCGTCCGTTTGTGGTGGTTCGTTGTCAATGATGGACGCGGGTGTTCCGCTGAAATCAGCAGTTGCTGGTGTGGCGATGGGCCTCGTGATGGAAGACGATGGCGAATACGCCATTCTGTCCGACATCTTGGGTGACGAAGATCACCTTGGCGACATGGACTTTAAAGTTGCCGGCACCGAAGCAGGGATCACGTCCTTGCAGATGGACATTAAGATCGCGGGTATCACCCAAGAGATTATGGCCAAGGCGCTGGACCAAGCCAAAGCTGGCCGTCTGCATATCCTGACTGAAATGGGTAAAGCATTGACTGGTGCTAACGATCTGGGCGTGCACGCACCAAAGATCGAGACCATGCAGATCCCGACTGACAAGATCCGTGAAGTTATCGGTTCTGGTGGTAAAGTGATCCGCGAAATTGTTGAAGTGTCCGGCGCAAAAGTCGACATCAACGATGAAGGTATCATCAAGCTGGCATCCAACGACGCCAACGCCATTAAGATCGCATACGACATGATCTATTCCATCGTAGCCGAGCCAGAAGAAGGCAAAGTCTACAAAGGGACAGTTGTGAAGCTGGTCGATTTTGGCGCATTCGTGAACTTCTTTGGGAAGCGCGACGGTCTGGTCCACGTATCCCAGATCGAAAACCGCCGCCTGAACCACCCATCTGACGTCCTTAAAGAAGGTCAGGAAGTTTGGGTTAAGCTGTTGGGCTTTGACGATCGTGGCAAGGTACGCCTGTCCATGAAAGTCGTCGATCAGGAAACTGGTCTTGAAGCAAAAGAAGACGCTGCAGAGTAATCTTCTGCTCTTCTGAAATTGGAAAAGGCCCCAGTGGAAACGCTGGGGCCTTTTTTTGTGGGTGTCCGGGTCGCGCCGTTACTTACCAGAGCTGCAACAGCAGCATTTTGCACCTTGAAGCCTCAAAGTGACAGCCTCGCAGATCGCCTTGCCACGCCCCTTTTGACCAGAATTTCGATTTTAGCAAAAAGTATTTCCTCTGCCCCAACGCTCACGGAACTGAAATTTTTCCCGCACACTCAAGTTGACTTAACCTCAACCCTGCTTGCTCTTTAGGCGAATTTTTAACGGAAAAGCCGTTTCCAAACTTTAAGCGTTAAAGAATTCAACCAAACAACCGACGGCTGACGCAACGTCAATTGATTTGACAGGTTGTCGCGTTTCGACCTAATTAACAATCGTTACCGCTTTGCTAAATATTACTTTTTCAGAATTTCAGACATCATACCTATATTATTGGGGGACTTATTCTATGGCATTTATTTTGCCACCAACTGGTCTATTGACGACACCTTCCGGGGCATCAAGCCCCAAACGGTTCAGTCTTGGGTCAGGCCATTGGTACAGCTTACAAAATCACGTGCAATCTGTCTTGGCGCTGCCCTATGATCTAGGGGAGTACGAAAAACGCTATGGGGCGCGGTCCTCGGGCGAGTTCATGACCGATAGTTTTGATGCAATGCACAGGCTACGTGTCGTCGGCACCAAATATGGCAGCCCCCATAGCTTGCGTACCGAATTACTGAAAAATCCGGGCCTGCTGGCAGATAACGACATGCCAGACGGCAGCGCCTACACCAAGGTCATGTGGACCGTGAATAAGGCTCAGAATGATGCTTTCCGGATGGCGACAATGCTTGCGGCTATTCCTGAACTGGTGACCGGAAATTCGGTTGAGAGTTCGGTCGAGGGCATAAAGACGGTCTTTACTGGACGCGGCGAACTACTTGACCGGATGGCCGAGACTGTAAAGCGCTTTGACACCCTTCTGGATTTGCTCGAAAACTGCCAAAGCGAGCTTGAAGAAGCCCAGATTGCGATGGCGATCTATACTGACAAATCATCGACGACGCACAACGATCTGAACAAGCAGATTGGCGAACTTGGCGTCACAATTGATAGCCTGCAAGAAAAGCGGAATGCAGCGTATAACAAATGGCTTGATCTTACGATTGCGGCCGTCGCTGCAGCTGCAGCGATTGCGGTCATAGGTATTGCAATCGGGATCGTAATGGCACCGGAATCGGCTGGGGCAAGTGTTGCAATTGGTGCAGCAATCACCGCTGGGGCCGCTGCCGCTGTTGGTGGCGGGATTGCCAAAGCAGCAGCTGCCGCGCGTTCGGACTATGAAAAGTTTTCAACGCAGTTCAATAACACGCAAGGACTACGCCGATTGCGCGTCGCTTATCGCCACGATCTGACAGCCCTTGACGCCCAAATGCGGTTCTCGATCCCGTCCTCGACGGGATTGGTCAAGCAGTTCAAGGGTTTCCGCGACGGTTGGCAATCAACGATCGATCAGATCTCTGAAACGGTAAGTGCCCTAGATAAAAACACGTTGCGCGGAAGCGTTTGGGCAGATCGGGCACAAATGACTGCGGCAGCAGGCCAATGGTCAACGGTCAACAGCGCAATGACAGAATTCATGCAAAATTCGTTGATGGACTACGAGTTGATTGAACTTGGCAATGCGATGCCACCCGACGACCCCGCCATGAAACACGCGCTGTCTGGCTAAGCCAGACGCAAAGCTTTGAAATTATACAAAACCAACGCATTTATGGAGACAAACATGGCTGATATTTCAATCGCAGGTGAAGGCCTTGCAGTAAAACTGGGCACGGGTCCCGATGGCAAGGTAAAAAGCAGGTTTGCGCTATTGTCCAAAGACTGGGTAAGCTTGCAGGCGTCAACGGCCGTGGCTTTGGACCTGCCTGTATCGCACGGAAATTTTGAAGAAAAATACGGATCATTTGGTACATCTGCGGTCATCACTGACTGCATTAGCGCCATGCGTGATGTCCAAAACACGGCGCAGGAATTTGGCGACCCCGCGCGCCTTCGCAAGCAATTGATCCAAGACAAGACATTGCTGAACACTCAGGCGCCACCAAAAGAGATTTACACACACGGTTTGGTTGGGCCAAAAGGTCACGACCAATGCAAAAAAGCTGATCAGTGGATATGACGCCGTAAAAAGTGCGTTTGGTGGAATGTCGGACACTGACAAGGTCAAGAATATCAAGACCTATCTCTTTGACGCAACCTTGGGGCCGATTCCGATTGCCCAAGAAATGGTGAAAGAAATTCAGGTTCTTATGGACAAGCTACTGAAATTCGAAATCAAGATGAACGAGTATAACCAAAAACTGACAGATTACATCAAAAGCTCCGGCTCTATGATGGAGGAAGTCAACCGCCTTGTTGGCACCGGGGATAAACGCGTCGAACGGTTGACCAAAGCCCGCGATGACGCGTACGATTCTTGGCTCGATTACACGATCGCTGCCGCCTCGAGCGCGGTCGGTTGCCTTCTTGTTGGCGCGCTTTTTGCCCCCGCGACAGGTGGCACCTCACTTCTTTATGGTGCCCCGATTGGTGCCGCCGTGGGCACCGGTTTGGGGATCAAAGCTGCGGAATTTCGGGCGGAATACTCTGCCTACTGCAAAGAGCTGACGACTGCCGAAACTGATGTGGCCAAGAAGCGGCGACTTAGGACCGACTTGGTTGCCCTTAACACTCAGATGAAGACGGTTGGCCCAGCAATGGCCGGGTTTGTCAAAAACCTGCAGGGTGTTTCGGGGGTTTGGACAAAGATGAACGCGGATTTGATTGATCTGGGCAACAACGTCAACGAAGGCAATGTCGGATCGATCCCGTTCCTTGTGGAAGCAAGGGCCAATCTGGCGATCGAAACATGGCGCAGCGTTGAAACGGCAGCGTCCGAATTCCAAGTCGACTCTTTGATTGACGTCACACGCACACGCTTGGGTGATCCGCTGCCTGCAGTGGCCTAAAGCAGCGCACACGTCGGATCGGGTCCTTGTTTCGCTTGGAAGACCCGATCCAACGACCGTGTACCGCGCTACGCCATCACAGTTTGGGGAATGTGATAAAATGATAAAGTCGGGGAATTGCGTTGCTGTGCCACCGGAGAGGATATTGTCCTCTGATGGTACAAATCGCCTTGGACTTGAGAACAGGTTTTGGGGTGAATTGACGACCTACATCGAGAACGTCGCAGCCTTGCCAGACAGCCTTGGCGGAATCGGGCAACAGACAATCAAAGCTGTTGATGACCTGCGTCGCGCAACTGATAGATTTGGGTCAGCGACACAAATGCGGCGTGAACGCGCTGTGACGTCGGACTTGTTGGCCTCTGATGGGATACCTGCTGCAAGTTACACAGGTATTGTTTGGCTGGTCATGCGCCTTCATACTTCGGCAGTAACAATACAATCGAACCTGATGTCGCTTGTCCAAACCGAACCCACGCAAGTTGATCCCGTAGGGCGCATCCTAACCGAGATATCGCAGGCAGCCCAATGCGTCGGTGCGCCGGTCGGTCCCGTATTGCATGAACTCAACAGGATCAGCAAAATTGTCGAGGCGGCGAATGATAAGTTTGCGGCCGGCATTTCGTCAGAGGCCGCAAAACTAGGTACTTTCCAAGAGGCCGTGGGTCGAGACGGTTTTAATGTCCGCGATCTTGAACAGCGTGCGGCAAAGCTTGGTATGCTGACTGCCAAATCCAAGCGCCAAGACATTGAAGCACAACTGGCAACGGCACGGATTTCTCTGGCTGAAAATTCAAACGCAGCCTCGGTGTTGCAGGGGTCTCTTGCTACATTGGAAGACGTCGCATTCCAAAGCCAATGGCTTGCGTCGGGGCTGGAAGACCTCGACGGCTTTCTGCGGACACTTCGCGAAACCCTGATGACCTTTGGCAAAGCTTTGGCCCAGCTTGCAGTGGATACGACACTTGAACAACGGAACGATCAGGCGTGGGTTCAAAACACGCTTGATCCTGAGAAGACTGCCCTGCAATGGCACGACATCGCACGTGCTAGTCAGGATTTTTTAGACAAACACTACGTGATCTAGTGTCAACATTTGCGGGCTTGGCCTGTTTTGTTGATGGACGGTCCAGGAGAACGATCAATGACAATTCGCATCTTTTCATTTTTGGTCACGGTCTTCATTGCCTGCGCGACAAACGCACAGGCCGGTCTGACATTTTGCAACGATTCAGGCAGCAAACAATTTCTTGCCATCGGTTACTATGACAGTGGCGACTGGCGGTCTCAAGGGTGGTGGGTGTTAGAGCCTTCGGGATGCAGCAAGGTACTCAATCACCCGTTACAAAAGACAAGATACTATTACCGTGTAGATGTCGTAAATCGGGACTTTCATGGGAGGTTCTCGTTTTGCACAAGAAACGAAGCCTTTGATATACGTGGCCAAGATTGCGCAGCGCGCACGTTCACAAGTAGCGCCTTTCGGGAGCTGAATGTGGGACAAGCGCACGACTTCACCTTTCGGCTTGCCGCCGCGGGTCAATCAACACGCATTCGGGGTGGCAACACCGTGTCTCCAAACGGAATCGTTAACGATCTCCAAATGCTCGCCGGGATTTGGTCCAACCTAGAGCATGTAAAGTCAGATCTATTCACGTTACGCTGGGCCGCTGATTGGGCTGTCGGCCCCTATAACGTTGGCGCGGCGTGTTCATGGGACAGTGGGTTTCTTAACCTAGAGACGACAAAACAAAGATGGAGTGTGGTTGAAGACTACAATTGGACCCGCGAGGAATTGATGGATTGGATCAACACCACGCAGCACGAAATGACCATAATTGAAGACGGCGTAAGCAGCCTTTGGCAGGTTCCCAATAACATTGCGGCGGCGGATAGCGGGATCGGGCAATACATCGCGTATTTCAGGAACTACCGCGACGACCTCGAGGCTGGCCGTTCGAGCGTCGCGCAGGTTCAATCCAATATTGATTGGGTCATCCCGCACCTAAGAAATATCTTAACGGGACTTAAGGCTGATATGGTCCAACGCACAGGTGACGTAGCGGGGTATTTGGATTTGCTCAGCAATCGGAACCGCCAAATTGGTGATCTTGCCACCAGTGCCCAAGCGACCGCATTTGCGGACCTGAAGGACGACCAAGCGGCAAGTAAAACCCACCGTTGCCAAGGTGGTGTCACCGAACGATACACCGAAATTCGCAACGACCTAACCATTCAGGGGCAGGGTTTGACCCGTTACTACCCGAGGCTTGATACCAGCATGCGAGCTACGCAAAAACAATTCTCGACCTTGTCTGTTTCGGCCGCAGGTGCGCAGGCGGAACTTGATGCATTGCTTGCGCTCATCGCTGATTTTGCAGACGATGAACCTGGAAGCTTTACGCAACTATTGCATTTGAACGGCATCGAAAGCCTGTGGGCCGAAATTCACAACGGATTGAACGGCGTGTGGAACTAGCGGGCAAGCGGTATGAGTCTTGGCTGTCTGTTGATTGTTTTCGTCACGCGTGCCGTGTCTTTGGACGACTTCTGGTTTGAACTGGCCGTTGATCGTCTCGCTCAGGGCATCCTGCGCCTTCAAATGATCCCCGGATCGTTTGAACCACTGGCGGGGACTTGCATGAATGCCTCATAAAATCTTTCGGCCCCCAGATTTTCATTCTAAACGCAAAAGGCCCCCGCGATTGCAGGGGCCTTTGTGTGACAGTTTGGGTTTAGTCTTTAAGGCTGGTCTTGCGCAAATACGGCAGAACCTTTTCAAAATCACCGAATTTTGCGCGCGCATCGTCATCTGACAATGTCGTTGGGATAATCACGTCATCGCCCACGTTCCAGTTTGCGGGTGTCGCCACACCGCGCCCGGCCGCCGTTTGCAGCCCGTCAAGCGCGCGCAAGACTTCGGCAAAGTTACGGCCGACGTTCATCGGATAGGTCATCGACAGTTTCAGTTGCTTGTCTGGGCCGACGATAAACACAGCCCGCACCGTGGCTGAATCCGCAGGCGTCCGCCCATCGGGCAAATACGCCTCGGCTGGCAGCATGTCGAATGCCTTGGCGACCGTCAAATCTTCGTCCGCGATAATCGGGAAACCCGCCTTGGCGCCAGCCACTTGTTCAATGTCCGTTTTCCATTTCTTGTGCTCTTCAACACCATCAACGGAAATGCCCATCACTTTTGTTCCGCGCTTTTCCCATTCGTCGGCAAGTTGGGCCACGGCCCCAAACTCGGTCGTGCAAACAGGTGTGAAATCCTTGGGGTGGGAAAACAAGATCGCCCAGCTATCGCCGATCCAATCATGCAAGGACAATGTCCCCTGATCAGTTTCTACGGTCAAATTAGGGATAGTGTCGTTAATGCGCAAACCCATGACGGTGCTCCTTTAGGTGAGGTTGTTAATGTAGATATAGTGATCCACACGAGGCCACACCAGTCCGCTTGCAGCGAAAGCTGCGCAATGCCAGATTGCGTTAAACACATATCAACCGGAGCATCCCGATGATCGAGAAGAAAGAGTTTTACATCAATGGCGCGTGGGTGTCCCCCGCCGTTGCCCGCGATTATCCAGTCATTGATCCCGCGACCCAAGAACAGGTTGCCGTAATTTCCCTTGGTGGGCAGGCCGATACGGATGCCGCAGTGGCAGCCGCGACCGCCGCTTTTTCTGCGTGGTCGACCTTGCCTGTTGCCGAGCGCATTGGGCACGTTAGTAACGTGTTGAAGGTATATGAAGCCCGTGCGACCGAGATGGGCGAAGCGATCCGCATGGAAATGGGCGCGCCTTATGATTTTGCACATGGTGCGCAGGCCCCTTGTTTGCCGTGGGCATTGGAAGACGCGGTTGCTGCTGCTGACAAAATTCAGTGGGACGCGCCCTTGGGTGACGGTACACCGGGGGCTCATATTCTTCACGAACCCATTGGTGTTGTCGGTCTGATAACCCCGTGGAACTGGCCAATCAGCCAAATCGCTCTCAAGGTTTTCCCTGCAATGATCGCGGGCTGCACCATGATCCTAAAACCATCCGAAGAGGCCCCGCTGTCGGGTGTTTTGTTCGCGGACATGTTGCGCGAGGCAGGCGTTCCTGCGGGCGTGTTCAACATGGTCAATGGCGATGGCCCCGGTGTGGGTCAGCAGCTTTCGACACATGACGACGTCGCGATGATCAGCTTTACCGGATCAACCCGCGCGGGGCGCTTGATTACGAAGGCTGCGGCTGACACCCTGAAACGCGTCCAGCTGGAACTTGGCGGCAAAGGTGCAAACGTTGTTTTCGCCGACGCCGATGACGGTGCCATCGAATGGAGCGTGCGCGACTGCATGAGCAACTCCGGTCAATCGTGCAACGCCCCGACGCGCATGTTGGTTGAAGCCTCCCGCTATGACGCTGCTGTGCTAGAGGCAACGGCGGTTGCGGCCTCCATCAAAGTCGGCCCGACGACTGAGGCTGGCGACCATCTGGGCCCTGTTGTCAACAAAACCCAATGGGACAAGATCCAAGGCATGATTCAAGTTGGCATCGATGAGGGTGCCCGCATGACCACAGGCGGCACGGGCCTACCCGAAAATGTGAACCGCGGTTTTTATGTTCGCCCGACGATTTTTGCCGATGTGACCAATGACATGCGCATTGCCCAAGAGGAAATCTTTGGGCCCGTGCTGGTGATCATTCCGTTCAAAGATGAGGCTGATGCTGTCCGCATCGCCAATGACACGCCTTACGGGCTGACCAACTATGTGCAGTCCACTGATGGGGCCAAACGCAACCGCATGGCGCGTGCGCTTAAGGCGGGCATGATCGAGATGAACCGTCAGTCGCGTGGCAACGGCGCACCCTTTGGTGGCGTCAAACTGTCCGGTCGCGCCCGTGAAGGCGGCGTTTGGGGCATCGAGGAATACCTCGAATCAAAGTCCATCTCTGGCTGGGAAGGCTAAGCTCATGTGCAGGGACGCACGAATTCCGTGCGTCCCTGACCGTTTCATGCAAATCTGCTTTGCGCTACATAGGACGTAACTCGGCAAGGAGACCTCTTATGCTAAAACAGATCAAAGGCCTGCACCACGTCACATCATTGGCCAGCAGTGCGGCTGTCAACAATGCGTTCTTCACTAAAGTCCTTGGCCTGCGCCGTGTGAAAAAGACGGTGAATTTTGACGCGCCGGACGTTTACCACCTGTATTATGGCGACGAGGTTGGAACCCCCGGTAGTGTGATGACCTATTTCCCATTCCAAAACGCCGCCCGCGGCAAACGCGGTGTCGGCGAGGTTGGGGTGACGTCTTTTTCCATTCCAAAAGGGTCTGCGGCCGCTTGGGGCGATCGTCTCGGGACCTTTGAGGTCGCAAACGTGACCACCGACGTTCGCTTTGGCCAGAACCGTATCTTGTTCGATGGCCCCGATGGTGATCGCTTTGCCTTGGTTGAAACCGACGATGACCGCACCCCATGGACAGGGAATGGCATCAGTGCCGATATGGGCATTCGCGGGTTTCAGGGGGCAGATATGCGGTTGGTGGATGATGGGGCCACCGCAGAGTTGTTGCAATTCATGGGATATGAGAAAACCGACCAAGCCGACAACATCGCCCGCTTCACCGTGCCTGACGGCAATGCGGCCAACATTATCGACATTGAAACCCTGCCCGATGCAGCCCGCGCTACATCGAGCGCGGGATCGGTGCACCACATTGCATTTGCCGTTGAAAACCGCGCCCGCCAGTTGGAAGTCCGCCAGGCGCTGCTGGATACCGGATACCAAGTCACGCCGGTGATTGACCGCGATTATTTCCATGCGATCTATTTCCGCACACCGGGCGGGGTATTGTTCGAGGTGGCCACCAACGAGCCCGGCTTTGACCGCGACGAAGACACAGCACATCTGGGCGAGGCGTTGATGTTACCAAGCCGCCATGAACATTTACGCGCCACACTTGAACGGCAGCTCGAACATTTGCCCTAAAACGGCGCCTTCGCCGTGATGCGCGTCCCTTGTCCACCATCGGGATGGCGAAACTGGAACGTCTCGGAATGCAGCATAAGGCGCGGATAGTCCCCCGCTGGCCCATCTGCATAGAACGGATCACCCAGTATTGGGTGGCCAAGAGCCAGCATATGCAGACGTAACTGATGGGACCGTCCCGTTTTGGGCATCAGCCGGACACGGGTTTCGCCCTTACCAGACCGCAAAACACGCCAATCCGTGATCGCCTGCCTGCCTGTGTCATGACAAATCTTCTGCTTGGGGCGGTTTTCCCAATCCACGACGATCGGCAGATCAACAGTTCCCGACTTTGCCGTCATTTCGCCCCAAACGCGGGCGAGATAGGTTTTCTTGGTCTGACGTTTTTCAAATTGCAGGCCCAGATGCCGCTGCGCATGAGGTGTCAGTGCAAAGATCATCACGCCTGACGTGTCGCGGTCCAAACGGTGGACCAATAAAGCTTGCGGATAAACTGCCTGCACGCGTGCAAGCAGGCAATCGGTCAAAAGCGGGCCTTTGCCCGGCACAGACAGCAGGCCGCTTGGCTTATTGACCAAAACCACTTGATGATCGTCGTGCAGAAACTCGAGCGGCGCGGCCGGTGGGTTATAGTCACTGCTCATAGACACGGTCGCCAAAAATAGCCGATCCAATGCGGACATGGGTCGCACCCTGTGCAATCGCAGCCTCAAAGTCACTACTCATACCCATCGACAAGCCCGCCAAACCGTTACGGGCGGCAATTTTAGCAAGCAATGCAAAGTGCAGCGATGGTTCCTCGTCCACGGGTGGAATGCACATCAAGCCCCGCACGGGCAAATCCATATCCAGAGCGGATTTAATGAACGCATCCGCGTCGCCGGGCAGGCACCCGGCCTTCTGCGGCTCCATCCCCGTATTCACTTGTATATAGAGTGCAGGGCATTCCCCCATCTCTTGGGCCAAACGCGCAATGGTCGTGGCCAGCTTGGGGCGGTCCAATGTGTGGATAGATTGCGCAAGCTCCATGGCCTGGCGCGCCTTGTTGGTTTGCAGCGGCCCAATCAAGTGCAATTCGATCCCGTCATAGATTTCGCGAAATGCAGGCCACTTCCCGGCAGCCTCTTGCACCTTGTTTTCGCCGAACACGCGGTGCCCTTGATCAAGAATCGCTGCGACTCGGTCGTTGGGTTGCACCTTGGATACGGCCACAAGGGTCACATCCTCTCTATTACGTCCTGCCTTTTCACAGGCCTTGTTCAATGCGGCGCGAATTGTCTCAAGTGACATTGTAGGGTCCTGTATTGCTGTGGCTTTTACTTTGGCCCACGAAATAAGGGGTTATGCGGCCATTGTCATCGTGCAATCTGGCAAAATCGGTGTGTGACCTTGATGCATCATTTACGCGGAACGGGACATAGCATGGGGCAATTGTCTTGAGTGTGCAGTCTGATCGGCGCAATTAGACACCCAATGCCACTTAATCTGGCATTCTTGGGAATGCACAACTAAACGAGGGTTTAACACTATGAAAAGCATCCTTCTTACAACTACAGCTCTGGTAGCCTTCGCAGGCGCCGCTGCTGCTGACGGTCACACATCTGTATCACACGCTCTGTCCGGCGTACTCGGCTACAACAATGAAGTAGACGCCATCGGTGAAGACGGCTTCTTCTGGGAAGGCAATCTGAAAACAACAGCAACTGCTGCTCTGGACAACGGCTTGACAGCTGGCGCTTACTTCGAAATCACTGTTTCCGGTGACGACGCAGCTGCTGGTTCTTCCGATGCAGGCAATGCGCTTGTAGCATCCGACTTCGTTCTGTCCCTGACATCCGAAACAGCTAGCCTGTATTTCGGCGACACAGCTCCTGCTGGCCAGAAGTACTTCTCTGCAGCTGGCGACATGGAATCTGATGGTTTCTCCACTGACTCCGATTCTGCGGTTCTTCGTGGCGACGTATCCTTCGGCGGCATGAACGGTTCTGTATCTTATATCGTTGACGATGCATCCAACACAGCTGAGCAGCTTGCTGTTGGCCTTGGTGGTTCTTTCGGTTCCGTAACTGTAGGCCTCGGCTATCAGGAAGCAACAACATACGTAGACGCTGAAGGTGACTTCAACAACTCCGCAGTTCTGGGTGTGTCCGCATCTACTACAGTAGCTGGTGCGACTGTTACTCTCGCATACGCAGATGATTCAAATGACGGCGTTGGTCAAACGGGCGTTGCTCAGACTTCTACAGCTATCCAAGTTTCTTACCCAATTGGTCCAGTAACAGCGACTGCTTACTACTCCATGGAAGAAGTTAACGGCGTAGGCGTTGACGACAACATGGGTTTGACACTTGCATACGCTCAGGATGCAGTTGCTGTAACTCTTAAAGTGCGCGAAGAGCAGGGCCGTAACGAGTGGAACCTCGAAGGTTCTTACGACATGGGTAACGGCGCGACAATTCTCGCTGGTGCTTTGAACGAAAACGAAGGCGCTGACGCTGACTTCTACATCGGTGGTACATACGACCTCGGTGGCGGTGCGTCTGTTCTCGCAGTTTACGCTGACGACAAAGACGGCGACCAAGCTGACGAAATCGGCTCCGGTGAGTACGACCCAGGCATGACTGTGTCTGTATCCTTCACATTCTAATCTAGTTAGAATGTAGCAATAGAGAGAGCGGCGCTTAGGCGTCGCTCTTTTCTTTTGTG
>JAGSGF010000081.1 GCA_023955335.1 Yoonia sp.
GGCACACCGCTCTCCGCCTGCCTCAAAATACCCATGATCTGTGCGTCGCTAAATCGTGCTGTCTTCATCAAAAATCTCCTCAGATATCTTGCCGAGAAAATTCTACTTTTGAACACCACTAATTTTAGGGGGGATTACCCCATTACTATCGGTGAACGTGATGTTCTAACCTTGTTGTCAGCGCTGATTTCTAACGCGATAAAACATCACGACAAAGATTTTGGGGCGATACATATCTCTGCACAAACCGCTGAAGACAAATGTGTCATACAGATCAGTGACGACGGCCCCGGAATCCCTGAAGGGTACAGCGAACAGGTGTTTGAAGCTATGACTACGCTCAAATCGCGTGACGAGATTGAAGGAAGTGGAATGGGATTGGCAATTGTCCGCAAGATCGCCAATTTCTACAATGGACACGTTGAATTAAGACGTGACCTAAATGATGCTGGAACAACCATGCAAATATGGTTCTAGGTTTTGGTGAAAAGTCTTGCGAGATTGCCTGGATCCCTCTGGATATTGCCATTGGTGGACCGACCCGTTTATTCGGTAAATCTTGGGCTTTCACAGCCTTCCCGAAGCAGACATTGACGCAGACGCATCGTCCGCACAGCAGGCAATCAGCTTAACCCTCAATCCACGTCCCACTGGCAATTCCGTCCAATGTCCAATTGCCAATCCGCCAGCGGACCAGCCGCAGCGTTGGGAACCCAACATGCGCGGTCATGCGGCGGACTTGACGGTTGCGGCCCTCGGATATCGTGACCTCGATCCACTGATCGGGAACTGACTTGCGAAATCGGACAGGCGGATCGCGGTCCCACAGCTCTGGTGGGTCAATCAGGTGGATTTTTGCTGGGCGCGTCGGGCCATCTTTTAACGTAACCCCGTCGCGCAAGGGCTGCAAATCGACATCCGTTGGGGCGCCTTCCACTTGCACATAATATGTCTTGAGCATCTTATGTTTGGGGTCCGAGATTTTGGCTTGCAACGGGCCGTCATCCGTCAACAGCAACAAACCTTCGCTGTCACGATCCAAACGGCCTGCTGGATAGACCGCAGGCACATCTACATAGGCCGACAACGTCGGGCGGGTTGTGGGGCTTTTGGTATCCGTGAATTGAGACAAGACGCCAAAGGGTTTGTTAAGCAAGATAAGCTGAGACATGTTAGCGGTTTACCTTTGCGGGGCCAAACGGGCCAGTCCAAACGGAACATTCGTAAAAATATTTGAACGAAAATGGGCGCTGCATCCGAATGGTATACAATGGTGTGCATGTAAATATATGAAAACAAAGCATTTTTAGTTTACAGTCATAGAAAGTAAACTACTGTGGCACCGAACCAACCGCGTAAGGGCAAGCCGATGCCATCAATCCCCGATCATCCACTTCGCTATGCGATGGCAAACGAATTGCATGCAAGGCCATTCCCGACGCTAAACGCGCCCGCGCGTGCGGCCTATCTTGCGATTGCGTCCGAGACCCCGGATCGGGCTGCCGAGCGGTCCCATCTTATTACGCTGTTAGACCGCTATGGCGCGGCGCACCCGCAACCGGATGCGACCCATTATTCAGGCCAAGTCGGCAAGCATATGTTGAAATGGGAAAGCCATTCTGAATTTGTAACCTACACGATTTTTGGCGACGGCAATGCGACCCCGCCGTTTGATGCATCCACCTTTGCGATGTTTCCTGATGATTGGCTACAATCTGCGCCCGGCAAACGGATCACGAGCGCTTTGATCCGTGTAGAAGTGGGCGACGGAGATGATGGAATTATTGATAAAGCAAATCAATGGTTTGTGCCCGAAAGCTTGGCCATTGCCCGTGTGCTAGAGGACGAATTGGTCGTTGCATCCGACTTTCGGATCGATCCTGCAGGTCACATGCGCATGGCCGTTTTTGCGCGCAAGGCGACAGGCGGCCGGCGGATTGGCCGTGTCGTACAACGCCTGTGCGAGATTGAAACTTATAAGTCCATGGCGATGCTTGGGTTGGCGAAGGTCCGCGACATGGGGCCAGAACTTTTGACGCTCGACACGCAGCTGTCGTCCTTGGTGGCCGAGTTGAACAGTGACACGCTTAAGTCCGATGAAACCCTGCGTCAACTTTTACAAACCTCGGCCGTGTTGGAACATGCGGTGGCGCAATCTGCATACCGGTTCGGCGCCACGCGGGCATATGAAGCCATCGTAAATCAGCGCATATTCATCCTACGCGAAGATCGGTTTTTAGGCCGCCAAACATTTGGTGAATTTATGATGCGCCGTTTTGATCCTGCTATGCGTACTGTGAAATCGACCCAAGGCCGGCTGCAAAGTTTGACCGACAGGGCCGCCCGCGCATCTGATCTTTTGCGGACCCGCGTTGACGTTGAACGCTCTGCCCAGAACCAAGATTTGCTAACGTCGATGGACAAGCGTGCTGATCTTCAATTACGGCTGCAACGCACCGTTGAGGGGCTGTCAGTCGTCGCGATCAGCTACTACGCCGTTGGCCTTGCGCTCTATGTTCTCGGGCCGGTGGAAAAAGCCTATGGTATCAGCAAAACCGTGCTGGCTGCGGGGGTTACACCCGTCGTGCTGATCGTCGTTTGGTTACTGATCCAGCGGATACACCGCAAGATGCACTAAAGCGTTTTCAGTCAAAATGCAGGTCATTGGCCGCCTGTCCCTGACGGTCGAGCGCAATTGACCTTTCAATTGATCTGAAAACGCTAAAGCCCGCGAATGCGTGGATCTAGCGCGTCGCGCAGACCATCACCGATATAGTTCACCGACAGAACTGTCAGCGAAATTGCAAGGCCCGGCCAGATTACCCGCTCCGGGAATGACATCATCCGGTCCACGCTATCAAACAAGATTTTGCCCCATGTTGGGAAGTCTGATGGAAAGCCCAGCCCAAGGAACGACAGCGCGCTTTCAGTGATGATCGCGGTCGCTAGCCCAAGCGTCGCTGACACCATAATGGGTGACATCACATTCGGTAGCAGGTGCCGTGTGATCATCCGGCGGGCAGGGGTCCCAATGGACCGTGCCGCCAGCACAAATTCGCGTTCTTTCAGGGCCATAACATCGCCGCGCACAATGCGTGCAGTCTGCATCCACGATGTGATCCCGATGCCTGTGACGATGAGAATGAAGATACCTTGTTCAGGCCCGAATGCGCTGCGCAGTGGGTCACGGAACAGCAGCATCATCACCAACAACAGTGGCAGCAGTG
This sequence comes from Yoonia sp., assembly GCA_023955335.1. Classification (GTDB taxonomy): domain Bacteria; phylum Pseudomonadota; class Alphaproteobacteria; order Rhodobacterales; family Rhodobacteraceae; genus Yoonia. The sequence continues at coordinate 3,228 of JAGSGF010000081.1, forward strand.
GTAATGCCAGCACCAGATCAGTAAAGCGCATCAGCAGCCCGTCAAGCCGTCGGAAATAGCCCGCAAGCACACCGACAGTCGTCCCGATCAGCAGGGCTAAGATCATTGCAGTCCAGCCAACGGCCAGCGAAATACGTCCGCCTTGCATGATGTTCGCCATGATATCGCGTCCAAGGTTGTCTGTCCCCATCGGGTTCCCCCAACTGAACTTTGCGCCACTATCAAATAACGCCATATAGATCGGGCGCAGGTTCTTGTTGCGGATGTTTAGTTTGCCTGCGTCCACGTCCCAAATCAGCGGGCCGATGGTGCAAAACAGGGTGATAAAGATCAGGAACCCAAGGCCCAGAACGGCCCCTTTATGTGTTCGAAATTGGTCCCATACGTCCAACCACTGGCTGCGCGGCTTGGCGGTCATGTCCAAGGTGTCATTAGTCATAGCGGATCCTCGGGTCGAGCACGCCGTATAAAATATCGGCAATTAGATTCATTACAACGATCAGCACTGCCAGCAGGAAGGTGATTGTCATAACCATGGGAATGTCGTTGCCTTGCAGGGCGATGATCAGCAGTTGCCCAAGGCCATTCACCTTGAAAATCTGCTCGGTGATAATCGCGCCGCCAAAGATTGACGGGATGCCAAGTGCGATAACGGTGACCACCGGGATCATCGAATTGCGCAGCACATGTTTCATGACCACAGTGCTTTCGGACATACCCTTGGCGCGGGCTGTGCGGACGTAGTCTTGGGACAAGTTGTCGAGCATGGACGCACGCATGTACCGGCTGACTTGGGCAGTCGTTTGCAGGGCCAGGACCATGACGGGCATAATCATCTGGCGCAGTTGGAAGACAAAGCTGTCCCATGAGGTCACCACATGGGTGGTGTCATAGATTGACGGCAACCACTTAAGTTGGACTGAAAAGATCACGATCAGCAGCACACCGGAAAAGAACGGCGGCACAGAAAATCCGATCATCGATATGAATGTCCCGGTTTGGTCAAACACTGAATATTGGCGGTACGCACTGATAATTCCGATCGGCAGGGCGATCAGAACACCTACGATGTAGGACATGCCAACAACCCACAATGTCTGTGGCATCCGTTGCGCGATTGTGTCGAACACAGGAGAGCGGGACTGGAACGAGATGATCCGCTGTGCGCCGTCGGCAAAGTTGGTGCCGAAGATCGCGTCAATCCAATACTGCGGTTCCACGATGAAAAACTGCTTGAGCCAAAGCGGGAAACGGACCCACCAGGGTTCGCCCAAGCCCAAGGCCAGACGCATCTTCTCTTTCACTTCAGGCGGAATCGTCAGCGGCATCTGCGCCATTGGATCACCCGGAGCGAGCTCCAACAGCATAAAGATAACAAACGCGATGAACAAAAGCGTCGGGATCGACAGCAATAACCTGCGGATGGTGAAGGTAAGCATGTGTTGACGCCTTGGTACAAAACGGTGAGCGGGGAATATGGAGGGCAGGGGAAGCCTGCCCTCCGGTCGTACAGATGGGTTTTAACCCATCATGATCAAAGGCTTATTCGCCCATACGGTACCAGTCAGCAACGTTCCACAGCTCGGAATCCCAAGTGTTAAGAACAACGCCACCCAGTGTGTTGGCTTTTGCAGATACACGACCACGGTCAACCAGTGGCACGATGGTCATCGTTTCTTTGGTCAGCATGTCGTTCATCTTACGGGCCAATTCGCCACGCTTGCCGATGTCAGCAGTCGCACCAAGCTCGTCGATCAGCGCGTCATAAGCTGGATCGCAGAAACGGTTGATGTTCTCACCCTGCCACTGGCTGTCAGGCTTAGGCTCGCCACCACAACGGTATGCAGCACTCGCCGGGCACCACGATTGATCGCAACGACGGTGCCCCGTCCGGGGGCGCAATATTGAACCGCCGGGTCGCGTTTGTCGATGAACAATGGCTGCAAAGGGCTGACCGTGTCGCCCTGCGCAACCTGGACCCTGGGCTTTAGCCCCATATAGTCAAGACCGCAAAGCGCCACTTGATTAACCGGTGCCGTTGGATGAATGGACTGCTCGGGTTCGCCTGCCAGCGGAACGTCCAGGCCCTTCTTAATGTGAATGCGTATCACGGCGTTGCTATTGTTCCAGTTCCGCGTGCCGCCCTTCCCGGTCGAACGCTTCATGCACATTGTGGCAGGTTCCAC
>JAGSGF010000059.1 GCA_023955335.1 Yoonia sp.
GATGGACAACGTGTGTCTATCGAAACCCAAGATACGCTGGATGCAAAGAACTGGCTGAGTAATGCCACCAGTTTTGATGCAACAGGCGCGATTTCCGAGCGTGTGACTATTTTTGATGATGGTGTCATGCGCACTGAATCCTTTACGGGAAATGGTGTTCGGACAGCCATATCATCGGCGGATCTCAGCGACGCATTTGCATGGGATACCAGAACGACAGCTTACAATGCTGACAGCACGCTTTCTATTCGGGAAACGGTCATGGACAGTGGCGCTCAGATTGTTTTTGCGTATCAGGCAGACAACAGCCAACGTGATTGGCGGCTCGAGATTGACGGCGATGGTAGCAGTGACTGGCTTTACCGCGTGACCGAATATGACGCAGATGGTGCGAACCCTGTTGTGACAACTTATGACACAGACGCGGCCCTGCCAGCGCTATACTCGGACTATGCAGCTGTTGAAATGATGTAGCAAAAGCCAGCATAGAATAGTCTTGGGGTAGGACATAAAGATGTGCGATGCCGCCGTGCCGCGGATTGGCTATCCTGATAATTGTCAGGGGTCCAATCCGCTATTCCCGGGCCTTAGGCCACCACTCACGGAACATGTTAACGGTGGCATCGATACGCATTTGACTAAAGTCGGGTATTCCATACCTTTTTGCGTTTTCAGCGTGTTTATGGCTAAACATCAAGGACGAACATCTGGTTATAGAATGCCGCCTTCATCACTGCTTGGGCCGTCGTCTCCACGTCTAATGCATCGCGGGCCAGCCGCAGGTGTTTTTCAACAGTTGCCGGCGTAAGTTCCAATATCACGGCAATGTCTTGGGTGGTTTTCCCGTCGCCAACCCATTGCAGCACTTCTTTTTGCCGTTTGGTCAATATTCGTTGGCCTGAGTAGGGCAGGGTCAACAGTTTGAGGTGCATCACGTTGTTTGCCACGATCAACGCATCGCCGTGTGCCGCCCAAATCTGCTCAACTTGGTCTTGATTGATGCCCGGCTCGGCTGTCAGTGCGATTGCGGCTTTGGTCCGAACGGAAACCGATTTGAAGCTGATCGTATAGCCAGCGGTCACCCTCATCTTGCGGTTAAAATCGACCACATTCTGTTCGCGGGCCGATAGGTTTTTGGTCAATTCCATATCCTGCAGCCACCGCCAACTACAGGCACCGCTGTTTTCTAACGCCCACCGCACCATAGGGGCGTTTTGCAGCATGCCTTCGCCCAAGAACGTCTCGATATAGGTCGGATCGTGATTGGTCAGCAAAACCCAGTCTTGGGGATCACCCAGTGATGTCGTCGTTTTATAACGGGTATACCCATAGATCAGCCTGTCAAAGCCAAAGGCCGCCATGTGATCCGTGTGCAGTTGCCAAAGCTCTTCGACTGTCGCAGCGCTTGTTATCGCAGCCAAATGCGCCGTGTTTGGTGTCATAAGTTCCCCCCGTATCCCAAGTCATGCCCGTCCCAACCAGTCCTAACACCGAAAGCCTGCAAGCCCAAAGCATTCCATGTCGACGCACAACATTTGCGCTAAGTGATTGTTCTCTTGCCGCTTGAAACAGCCAATAAGTAACGCCCAAAACCGAATAGGCCACGCCGATAAATGACGTTTTACAAAGGCAATTGGCCGCCTTACACCTTAGCTGGCGCGTATCGGGCTGACTGCATTTGCGAACACGGCTGCGACATGGCTGTCGGGCGGCGAGCGGCTAATTATGGCCACGTATAACATGGACCAAGCCCGCAGGCTTGCGGGGGACGTCATCTTTATGCTTAATGAAAAGAGACACGAACATGGGCCAGCGAACCACATGATGAATACGTCGCAGACGCCTGTACTTAAAGCATTTATCAAACGGGATATTGTCACATGATCCGCAGCATCACCGCAGTTTTTGCGGTATTTATTGGCACGATGTTGGCGGCAGAAGACATGCGCCTTGCCGTGACAACATCGTTTGACAACTCCGGGCTGGCAGATATCCTGATCCCCGAAATTAAGGCTGACACTGGATTGAATGTGCAACTTTTGGTCGTCGGGACCGGGCAGGCTTTACGGCTAGGGGCTGCGGGTGACGTGGACGCTGTTTTGGTGCATTCTCGCAGTGCTGAGGACGCGTTCTTGGCGAATGGCCACGGCACCCACCGCCGGGAAATCATGTACAATGATTTCGTTTTGATTGGCCCGTCAGGTTTGGGTGTTGTCGCGACGATCACCGAAGCAATGTCCGCGCTGGCGACAATCAAAGCCCCATTCATTAGCCGTGGTGACGACAGTGGCACCCACAAAGCCGAATTGCGGCTCTGGGAAGCTGCAAACCTAAACACGACTGAATTTGGGAACTGGTACCGCGCCGTTGGGGCAGGGATGGGCGCCGCGCTAAACGCAGCCAGTGCGATGGACGCCTATGTCATATCCGACCGTGCCAGCTGGCTGAATTTCGGGAACAAAGGCAACTTAACTATCGCTTTTTCAGGTGATCCCGCACTGTTTAACCAATATGCTTACCTTCCTGTGAACCCCGACAAAGGAGAAAATGTGCGCTATTCCAGCGCCTTACGGCTTGAAGACTGGTTAACGAGCGACCGCGCCAAGGCGTTGATCAACGGCTACCGCATTGATGGGCAACCGCTGTTCGTTTTCAACGCAACGCCTTAGGCCTGCATATTCGCCATTCAACTGCGTGCCAGACACAGGCGGCATGACAGATCCCAACCAATCACATTGCAGTACCCATATTTGTCTTGGTTCCAAAGCCACCAAGCAAAGCGTCTTCAAATCTTGGGTTTGCTTTTTAACGATAGTAACCTTGAGCGTTACACTCTAAATAATATTACATAATACTGATTATGCGACTTATCATCGCGCAAACAACGGCGGACATTCCATCAGCCCAGATTGCGCGGGGAATGGTTCGGCGAACTTATCCAAATCGACGGCTCAGACCACAGATGGTTCAAGGATCGGGCCGATCCCTGCACCCTGCTCGTGTTTATAGACGACGCGACCAGCATGTTGATGGAGCTGCGGTTCGTACCATCCGAGAGCACGTTTAGCTATTTCGGCGCTTTTGAGAGCTATCTGCTCAAACATGGCCGACCTGTTACTTTTTATAGTGACAAACACACGGTATTTCGCGTCCCAAAGCCCAGCCAACACATGACAGCATCGCGCCAGATCGCCTGAGTGATGTTTTCTACCTGCGCGACCAACGTCATATCACCAAAAACCTGATGCTGACGTATGACCGCAAACGGATCAAGCTGGAGATCAATGATCTGACGCGCGGTCTGGTTGGTAAATTTGTCGATGTCTACGAGTACGGCTGCGGCCGCATTCAGGTGCGCGCCAACGGCGTCGTCCTGCCCAATACAATTCTAAACCCAGAACGCCGGATCACACACGCAGCGATCACAGAGAACAAGCGTCTCAGCGCCGTACTATAGCACATCAAAGCCGAGCAGGACAAAGCCCCGCCCAAAGTGCAGGTCAAACCTGAAAGTGCGCGAAACGGCTACAAGATGAAGGGGCAAGAACTACGCCCAGAAACGTGCAGATCAAGCCCCCCGCACAGCCCGTCAGGGCTGCGATATTTGAGGTCTCCGCGCTGTCAGACTGCGCTACCGTCAGTCCTCTTGGTGACATTCCTGCTTTGTGCAATCGGTGACATTTCTGAATGACGTTTACATGTTTGTACGCGGGGCACATTCTATACTGGGTTGCGAAATTTCCCCTATCTTGCTGGAAAGTAAGAAGAGTGAATAGACCCACACATCGATTACTTTTGATCGCGGCATCGAGTTTCGGTACTGGCGTAAGCTCAAACCAAGGTCGGAACAGAGGCCAGGTTCTGCGACGCACAAGCACCGTGGCAAAAGGGTTCAGTCGAAAACCGCAACAATCGGGCACGCTCTCAAATCGCGTTAACTTGGGTGCAACAATGTAAAAAATTACCGAGGCGGCAAACGAACAGCACCGTCCAATCGTATCACAGTTCCGTTGAGGTACGGGTTTTCTACGATGTCCCCGACAAGGCGTGCAAATTCAGTTGATCGCCCAAGCCGCGCCGGAAACGGAATGTTTGCAGTTATCTGGTCCGTGACCTCAGCAGGCAAACCTTCCATCATCGGCGTCAGAAATAACCCCGGAGCAATGGCCATCACGCGAATACCTGATTGTGCAAATTCACGCGCTGCAGGCAGGCTCATCGCCGCGATTCCTCCCTTTGACGCCGCATAGGCCGCCTGCCCCAATTGACCATCTTCATAGGCCGCAGACGATGTGTTGATGATCACGCCGCGTTCGTTGTCGTCGAGCGGATCAAGTTCCATCATCGATTGGGCACCAAACGTCATGACATTGTACGATCCGATCAGGTTGACCCGAATGACTTTTTCAAACGTATCAACAGAGGTTTTGCCGCCACGCCCCACAATGCGCGCCGCGTCCGCGACACCGGCGCAATTTACAACGATGCGCGGCGCAGCGCCAAAATGGTTCGTAATCGCAGTGATTGCCGCAGCGACAGCTTGCGCATCGCCAACATCAGCCTGAACAGCAAACCCACCAACCTCCAGCGCGACGGCCTTCGCTCTGTCGATATCATAGTCGAGAATACCAACTTTTGCACCCTGATCTGATAAGTAACGCGCCGTGGCTGCACCCAATCCGCTGCCACCGCCTGATACGCAGGTAATTGCACTATCAATCTTCATTATCATTCCTTTTCAGTACATTACGACAAGAACTTCATCTATTCGGGGTCTGAAATCCTGTGTGAAACCGGTGCGAGCCCATCAATCTGGCCCGTGATGACATCGCCTGCAACGACAGGTCCGACACCTGCCGGAGTGCCTGTCATAATTAAATCACCTGCATTCAGGTGATAGTATTGCGACAGATGGCTGATAATTTCGTCAACGGCCCAGACCATGTCTGACAGTGACGCATCCTGACGTGGCTCAGCGTTGACCTGAAGCGCGATGCGCTGTGGCCCCAGCGGCCCGATGTCCAGTTTAGGCGTGATCGCACCAACGACCGCACCGTTTTCAACATCTTTACCAAGCGACCATGGCCTGCGCGCATCTTTGCCGTCTTGCTGTCGGTCACGACGGGTCATATCAAGCCCGCAGGCGTAACCAAACACAGCCTCCATTGCCCTGCCCCGTTCGACCCGAAATGCAGGCTTACCAAGCGCGATAACCAGTTCCATCTCATGGTGGTAATTTGTTGTGCCAGCCGGATACGGCACGGTTTCATCACTTTGGCACAACGCCTGCGCTGACTTGGTAAAATACCAAGGCGCATCTCGGTCGACTTTGTTGCCCATTTCTTCTGCATGGGCCACATAATTGCGTCCAACGCAAAAGATCCGCGACACAGGGTACATGTCGGCGTCCCCCACAATCGGCAAAAGCTGCAATTTTGGGGCTGGAAATTTCAATGAGGGCATAGGGTGTCCTTTAACACGGTAAATATATCGTGACCTGACGGACGCGGTTGGTCAATCGCACTTTGAAACACGAAACCGTTGCGCTTTGCTGCGCGCAAACCGCCAACACATATAGGGCGCACTTATGACAACCACAGACAACGGATTTGATGTTGCAGTTTGGAATTTTTGATGGCGGAACCGCTCATTACGGACCTTGGGGCGCTTAGCCCAACGCATATCCCGCGCCGCGCACCGTGCGGAGCGGGTCACTTCCACCTGCGGTTGTCAGTGCCTTGCGCAAGCGGCCCACATGCACGTCAACGGTGCGGGTATCGACATAAACGTCCCTGCCCCACACGCGGTCCAACAGCATGTCGCGCGACCACACCCGCCCTGGTTTTTCCATGAATGTAGACAGCAAACGAAATTCTGTCGGGCCAAGTTTTAGGTCAACACCAGCACGGCTGACACGGTACGTTTCGGCATTTAGCGAAATATCATCATAGGTCAAAACCTGCCCAACAGTCGCCGGACGCACACGGCGCAGTTGGCCGCGCACACGTGCCATGAATTCCGACACCGAATACGGTTTGACCACATAGTCATCCGCACCCGTTTCCAAACCACGCACGCGGTCAGCCTCTTCTGACTTGGCAGACAGCATGATAATCGGAACGGGACGCGTATCAGGATTTGATTTAATCCGGCGGCAGACCTCGATGCCGGACAGGTGCGGCATCATCCAATCCAGCACAATAACGTCGGGCAGGTCCTCTGCCATGACCAGCATGGCATCTTCCCCGTTATCTGCGCAGGTGACGCGGTAACCCTCTGCCTCAAGGTTGTAGACGATCACCTCGCGCTGGGATGGCTCGTCTTCAACAACCAGAATATGCGGGGCATGTTGCATTTTATCTAACTTAACCCAACCATATAAGCGGTTTTATCACCTTTTGGGCGGGCCTCTTCGGGCATTTCGCCCGTGACCAGATAAATTACCTGTTCGGCCATGTTGGTGACAAGATCACCCATCCGTTCAACGTTTTTGGCCATAAAATGCAGGTGCATACATGTCGTGATATTGCGCGGGTCTTCCATCATGAAGGTGAGAAATTCGCGGAACAGCGCGTTGTACATCTGATCAACCTCTTGGTCGCGTTGGCGGACGTCTTTGGCCAGAACAACATCAAGGCGCAGGTAACTGTCTAACAAATCCTTGAGCATCGACTGCACTTCACGCGCCATCCGGCGCAGCGCAGCATCGGACCCAGCGATCTGTGGCATATCGACCAGCGTCCCCGTCCGCTTGGCCATGTTCTTAGCATAGTCACCGATCCGTTCCATGCTGGCAGCGATCCGCAGCACGGTTAGAATAGCGCGCAAATCTTTTGAAACAGGTGCACGCAGCGCAATAATGCGGGCTGCTTCTTCGTTGATTTGCAGCTCGAGCGCGTCAATCTGTTTGTCAGCGGTGCGGACCTTTTCAGCCAGCTCAATATCGCGGGTTTCCAATGACTTGGCGGCCGACATGATGGCGTCTTCAACCATCCCGCCCATCTTCATCACGAGGGTTTGAATGGCTTCCAAATCGCGGTTGTAAGCAGATGAGATATGTTCATTCATAGCGTTTGCTCCTTACCCGATCCGACCGGAAATATAGCTTTCCGTGCGCGGATCTTCCGGGTTGGTGAAAATCTTATCGGTGTCATCGTATTCCACAAGGCTACCAAGATGAAAGAACGCAGTCTTTTGGCTGACACGGGCAGCCTGCTGCATCGAGTGGGTCACGATGACCACGCAGAACGACTTTTGCAGCTCGTCGATCAGTTCTTCGACTTGTGCGGTGGCAATCGGGTCCAAAGCGGAACACGGCTCGTCCATCAGTAGCACTTCAGGGGCAGTGGCGATGGCGCGTGCAATACACAGCCGCTGTTGCTGGCCACCAGACAGGCCCGTCCCGGGCGACAAAAGCCGATCCTTGGCTTCGTTCCAAAGGGCGGCCTTACGCAAGGATTTCTCGACGATCTCGTCAAGTTCAGCCTTATTGCGGGCAAGACCGTGAATTTTAGGGCCGTAAGCGACGTTATCATAGATCGACTTCGGGAACGGGTTTGGCTTTTGGAAGACCATACCGACCTTGGCACGCAGCTGCACCGGATCGACCTTGGCATCATAGATATCTTCGCCGTCGATACGGATGTCGCCGGTCACGCGGCAACTATCAATCGTGTCGTTCATCCGGTTGATGCAGCGCAAAAACGTGGATTTTCCACAGCCAGACGGGCCAATGAATGCCGTCACAGTTTTATCCGCGATCTCGACGTTCACATCTTTGATCGCGTGGGTGTCAGCGTAATGCACATCCACGCCCTTGGCCGAAATTTTCGCGTTTGTCATAGGAGTATCTTTCATGGGTCTACCACCGGCGTTCGAATTTGCGGCGCAAGAAAATGGCAATTGCATTCATAATCAAAAGGAAGATCAGCAATGTGATGATGGCGCCCGATGCCCGCTCGACAAAGCCGGGGTCGGCGCGTTGGGTCCAGTTGAACACCTGAACAGGTAGAGCGGTAGATGCCTCTCCAAACAGCCCTGCGTCTGCGGTATAGGCCGCCGGATATTCGCGGACAAAAGCAACCATACCGATCAACAGCAATGGAGCGGTTTCGCCCAACGCTTGGGCCAATCCGATGATTGTACCCGTTAAGATACCCGGCGCAGCAAGCGGCAGAACATGGTGGAACACTGACTGCATCTTGGATGCCCCGACGCCCAATGCCGCATCACGGATCGATGGCGGCACCGATTTCAGCGACGCGCGGGTCGAGATAATGATCGTGGGCAATGTCATCAACGTCAGGACCAAACCACCCACCATGGGCGACGACTGATTGAACTCCATAAAGTTGATAAAAATCGCGAGACCAAGGATACCGTAAACAATTGATGGTACCGCCGCGAGGTTCGAGATGTTCACCTCGATCACGTCAGTCCAGCGGTTCTTGGGGGCGAATTCTTCGAGGTAGATGGATGCGGCGACCCCAATCGGCAACGCCAGCACCAGCACGATGATCATCATATAAAGCGACCCAAGGATTGCGACGCCGAGGCCTGCTGCCTCTGGCCGTTGATCAGATGCGTCAGGGGCTGTCAGGAACGCCCAGTTGAACGTTGTGGCAATCACACCTGCATCAGCCAATTCTTGGGCCAGTTGCAGTTCTTCTGGCGATGTATTGCCGTCCAATGCCGCGCTTTCCATCGTCACACGGCCTTTGAAGTAACCGTCGATACGTCCGTTTGTCAGCAATTTGAACATGACCGACGTCCCGACGATGTCTGGGTTTGCCAGAACGCGGTTACGGACGGTTGCGGCGGCTTCTTTGGACAACATCCCACCGATGTCTTTGGCGGACAGCGTGGTATCCAGACCCAGCTCTTCAACAGCGGCAACCATGCCGTCACGCAAAAGGCTGGTGTAGCCGATTGTCGTGACTTTCTTCATCACGGCCAAATCACGGGTGCCGGATTTGTCCAGTTTTGCCTCGGTCAATGGCACGGACACCGTCGCATAGGTCTGCTTGAACGCAGAGCTACCGGTGGACACCACAGACGTCAGCAGCAACGAAAGGGCGAGCATTGCTATGATGATAGCGCCCAAGCCGTAGGCCTTAAACCGTGCCTCTGCCGCGTTGCGCTTTTTGATGCGCGCATCGGCTGTCAAAAGAGATTTATGGGTCATTCGTACTGCTCCCGATATTTGCGCACGATCAACAGGGCCAGTACATTCAGGCACAGCGTGATCACAAACAACGTCATGCCAAGGGCAAACGCTACCAGTGTTTCGGGGCTCGCGAAATCGGTATCACCAGTCAATTGGCTCACGATTTTCACGGTCACGGTTGTCATCGCTTCAAACGGGTTCAGTGACAGACGGGCCGCAGCCCCTGCCCCAAGCACCACGATCATCGTCTCACCGATGGCGCGCGATGCGGCCAACAGGGTCGCGCCGACGATACCGGGCAACGCCGCTGGGATCACTACTTGACGGATCGTTTCGGATTTGGTGGCCCCAAGGGCCAATGACCCGTCACGCATTGTTTGCGGCACCGCGTTGATAATATCGTCAGACAGCGACGACACGAACGGGATCAACATGACGCCCATCACCAAACCGGCGGTCATTACGCTCGATGCACTGCCCCCAAACCCCATCGGAGCCGCGAAATAGTCGCGCAGGAACGGGCCCACTGTGACAAGAGCAAAAAGACCGTAAACGATTGTCGGAATACCTGCGAGAATTTCAATCGCGGGCTTGGTCACTGACCGCATCCGTCGGCTTGCGTATTCAGACAGGTAAATGGCCGCAAAAAGCCCAATAGGGACGGCAAACACCAATGCAATAAAGCTGATGTAAAGCGTACCCCAAAGCAGCGGCAGAATGCCAAGAGACGAATTACCCCGAAAGTTCGGAGACCATTCAGCCGAGAGAAAGAAGTCTTTCCAGTCATATTGGGAAAAGAAATTCCGCGCCTCAAACAGCATCGAAAATACGATCCCGACGGTCGTCAAAATAGCGACGACAGAGGCCGCGATCAGTATCAGTTTAATCCAGTTTTCTGCATGTGTGCGCGCACGGTAATCTGGCGTGATCTTGAAAAGTGATCCCGCAAACCCGACAACCGCAACGACCAAAATTGTCCAGCCAAGATATGCACCTGCGCCCGCCAACGTCCCTGCGATCAAGATTGCAAAGCTGGGAACAAGAACCGCAAGCAAGGCATTGAGCCCGTATTGGCGCGGAAGCGCCGCCAATGTGCGTGCATCGCCACCAGCAACGGCCAGCGCGCGGCGCGGCGCAATCACATAGCCAAGGACCGCAAGTCCAAGTGCAAGGATCAATGAGACTGACATAGGCAGCATACGGATGTGTCTTTCACCTAAGGATCAAAGGGCGCCGCAACGGACGCCCCCTGAGAGTGGGATGGTATTACATATCGCCCATTTTGACGTCATTGGCGACGGTGTCCTGCACATCTGCCAGCTCTGGATCGGACACCAGACCGTATTCGGCCAATGGACCATCTGGACCGGCAACATCGTCAGACACAAAGAATTCTGCAAAGTCTTTCAGACCGGGGATCACGTCGATGTGCGCGGCTTTGATGTAGAAATACAGCGGACGGGACACAGGGTAATCACCAGCCGCGATGCTTTCAGTGGTTGGAACCACGCCAGACATTGTTGCAACTTGCAGCTTGTCTGTGTTGTTCTCGTAGAATGCCAAACCAAACACACCGATGCCGTTAGTGTCTGCGGCGATACGGGCCAATGTTTCGGTATAATCGCCGTCAACGTCCACGGAACGACCGTCTGTACGGGTTGCCATGCATTTGCCTTCGGCCGTGTCTTCGTCAACGCCAGCTTCCAGCATTGCGTCAAAGAAACCGCCTTCTTCGCAGCCTGCGAGGATCACTTTTTCCTCAAAAACTTCGCGTGTGCCATGCTTTGTGCCCGGAATAAACGCCTGGATTGGCTGATCAGGGAAGTCGGCGTTGACTTGGTTCCATGATGTGAATGTGTTTGGAACAAGCGCGCCATCGACAAAGTGTTCAGCGGCCAGTGCTTTGTACCAGTCTTCCGGCGTGAATGCGAAACCGTTGCCGTTGATGTCGGACGCAAATACGATCCCGTCATACCCAATGCGCACTTCGATGATGTCTGTGACACCTTGCGCAGCGCAGGCTTCAATTTCGGATGTTTTGATCGTGCGGGATGCGTTGGCGATGTCGATTGTGTTGTCGCCAACACCTTCGCAGAACCGCTTTAGCCCAGCAGAGGACCCGCCAGATTCGATAACCGGTGTCGGGTAATCAAAGTTTTCGCCAAACAGTTCGGCGACGATGGACGCGTAGGGCAGAACAGTGGACGATCCGGCCACCTGTACGTTGTCACGCGCATAAGCGGCAGTGGCGGTTACAGCAGCGATTGCAACGGTTGATACGGTCAGCTTCAGAATTGACATGGGATATCTCCAAAAAGGTGTCGTTCTGTCGGGGCACACCCATCGTGCGTCCCGTTGATGCCCGTGTACGGGCTGCTGACTATGCTTTTGTGACACTTGTGTAAAAGTTTTATGACAGACCACAGATTAGTCTTTCGGCAAGGTCACAGTCACAATTGTTCCTTGGCCAAGCTCGCTTGTGACAGCCAGCCTGCCACGGTGCCGGTTCACGATATGTTTGACGATCGCGAGGCCCAGACCTGTGCCACCGACCTCGCGTGACCTGTGATCATCGACGCGGTAAAACCGTTCGGTCAGACGGGGAATATGATGTGGGGCAATCCCGTCACCAAAATCCTGAACGGTGATCGTGGTACCTCGTGCCCGTAGGCGCGAAATCAAGCTATGCGGGGCAATAGTCACCACCACCTTTTTGCCCTGCGCGCCATATTTGATCGCGTTTTCAATTAGGTTGGTAAACACCTGCTGCAATTGCGCGGCATCCCCTAACACCGTCACAGGCAGGTCTGGCGCGTCAATTGTCAGATCAACATCAGCCGCCTGAGCAATCGGCATCAGCGCTTGAGACACCACCCGAAGCACATCGCCCAAATCCACACGGTCGGTCGGGCGGCGGCGCTGGTTTTCTTCCAGCCGGCTCAGGGTCATCAGCTCATCCACAAGCCGCGTCATGCGCCCTGCTTCTTGTTCCATTGTGCCCAAGAACCGGTCACGCGCGGCAGGGTCATTGCGGGCCGCACCGCGCAATGTCTCGATAAACCCCATCAGCGCGGTTAAGGGCGTGCGCAATTCATGGCTCACATTGGCAATAAAATCGGTCCGCATACGCCCGGCATTTTCCGCATCAGTTCGGTCTGTGAGGGTAATAAGAGCCGCGCGACCCGCCTGCCCCACATGCAGATCATAACTTGCATCCCCACCATTCGAGCGGGTTAAATAGGTGGCGTATGCAGTGCCACCATTTGACATCACTTGCGCAATTGCGTCGATCAATGCGGGTTGGCGCAATGCCGTGATATAGTGCCGACCTGCCAAACCCACGCCCATGATTTGGTCAAACGCTTGGTTTGTTATCGCAATCCGTTCGTCGGCACCGACCACCGCGGCGGGCAATGGCATGGCATCCACGAATTCAGCCAATGCGGTGTCATTCAAGAAATCCATTGCAATCAAGCCCTTGCCCACTACCGTTTACATTAGCTTACAGTAGCCTGTGCAGCAGCTGTCATCTCAGCGATGAGCAGATCCGCATCTTCAATCCCGACAGACACGCGGAAAAATCCTTCTGATATTCCCAACGCGCCACGCGCTTCTGGCGTCAAACCACGGTGCGATGACGATGCAGGATGCGACAGCGTCGTGCCAACATCCCCAAGGGTGGGCGCAAACGCGATTTCAGATGCAGCCCGCGTGAACGCATTTGCCGCCTCTCGGCCACCTGTCAATTCAAGCGAGAACATGTTGCCCCCGCGCCCGTTCAAAAGCGATACAGCGCGGTTGTGATCAGGGTGATCAGGTCGCGTCGGATAGATAACGCGCTTCACGCCTTTGGTTTGCGCCAATGCATTTGCAAGTTTGGCCGCGTTGTCTTGGGCGCGGTCAAAGCGCAGCTCGAACGAATGCAATCCGCGTTCTGCCAGCCAGCAATCAAACGGGCTGGGCGTTAACCCCCACGTTACATTTGCATCGTTAATGGCAGTGCGTAGATCAGGATCGCGCGCCGCAATATAGCCCAAAGTTGCGTCTGAATGGCCGGCCAACAGCTTGGTCACCGAATGCACGATGATATCAGCGCCGTGATCAAATGGGCGGTAACTGCGCGGTGTGGTGAACGTATTGTCCACGACAAGCAGCGCACCGATCTCGTGCGCGAGCGCCACAATCGCGGGCATATCAGCCACCCGGATTGTCGGGTTGGATACGACCTCGACCACAATCATTTTGGTGTTGGGACGCACCGCCGCGCGCATTGCAACCACATCTGTGGGGTCAGCCAATGATGTTTCGATCCCGAATTTCGGCAGGTCCTGGGTCATCAGGCGCAATGTCCGCCCATAAAGTTGATCCCCCCCCAACACGTGATCGCCAGCCTTCAAGCAGCCCAGAAATACTGCACCAATCGCGGACATGCCCGACCCCGTGATAATCCCGCCGGTGGCCCCTTCCAACATGTCGATCTTTTGCGCCAAAACCGCCGCGTTCGGATGACCTTCGCGGGCATAAGTGAACCCGCTGGCATCCGCATATTGCGCATCAAGCGCATCGGGATCAGGCGACGCATATACAACGGATGGCTGCAGTGGCGTGACCACGGGGCGCGATACAGACGTCGGCCATTCAGTACGACGGACAAGGCTTTTGGGAATTTCGGACATCTTAAATTTCTTTCAACTCGCGGCGAAAACGGGCCGCATTTTCGGAATAATGAAGCGCGGACGCCTGCAGGCCAGCAATGGCCGCCGCATCCAGTTCGCGCACGACTTTGCCCGGAGCCCCCATTACAAGCGATCCATCTGGAATGACTTTGCCCTCAGTAATCAAAGCCCCTGCCCCAATCAGGCAGTTCTTGCCAATCACAGCACCGTTCAACACCGTGGCCCCCATACCAATAAGGGAATTATCGCCAATTGTGCAGCCATGCAGCATGGCCTTGTGCCCGATGGTACAGCCCGCACCAATGGTCAGGGGAAACCCCATATCTGTGTGCAGCACGCAGTTTTCTTGGATATTACTGCCAGCACCGACCGCAATCACCTCATTGTCGCCGCGCAGCACAGTGCCGAACCAAACAGAGGCACCCGCAGCAAAAGTGACATCACCAATCACATGGCAGCCCGGTGCAACCCAAGCATCTGCATCAACCTGCGGCGTCTTATTACCAAGCGCATATAACATCATCGGTCCTCAAATTGGGTCTGCAAATCACGCACATGATCCATCAAGTCAGGCTGTTGGCTCGCGCGCAGACGTTCGGCAGAAATGATGGTTTTCAGGCGATCTTCGGTCTGATCAAGATCGTCGTTCACCATGACATAGTCGTAACCATCCCAATGGCTAATCTCATCCCAGCTTTTTTGCATACGCTGCTCGATTATCTCGGCGTCATCTTGACCGCGACTGACCAGACGACGGTGCAATTCGGGGATGCTCGGCGGGAGAATAAAGATCGACAACACGTGATCGCGCAACGCCGACTTACTGATCTGCTGTGCGCCCTGCCAATCAATATCAAACAAGACATCGCGGCCCTCATCAATGGCGGCCTGCACGGGGGCTTTGGGCGATCCATAATAGTTTTCGAAAACGCGGGCATGTTCCAGCATCTGGCCATCTGCAACTTGGGATTGGAAATCATCTGTCGCGACAAAGAAATAGTCTTTGCCGTCAACTTCGCCAATCCGCGGCGCACGGGTCGTGGCAGACACCGAGAACCGTAAACTGTCGTCCCATTTGCGCAGGCGTGCTGCCAATGTGGATTTGCCTGCCCCCGATGGGGAAGACAAAATAATAAGAAGGCCACGTCGCTCCATAAATCTACTCCACATTTTGGATTTGTTCGCGCATTTGATCAATCACAGCTTTGAGTTCAAGTCCAATCGCCATCAAACCCGCAGCCCCTGCTTTGGAACACAAAGTGTTTGCCTCGCGGTTAAATTCTTGGGCCAGAAGATCGAGCTTGCGGCCTGCGGGCTTTGGGTCGTCTAGCAGCGCACGCGCGGCAGCCACATGGGCTTCCAAGCGGTCAATCTCTTCTGTGACATCCGATTTGACGGCCAATATGGCCAACTCTTGGGCAATGCGGTCGGGGTCGACATCAGCAACATTTTGCAAAACACGCTGCATGGCCGCGGTAAGCTGTGCCGCGACAGTCGATTTTCGCGCCTCCGCCGCGGCACTGGCTTGCGACACAAGCGCGCCAATTTGAACAAGCTGGTCCCTGACAACGCTATCTAGCGCCGCACCTTCAGCCTGACGCATCGCCATAAAATCGGCCATCAGTGGGTCGATATCTGCGATTAAAACAGCCGCAAGGTCAGACTTATCATCGTCGACCTTGCCCTGCACCATGACGCCGCGCTGGGCCAATACGTCAGCGGCATTGGGTTGTGCCAGCGTCACGCCCATATCAAAAGCCCGTTCTTGGACCGTATCAAGCGCCTTGAGAACCACATCAAGTTGCGCGGGGTCCAGCATCATTGCGGCCGACTTATCTTCTGGCGAAAGACGCAAATTCAAGATGACATTGCCGCGATGAAGGTGCTTTTTCAACGCAGCACGAGCGGCCACCTCGACACCATCTAAACCATCAGGAATGCGCACGCGCACATCTAGTCCACGCGCATTCACGCTGCGCATTTCCCAAACCCATGATGTCGCACCACGGGTGCCCGTTTGGCTTGCGAATGCGGTCATCGAATGGATCATAGGGGCGGTCCTTTGATTGGCCTTCTGACTGCGTCACTAGATCAAATCAAGGGGGTGAGGCAAGCATGCCGCACAGACCGCGTTAACCCGTTAACTCTTTGTTATACTCGGAGTCCTTGATTACCCGACTTTTGTATTGACGGACTGAGCGAATGGGATTCAGGTGTTTGTATGATCCGTCCGAATTTCCTCACTGCTTCAGATCGCCTTGAACTTTTGTCTTGC
>JAGSGF010000074.1 GCA_023955335.1 Yoonia sp.
CTCGAATCGGATGAGCGACTGGGAGGATACGCGACATGCCGCTAATCGGAGCGATGGTATTGCTGGTGATTTTTGCTGTGAACGTGGGCCTTGGTTCCGCGTCAAATTCAGCATTTCTGAATGATGTAGGCGAGATGCTGGTGCTATTGGGCGTCGCTGTCTTGTTCGTCATCGCAATTCTCAAAAAAGAAGCTGACGCGAAAAAGTAGCGCAGCGCGAAACCGTCCAGGGAGGACAACACATTGACGACAGATAATCTTAAATCGGCAGAGCGCCGGAATTTTCTGAAACTGGCAGGCACAGGCAGCTTTACGGCAGCTATGGTTGCTGGTGGTGCAGGCATGCTTTGGTCCACAGAGGCCGCAGCGCAGACCGCAAACGAAGAGCGTGACCGCGAAAATGCAGCCGAGCATACGATGACGATCGCAACGGCTTATGTGCTGGGTGCGACACGCAGCTATCCGATCATGCAGCTCGACCTGAAAGAAAACATCCAGAACGCCACAAACGGCAAGGTCTATGTCAAACTGGCCCCCGGTGGTCAGTTGGGTGCGGGCGGCGCATTGGCTCAAAAGGTCCAGACTGGCACGATCCAAGCTGCACAGCATTCGCTGGCTAACTTTGCACCGTTCGCGTCTGTCGTTGACCTGATCAACATGCCGTATCTGTGTGGCTCCAACCAGCGTTTCACGAACCTCGTGCATTCCGACATTTGGGCGCAAGAAGTGAACCCAAAAGTTGAGGCCGCTGGTTTCAAGGCGCTTTTCTACGTCAACATCGACCCACGTGTTGTTGCTGTGCGTAAAGGCGGTTCCGGCCCTGTGATGACGCCTGGCGATTTGGCTGGCGTGAAATTCCGCGTTCCTGGTTCGGCAATGTTGCAGCAGTATTACCGCATGGTCGGCGCGAACCCGACACCGGTTGCATGGGGCGAAACACCATCTGCGATTAAGCAGGGTGTTGCTGATGCGCTCGATCCATCCGTTGGCGCGCTTTATGTGTTCGGCTTCAAAGACATCCTGTCCCACGTGACATTCACGCAGGCTGTTCCCGATAGCCAAGTCTATTCTTGTAACCTCGAATGGTTCAACTCTATGCCTGCCGACATTCAAGACGGCATCATGGAAGCAGCGGAAATTACCCGCCACCAGAACCTTTCCAAAGTGCCATCTGCGCGTAACTACGCCATGGCCGAGCTGCGCAAATCCGGCGTCGAGTTCCATTCCCTGTCCGACGATCAGTTGGCTGAATGGAAAGCAACTGGCGGTTATCAGTTGGCTGAATGGGATAGCTTCAAGACAGAGCTGGCCGGGTCCATGGATACGTTTGCCAAGCTGGAAGAAGCGGCAGGCACAATGGGTCGCTACTACGTCCACGACGCATAAACCAATCAAGCGGGTGCCTTTTGGTGCCCGCTTACCCAATCATATTTTTCGCAAAATTCTCGCCCGTCTGGCTGTGCACCCAAAGGCATAGCAACAGGAAGGTTCCCACATGAATATCATTCAAAAGCTAGATCAAAACGCAGAGCGCTGGGCGCTGCTGCTGTTTTACGTGATGCTTGTCTTGACGATGGCGATCGAAGTTCTGCGCCGCGAAGTTTTCTCGTATTCCTCCATCTGGGGTGAAGAGGTCGTGCGCTACTCCTTTATCTATCTTGCATGGATAGGGGCCGCTGCTGCGGTCAAGGAACGTGCACACATCCGCATCGACGTCGTGATGCATTACCTCGGGCCACGGGCCAAGGCGCTGCTTTATATCTTTGGTGATTTGGTGATGTTCGGCGTCGCGCTCGTAGCGCTTTATTGGTCATGGGAAACTGTGCACGTGTCTTGGAAATTCGGGTCCGTAAGCCATGGCCTGCGCATTTCCATGGTCTGGTTTTTGATGGCGGTGCCCATCGGCTTTGCGCTGATACTGCTGCGCCTCGTCCAATCTATACTGCGCGATATGCGCAGCCTTCGTGACGGCACCCCCGTCTATGAAGGCGACAAGCTGTTTGATTAAGGGGATATCTGATGCTGTTTAACACCCTCAACCAAGCGGTTGAACTGGGCTGGGATTTCTATTTGCCCGTCATTTTGTTTGCGCTGCTTTGCGCCATGGCAGTGCCCGTTTGGGCATCTATTGGTGTCGCGGCGACCGCCATGTTGTTGATGTCCGGCGATCTGCCATTGGCGTTGGTCGGTGAAAGCTTGTTCGACGGGATTGACGCATTCGCGCTGACCGCCGTTCCCCTGTTCATCCTGACCGGTGACGTGCTGGTCCGAACTGGACTGTCTCGAAAATTCCTTGATGTGGCAGAAGCCCTGACGCAATTCGCCAAAGGTGGCTTCGGGTCCGCGACTGTATTGGTTTGCGGGATGTTCGCGGCGATTTCCGGTTCTGACGCGGCAGGTGCTGCGGCTGTTGGTCGGATGACGATCGACCGGCTGGTCGAGTCCGGTTATCCGCGCCCCTATGCCTGTGCTTTGGTTGCGGCGGGTGCTTGTACGGGTATCCTGATCCCGCCATCCATTGCCTATATCATCATCGGTCTTGTGCTGGGTATCTCCGCGTCAACGCTGTTTCTTGCGGCAGTTATTCCCGGCACCATGATCCTGACTGCGATCCTTGTGACCAACCTTGTCGTGAACCGGATCTATGGGTATGAGGGCGGCGGCAATATGTCGGCGTCGGATTACTTCAGCAACTTGGGGCGTTCGCTCATGTCCGGCTGGTATGCGTTCATTGTGCCGGGTATCATCTTCTACGGTATCTTCTCAGGCCGGCTTACGCCAACCGAGGCAGGTGCGACTGCGGTCATCGTGACAATCATCATCGGGTTTATTCTTGGCACGCTGAAGCTCTCGGATTTTCCGCCGATGCTTATTAGCTCTGCGAAGGTCAACGGGATCATCCTGCCGATCATCGCGTTTTCACTGCCATTGGCCCAAGCACTTGCGATCATGGGCGTGCCCCAAGGGTTCGTTTATTCGATCACAGCCTTGACAGATAATCCAACGCTGCTGATCCTCATGATGATCGGTATCTTGATCGCGGCTGGTTGTGTCATGGAAACCACGCCAAACATCGTGATCCTTGCGCCAATCCTGAAACCACTCGCGGATAGCATCGGCATGAACGAAATTCAGTTCTGCATCATGATGATCACGGCTCTGGGTGTGGGCTTTATTACGCCGCCGCTCGGTCTGAACCTGTTTGTCGTGTCTGGCATCACAGGCGAGTCTATCCTGAAAATCGCATGGCGCGCTGTGCCCTTCGTATTCTTTATGCTTATCGTTGTGTTAATGATTGCATTCATTCCGGCGATTTCGACAACAATGCTTCCTGATATCTATAAATAAGGCTGATCCAACATGGCACGAGACTATCTGAAAAAAGCAACCCTGACCGCGCAATCTGGTGCATCTGACGTCCATGACCTTGTGCAAGGCATCTTGTCAGACATCGAAATCGGTGGCGACGACAAAGCCCGCGAATATGCCGCGAAATTCGACAAATTTGACGGCAACATCATCCTGACAGATGCAGAGATCGCGGCGGCTTGTGACTTGGTCCCTGAAAGGCTTAAGGCTGATATCCGGTTCGCCCACGACAACGTGCGCCGCTTTGCGGAAGCCCAAAAAGCCACGATCAGCGATTTTGAATATGAAATCGTACCGGGACTGATCGCAGGTCAAAAGTCGATCCCTGTCGATGCTGCGGGCTGTTATGTGCCCGGCGGCCGTTATAGCCACATCGCGTCTGCGATCATGACAGTGACCACCGCCAAAGTCGCCGGTTGTAGCCATATTACCGCAACGTCCCCACCCCGTCCGGGTGTTGGGGTTCCGCCTGCCATCGTCTATGCCGCCCACATCAGTGGTGCGGATACGATCATGGCGCTGGGTGGCGTCCAGGGTGTTGCTGCAATGACGTTTGGCCTGTTTGGCTTGCCCAAAGCCAATATCCTTGTGGGTCCGGGCAACCAGTTTGTCGCCGAAGCCAAGCGCATCCTGTTTGGCCGCGTGGGCATTGATATGATCGCAGGTCCGACCGATAGCTTGGTTTTGGCAGATAAAACGGCTGATCCGCATATCGTGGCCACTGATCTCGTGTCACAGGCCGAGCATGGCTATAATTCACCTGTCTGGCTGGTCACAGACGACCGCGCCTTGGCCGAAGATGTCATGTCACGCGTGCCCGCATTGATCGACGATCTGCCAGAAGTGAACCGCGATAACGCTTTTGCCGCGTGGCGCGATTATGCCGAGGTGATCGTTTGTGCCGACCGTGAAGACATGGCCGCATGTTCCGACGAATATGCCCCAGAGCATTTGACCGTTCAAGCCGCCGATCTGCCGTGGTGGTTGGATCGTTTGTCTTGCTATGGCTCGTTGTTCTTGGGCGAGGAAACAACAGTATCTTACGGCGATAAAGCATCGGGTACGAACCACGTTCTGCCAACATCGGGTGCTGCTGGCTATACAGGTGGTTTGTCCGTGCACAAATACATGAAAATAGTGACATGGCAGCAGGCCACACGTGACGGATCCAAGCGCGTAGCCGAAGCAACAGCACGCATTTCTCGGCTCGAAGGCATGGAAGGCCATGCGCGCGCCGCTGACGTCCGTTTGGCAAAATACTTCCCTGGCGAAAACTTTGATCTGTCCGCCGATGAGTAATGCAGCGGCTATGTTCGATCTGACCGGGCGTGTTGCTTGCGTCACGGGGGCCAGCGCGGGGTTGGGGCAGCGCGCTGCAATCGCACTGGCCGCTGCTGGTGCAAAGGTTGTCGGTGTCGCGCGCCGTGCAGATGCGTTGGCTGATTGGGCTGCGGCAACGGGTGACGGCGCTGCAACTGTGGCTGCCGATTTGTCCCAACGTGACCAGATCGCTGACATCGCCGCCCGCATCGCGGAACCCTTTGGCATGCCCGATATCGTCGTGCATGCCGCAGGGATCAACACCCGCGAAACCGCCGACGATGTGACGCCCGAAGGCTGGGATATGACGATGAACCTGAACCTCGCCGCGCCGTTTTTCCTGACCCAAGCCTTTGCACCTGCAATGAAGGCTAAACGCTGGGGCCGCGTCGTGAACTTTGCATCGTTGCAAACCACGCGGGCCTTTCCTGGTGGCGTAAGCTACGGCGCGTCCAAGGCAGGCATTGGCCAATTGACCCGTGCGATGGCCGAGGCATGGTCAAAAGATGGAATCAATGCAAACGCGATTGGACCGGGGTTCTTTCCAACCGAACTGACAGGACCAGTATTCGCCGACCCCGAACGGGCTGCCCGCAATGCGGCCCAAACCTGCATCGGACGCAACGGCGCGTTGACAGATATCGACGGACCGCTCTTGTTTCTTTGCTCTGATGCATCCGCTTATGTGACCGGCCAAACCCTAATGGTTGACGGAGGATATACCGCAAAATGAAAGCGCTTGTTTATGGCGGCCCCGAAATCCTTGCATTCCGCGATGTGGCTGACCCTGTTCCGCAGGCTGGGCAGCAGCTTATTAAGGTGTTGTCTGTCGGCATCTGCGGATCAGATATGCACGCCTATCTGGGACATGACGACCGCCGTCCCGCGCCGCTGATCCTTGGTCACGAAGCGGCGGGCGAAATCGTTGGCGGGCCGCGTGATGGGGAACGTGTCACCGTCAATCCGCTGGTGACATGCGGAACATGTAAAGCGTGCCAGTCGGGGCATGATAACCTTTGCCCCGAGCGTTTGATCATCTCGATGCCACCGCGCGAAGGCGCGTTTTCGCAATATGTGGCAATGCAGGACGACAACCTTGTGTCCGTCCCCGACCATGTGTCCTTGGATGCGGCATCATTGGCTGAACCTATCGCGTGCGGTTGGCATACAGTCCGCTTGGCGAAATCCGCATTGGACGGTGTGGCTCAAACGGCGCTTGTTATTGGCGGTGGCGCGATCGGCTTGGGCGCCGCTTTATCGCTTACTGCACAAGGCGTGCCTGATGTGACAATCGTCGAACCCAACGCATTGCGTCGCGATGTTTTGAACAACAAATGCGCGCAGACTGCTATCTCGCCTGACGATTTGCCGAACGGCGCACAGTTTGATCTTGTGATCGACGGCGTGGGTTATGCCGCGACACGGGCCACGGCTTCTGCGCATGCACGCCCGGGTGGTGTGATCGGACATATCGGTCTTGGTGAAGGCACCGGCGGCCTAGATGTGCGGCGTATGACGTTGCAAGAGATCACGTTCATCGGCACCTACACCTATACCGCGCAAGATTTCCGCGACACTGCTGCGGCAATTTTTGACGGGCGGCTTGGCCTGCTTGATTGGACCGAACAACGCCCACTTTCTCAGGGCGCCGCGGCGTTTGCCGACATCCGCGCAGGCCGAACTGCTGCGCCAAAAATCATCCTGAACCCCCACAGTTAACACCTGCTGTTACCCATAAAAGGAGCTTTCCACGCCGTGTCCATATCCAAGAAGATTGTTGATGATTTCGTTGCGAACGACATCTCATTTGTGACGACCGTGCCATGCAAACAGCTGGCCGGTGTCATTGAAGATGTCGAGGGCCGCGATAGCATTTTCCACATCCCGTCCAACAAAG
>JAGSGF010000009.1 GCA_023955335.1 Yoonia sp.
ATAACGACAGACCCAATATGGCAATAGGCGGCATCACACCCGCTATGAAACTGAAAATGGCCGCGTAATTCTGCAGGCGGACCCCACTAAAAATGGGGGGATTACCACGACATTTGCAGTTATTGCACAAACAGCAGGAAATCTTGATGACATTTACGCTGCGCTACCCGCGATTTGAAATAACAATAAATACCGATCACGGTAGCTTCACCCACATTAGCTCAGCCCCAAAGCAAGCTGATGCTGTTGAGCGTGTTATGCGGTCTTATAAAAGCAAAAACCCAGTGCTCTCAAAAGTTAAACCTCTTGGTGTTATCCGCAATAAGACTTAGGTGACGTCCTTGGTTCCAAGAAGCAAACTCCAAGCCGTGTGTTCCCAAAAATGTTGCCCCAAAACTCCGCCAACACTGTGTTTGCAACACAGCACTAGCCAACACTGTGTTCAACACCGTGTGTCAGCCCTCTAAATAGCGAGCAACACGGCAAAAAGTGTGTTTAAGGTGTGTTTTTGAATCACACAACTTAAACGCGTGTTGCGATAAGCTAAGCCACTGTTATTGTTTGTAAAAATGGTGCCCAGGGGCGGAATCGAACCACCGACACGAGGATTTTCAATCCACTGCTCTACCCCTGAGCTACCCGGGCACCGGGATGGACGTATCCATCGGGTAGCGGCGTTTTAGGTCAGCCATCGCACAGTGTCCAGTGCCATTTTACCCTAATTTCAATGCGGCTTGTTTTTGGCATCAGATAGCTCTTGATATAGCTCGTCTTCGTCCTCTGGGTTGGCTGACGGGATCGCATATGACCCTGATAACCACTTGGACAAATCCACGTCAGCGCAGCGCTTGGAACAGAAAGGCTTGAACGTCACCACAACGGCACGATCACAAATTGGGCAGGCCATCATACACTCCGTAGGATCGCGGCCAAAGGCAAGCGTTCGCGTTTGCGCTGCAGTTCAAACAGCCCCATTGGCGTCCAGCCAACGAGGCTGGTTTCAATCGGATCATTGCGAAATGATGCGCGCAAGGATTGCTCGACCTGTTTGCGGTGGTTTTTGGACATCGACACAAAATCGACGGAAACTTGCCCGCCAAGGCCCCGCAGACGCAAAGCACGCGGCAATGCACGGCAAGCGGCCAGATTGGCCTTTAGGGCTGCCCCCTGCGACGTGTCGCCGCCCGTATTCACATCAACAGCGACCATGGCGCGGGTGGGTTCAACATACATCGTGCCTTCCCCCAAGATCACCTTGGCACCATCAAGCGCATCTATTTGATCCAGCACGCCCATGTGCTCGAACGACCCGTCATCGGTGACCACATCCGCAGCGCCTGTCCACTCGCGCCACGCGATTGTGTGAGGGCCGTCGCCTTCGGTCAGGGCTTCTGGTGTGGTGCCAGTCGCATCGGCCATCACGGCGCTGGCCATGTCTTGCATTGCCAAAATATCTTCAGCGATCTCGGACGCGTCCGCGCCTTCACAAGACGACCGCAGGATGAGACCGTAAGTGTCGTCGTGGACCTCGTGGGCGACTGCGCGTAACGCGTCACGCGCGTCTTCTTCGACAATCTGACGGCTGATATTCAGGCCGGGTTTGCCGGGGGTCACGATCGCATAGCGGCTTTTGAACAAAACGCGGTCCGTGACCGGCACGGCTTTGCCATCCTCGGAATAACCTGTGACCTGAACCAACAAGGCTTGTCCGGGGCTAAGCCCCTTGCCTTGACGCAGAAACGCAGTGCCACCTTCAGGCAGGCGCATCATCATGCCACCCTGCCCCTTGATCGGACGGTCGCAAATCGCGCGGTAGATAGCACCGGGGCGCGGGGCATCCGTATCATCTACCAACAGATCATCAAGCTGGCCATCGACCAAATAGGCTGCAGCCTCGAGCCCATTGATATGGTCTAGAACGATTGTGCGACCCTTCATGGTGCGCCTCCGAATAAGGGGTAACCTGCTGCGGTCAACAGGGCTGCGGCCTCGGGCAATGGCAAGCCCATGACGGCATGGAAAGAGCCGTTGGTCCACGGGATGAATACGCTTGCTGGGCCTTGGATACCGTATCCGCCAGCTTTGCCTTGCCAATCACCTGTGGCGAGGTACCAGTTCACTTCGGCGTCGCTCAGGCGTTTGAAGGACACGGTTGTTTGAACGTCGCGCACCCAAATCCGGTCGCCACGCCTTACTGACACTGCGGTGATTACTTTGTGACGGCGACCAGACAGCGCGTATAGAAATTCGGCCGCCCGCCCTGCATCTTCGGGCTTGCCCATGATGCGCCGGCCAAGGGCCACGGATGTGTCGGCACACAGCACAACATCATCTGGTCCAGCGTCAACCGCTGCCGCCTTTTCACGGGCGATTCGATTAACGTAATCGCGCGGCAACTCGGCCTTGCGCGGCTCTTCGTCAATATCAGGGGGGCGGACTGCAAACGGGGTCACCCCAATTTGCGCCAATAGCTCCAGCCGCCGTGGCGAGCCGGACCCAAGGATGAGTTTGAGCCCGTGATCAGTGGAAATTGTGGTCATAATGTCGCCCAGACAGGTATCGCGGCACGATCGCGCCGCCATACATTATTTGAAACGGTAATTGATCCGACCTTTTGTCAAATCGTAAGGTGTCATTTCGACTTGCACCTTGTCGCCAGCCAGAACGCGGATGCGGTTTTTGCGCATCTTGCCTGCCGTATGTGCGATGATCGTATGGCCATTTTCAAGCTCGACCAGAAACGTCGCATTGGGCAGAAGTTCTTTTACGACACCTGGGAATTCGAGCAGTTCTTCCTTGGCCATGTGATCTCCTATGGTTGTTTATCCGCCAATAGATGCAGACGGGTGGTAAATGCGCCCTTAAGCGTCATATTTCAAGGGCTAATAACGGCTTAGCTGTCCGTGTCGGTGCGCGGCGGGCCAAATCGTTCTATCAGACGCGAAATAATCTGGTCACGGGCCTGCCGGTAGCTGACCAAACTGGTTTCGCGGTTGCCGCCAAGCCCTGTCGGATCAAGAATCGGCCAGTATTCCACCTCCAGATGGTAAAACCGTGTCAGGTCTAGCGCACGGCGCTGGCTGGCCGGAGAAAGCGCCAAGACAAGGTCAAACGATGACAAATCATCGCCCCAGTCTTCCATTTCATCAAAACTACGGCTGCGGTGGCGGGACAGTTCGACACCCAGCTCTGCACACACCGCAATTGAAAACCCGTCAATTTCCAAATCGTTTTTGACGCCAACAGACTGAATATAGCATTCAGTTCCATAAAATTTCTTCATGATACCTTCGGCCATCGGTGACCGAACGGCATTGTGGTCGCAGCAGAACAGAACGGACTGCGGAAGCGGGTCAAAGGTTGTGTCTGACCCCATTCATTAACCTCCGAAATGCAGGACGCAAATAAGGGTGAAAAGGCGACGTGCGGTATCATTGTCCACGTCTGCCTTACCTTCTAGTCGTTCCTGCAAAACCCGCGCGCCCTCGTTGTGGATACCGCGGCGGGCCATGTCGATGGTTTCAATCTGGCTCGGCGGCAGGGTTTTAACAGCGTCAAAATAGCTTTCACAGATCTGGAAGTAATCTTTCACAACCTGTCGGAACGGCCCGAGCGACAGATGGAATTCACCTGCGGGCGTCTTGTCTTCGGTCTGCACATCAAACACCAGACGGCGTGCACGGATCGAAAGCGCAAGGCGGTACGGCCCCACTGGCACATCCTTTTCGGCGCGCGCAGGCATGGCAAAGCTGTTGTTTTCCATCAAATCAAATATCGCAACTTTGCGTTCTTGTTCGATTTCGGGCGTCGGTGTTGGCAGACCGCTGTCGTCTAGCTCGATGTGGTTAATACGGCTCATGATTGGTTCAACCGATCCAGTCGGGCGCGCACAGACAGACCGTGCGCCTCAAGGCTTTCGGACTTAGCCAAGCGTTCCGCAGACGGGCCAATTGCGGCCAATGCTTCGGGGGTCATGCGGGACAGTGTGGTGCGTTTGATAAAATCCATAACAGATAGCCCGCTTGAGAATCGTGCCGACCTTGCTGTCGGCAACACATGGTTTGGACCGCCGATGTAATCACCAATGGCTTCGGGCGTCCAGCTACCAATGAAAATTGCGCCCGCATGGGTGACACGGTTCGCCATGTCTTCGCAATCCGCCGTGCAAAGTTCAAGGTGCTCTGGCGCAATCCGGTCGGACAAAACAACGGCTTCATCCATATCGCGCACCGTAATGACGGCACCAAAATCAGCCCAGCTTTTGCCCGCAATCGCGCGGCGTTCTAACGTCTGTAGACGGGCGTCAACGGCATCTGCAACGGCTTGCCCAAAGGCAGCATCGTCAGTGATCAAAACCGACTGCGCACTTTCGTCGTGCTCGGCTTGGGACAGCAGATCAAGTGCGATCCAGTCAGGATCATTGTCCGCATCCGCGATGACCAAAATCTCGGACGGGCCAGCGATCATATCGATTCCAACCTTGCCAAACACACGCCGTTTGGCTGCGGCAACAAACGCATTGCCCGGACCCGTAATCTTATCGACTGGCGGGATGGACTGTGTGCCATACGCAAGTGCGGCCACGGCTTGCGCGCCACCAATGCGGTAAATCTCATCCACGCCAGCGATCTTTGCGGCAAGGATCACCAGCGGGTTGGTTTTACCATCCGGCGTCGGCACAACAATCGCAAGGCGCCCCACCCCCGCAACTTTGGCGGGGATCGCGTTCATCAGGACGGAGCTTGGATAAGACGCCAAACCACCGGGCACATAAAGGCCAGCAGCAGACACCGGCGTCCAGCGCCACCCAAGCGTCGCACCAGCATCGTCGGTCCACATTTCATCTGCGGGCATCTGACGGGAATGATAGGCGCGGATGCGGTCAGCGGCGAGCATCAACGCGGCGCGATCCTCATCGCCCACCTTGGCGCATTCTGCCTCAATCTCGGACGGTGAAAACCGCAGCGTGTCGGCTGTCAGGTCAAGGCGGTCAAACTTTGACGTCAGCTCAATGACGGCCGCGTCGCCACGCGCGCGCACATCAGCAATAATGTCAGCAACCACCGCATCTACATCAGGGCTGTCTTCGCGCTTGGCCCCAAGCAACGCCACAAACTGATCCTCAAAATCGGCATCGGTCGTGGAAAAAAATTGTGGCATGAGGAGTCTCCTTTTCCCCGACATACGCGGGGGGAACCCGTGCTTCAATTGGTGGTGATGCGAAAACCCCAAAACTGCGCCAATCAGTCGCCGTGTTGCGGCACGGATTTGGACGGCGCGATATAAGGGCGGGTAACATCGGCCAGCATGACTTCCAACGCTTCGACGTCGATCGCAATGGCGCCGTCACCAGACAAGGTCAGCAACACACGGCCCATGCCGTCCGTCGACGGCTCAAACGACACCGACAGCAGCGACATGATCATATCCGCGTCGCCCGGCTGCACCCCTTGAGATTTGACCGACATGACGTCTTCGATAGACATGACTGCCTGCACACGTTCAACATTGCGTTTGCCAATCTTGGCATTTGTGGCCTCTTCCCAACGGACCCGGTTCAGCAGCAACGCAAAGCGGCGGGCCTTACGGTCCCATTGCATCTCGGACGCAGGAAATACTGCGTCTTGGGTCAACGACGACAGCACTGTCAGATCATCAGTATCAAGCGCCTTCAGGCGGAGCGGCTTTTCACCGCCATCTTCAAACCTTGCGTCGTTCATTGGCCTGATATCCGTTCAATCTGCGCGCCAACAGCGCTCAGCTTTTCCTCGACATGCTCGTAGCCGCGATCAAGGTGATAGACGCGGTTCACAATCGTTTCACCCTCGGACGCAAGGCCCGCAAGGATCAGCGACACAGATGCGCGCAGGTCGGTGGCCATGACGGGCGCACCCTTCATCTTGTCGACACCCGTGACGGTCGCGGTATTGCCGGACACATCGATTTTGGCCCCCATGCGGACCAATTCAGGGGCATGCATGAAACGGTTTTCAAAGATCGTTTCTTCGAGCACAGACGTGCCGTCGGCAAAGCACAGCATCGCCATTATCTGCGCCTGCAAATCGGTCGGGAAACCGGGGAACGGTTCTGTTTTGACGTTCACAGCGCGCGGGCGATCGCCACGGCGTTTCACCTTAAGGCCATCCTTGGTCTCAGACACGTCAATGCCAGCAGCATCCAATTTTGCAGCAAAGCTTTCGACCAAATGCATGCGGCCACCAATACATTCAATTTCGCCACCGGTGAACACAGGGGCCAGCATATATGTGCCAAGCTCGATCCGGTCAGTGACAACGGGATGGGTTGCCCCCCCCAAACGGTCAACACCCTGAATTTCGATGCGGGATGTGCCGTCGCCATCAATCTGGGCACCCATCGCGCGCAGGCAAGTCGCCAAATCAACGATTTCCGGCTCGCGGGCGGCGTTGTTGATAACGGTCGTGCCTTTGGCCAATGTAGCGGCCATCATGATGTTCTCGGTCGCACCAACGGACGCAAACGGAAAGTCGATGACCGCGCCGCGAAGTCGCCCACCAGCGGCCTTTGCGTGCAAGTACCCGTCGTTAAGCTCAATTGACGCGCCCATCTTTTCCAAACCGTCAGTGTGGATGTCCATCGGACGGGCACCAATTGCACAGCCTCCGGGAAGCGACACAATCGCGTTGCCCTCGCGGGCCAAAAGCGGACCCAGCACAAGGTTGGACGCACGCATTTTGCGCACAATATCATAGTCGGCAGTGGTGTTGATGTTGCCATGGGTCGACATGACCTGCACCTTGCCGTCCTGCAGGGATGAAATCTCGGCACCGAGCGATTCTAGCAGTTCAGTCATTGTCTTAATATCAGACAGGCGCGGCGCATTGGTCAGCGTCAACGGCTCTTCGGATAAAAGCGTGGCGGGCATCAGCGCGAGGGCGGCGTTCTTTGCCCCAGCGATATGGATTTTGCCGTTTAGTTCACGGCCACCTTTAACTACGATCGAATCCATAACTGCCTACTCTTTCAATTCTTTATCTTTATCGGCGGCCCGTGCACGGGTTTGCGCCTTACGTTTGGCCATATTCGCTTTCAACGATGCTTTCAGCCGATCCGCGCGGATTTCGGCCTCAGAACGCTGTTTTTTGATAGGGCTCTTATTATCCATAATGCCCCTGTTACCAAGCTATGCAAAAACCGTCCAGTGAGGGCTTGCACCAATTGTCGAATACGGCTAATTCGGCCCGCAAGGATGCTGCGGTAGCTCAGTGGTAGAGCGCGTCATTGGTAATGACGAGGTCGGGAGTTCAATTCTCCCTCGCAGCACCATCCCTGCTTATGGTTATTGGCACGAATTTTGCGATCAACGTGTTTGTTGATACGCCAATTCTGGTCGCGGTTCACAATTAAGTTGCCTTGCCGGATGTCTCATCGGCAGATCATCGCTGCTGGACCGAAAAAGGGACCGCGCGATGCGGCCCCTTATTTGAAATTACTCTGCCAAATCCCATGGGTTCGTATAGGCCCCGAGCGCCTTGGTCACGCCCGCAGCGTCCACGGTTCCGGTCTTGACCAGATAAGCCACAAGCCCGCGTTTCTTATCCTCTGCAACCGACCCGACCTCTGCGGCAACGCCTGCATTCGCAAGGGCTGCGTTAAAGACACGGGTGATCGCACGTTTGCGCAGATCAGGTTTGAAGATTTTCCCAACGGCCGTCTTTGGCAATTCATCCATGATTTCCAGATGATTCGGGTGTGCTGCGCGTTCGTGGATGTTTGCCTTGGCATACGTCAACAGCCCTGCCTCGGTCACCGTGGCACCATCAACTAGCTCAACATACACGCACGGAATTTCGCCTGCGTGTGCATCTGGCTGGCCAATTGCGCCCGCAAAAGCAACGGCCTCGTGGCCTGCCAGCGCTTCTTCGATCTCGGCTGGGTCGATGTTGTGGCCACCGCGAATGATCAAATCCTTGGCACGCCCCGTGATCCACAAATAGCCCTCCGCATCGATCCGCCCCAAGTCGCCAGTGCGCAAATACTGCACCGATTTGCCAAGCGGGCTATTTTCACCCGGATAGAACAAATCCACGTTCTTTGCAGTCTCAGTGTAGGTTTTCCCGTCATAGACACCAGGAGACGCCACACAAATTTCGCCAACTTCGTCCGTACCGCAATCCAGCTGGGTCACGACGCTCACAATGCGCACATCGGTATAGGGGAACGGAATACCGATCGAACCCACGCGCTTTTCCCCGTCAGGCGGGTTAATCGACACCAGACAAGTGGCTTCTGTCAGGCCGTACCCTTCGCAGATCGACAGCTTAACGTCATTGGGGCCCTTTTCAGCGTTCACCGCCTCTTCAAACCGGCGGTAAAGCTCTAACGGGAGCGGGGACGACCCGCAAAACGCGATGCGCAGGGTCGAAATGTCGGCATCCACTTTGCGTTGCATCAGAGCAGACAGCGCCGTTGGCACCGTGATCATGAACGTGACTTTGTGCCGCTCGATCAGCTTCCAGAAATTATCAAAAACGCCTTCACCGCGGTACCCTTGCGGGGTTGGGAAAACGACATGCGCGCCAGACCCAAGTGATGCGCCAAGCGAAACAATCGCCGCAAACACATGGAACATCGGAAGCGGGCAAATCTGCACGTCTTCTTCTGTGAACAAAAGACGCGCGCCAAGCCAGGCGTTATACACAATCCCGGAATACTTGTGTTGCGCAACTTTGGGCATGCCGGTCGTGCCACCCGTGTGGAAATAAGCGGCGACGCGGTCAACAGTGCTGTCATCAAACGCCAAAGTCGTCGACTGACGGTCCATCTCTGCGTTGAAATTCAACACCTTGGCCGTGTGTGTCACAGTGGTCTTGGGGCGGATCAGCGGGACGATCAGCTTTTTAATACCCGTCAGATAGCGGTGCAAATCAACCTCGAGCACAGTTTGCACGTTGGGTGCCAAAGCCACGGCCTCAGCGGCCTTTTGCGAAACATCTGTCTTTGGGAAGGCCCGCAAAGTGACAAGCACCTTTGCGTTTGTCTCGCGCAGGATCGCGGCGATTTGTTCAGCTTCCAGCAGCGGATTGATCGGGTTCACAATCCCAGCGACCTGACCACCAAGATACGTCAGAACAGTCTCGTTCGTGTTGGGCAACAGATAGGCGACAACATCCGTTTCGCCGACGCCCAATTCACGGAACATATTCGCGACTTGGGTGGTTTTGTCTTTCAGCTCGGACCACGAAAAGGTCTCGCATTTGTCCGTTGGGCCCGACATCAACTGAAATGACACCGCGTTGCGGCTTGGAAACTTTTCAGCTGTTCGACTAAGCAACCCGTAGGTCGTCACCGGCAAATCACGATCACCCCAAACCATTTCGTTCTCAATCGCATCACGATCGACGACAGACACATAAGCCATACTAATCTCCTCCCCTGTTAGCTTTTCACAGTAATTCGGCCTGTGAAATCACGCTGGGATTAGACTGTGGAATTAATCGCAATTAGGCAAGTCTGACGCTACGAAATCCGCGATTATTGCACCGGTTCGCCACTTGTGAACTGCAATCGGGCCAAGCGGGCATAAAGCCCACCCTCGGCCACGAGGTCGTCATGGGTTCCCATCGCCACAATCCGCCCCTGATCAAACACGATGATCCGGTCGGCCTGTTTGACGGTCGCAAGGCGGTGCGCCACGATAATTGTTGTCCGGGTCCGGGCAAGGTCTTCTACCGCAGTTTGCACGGCCAATTCGCTTTCGGCATCCAATGCGCTTGTCGCCTCGTCGAGCAACAAGATCGGCGCATCGCGCAAAATCGCGCGCGCAATTGCGATCCGTTGCTTTTGTCCACCTGACAGCATCACACCACGTTCGCCAACATTGCTGTCGTATCCATCCGGCAGCGCGCTCAGGAAATCATGTGCAGCGGCGGCACGCGCGGCGGTCTCGACCTCGGCATCTGTCGCATCAGGGCGACCGAACCGAATGTTTTCACGCGCCGTATCGGCAAAGATCACAGGGTCTTGGGGGACAAGTGCGACCTGCTTGCGAAAGTCCATTCGCGCCATATCGCGCAGGTCAACGCCATCAATTTTTATGGCTCCTTGCTGCGGGTCATAGAACCGCTGCAGCAATTGAATAACGGTGGATTTACCCGCGCCAGACGGGCCGACCAAGGCGATGCTTTCACCCGGTTTCACCGTCAGCGATATCTCATCCAAGGCTGAAATACTTGGCCGCCCCGGATAGGCGAAGGTCACATTTTCAAAGGTGATTGCAGCGGCGTGTGTATCCGGCACAGCAACCGGCGACACAGGGTCAGTCACGGCATCGTCAGCGTTAAGCAGCTCCACAAGCCGTTCAGTCGCGCCCGCAGCCCGCTGCAATTCGCCCCAAATTTCGGTCAATGCGCCCAGCGCGCCTGCAACCATGATCGTGTAAATCATAAATTGGACAAGCTCGCCGATACTGATCGTGCCATCGCGCACGTCGGCGGCCCCCATCCAAAGGAAGCCAACAACGGCGGAAAATGCAATAAAGATCACGATCGCGGTCATCACGGCGCGGGTTTCAATCCGGCGCTTGGCCACGACATAGCTTTTCTCGGTCACACCGTGGAATTTAGCCCGCGACAGGTTTTCATGGGTAAACGCTTGCACAGTTTGGGCGGCAAGCAGTTGTTCGGACGCGTCACCGGATGATTTGGCGATCCAATCCTGATTCTCCCGGCTGAGTTTGCGAACACGGCGGCCCAACAAAACAATGGGAATCAACACCACAGGGATTGGCCACAAAACAAGGCCCGTCATCTTCACTGACGTCCACAGCATCAGGCCGATGCCACCAAACAAGATCAGCACATTGCGCAGCGCGACTGACACTGACGACCCGATCACGGACAAGATAAGCGTCGTGTCTGTTGTGATCCGGCTGAGGACTTCACCGGTCATAACGCGTTCAAAAAACGCAGGCGACATGCCGATCATTTTGTCGAACACAGCAACGCGAATATCGGCAACGATGCGTTCACCCAACCGCGTCACAAGGTAATAGCGCAGCGCAGTCCCCACAGCCAAAAGAGCGGC
This sequence comes from Yoonia sp., assembly GCA_023955335.1. Taxonomy (GTDB): domain Bacteria; phylum Pseudomonadota; class Alphaproteobacteria; order Rhodobacterales; family Rhodobacteraceae; genus Yoonia. The sequence continues at coordinate 11,065 of JAGSGF010000009.1, forward strand.
CACGACAAACGCCATGGCAAAGTAGCGATCCAGCAAGTTATTTTCAGCAACATCAAAGTTATCAACGACTTGACGGACAGCCAGCGGCATCACAAGCGAAATCAAGGCCGTAAACGTCAGCGCAATCAACGCCAGAAACACCATACCTTTATAAGGCTTTACAAACGGTAAAAGTTGCCCCATCGCGCCGACCTTTTTGGATGGTGCGCGCTTATCGGCGGCATAGCTTTCGGGGGCTGACATTGTAGCATTCCTTTGCGCGACATCACAGGTTGCACACGGAAAGGATTGGAGCGGGCGACGGGAATCGAACCCGTGTCTTCAGTTTGGAAAACTGAGGTCTTACCATTACACAACGCCCGCATGCACGTTTTCTATATGGCGATGGATGCCGGGCATGCAACCCCATATTGCGCATTTGCCTGCCATAAGTTTGCAAGAATCATCTCTTAATCGTTGTGATGCCCGAATACGCCTTTGAACAATGACGCAAATGGCGCGACGCTTGATTGCACTCGCCACCGCCTGTCGACTGCTTTCGGATCACCAGTTAGCGCGGCAGAACATGTAATCATGCTGCTGCGTGAAGGGTATTTTCAAACCGTCACGAACTTGACTGCTGGCGATGCGTTTAAATTTGTAAATAATGTGGATTTCGGGGCGCAGGTACGCGACTGCAACGGAACATCATTCTTGACGTCCGTTGTTCCGAACGGTGGCAGCAGAACCATTTCGGTGGCCGACTTGCTTGCCAACAACAACAAGGGATTTCGGCCCGCCTGTTTTACCGGCAATGGGGGGGGCGCTATTTTCGTTACTAAAACTACCACGACGAATATTGGGGCGGGGTTAGCTATGCTGCGGCCCCAAATAGACCCACTGCTTCTGGGAATTATCCTCCCCCCTGCCCGAATTAATCTGCGTGCTTACCCTTTGAAAATGAAGCGCGTCCTCGGGTGCGCTTTTCATCAATAGTGCCGCCCCTTTTCCACGTTCACCGAGCCAGAGCGCCCATTGATCAGGCGTCAAAATTACTGGCAGCCGGTGGTGGATTTTTGCCATGGCAGCGTTGGCGGCTGTGGTGACGATGGCAAAAGTATCCTGGTCATCCCATTGCTGCCAAATGCCGCCGAAAACCATTGGTTTCGCGTCTGTACGGGTCACATACCACGGCAGGGGTTTGTCGCCATCCCCCCGCTCCCATTCGTAAAACCCAGTTACCGCGACCAAGCAACGGCGGGTCCGGCAAGCATCGCGAAAGGCTGGCTTCTCAGCAATCGTTTCGGATCGTGCGTTGATCAGCAGCGGGCCACTATTGGGTTTTTGATACCATTTGGGGATGAAACCCCAGCGCATAGGCCGTAAGCGGCGCAGCCCGTCTGATGATGTCACAACCCCAACTTGGGTGGTCGGGCAGACGTTATAGTCGGGCACATCTGGCAGATCGTTGGACGCGTTCGCATCAAACATCTGGGCCATCGCTGCATGGGGCAATGTAAATACCATACGTCCGCACATACGGTGACTATAGCGGCAAAATTGGCCGCGAAAAGTGTGTCGTTCACGCACAAGTTTCAGATATGTCGATTTGCCGCCCCCAGCGAAGCGTACAACGTCTGCAGCTTTGGGCTCCAAGCCGACATGCGACAATAAAAAGCCCCCGCCGCACACCTGCGACGGGGGCAATTTTTCGACTGAGCAAGTGATTATTTCACTGTGATCCGACCGTCTGTATAAGGCGCGTAGTCCCCTTGGGCCGCCATATAGTCTGCCATCACTTCAGCCAGATCTGGGCCAAAGTCATAGGCGTTGGCTGCGTCGCGGAACATTTTGTAGCCGTCGCCGCCGCCCCGCACATAGTTGTTGGACACAACACCGTAGGTGACTGCCAGATCGATGGCTGCATCGCCGACCATCACGTCTGAAATCCGTGCGCCCACTTCGGCAGCAGGATCAACCGTGAACGACATGCCTGCCACTTGCGGGAACCGACCGGCGACGTCTTCGTACTCGGACACACCGTTTTCAAGCGCCGCGATGATCATTGCGCCGGATGCCTCGAATGTGGACAGCGTGTTCTGGAACGGAAGCACTGTATAGACTTCGCCCATTGTGACGTCGCCTGCGTCGATCGACGACCGCACACCGCCAGAGTTTGCGATTGCAATCACCACGCCTTGGTTGGCCACACGGTCAAGCATCGCGTCAGCCACAAGGTTGCCCATTTCGCATTCCATCACGCGACAGACCGACCGGTCGCCCTCAATAACGGAGGCCGATGACGCCACGACTTTGGTCCGGATTTCTTCCAAAGGTATGGCCATTTCAGCGATACGTGCGACTGTTTCTGCGTCTTCGGCAACGGTGCCGTCGATGCTGATCGGCTCACCCACAGCTGTGATGATTTCGCCAGCATCGTTGAACGTGACGTTCAGCTCGCCCAGATATTTACCGTAGGCATAGGCCTGCACAATGGCTGTATCCCCGACCATCGTTGGATATGGGCCAGAGGCGCGTTCGTTCGTGTTGGACAACAGCGTGTTGGAATGGCCGCCGACGATCACATCAACACCCGTGGTGTTGGCCGCAACCACTTGGTCAACCGCATAGCTCGAGTGGGACAGCACGATGATCTTGTTCACGCCCATCTCAGTCAGCTTGTCAACTTCGCCTTGCACCGCGTCAGATGGATCAGTGAAGATCACGTTATCGCCCGGGCTGGCCAGATCATCCGTGTCTTGTGGCGTCAGGCCGATCAGTCCAATTTTTTCGCCACCACGTTCGATCACAGTGGATTTCGCCAGCTTACCAGCAAGCATTGGCTCACCGGACACATCCGCGTTGGACATCAGGATCGGGAAGTTGACCGCATCCATGAAAGACGCCAGCACTTCTGGTCCGTCGTCAAATTCGTGGTTGCCGACGGTCATACCGTCATAGGCTAGCTTGTTCATCATCTCGGCGGCAAGTTTGCCTTTGTAGTATGTGTAGAACAGCGTCCCTTGGAACTGGTCGCCGCCGTCCACGAGGATCGCGTTATTGGTCCGTGCGCGCGCATCTTTGATCGCCGTCACAAGACGCGCAGTCCCGCCAAAGCATTTCCCCTCAGCGTTGTCTTGCGCACCACAGCCGCTGTCATATTTGCTGACCGGCTCGAACCGCGCGTGAAAATCATTGGTATGCAAGATCGTCAGCGAATAATCCGCCGCCGCCATGCCAGCGGTCATCGCCAGCGCACAAGTGGATGTCAAGATACGTGAAAGCATGTTTGGGTCCCCCAAGGTTGGATTTGGATTACAGTGGCCCGTCCCCCCAGTGTGAGTCAAATGCCGATCGCCTTACCTTGCGACAGTTGCGTGACATTTCACCTGCTTGACCAATCTGTGTGCAGCGTCCAAACCAATGCCCATGTTGATATACAAAATTTTCCGCGGCGCCGAGTGGGCGAACCTGCAAGCCAAGGGCACAACCAAAGGTGCGCCCATTGATCTGGCCGATGGCTATGTGCATTTTTCAGGGGCCGACACCGTAGCCAAAACCGCAGCACTGTATTTCGCAGATGTGCCTGATCTGATGCTTATTGCGGTTCAAGCAGATGGTCTGGACGGGTTGGACTGGGAAATATCGCGTGGCGGTGCGTCTTTCCCCCATCTTTACCGCGAATTATCCATGGCTGATGTGGTCTGGGCCAAGCCTTTGCCTATCGCCGACGGCACCCACCAATTTCCGGAGCTATCATGAGACTGATTGAAAACATTGGCCTGCGCGCACTGCGCATGATGGATCCAGAGCGCGCCCATGGTCTGTCGATCAAGGCATTGCAGATGGGTCTTGGCCCCAAACGTGGTCCGTTCACGTCAGACCGCTTGCGCACCACGGTTGCCGGATTGGACTTGCCGAACCCCATTGGCTTGGCTGCTGGATTTGACAAGAACGCCACTGCGTTGCGCCCATTGTCCCGCTGCGGGTTCGGATTTCTGGAAGTTGGTGCGGTGACACCCCGCGCCCAACCCGGAAACCCTCAACCCCGCTTGTTTCGTTTGAAAAAAGATCGTGCTGCGATCAACCGCTTTGGGTTCAATAACAAGGGCATGGATTTGGCGTTGGCACGTCTGACGGTGCGCCCCGAAGGGATCATTGGCCTGAACCTTGGTGCCAATAAAGACAGCAAAGATCGGTCGGCTGATTTTTCCACCGTTCTTGCGCATTGCGGCGAATTTCTGGATTTCGCCACGGTGAATGTATCATCCCCCAACACAGAAAGCCTGCGCGATTTGCAAGGCAAAGCCGCCCTCGCCGCGCTGCTCGACAGTGTGATGCAGACGAATGCGGCGCTGGATCGTCCGGTGTCAATCTTCCTTAAAATCGCGCCCGATCTTGATGAAGCAGAGCTGGACGATGTCGCCGCCGTGGCCAATCCGTCAGGCATTGCAGGGATCATCACAACGAACACAACGCTGGACCGTACAGGCTTGCATGGCAAATATGCCCGCGAGTCTGGCGGCTTGTCGGGTCAACCTTTGTTTGAAAAATCCACCCGTGTGTTGGCGCAGATGTCTGAACGCACCGATCTGCCGTTGATCGGTGTGGGTGGCGTTGGATCAGCAGAGCAAGCCTATGCCAAAATCCGTGCCGGTGCGTCCGCTGTGCAGCTTTACACCGCACTTGTTTACGGCGGCATTTCGCTGGCCGATGAGATTGCACGTGGCCTTGATAAGCTGCTGGCGAAAGACGGGTTTGCCAATGTCGCGGATGCTGTGGGAACAGGGCGCGCGGATTATTTGTGAGCTGCCGCCTCGAGCCCCGGATATTTCCAGCCAAGCGTCGCGCCGCGCACAATAAAGCTTAACAACAGTCCGATCCACAGTCCGTGATTACCGAAAACCGCCATCAACGGGATCACAGCAGCGAAATACGCGACGGCCGAGATAATCATCATGTTGCGCATATCGTGTGACCGTGTTGCCCCGATGAATATGCCGTCAAACATCCAAGCCGCGACGCCAACAATGGGGGCCGCGACCATGTAAGGCAGGTAAATGCGGGCGGTTGACTGGACCTCAGGTGCAGTGGTCATGATGTCGATTATCGACGGGCCTGCGACCGCAAATGCAAGGGCAAGCGCGCCACAGATTGCGGCTCCCCAACCGCTGGTCAGCAGCGCACCACGCCGGAGCCTCGCTACGTTTTTAGCGCCCATCGCTTGGCCGACAAGGCTTTCTGCGGCGGCCGCGAACCCATCAAGCGCATAGGCGGTGACGTGCAGAAATTGCAGCAGGATTTGGTTGGCGGCGAGGTTAACATCGCCAAAGTCTGCGCCCCAGAACAGGAAGCTGACGAAGATCGCTTGTAATAACACCGACCGGATCAGAATATCGGAATTCACAACGCCCATGTTGATCAGGCGCAGGCGGTCGAACACCCGCGCCGTGTTGCGCCATGCGGTCCCTGCAAATGCGTCGCGGCAAAGCCACAGGCCCAGCGCCAATCCGCCCCATTCTGCAATGAATGTCGCCCAACCGACGCCCGCGACCCCCCACTCAAAATGCAACACCAACAGCAAATCGAGTCCGATATTCAGGCCGTTCATCACAACTTGGATTGCGAACACCCCTGCAGTGCGTTCTTGGGCGATGAGCCAACCGATGATGCCATAAAGCCCGATGGTCGCGGGTGCCGACCAGACCCGAATGCTCATGTATTGCCGTGCAAGGTTTTCCACCTCTTGGCTGGCAGGTGATACTTTGAACGCAAGCCAGAACAGCGGGATCTGGCCCAAGATCATGACGGCCCCTGCCCCCAACCCGATCAGCAATGACCGCGACAGGAGTGCGGCGACTTCGGCGTCATCATTTGCACCCGCAGCTTGGGCGGTCAGGCCCGCCGTGCCCATGCGCAGGAACCCGAAAATCCAGTAGAATGCGGTCAGGATCACCGCGCCGATCCCGACAGCACCGATGGGGGCTGCCAGTCCAAGTTGCCCAACAACGCCTGTGTCCACGACCCCAAGGATCGGCACAGTCGCGTTGGACAGCACGATTGGCAGCGCGATATGCAGGACACGGCGATGTGTTAATGGCTTGGGCGTCAGGGACGTATTAGCCATCGCGTGTGGGCATCAGGAAATGACCCGTCGCTTGGGCAAACATGCGGGTACGATTGTCTTGCCAACCTTCGACATGGACCGACGCATAGCGCCTGCCAGACCGGTTCACCCGTGCGCGTGCATATGCATCGCGCGGCAAACCAGAGCGCAGATAATCAACGCTGAAATCAATCGTTTTAGGCAGCAGGATGCGTGGGCTATCTTCCGTGATCTTGCCCGCCTCCATGTCTTCCCATGTCATGGCCCACGACAGCTCGATAATCGCCGCAGTTTCAAGGAACGCTGCGGTGACACCTCCGTGCAGCGCAGGGATCATCGGATTGCCGATGTTGCGCTCGTTGTACGGCAGGACCGCGGTTAACTCGTCGCCGTGACGCTCGAAACTGATGCCAAGGAATTGCACATAAGGCACTCCAGCAACCAGATTTTGCAGCATCGCATCGCGGCGCTGTTTCACGATTTGGACAGGTTCAGGGCGCTTCATTTCTGTCTCCCTTTTCCAGACTCGACCGTAAACGCACCTGTGGCGGCAGCTACCGGACGGTCCATGTCAGCGTCCATCGCGGTGGCGCGCACAAATGCGACAGAGCGGGTCATGTGGTAACATTCTGCAATGGCCGTAATCATATCGCCCGGTTTGGCGGCGCGCATATAATCGATGCGCAGATCAATCGTCGCAGTCCCCATGGGCGCAGACGGATGCGACATCACAGCCGCCCCGCCGCAGGTGTCCATCAACGCGGACACTGCCCCGCCGTGGATCACACCCGTTTCAGGATCACCGATCAAACGCACGTCGTAGGGCATGGTGATAACGGCCCGCCCTGCCCCAATCTCGGTCACTTGCATGCCAAGCGCTTGGGCGTGGGGAATCGCTTCGATGAATTTTCGCGCCAAAATCTGTTGGCGGGCTTGTTGTTCGTCAGACACTGGTTGGCTCCGGAATAATTGCGGCCAACTTCGCACTTGCCGAAATGGTTGCAAGTGCTATATCTGCAATTAAGAATTATTCGCAACAAGGAAGTGTCGCAATGCACGCCACCACAATTATGCCCACTGCAACACGGGCGCGCCGCATTGGGCCGTTTAGACCAAAGCGGTTGATCGTTGCGCTGACATTTCTGACGCTGGCGGTTGCACCCGGTCTGCTGGGTGAGTTGACCCGTGGGTTGATAGTAGATGCCTATACGCAAGTATCCGCATTCGTCGCCGCGACGTTGCTTTTGTTTTACGGGGCCGAGCGTGTGTTCCGGTTCAATATTGGCGAAGCGTTAAAAGGTGCAAAGGGGTTCCAAGTCCCCCTTGCCGCCTTGCTGGGCGCGACACCCGGTTGCGGTGGCGCTGTTGTTGTTGTGGCCGCATATTCATCAGGCAACGTGGGCTTTGGTGCGGTTGTTGCAACCCTGACAGCCACGATGGGAGATGCCGCGTTCCTGCTCATAGCGACCCGCCCTGATGTGGCGATAGTTGTGTTGCCGCTGTCATTCGTGATCGGGATCGCGTCCGGTTGGATCGTTGATGCGTTTTCGCGCGAAGACATGGTTGCCGACACCAGCGTACACTGCGAACTTGCCCCGCTCATCGGAAAAATCCGCTTGCGCGACTATGCGTTTCTGGCAGTCGCTGCGCCGGGTTTGATGATTGGCGCGACGCAACTGTCTGGCGCGGATGTCTACGAAGTCTACGGATCATTGGTGACCGTTGTGGGCCTGATTGGCACGGCGGTTGGCCTCAGCATCTGGGCCGCATCAACCGTTACAGCGATGACAAACGAAAACGACAGCCCCCTGACCCGCATGGCCGAAGAAACTGCGTTCATCTCTGTCTGGGTGATCGGGGCCTATCTGGCCTATGACTATATCGTTACCTTCGCTGGCTTGGACCTTGAGGTGATGTTCAGCACGGTGGCGCCATTGCTGCCGCTGATCGGTGTGTTGATCGGCCTTGTGCCCGGATGTGGACCACAGGTTTTGGTGACCACGCTGTATATCAACGGGTTGATTCCGTTTTCAGCGCTGATGGGCAATGCGATCTCCAATGATGGCGACGCCCTGTTCCCTGCGATTGCGTTGAACCCTCGGGCGGCGATCTGGGCGACGATATACTCAACAGTTCCCGCGATGATGGCCGCCTATGGGTTTTATTTCTTTGCGCCTGCGTTTTTGAATTAATCCGTCTGTTGCCCCAAGCGTGCCCAAGCGCTAAGTTTATGGCAACGGAGGATCACAATGTCGACACGCCTAACATTCAAAGAAATGTGCGCCAAGTTTGACGTGACCCCAAGGACATTGCGATACTACGAATATATCGAATTGCTGACACCTGACAAAGAAGGTCGGTCGCGGTTTTATGGCAGCCGCGAGGTGGCGCGCATGACGTTGATCTTGCGTGGCCGCCGATTTGGATTCTCGCTGGAAGACATCCGTCAATGGTTGATGATCCGAGAAAACGAGGGCACCAGCGCGCAAATGCAGCACTGGGTGGAACTTGCAGATGACCAGATTGTTGAACTGGTCGAGCAGCAAAAGCAGTTACAAGAGACATTGGACGAGTTGCAAAAGCTGCGCGACCTGACGGCCAAAACCCTCGGTTGATCCGTAAGACCCCTTATTTCAAGGGGGTGGGGGATTTTGCATTTCGCGTCATCACCGGCTTTGCAAAAGTTGCGCATGACCTAGCGGCATCTTTGCTTACCTTTCGTCAAGTCAAAAATGACGTAGCGTTTCGTTTACGTTAACGTCAATTTGTCTTGTATGCTCGATCATGTACTCGCAGGTGCAAGGTAACAAGCCTGGCATGAATGGGACAGAGATCATGACGACTGACACAATGAGCATCCGCGATATGTGCCTCACATTTGATGTGACGCCCCGCACCCTGCGTTTTTACGAGAGCAAGGAACTGTTGTTCCCTGTTCGCGATGGCCAACGCCGTCTGTTCACCAAACGCGACCGCGCCCGCTTAAAGCTGATCCTGCGCGGCAAGCGCTTTGGCTTTAGCCTCGAAGAGATCCGCCAGCTTTTGGATTTGTATCACATGAACGACAGTCAAGAGACGCAGTTGTCCAAGACCTACGAATTCGCCGAGCGCCACTTGGCCGACATGGAAGCCCAAAAGGCCGAGTTGGACGAGGCCATTGGAGAGCTGAAAACACAAATGGAATGGGGTGCCAAAAAACTGGCTGCCATCTCAAAGGACCAATCGGCGGCCTAGCCGCCTTCAAACCCTAGACAGAGAGACATCTGACATGCCGATCTACAACGCCCCCGTCAAAGACCTACAATTTGTTCTGCACGACCTGCTGAAAGTATCAGAGCAAGACATCCCAGGGTTTGAGGATCTTGACCGCGCGTTTACCGGCGCTGTGATCGAAGAAGCAGGCAAGGTCGCATCAGAGGTGTTGGCCCCGTTGAATACGGTTGGCGATGTCGAAGGGTGCGTGTTGGAAAACGGTGTGGTGCGCACGCCAACGGGCTTCAAAGACGCGTTCAAAATCATGAAAGACGGCGGCTGGACGGCGATGGATTGTGACCCCGAATATGGTGGCCAAGGCCTGCCATATGTCATGCACACTGCTGCACAAGAATTGCTGGTGTCCGCCAATATGGCGTTCCAGATGTATCAGGGTCTGACCCACGGTGCCTATTCTGCGATCCACGTCCATGGGACCGACGCACAGAAAGAAAAATTTCTGCCCAAAATGGTCACATGCGAATGGACCGGCACCATGAACCTGACCGAACCGCACTGCGGCACCGATCTGGGCTTGATGCGCACCAAGGCGGTTCCGCAAGATAACGGAACGTATAAGATCACTGGCCAGAAGATTTTTATCTCGGCGGGTGACCACGATATGGCTGACAACATCATCCACCTTGTGTTGGCCAGAATTCCCGGCGGTCCTGACGGGATCAAAGGCGTGTCCTTGTTCATCGTCCCCAAGATCATCGTGAACGACGATGGGTCTCTGGGCGACCGTAACGGCGTTTCCGCGGGCAAGATCGAAGAAAAGATGGGTATTCACGGGAATGCGACCTGCGTCATGAACTATGACGAAGCCGAAGGATATATGATTGGCGAGATGCACAAAGGCATGCGCGCCATGTTTGTGATGATGAACGAAGCCCGCTTGGGTGTGGGCCTTCAAGGCTATGCACAGGCCGAGGCCGCGTATCAGAACGCCGTCGCTTATGCGAACGACCGTTTGCAAGGCCGCGCCATAACAGGTGCCGAGAACCCGGACGGTCCTGCTGATCCGCTCATTGTACATCCAGACATTCGCCGTAACTTGATGGACCAGAAATCCTTTGTGGAAGGTGCGCGCGCTTTGACGCTTTGGGGCACCTACCTGATCGATCGTGCGCATAAGAATAACGATGCGGACGCCGATGGTCTGATTTCCTTGCTCACCCCCGTGATGAAAGGGTTCTTGACCGACAAAGGATTTGAATACGCCACTGCCGCCCAGCAGGTTTACGGCGGTCACGGCTATATCGAAGAATGGGGTATGTCCCAATTCGCCCGCGATGCCCGAATTGCGATGATCTACGAAGGCGCCAATGGCGTACAGGCATTGGACCTTGTTGGTCGTAAGCTTGCCCAAGATGGTGGCAAGCACGTCATGGCGTTCTTTGATATGATCAAGACATTCATCAAAGAGAACGAACATAATGAAGCGCTAAAGGCTGATTTCCTTGATCCGTTGAAGGCGGCATCAAAGGACATGCAGGCGGCTGGTATGTACTTCATGCAAAACGGCGTGAAAAATCCAAACCATGCGTTGGCTGGATCATACGACTTTATGCACATGATGGGTCACGTCTGCCTTGGCTTGATGTGGGCCCGCATGGGGAAAGCTGCGATGGACGCGTTAGAGTCTGGTGCGTCTGACAATGATTTCTACGAGACAAAGATTGCCACCGGTCGCTATTACATGGCCCGTCAGCTACCCGCGACGGCGATGCATTTGGCGCGCATCAACACAGGTGCCGATACCGTAATGGCACTGGAGGCCTCGCAATTTTAAGGACATGATGGGTTAAAACCCATCCTACGAAATAAAGGACCGTCCGATATGCCTAAGCGTCTGCGATTAACCCGCCGTTTCCCTGTTGCCATGACAGAGGACGGGTATCGCAGGCTCAAACGGTTCGCCAAAGATAGTCAGTTGGAAGAGGGCGAGGCGTTGTCATTTTTGTTCGAGAATTTTAATTCGGTAATCAATGAGGACACGTTTGGCCAGCGGTTGCGGATGTTTCAATCAGAACTGGAGGCGCGCAAGCGTTGAAAAGATGAGTATTTAGGAAAAAGCGAGTGCAAAGGCCCGGCCCCCAGAGAGTTCCCCAAACGGAAGGGGCGCAACAACCAAGCGCCGGTGCCTCGCTTTTTACGGCCATCGGCTCTCCAGCCTGTACCGCCCTGTAAGTTTTCGACATCGTGCTTAAGTAAGAGTTAATTGCGGGCCGTTTCGCCTCGCTTTTTTAACAATACTCAAAATACAGCGTCCGATATGTGGCGCACCATCTGGGAGGATGTCCGACATGACCATGAAGTTGCATTGCTTTGGCGAAAGTGGGAACGCTTATAAAGCCGCTTTGACACTTACGTTGGCCAACCAGTCTTGGAAGCCTGTGTTTGTTGATTTCTTTAACGGTGCTACCCGTTCCGAAGAATTTCGGGCGCTTAACGTCATGGGTGAAGTCCCTGTTCTCGAAGACGGCGATATGGTTCTGACGCAATCGGGCGTCATTCAAGATTACATTAGCTCCAAATCCGGCAAACTAGGTGGCAAGTCCGCTGCTGAACGTCGTGAGGTTTTACGCTGGATGTTCTTTGACAACCACAAGGTTAGTGGCGTTGCTGGCATGTTGCGGTTCCAGATGAATTTTCTGCCCGAAGCAAAACGCAACGCCGATGTCATCGGATTTATGTCCATGCGCCTTGCCGCAGCGTTGAAGATCATGGAATCCCATCTATCTGATCGCGACTGGCTGGCTGGCGAGGCCATGACCATCGCTGATATCGCCTGCGCCGGATACCTGTTTTACCCAGAACCGTTCACGTTTGACCGTGCCGATTACCCCCATATCAACCGCTGGCTCGACGCAATTGCTGCCACGCCCGGTTGGAAACACCCTTATGATTTGATGCCCGGCTCGCCTGCTGACCGCGCCTGAAGGAGACCCCTATGACCGAAGCTTATATCTATGACGCTGTGCGCACCCCGCGTGGCAAGGGCCGCAAAGACGGCAGCTTGCACGAGGTCACATCGGCCCGCCTATCCGCTGGCATCATGAATGCCCTCAAGGATCGCAATGACCTGTATGGTCACGCGGTTGAGGATGTGATCTGGGGCAATGTCACCCAAGTCGCGGAACAGGGCGGCTGTTTGGCCCGTACCGCCGTGCTTGCATCCGAGCTTGATCAATCCATTCCAGGTCTGTCGATCAACCGCTTCTGCGCGTCAGGCATGGAGGCAGTCAATCTCGCCGCCAACCAGATCAGAGGCGGCGCAGGCGGTGCATATATTGCGGGCGGCGTTGAGATGATGGGCCGTGTCCCCATGGGCTCCGACGGTGCCGCGATTGCCGTCGACCCGTCAATTGCGATGAATACGTATTTCGTCCCACAGGGCATTTCGGCCGATATTATTGCGACCGAATACGGGTTTAGCCGTGATGACGCCGACCAACTGGCTGTTGAAAGCCAGAACCGCGCTGCAGCGGCGTGGGCTGACAACCGGTTCGAGCGGTCCATCGTGCCTGTCACAGATATGAACGGGCTCTCCATTCTGGATCACGACGAATACATGCGTCCCGGCACAGACATGCAAGCGTTGGGGTCCTTGAACCCTGCATTTCAGATGATGGGCGAACAGATGCCCGGCTTTGATAAAGTCGCCTTGATGAAGTACCCGCATCTGGAAAAAATCAATCACATCCACCACGCGGGCAACTCGTCTGGTATCGTGGACGGTGCGGCTGGCGTTCTGGTCGGTTCCAAGGAATGGGGCGATGCGATGGGCCTAAAGCCCCGTGCCGTCATTCGCGCCACTGCCAAGATCGGCACTGATCCGACCATCATGCTGACCGGTCCGGTGCCTGTCACCGAAAAGATTTTGGCCGATAGCGGCATGTCGATCAGCGACATTGACCTGTTTGAAGTGAACGAGGCATTCGCGTCTGTTGTGCTGCGGTTTATGCAGCGGTTTAATGTTGATCACAGCCGCGTCAACGTCAACGGCGGGTCGATCGCGATGGGTCACCCATTGGGTGCTACCGGTGCGATCATCATTGGCACGCTGCTCGACGAGCTTGAGCGTACGGGCAAATCCACGGGTCTCGCCACGCTTTGCATCGCATCCGGCATGGGCGCTGCCACAATCATTGAACGCGTGTAAGGAGCATCTGACATGACTGACTTTACTCTGAAAACCGATGCTGACGGCGTTGCCACGATTGTGTGGGACACGATTGGCAAATCCATGAACGTGATGAGCCGCGACAGTATGCAGGTTCTCAACACGCTGATTGACGACGCACTGGCCGATGATGCCGTCAAAGGCGTGATCATCACGTCCGGCAAGGCTGGCAGCTTTGCCGGTGGCATGGACCTGAACGTGCTGGCGTCGATCCGCGATGAGGCGGGTGAAAACCCTGCCCAAGCCCTGTTTGATTTCACGATGGCTGGCCATACCATGTTGCGCAAGATCGAGCGTGCAGGCATGGACCCAAAGACCAACAAAGGCGGCAAGCCGATTGCGGCCGCCCTGCCCGGCACAGCGCTTGGCATCGGTCTCGAGCTTCCGCTGGCGTGTCACCGCATTTTTGCAGCAGACAACCCAAAGGCCAAAATCGGCCTGCCCGAGATCATGGTTGGCATTTTCCCCGGTGCTGGCGGCACGACCCGTTTGGTCCGCAAGATGGGCGCGATGGCCGCATCTCCACTGCTTCTCGAAGGCAAAATGAACAGCCCGCAGGCCGCGTTGCGCGCGGGCGTTATTGACGAAGTGGTTCCCGCTGATGAATTGCTGTCTGCGGCTAAGGCGTGGGTTCTGTCCGCGCCCAAGATCGTCAAACCTTGGGATGAAAAGGGTTATAAAATGTCCGGTGGTGCGCCGTACCATCCTGCTGGTTTCATGACGTTTGTGGGTGCCTCTGCGATGGTAAACGGCAAAACCCAAGGCGCATATCCTGCAGCCAAGGCCCTGCTATCTGCTGTGTACGAAGGCGCGTTGGTTCCGTTTGATACGGCTTTGAAAATAGAGGCGCGGTATTTCACCCAAGTCCTGATGAACCCGTCGTCCTCCGCGATGATCCGGTCTTTGTTCATCAACAAAGAAGCGCTTGAAAAGGGCGCGAACCGTCCTGATGTAGCTGACCAAAAGGTTCGCCAGGTCGGCATTATCGGTGCTGGCATGATGGGTGCGGGTATCGCGCTTGTGTCGGCGCTGGCTGGCATCAAGGTTGTTCTGATCGACGCCAAACAAGAGGCGGCAGATCGCGGCAAGGATTACACTGCGTCGTATATGGACAAGGGGATCGCCCGTAAAAAGGCGACACCTGAAAAGAAAGACGCGGTGCTTGACCTGATCACTGCGTCGACAGATTACGCCGCCCTTAAAGGGTGTGATCTGGTGGTCGAAGCCGTGTTCGAAGACGTCGGTGTCAAAGCCGAGGTCACCAAAAACGTGCAGGCCGTCACTGGTCCCGATTGCGTGTTCGCGACCAACACATCGACCTTGCCAATCACCGAACTGGCAAAGGCTGCGGTGGATGCTGAAAACTTTATCGGGATCCACTTCTTTAGCCCCGTTGATAAGATGGCGTTGGTCGAGATCATCAAGGGTAAGCAAACCGGCGATGTGGCCGTGGCCAAGGCGCTCGATTTTGTGCGTCAAATCCGCAAGACGCCGATTGTTGTGAATGACGAGCGGTTCTTTTATGCAAACCGTTGCATCATCCCCTACATCAACGAAGGCATCCGCATGCTCCGCGAGGGCGTCGCCCCTGCGCTGATCGAAAATGCAGCTAAGCTGGTGGGCATGCCGCTGGGTCCATTACAGTTGGTTGATGAAACATCCGTTGATCTGGGCGTCAAGATTGCCAAAGCAACCAAGGCCGCGATGGGCGACGCCTATCCTGATGGTGAAGTTGACGAAGTTCTGTTCTGGATGTTCGACGAGGGTCGCCTTGGTCGCAAGTCCAAATCAGGCTTTTATGCTTATGATGACAAGGGCAAGCGTCAGGGTCTTTGGGAAGGTCTAACGGCCAAGTATCCGGTCGCCGCCGAACAGCCCGACCTGATCGAAGTGCAGCACCGTCTGTTGTTCGCGCAAGTGTTGGAAGCCGTTCGTGCATTGGACGAAGGCGTGCTCGAAGATATCCGCGAAGGCGATGTTGGCGCGATCCTTGGCTGGGGCTTTGCGCCGTGGTCCGGTGGCCCGTTTAGCTGGCTCGATATCATCGGCACGCCTTATGCCGCCGCGCGGTGTGACGAGCTGACTGAAAAGTTCGGCGACCGCTTTGCGACCCCCGCGCTGCTGCGCGAAATGGCGGACAAGGTACAGTCGTTCTATGGCCGCTTTGATAAGAGCGCCAAAGCTGCGTAAGCGAATTTTGACGACGGAAACGGGCGTGGACCACAAGGTCTGCGCCCTTTTGTCATGCAGGGTCAAAAGTATATTTTGACCGCTTTATGTCATCTGCACAGAGCAACCTGATCAGGGATGCGTCCGCGTCATTGTAGAACGGCCGCCAATCACGCGGGCGTAGGGATTCATTGATGCGCTCAATAGTTAGCTGAAACCCTAAGTGTTTCAAAAGTGGTTGTAAATCGTCCGCTAAGTGTTCGATTCGAAAGAAGAAAGCCGTATCGTTTACGTAAGATGCATAAGGGTTTTGCAGCAAACTTTGCCGGGTTTGATCTGCATTCAGGAACCTGCTGAAGTCGGTAGATCGGGCCAGTGTGACCCCTGGATGGTCAAAGGTTTGCGCTTGCAGCCATGTGTAATAGCTGACCATCCGGTCCCACGGATTGCGCACCAATGTGAAGGTGAACATTCCAGCGGGGTCAACCACACCTTCCATGTCCAACAGCGTGCTGTGCTTCCAAATCCGCCCCTTGGCGGTGAGCGATTTCAGGCGGGCCCTGCGCCGTTTCGCTTTGGGTGTATCCCCGATCAGAATGTCGTCGCGCATGGCGCGTGCTTCAAGCGCTGTCGCAAGGGCAGTCCCCCCCGTTTTGGGGATATGCACAAAGATATAGTTCCGCCCCGACGAGATAATCATGGGTCAGACCGCAACGCGATAATGACCCCCGCGCCAACGATTAGCGCCATACCAAGCAGACCCAATACGGGCACCGTTTGGTCCCACAAAATCCATGCCCAAAAGCTGGCAAAGATCAGCAGCGCGTATTCAAACACCGCGACGTTTGATGCTTCGCCAATTTGGTAGCCGCGAAAGATGAACCCGATCCCGATAAGCGCCCCGATAGCGAGCACCGCGTACCAGCCGAGCATCCCCCCACTAAGCGGCATCCAGCCACGCAGAGGAAACCCTTCGGCCCCAAGCGCGCCACCACCGGGAAGACCGCAGAGCCCGATCCCACCAAACAGCATAAGCAGTCCAAAGAACCATGCCGTCAGCGTCAGGGTTTGCTCGCCTTCACACCACGCACGTGTTGCAATCGCTCCGATGGCGTAAAGAAGACCTGCGAAGACCGGTAGAAAAGCAATAGGATCAAGCGCGCTAGGGTCAGGTCGGATCACCAGCAGCGCGCCTAGAAAGCCAAGGCCAACGGCAAGCCAGCGCACCGGTCCGACGGATTTGCCTTGGAAGATGACCGAGATGATCAGCACAAACAGCGGGGCAGTGAATAACCCTGCAATCACCACCCCAATCGGCATGATCGCAATACACCCGAAGTAAATCAGCAAGGCACCTGCTTGGAAAAGGCTACGCCCGAAAACAGCAAGTGGTTTGCGTGGCCAAAGTGTGCCTGCACCCAAACCCGATGCCACGATCAACGCACTAAGAACAAAACTGCTGCGGATAAAGTGGAACTGCCACAACGAGCTGTCGTGCGAAATGAAGGGCAAAAGATTATCCGTAAACCCAAGCGTCATCATGCCCGCAAGGATCAAAAAGGCCGCCTGCCGTGGTTGGACCGTTGCTGTCATTTCCACACCCTTGTTGCGCACAAGGCATTTCGCCCATTGATTTAAATGTCTGACATATCCTAAAGTCGGCAAATAACGCGTTTAGAGGATACACCTATGGGATGGATGGCTGATGAAACCGGCTTGGGCAAGTGTGAAGCGAACTATGTTCCGCTGACCCCCCTATCACACCTGAACCGCGCCGCGGTTGTTTTTGCCGACCGCGAGGCGCTGATCTATGGCGACATTCGCCTGACCTATGCGCAGTATCACGACCGTGTGACGCGACTGGCCTCTGCTTTGTCTCAGGCGGGAATCCAATCTGGCGACGTTGTTGCGACCTTGCTGCCGAACATTCCGGCCCAATCCGAGGCTGCTTTTGGGGTGCCTGCTTGCGGTGCAGTGCTCAACACAATCAACACCCGATTGGACGTGGACACGGTCGCGTATATTTTCGACCACGGCGCGGCCAAAGCCGCATTGGTCGACAGTCAGTTCCTTCCCATGGTCTTGCAGGCAGTTGAGCTGATGGATGGTCCCGCGCCCCTGATTATCGAAGTCCCTGATCAGGTTGCAGGCATCTCAGCGACAGGCGCGCAGATTGATTATGAAGACTTCCTTGCGACGGGCGATTCTGACTATGCCTGGGTCATGCCAACCGACGAGTGGGAAAGCCTTGCGCTAAATTACACGTCCGGCACCACGGGCCGCCCCAAGGGCGTCGTGTACCACCATCGCGGCGCATATATGATGACGATGGGAACGCCAATTTCTTGGCAATTGCCTCTGTTTATCAAATACCTACAAATTGTGCCGCTATTTCACTGCAACGGCTGGAACCACACGTGGATGATGCCTGCGCTTGGCGGCACGGTGGTGTGCTGTCGCGATGTGTCTGCACGCGCTATCTATAACGCGATTGGCGATCACGGCGTCACGCATTTTGGCGGCGCGCCGATTGTGCTAAACCTGATCGTAAATGCAAAAGACGAAGAGCGCCGCAACTTTGACCACACGGTTGAAGTATTCACCGCGGGTGCCCCCCCTGCCCCTGCGACCTTGGCTGCTGTTGGCCAGCTAGGCTTCAATATCACCCAAGTTTACGGGCTGACCGAAACCTATGGCCACGTGACCGAATGCATTTGGGATGATGCGTGGGGCGCATTGCCCAAGGACGAGCAGGCCCGCATTAAAGCTCAGCAAGGCGTGGCCTTTCCGATGATGGAAGATATCACCGTGATGGACGACAAAATGGTCCAAGTCACGAAGGATGGCGCCACCCAAGGCGAGATTGTCATGCGCGGAAATTCCGTGATGAAGGGCTACTACAAGAACCCCAAGGCGACTGAAATGGCGTTCTCGGGCGGCTATTTCCATTCTGAGGATTTGGCGGTCCAGCACCCCAACGGGTATATGCAAATTGCGGACCGCGCCAAGGACATCATCATTTCAGGCGGCGAGAATATCAGCTCCGTCGAAGTCGAGGGCGCGATCATGCACCACGCGGCAGTGAACCTGTGTGCGGTTGTGGCCAAGCCGGATGACAAATGGGGCGAAGTGCCTTGCGCGTTTGTGGAGCTAAAAGAAGGCGCTATGGCCGATGAGGCCGAGATTATCGCGCATACCCGCAGTCGTATCGCAGGTTTCAAATGCCCCAAGCGGGTCGTGTTTCAGGAATTGCCCAAGACCTCGACTGGCAAAATACAGAAATTTGAACTGCGCGTGATCGCGAAAGGCATCTAACGCACCTACCCAAATGCCGCGTCGCCCGTTAAGCTGTCGGTCAAGCAACAAAAAGCAGGCACATGACGGCACTCCGTGAATATGAACGGCTGGAAAGCGGCGGAATTTGGCGCGCCGATTTGGATGCGCAACGCCGTGATGTGACCGTTTCATTTGGCAATGCGACGCTGGTCATCACCGACGGTGCGGACCGCCCGCTGACACATTGGTCCCTGCCCGCTGTTATCCGCCAAAACCCCGGGAAACGCCCTGCGGTTTTCACACCCGACGAAGGTGCTGTTGAGACGCTGGAAATCGACGATGATCTGATGATTGGCGCGATTGAAAAGGTCCGCAAGACGCTCGCAAAATCGCGGCCACAGCGGGGCAAGCTGCGCCACTTTATCACGCTCGGGTTTGTCGCCGGTACTGCCGCCTTGGCCGTTTTCTGGCTGCCCGATGCGCTAACCCGCCAGACGGTAACTGTCGTGCCACCGTCGAAACGCGCCGAGATTGGCGCTATCGTTCTGGGCCATGTGCAAAAGCTCACGGGGCCGCGGTGCCGTGATTCTGACGGGGTTGCAGCACTAGAACTGTTGCACGCCCGTTTGCTTGGCGCTGATGCTAACGGACAGATTGTTATCCTCCCGCAGCTTGCCCAAGGCGCTGTGGCAATGACCGGCGGTATTATCGCGCTGGACCGGCGTATTGTTGAAAATGCCGATGACCCTGCTGTGCCGGCCGGATATATCATTGCTGCTGATGCAGCGCGGCGCGGAATCGACCCGCTTGCGTCCGTCCTTCAGGCCGTTGGTTTGCGCCAGACGATGGGTCTTTTGACCACCGGGAACCTGCCCTCAGACGTGTTGGCCGACTATGCCCGCAGCGTGACACAGGCCGATCCAACCTTTGCCAAAGATGATGATTTGATTACGGCCTTTGCGGCGGCCCAAATCCCGACAACACCTTTTGCCTATGCCCGCGATGGATCTGGCCAGCGGACGGTCAAATTGATCGAAGGGGATGCGTTTGCTGAACGCGACGAGCCGGAAATTCTGTCAGATGCCAATTGGATCCGCCTGCAGGGTATTTGCAATCTTTAAGCACTGCACAAGAAAAGACCTCGCATAACAAGCGCGAGGCCTTTTCCCGGGAGACTGGTTAGTTCCGTGTATATGCGTCGCTGAAACCAGCGCCACGTGCGACCGTTAGCCCACGGTTCAATGCATTTGCGCTGGCGAACGGACCCAGCACGACACTCTTGCCACGTGATGAACTGGCCAAGCCAACCGGCAGGCCCATCCCCATGAAACGCTGACCCAAAGCTTGGGCGTTGCCCGCATTCGCGAAGGTGCCGACCTGCACATAGCGGTGCGTGGTGGCAACTGGTGCCGTGCGTGTCGATACGCGGGCCTCAAATGTTGGCGCTACAATTGCGACAGCCTGTGGCACCCCACGGTTGGGGTTGTGACGGCCGTCTTTCCAAACGCGCGTATAGCCGTTTGGCACAAGTTGAACCTCGCGCTGCGATGCGCCGCGCGGGTTGGATGCTGGAATTGGTTTTGGCCCGGACAGCGGTGCGGTCGCCGTGCTGACCGTGCTGCGCGTGACCTGTCCGTTGGCATCAAATGTGGTGGTGCGTGTTGTGATTGGCTCTGTCTGCGGTCCGCAACGCACCTTTTGGCCGTCAACAAATAACATAGTCGCGGGGCAGTTTGCCACCGCCAAACTGCGCGGCGTCACAGTTGGCACAACTGGCGCCGCCGGACCCGCAGGGCGCGTCGCGGCAAATGCCGTCACCGGTTGGGCTTGCGGGCCACAGCGCACGGCGGACCCGGTTTGCGCGTTTACAAAGTTTCGGCCAGTTGCACGCATATCTGCGCAAATCTGTGCCATCGTCATGCGCAATGGCGCGGCAACAGCCGCAGCCCCCCCACAATCAATTGTCTGACCTGTTGTCGAGCTGACGAACCCCTGCTGCAGACCCGTACGTCCAACGCAAAGGGCTGCCTTGGTTTGCAAAGGTGCGGGGCGCTGTACGGCAGCAACAGGTGCGGCCGCTGGCACGCCACCACAGTCGATGGTTTCACCTGTCGACGCGCTAACAAAACCTTGTTGCAGACCCGTTTTGCCAACACAAAGCTCCGCACGGGTTTGCATCGGCGCAGGTGCGGCTTGCGCAACAGGCGCTACAACAGGCGCTGCAGCCAAAACTGGCGCATTGCGCACAACCCGCGGCGACCGTGCTGTCGCCGTGGTCACTGTGGGAACTTGCACAAGATTGGGCGCGGTCGTAATCGATGCCACTGTCTGGATAGGCGCACCTACGTCAGCAGCGGGCGCGGCAACCACTGGCGCGGTGACCATTGGCGCGCTCTCTGGTACGGGCGCGGCCTGAGCGAATGTTGACTGAAAGCTGCACAGCTGATTGCGGCGGCGATCAACGCGCGGCACCCAATTGACCAAACCACCGACGCCAGCGCGCATAAAGGCACACCCTTCACTATCGACAAACTGGTTTCCAGAAAAACTAGACGGCGGAAATTCGGCAGGCACACCGTTTGACTGCGCCTGAACAGACTGACCTGAAAAAATAAGCGCAAGCGCCGCTGCGCCAAAAATACCGCGATAGTTCATGCGTGTCCCCACAATATATTGTGGTAGAATGCCGAACAATCCCCATTTTGTAAAGCAATTGTTCCCGTTTTAGGGGTAATTCCTCGGCTTATTTGGTGCCAAACATGCGATCACCCGCATCCCCTAGGCCAGGAACAATATATCCATGGTCATTAAGGTGACTGTCAACTGCGGCAGTAACGATCTGCACGTCTGGATGGGCTTCTTTCATCCGCGCGATGCCTTCGGGGGATGCCAATAAGCACAAAAAGCGAATATTCACCGCACCCGCCTGTTTCAGCCGATCGATCGCTGCGACGGATGAATTACCTGTGGCCAACATCGGGTCGACTGCGATAACCAGCCTGTCCTTAAGCGCTGTTGGTACCTTGAAATAATACTCGACCGGTTGCAGCGTTTTCTCGTCCCGGTACAACCCGACAAAGCCGACACGGGCGGATGGGATCAGCTCCAGAACGCCATCAAGCAAGCCGTTACCAGCCCGCAAAATCGACACCAGCGCCAGCTTCTTGCCGTCAAGAAAGGGTGCGTCCATTGTCTGCATTGGCGTCTCAATCTCCCGTGTGGTCATGGGCAGATTGCGCGTGATCTCATAGGCCAAAAGCTGGCTGATTTCTCGCAAAAGCTGCCGGAACTGCCCGGTAGATGTCGTCTTGTCACGCATAATCGACAGCTTGTGTTGCACAAGCGGATGTTGGACGTGAATCAGATGCTCGGTCATGTTACTTCCCCTAATTTTTTAGCAATCTTGGCGCGCGTCTCAACATCGCAATAGGCCGCATCTAATGCAATTTGGTTAAGTGCGTGAAAGTCAGCGATGTCCCAGCCGAACGTTTTGTTCAGCATGGTGAATTCAGTGGTCATCGTGGTGTGGAAAAACGGCGGATCATCAGTCGATACGGTCACCTTAAGCCCCGCATCACGCATCGCCGCAATCGGGTGCGCGTCCCATCCGGTCACAGCGCCAAGCGACACATTAGAGCCTGGACAAACCTCGAACACGATGCCCTTTTCAACGGCTTCAGCCACCAATTTCGGGTCTTGCATGACGTGGAGACCATGGCCGATCCGGTTGACCCCAAGGTCCGACATGGTTTCGGCGACCATGTCGGCCCCACCCCATTCACCCGCATGACACGTCAGGTGCAATCCGGCCTCGCGTGCCATGTCATAGGCATAGGCAAAATCGCGTGGGCGCAGGTGCGTTTCGGCCCCGCCCATACCAAAGCCGACGATAAAATCGCCTTTGGTTTCCGCAGCACAACGCGCAGATGCCTTGGCATTGTCAGGGCCGAAATGACGCACTGCGGTTGCGATCCCGCGCAGGGTAATGCCCGCGTCGCGCTCCGCCTCTGATGCGGCCTGCGCGATTGCAGCGACATAATCGCGCCACGCGGACACGTCGCCGCCACCGCAGAAATCAGGGGAAATAAAGGTCTCGAGGTAGACGACGCCATGTTCAGCGGCCTCTTCCAAGATCGCTTTGGTCAACCGGTAAAATTCTTGAGGGCCAGTCAGGGGTTCACAGGCCGCTTCATACGCACCAAGGAATTCCGTGAACCCTGCGTAGGTATAATTGTCATCTGCATCAAAGATTTTCGAGATGTCGATATTTTTTTCGCGGGCCAAGCTCGCGATGAATTTTGGTGGAGCCGCCCCTTCGATGTGGTGATGAATTTCCACTTTTGGCATTGTTTGATACGTCATAAGAAGCTGCGTCCTTCCCCAGTATATGGGATGTTCAGATGGTCCGCGACGGATGCGCCGACGTCCACAAAGGCCATGTGGCCCAGTTGTTTGGTGCCGATCCCGTGCACCAGCACAGGGACCCGTTCGCGCGTGTGATCAGTGCCAATCCAAGTCGGATCGTTACCGTGATCAGCCGTGACGATCAGCAAGTCATCGTCGCGCAAACGGGGCAGAACACGAGATAGTTCAGCATTAAACCATTCAAGATGCGCAGCGTAACCATCCACGTCACGTCGGTGCCCATATAGGCTGTCAAATTCCACAAAATTGGCGAAAACGAATGTGTCGTCGGGGGCTGCATCGACCCGATCACTCAGGTGATCCATCAACGCCACATCACGCCCTTTATAGACCTCATCGATCCCGCGCATGGAAAATATATCGCCAATTTTCCCAATGGCTTCAACACGGTGACCCGCCGCATGTGCCATATCGCAGAGCGTATCTGAAGGCGGTGCAATCGCGAAATCACGGCGGTATTCAGTCCGTTCAAACCCGTTTTCGGCATCCCCGATGAACGGCCGCGCAATCACGCGCCCCACCTTTAGCTTATGGAGCATCGGCGCGATATCTTTACACAGCTTGATCAAACGGTCGCGCCCGAACGTGTCTTCATGTGCCGCAATCTGCAGAACGGAATCCACGGACGTGTAGCAGATCGGCCAGCCAGACGTCATATGCGCGGGCCCTTCATCATCCAGCACTTGGGTGCCGGACGCATAGCGATTGCCCAAAATACCGTCCGTTCCTGCCGCGTCGCATATGGCTTGGGTGATATCAGGCGGAAAGGCCGGTTCGGTGTTCGGAAAAACAAACCAATCCCACGGCACTGGCAGGCCTGCCAGTTCCCAATGGCCTGACGGTGTATCCTTGCCGTTGGACTTTTCGGTCGCAGCGCCCCACGCGCCTGTCGGGGGCGCACTTAGCCCGGGCGCTTTTAAACCAGATGCAAGCTCCACCGCAGCCCCAAGACCCAGCGCATCAAGCGTGCCAACTTTCAAAGGTATCCCCGCCTCGGCCCGCGCTTGCGCAATATGACCAAAGGTATTTGCGCCCGTATCCGGCACGTCCCCGTTAAAGAACTGGTCCGCGTCAGGTGCGCCACCAATCCCCACACTGTCGATCACAATTAGAAATGCGCGGCCCATTTACGAAATCCTTGCACGGACGAGCGGTCGCACGTCGGGATTATCACCAATGGCAATCGCGGCCAGTACGGCAGCGGCAGTCGCCTGCGCGGCATCCTCAGTCGCGGCATGAATCGTACAAAGCGGTTGGTTTTGTTCAACTTTAGCGCCTAAACCAATGACATCAGTCAGCCCCACAGCCGGATTTATCCTATCCGTTTCCACACGGCGACCACCACCAAGACCGACGACAGCAAGGCCAAGCGCCTCTCCATTAATCGCGGTGATGTGACCGTCTGTGGGGGCCATCACGTCACCGACAACAGGTGCCGCTGGCAAATGCGTGCGCCAGTCTTCGGCCATATCAGGTGGTCCGCCCATCTGTGCGATCATGGCCGCAAAATGCGTCATTGCGCGGCCAGACGAGATGGCGTCTTTGAGCTTTTCTTCAGCCTCGCCCTCGGCTTCACCGTATAAGGCCAAAACACGCGCGCCCAGTGCGATGGTCAAATCGTGCAGGCGGGGCGCAGCAAGCCTGTTGCCTGACAACACCTCCATACAGACCGCGACTTCGACAGCATTGCCCAGCGCAGGTGCAAGGGGTTCGTCCATGTCCGTCACAAGGGCGGCTGTCGGACAGCCGGCGTCATTGGCCACGTCGACCAATGCGCGGGCCAGCGCTTCCGCCTCTTTTTGCGTTTTCATAAACGCGCCCGATCCGGTTTTGACATCCAAAACGAGCCCTTCTAGCCCAGCAGCCAGCTTTTTCGATAGGATCGAGGCCGTGATCAGGTCGATGCTATCGACAGTCGCCGTCACATCGCGGATCGCATAAAGCCGTTTGTCCGCAGGTGCGATGGCCCCGGTAGCCCCCACAATGGCGCAGCCCGTTTTGCGCAAAATCCGACGTAGCTTGGCCTCGGATACATCCGTTTTAACACCGGGGATTGCTTCGAGCTTATCAAGCGTGCCGCCTGTATGCCCAAGCCCACGGCCCGAAATCATTGGTACAAACACACCACAAGCAGCCAACATCGGGGCCAGCAAAAGCGATACAGGATCGCCCACACCGCCCGTTGAATGTTTGTCCAGAACCGGCCCGTCAAGGTCCCATTTGAGCACATCACCGCTATCGCGCATACCTGTCGTCAGCGCCACACGGCCCGCATCGGACAGGCCGTTAAGACAGACAGCCATGGCGAACGCACCGGCTTGGGCGTCAGTCACGGCACCAGTCGATAACCCATTGGTAAACCACTGTAGTTCGGCGTCAGTTGGCGGGATATTCCCTTTGATTTTCGCGATGATGGCACGGGCATCCATGTGTTAAACGCGGCTCATATAGTCAGCGTCAAAGCCGCCGGGAAGCAGCTTGCCGACTGTCGTTTTCAACACGGTCCCATCGGTGGTCGCCAAAGTGACAACCACTTCGCCATCCGCGAATTCTGCAATCTTTTGGCGACAACCGCCGCAGGGCGATACAGGCTGAGGGCTGTCGGCGATAACGGCCACTGCAGCGATTTGCGTGTCGCCACCAGCGATCATGGCCGCAATCGCGCCCGCCTCGGCACAGGTCCCTTCCGGATAGGCCACATTTTCGACGTTGCACCCAACATAGACCGTGCCAGAGGCCGCCTGCACCGCAGCGCCAACCTTGAATTTCGAATAGGGTGCATAAGCGTTTTCACGCACAGCGCGGGCGGTTTCGATTAATGACATGGAATGACTCCTGCTTTGGCGTTACTTTTTATCTTTTGGTCAATAATTTGCAAGGCGACTGTTGAGCTTAAATATGCCCGGCAAGGACACCTCCAACAACTCAAGATCACCCGACGGATCAGCATACCGTGTCGCCATATCCGGCGGAATGACAAAAGCGTCGCCTGCGGACAGCCGGAAAGGGTCTTTGCCTTCGCCCTCTAGCGTCATCTGTCCTTCGAGAACAAACGTGAAATGGATGTCGGCATCATGAGCCGTCCAGTCCGGCACCCCCGTCCCACGCCGCAGCACCTTCACCCCCGCCACATTTTGCGTGTTGCGTGCGATGGTGGTGTCGCGGGCATCAAAACCTGCCCGGTCGGGTGTCCAAGTCGCATCAGCACCAATGTTATGCACAAACCGCTGTCCCTGCCAGTCCCGATCAGGGCGCAGATCAGTGGTTGGCAGCGTCATATCGTGGTCAATCTCGGTGATGTGCTCGGCTGGCACGCCAATCTCGATCACTTCGATC
This sequence comes from Yoonia sp., assembly GCA_023955335.1. Lineage (GTDB taxonomy): Bacteria > Pseudomonadota > Alphaproteobacteria > Rhodobacterales > Rhodobacteraceae > Yoonia. The sequence goes on from JAGSGF010000009.1 coordinate 37,797, forward strand.
CCGTCTGATGCCTCAAGCACGCGGTGGCGAATTTCAGGAGGCTGGATGAAACAATCGCCGGCATGCAGGCGGATCGGGCCACCTTGATCCTCGTAGACCACGTCGACCCAACCGCAATAGCAATAGATCAACTGGAACCCCACGCGGTGGAAATGCACCATATCTGGCACAGGGCCACCGTCAGGAATGCGAATGTGGCTGGCAATGATGGACCCGCCAAGCCGCGTCGGGATCAAATCGCGATACTGCATACCTGCGCGACCAATCACCCAAGGCGCTTGATCCGCAAGGCGGCGCACGACAAAGGCATGTTCGGTTGTCGGCAATTCCAGCGGAGGGTGCAAAGGCGCAATGTCGACATGCGTACCACCCGGTGCGGTTAAGGTTTTGCCCCCCTCCGCAAAGTCCGCATCATCGGTCATGATGCGCAAATGCGCCGCCGGATCATCGCTGGCCTCTAGCCGCACGCGCAGCCCGTGGCCGGAATAAACGGCAACTGCCGGATCATCTGCCGGATAGATCGTGTCCAACCGCATCCGTAGCGTTTTGTCGAAAAACCCAAGATCGGCACGCAAGTTGGTGGTGGGCAGGCGCACTTCAGCGCGAATTTCGTGATTATTTGTCATGAAACAAGCCTGATCCGACCGATCAAAATTTGCAAGACCGCACGGCTTTTTGTGTATACAAAGCATCGAGCTTGCCCTTGGGGCAGAAAAGTAGTTTAACGTTAAACTATACCGCAGGGGGACCCTATGACAGACAAGACGAATGACCGCGCCCGTCAGGCCGCATTGGACTATCACCAATTTCCAAAGCCCGGAAAATTGGAAATCCGCGCGACCAAGCCAATGGCCAACAGCCGCGACCTTGCCCGCGCCTATTCCCCCGGCGTCGCAGAAGCCTGTATTGAGATCGCCAAAAATGCTGAGACGGCCCGCGATTACACCTCTCGGGGCAATCTCGTTGCAGTGGTTACCAACGGCTCGGCTGTGCTTGGGCTTGGCAACATTGGCGCGCTTGCGTCCAAACCTGTGATGGAAGGCAAAGCCGTCCTGTTCAAGAAATTCGCCAACATCGACTGTTTTGACATCGAGCTGAACGAGGCCGACCCTGAAAAACTAGCGGATATCGTGTGTGCGTTGGAACCCACATTTGGCGCGATCAACCTTGAAGACATCAAAGCCCCTGAATGTTTCATCGTTGAAAAGCTGTGCCGCGAACGCATGAATATCCCCGTGTTCCACGACGACCAGCACGGCACCGCGATTGTCGTGAGCGCGGCTGCGACCAACGCCCTGCGGCTCGCAAAAAAGGATTTTGCCGACATAAAAGTCGTCAGCACAGGCGGCGGCGCAGCGGGCATCGCCTGTCTCAATATGTTGCTGAAACTGGGCGTTAAACGTGAAAACGTGTGGCTATGTGATATCCAAGGCCTTGTTTACAATGGCCGCGAAAAGGATATGACCCCGCAAAAAGCCGCGTTCGCCCAAGGCAGCACGGCTGCCACGCTTGGTGATGTCATTGACGGCGCCGACCTGTTCCTTGGTCTGTCTGGCCCCGGTGTGCTGAAGCCCGACATGGTCGCCAAAATGGCAGACACTCCGATCATTTTCGCGCTCGCCAATCCGAACCCTGAAATTGACCCTACCGAAGCCCGCGCTGTGAACCCGAATGCGATTATCGCAACAGGCCGATCTGATTTCCCGAACCAAGTGAACAACGTCCTGTGCTTCCCGTTTATTTTCCGCGGGGCCTTGGATGTGGGTGCGACTGACATCAACGACGAGATGAAAATCGCCTGCGTTGAAGGCATCGCCGAACTTGCGCGCATGACCACCAGTGCCGAAACCGCCGCCGTATACCACGGCGAAAAGCTGACGTTCGGGGTGGATTACCTTATTCCCAAGCCATTTGACCCACGTCTTATGGGCGTCGTTGCAACCGCTGTTGCAGCTGCTGCGATTACAACGGGTGTCGCCACCCGCCCCATCGCGGATATGGAGGCTTATAAGGCGAACCTCGACGCCTCTGTCTTCAAATCCTCGATGATTATGCGCCCCGTATTCGAGGCTGCCCGTGGTGCCGAGCGCAATATTGTTTTTGCCGAGGGCGAAGATGAACGCGTATTGCGCGCGGCCCAAGCGATCATCGAAGAAACCACCGACAAGCCGATCTTGATTGGCCGCCCAGAGGTCATTGAACTGCGTTGCGAACGTGCGGGCCTGAAAATCCGGCCGCAGGTCGACTTTGAAATCGTGAACCCCGAAAACGATCCACGGTATTATGACTATTGGAACACCTACCACGACATCATGGCCCGTAAAGGCGTGACGCCGGATCTGGCCAAGGCGATCATGCGCACGAACACAACTGCGATTGGCGCAGTTATGGTGCAGCGCGGCGAAGCCGACAGTCTGATCTGCGGCACATTCGGTCAGTTCCTTTGGCATCTCAACTATGTGCGCCAAATCCTTGGTACCAAAGACCTCCACCCTGTAGCAGCGATGTCGTTGATGATCTTGGAAGACGGCCCGTTGTTTGTGGCGGATACCCAAGTTCACCCGCAGCCGACCCCGGAACAGATCGCGGAAACAGTGATCAGTGCGGCCCGCCACGTCGGTCGGTTTGGCGTCACCCCAAAAATTGCGCTGTGTTCACATAGCCAGTTCGGCAACCTCGATTGCGACACTGGCCGCCGGATGCGTGGCGCAATGGAAATTCTCGACAGCGTACCGCGTGATTTTGATTATGAAGGCGAGATGCAGCTTGATGCGGCGCTCGACGTGGACTTGCGCAACCGGATTTTCCCCAATGCCCACCTTAATGGTGCCGCAAACTGCGTCGTGTTTGCCAATACCGATGCAGCATCAGGCGTGCGCAACATCCTGAAAATGAAGGGCGGCGGCCTGGAAGTTGGCCCGATCCTGATGGGCATGGGCAACCGCGCGCATATCGTCACACCGTCGATCACGGCACGCGGTCTTTTGAACATGTCCGCAATTGCAGGCACGCCGGTGGCGCACTACGGCTAACGTCGCCTGTGTTAAGAAATTGACTCCAGATTCCTGTTAGCGCCGCAATCAAGCTTGCGGCGCACAAATGTCCTGCTTACACATTTGTAATACATTTAGGGGAGGACGGCACGATGGGCTATTCAGAGGTTTACAAAAGCTGGCAGGACGATCCAGAGGCATTTTGGATGGATCAAGCCCGCGCCATTGATTGGGTCAAACCGCCCAGCCGTGCGCTTAACGCCGATAACGCCCCCTTGTATGAATGGTTCACCGACGCACAGGTCAACGCTTGTTATAACGCCGTTGACCGTCACGTGAAAAACGGACGCGGTGACCAAACCGCAATTATCTATGACAGCCCGATCACCGGAAAAAAGGGCACGACGTCTTTTGCCGAACTACAGGTTCAGACGGCGTCTCTTGCTGGTGCACTCCGCGACCAAGGCATTGTGTCCGGCGACCGCGTCATCATCTATATGCCAATGGTCCCAGAGGCCCTTGTGGCCATGCTTGCCTGTGCGCGCATCGGAGCCGTGCATTCGGTCGTGTTTGGTGGTTTTGCGGCCAATGAGCTTGCTGTGCGGATCGACGATGCGACGCCCAAGGCGATAATTGCCGCGTCCTGCGGTGTAGAACCCGGACGCGTTGTTGCCTATAAGCCGCTGCTCGACGGCGCAATCGATATGGCCACACACAAGCCCGATTTCACGATCATTTTGCAACGGACAGAAGGCCCCTGTGACCTGATCGCAGGCCGCGACCACGATTGGCACGATGTGCAAGCTGGCGTCGTACCTGCCGATTGCGTGCCTGTGTCCGGCGACCACCCAGCCTATATCCTTTATACATCCGGTACGACCGGCGCGCCAAAGGGAGTTGTGCGTCCGACCGCTGGCCATCTTGTCGCGCTCAACTGGACCATGAAATCCATCTACAACGTCGACCCCGGCGATGTATTCTGGGCGGCGTCCGATGTCGGCTGGGTCGTCGGACATTCGTACATCTGCTATGGTCCGCTGATTGCGGGCAACACCACCGTGGTGTTTGAGGGCAAGCCGGTTGGCACCCCGGACGCAGGCACATTCTGGCGCGTGATCGAAGAACACAATGTCCGGTCATTCTTTACTGCCCCGACAGCTTTTCGGGCGATCAAGCGCGAAGACCCCAAGGGCGAGCTGATCAAGAACTACGATATCTCGTGCTTGCGTGCGCTGTACCTTGCAGGGGAACGGGCCGATCCAGATACGATTGAATGGGCGCAAAAGATCATGGGCGTGCCTGTCTACGACCATTGGTGGCAGACCGAAACGGGCTACACCATTGCAGGCAACCCCGCAGGCATCGAAGCCCTGCCCGTCAAAATTGGCAGCCCTACCGTGGCGATGCCCGGCTATGACGTGCAAATCCTTGATGATGCGGGCCATCCCGTCGCAGCGGGCGAATTAGGGGCTATCGCGATTAAGCTGCCCTTGCCGCCCGGCACACTGCCGACACTTTGGAATGCCGAAGAGCGTTTCAAGAAATCCTACCTGAACACCTTCCCCGGTTATTATGAAACCGGCGATGCGGGCATGATCGACAATGACGGCTACCTTTACATCATGGCGCGCACGAATGACGTGATCAACGTGGCGGGGCATCGGTTGTCGACGGGTGCGATGGAAGAGGTGCTTGCAGGCCACCCAGACGTGGCCGAATGCGCCGTGATCGGGGTCGGCGATACGCTGAAAGGGCAGCTGCCGCTTGGGTTTGTATGCACCAACACCGGCACCGCAAAATCTGACGCGGATATTCAGGCTGAATGCATCAAGCTGGTGCGTGAAAAGATCGGCCCAGTGGCCGCGTTCAAACTGATCACCGTCGTGGACCGCCTGCCCAAAACACGGTCCGGCAAAATCCTGCGCGGCACGATGGTCAACATCGCGGACAGCAAGCCCTACAAAATGCCCGCAACAATCGATGATCCAGCGATCTTGGACGAGATCAAAGCGGCGTTACAGCCCATGGGGTACGCAAAAGACTAGAGATGGAAGTCAGCTTTGCGCCAAAATTGACGTCCTTGTTCAGTCTGTGGCAATCGTCGCGGTAAAGACATCAATGTCCTTGTCCGATTGGTTTTGATCCAACAAAAACCCCTGCTTTCGCAGGACATGCGCTGATGCCGCGTTGCCTTTAGCAACGCCACCAATCAAGGTTATCGGCGCATGTCGTCCAGCTTCTTTCAAAAGGCCTTTGATCAGTTCCGATGCATAGCCCTTTCGCCAAGCAGCCTGAGACAGCAAATACCCAATGTGAATGTTCAAATTGGCCTCGGATGTCGGATCATCAACGAGGATCAAAAGCCCGATAAGTGTCTTGGAGTGCGTATTATTTATTAAGTAGACATCGCTCTCTTGGGCACGATCGTTGATCCAATTTAAAACGGCTGTGGTCGTCTGTTCGACCTGCAGCGATGGCGGAAGATACGCGAGCACATGTGGGGTGAGGATTTGCACCAGCGTTTCCGCCAATTGCAGCTTGTTTTCGCTGTCTGCTATCGCCGGGGACCAATGCAAAACTGACAGCCTCTCGGTCCGAAAGCCGTTTATCAATGGTGTGATTGGATCAACATTCATGAGGGTTGTTTCGCCTGATTTCTGTCTGGCGCACTCGGGGCACCAAGAGCGAATGACGGGCAAGCTTGTCGGCAAAGCCGCCTGCCAATCCTAAGCAAACTGCTCACGGATCAGCCGTTCCTCCAATCCATGCCCCGGATCAAACAAAATCCGGTGCTGGACGCTTGGGTCGGACCGGATTTCTACGCTCGCTACATCGCGCACTGATTTACCGTCCGCATCGGCCATCACCGGGCGTTTGTCGGGTTCGATCACGTCAAACCTGACGACCGCCCGCTTGGGCAGCAACGCGCCACGCCAACGGCGGGGGCGGAACGCGGACATGGCTGTCAGCGCAAGCACATCGGACCCAATCGGTAAGATCGGCCCATGCGCCGAATAGTTATAGGCGGTGGACCCCGCCGGTGTCGCGAGCAACGCGCCATCACAGACCAGTTCGGTCATGCGCAATTTGCCATCCACGGTGATGCGCAGCTTGGCGGCCTGCGGCCCCGCACGCAGTAGGCTGACTTCGTTGATCGCAAGCGCCTCATGCATTGAGCCATCAACGCAAAGGGCCGTCATGCTGAGCGGGTTGATCACCTCTTCGACCGCCGCATCCAGTCGGTCAGGCAGGTCAGTTGCATGGAATTCGTTCATCAAGAAACCCACAGTGCCACGGTTCATCCCGTAGACAGGCACGGCCAGATGCTGGGTCGCGTGCAAGGTTTGCAGCATAAACCCATCGCCCCCCAAGGCCACGATCACGTCGGCCTTGTCCAAAGCGACGTTGCCATGTGCTGTCGACAAATCTGCAAGTGCGCTTTGCGCGAGCGGCGCTGAACTGGCCACAAAGGCAATTTTGGGGCGGGGCATGGTGTGGTCCTTGTCATGTGGTCAGCAACTTGTCCCAAGATCAGGGGCGAAACACAAGGCACCCATCGGAAACGGTATGTGCCGCGACAGACGAACGCGGGGTCGCTTTGGCGCTTTTGACCGCTGCTTTGTTGCGCTATCAAACCGCAACGCAACCTGCCTATGCCCAAAGGGACCTTTGAAATGACCAATACTGTCCGCGACGCCGGCTTTTTCACCGAAACACTCGTAACCCGCGACCCAGATATCCATGCCGCAATACAGTCCGAACTAGGCCGTCAACGCGGTGAGATCGAGCTGATCGCGTCCGAGAACATCGTATCAGCCGCTGTCATGGAGGCCCAAGGCAGCGTCATGACCAACAAATACGCCGAAGGTTATCCGGGTCGCCGGTATTATGGCGGGTGCCAGTACGTCGATGTCGCCGAAAACCTGGCGATTGATCGCGCCAAGCAGTTGTTTGGGTGTGACTTTGCCAACGTGCAGCCGAACTCTGGGTCACAGGCAAACCAAGGTGTCTTCCAAGCGCTGTTGCAGCCTGGCGATACGATCCTTGGTATGTCCTTGGACGCGGGTGGTCACTTGACCCACGGCGCCAAACCAAACCAATCGGGTAAATGGTTCAATGCGATCCAATACGGCGTCCGTAAAGACGATAACCTGTTGGACTATGACGAGGTCCAGCGCCTTGCGACTGAACACCAGCCCAAGATGATTATCGCTGGTGGGTCCGCCATTCCGCGCATCATCGACTTTGCGCGTATGCGCGAGATCGCCGATAGCGTGGGCGCATATCTATTCGTGGACATGGCCCACTTTGCCGGTCTGGTTGCGGCGGGTATTTATCCGTCCCCATTCCCACACGCACATGTCGCCACATCAACCACGCACAAGACCCTGCGCGGCCCACGTGGCGGTATCATCGTCACCAACGATGAGGCGATCGCGAAAAAGTGCAACTCTGCCATCTTCCCCGGCATCCAAGGTGGCCCGTTGATGCATGTCATCGCAGGTAAGGCCGTTGCATTCGGAGAGGCGCTGCGCCCTGAATTCAAAGCCTATCAGGAACAGGTCGTAAAGAACGCCCAAGCGCTTGCTGATCAGTTGATCAAAGGTGGTTTGGATATCGTCACAGGCGGTACTGATACGCACCTGATGCTGGTTGATTTGCGCCCCAAAGGTGTGACAGGCAACATCACTGACGCGGCCCTTGGCCGTGCACACATCACGACCAACAAAAACGGCATCCCGTTTGACCCAGAAAAGCCAACGGTAACATCAGGCATCCGTTTGGGTACGCCTGCAGGCACAACCCGTGGGTTTGGTGAAGCCGAGTTCCGCCAGATTGCGGACTGGATCGTTGAGGTTGTCGATGGCATCGCTGCAAACGGCGCAGATGGTAACGAGGCCGTAGAGGCCAAGGTTCGCGCCGAAATCGAAGTGATGTGCGATAAGTTCCCGCTGTACCCGAACCTTTGAGGTAGATGCGTTAAAACGCATCCTACGCTGCTTGGGGCCGTCGCATATATTGTGGCGGCCTTTTGCGTGGTCAAACGATCCCGCGTTGCACCAACACGACGACAACCAATACAAAAACAACAATAAGCCCGAACGCGAGCGACCCGAGCCATCCAAGCAATCTGCCCCGCGCGCGATCCTTGGGGTCAACGGATTTCAGGAATTGGGTCAATCGGGCATGCGCCTTGGCAGCCTTACCCGCATCCACCATGCGGCTCAGCTTGGGATGCGCCATGACGGTTGCAGCTTGCGCCAGATACACCGCCTCGCGCCGCTCTGCCCGTGGTAACAACCGCCCCGCCTTGCGCACCTGCTGGCCAAGCGTTTTGCCCCGCACCCGCAGGCGCGTTTCCATCAGATTGCGGACCTCGTCCACTTGGGATTGTAGCGTAGTGGCAGTCATCATTTAGGTTTGTCATGACGCGGTGTTTGGCTCAATCCCTCTGGTGTTTCTGATCTGCGGCGCGTTAGATTAGATGCATGTTGAACACGGTTTATTATGACGGCCCTGATGCCACGCCACTGCTGATCGCGCACGGATTGTTCGGGTCTGCGCGCAATTGGAATGTAATCGCCAAGCGGCTGTCCACGACCCGCCCTGTGGTCGTTGTTGACATGCGCAATCACGGGGCAAGCGCGTGGCTTAATGGGCATTCTTATGCGGACCTCGCCGAGGATTTGGCCGGGGTCATCGACAAACCGGTGGACGTGCTGGGCCATTCGATGGGCGGCAAGGCATCTATGGTGCTCGCACTGAAATACCCGAGCAAAGTCAACCGCTTGGTCATCGCTGACATAGCGCCCGTTGCCTATACGCACACCCAGATGGGCCCGATTGAGGCGATGCGGGCGGTGGATTTGAACGCTGTAAACAGCCGCGCAGATGCGCTTGACCAGCTTGGCGGCCTGCAAGACGGCGTCGCTGAATTCCTGCTGCAATCGCTTGATGTTAAGGGCAAACGCTGGAAATTGAACTTGGATGTATTGGCCGCCGAAATGGACAAGATCATCGGGTTCCCGCATGTGTCCGGCACCTTTGACGGGCCGACGCTGTTTTTGTCGGGGGCAAATTCAGACTATGTGCAGCACGCCCACCGCAACACGATCAAGGCGCTGTTTCCACAGTCATATTTCGCGAAAATAAGCGGTGCGGGGCATTGGTTGCACGCCGAAAAACCCCGCGAGTTCGAAGCGTCGATTGCCGCGTTTTGCGCAGTGTAACCCCCGCTCCTATTTCGGCGAGAGCAGCGCGCTGGCGATGACATAGGACAGCGGCACCGCAATAATAGCCCCCACCCCTGCGGCCAATAAAATGGGCTGCAATGTGTCATAGCCCGTGACCAAAGCCGCAATAACACATGCGCCCGCGACGCTGGGGCCGATGATGGAATAAAGAATTGATGCCAACCGTAACATGACCCGCTCCTGTGTTGAGGTGCGGCTAATGTACCCCGACGCGCAGCGCTGTCTTTGATGTGGGTCAATGGGGCGGAAACTGATCGAGGTCCAGCGCCGAAAGCGGTTTCAGCAAGCATTGGCCCGCTGACTTGCCCCGTGGTGATTTGCCGATTAGGTGTGGGGCGACTGAATTTGGCAAACGAGGCCCCGTTATGATCCGCATCTTTATGCTGCTGTGCCTGCTTGGACTAAGTGCCTGCGAGACCGTCAAAGGCGTGGGCCGCGATATCACGCGCGCCGCCGAGACCGTGGATCGCCTGTAAGTCCGCGCTCCCCGATATTACCCGCCGCGTTGGGGGGTAAGGCCCGTCTTGGAAACTGTCGAGGACAGTTTCAGGGCCGAACGCGCGCAGCGCCGGAGGAACGATAGACACAAACGATCCGCGCAATTACCAGCCGCGCCCAAGCCGAGGGGCTGGTGCTGAAAGCGCCCGCCCCGTGGGGGCGGTTCGGGCGCTGCCAAATTGGAAATTTGGCAATTCATTCAGAGCAGCTAACCTTTTAGGTTATTACCAGTGTTCTTTTCAACCCTAAGTACTTGAAGATTAGTCAACCAAACCACATATAAACTCCTCTATAACGACAAATTTTAACAAATCTTAAGGAAAAAAATGCGTTACACAGAAAACGAAATCCGCACCGAAACTATGAAATTACTACTTAAAGTTCATGGGTAAACGCTGACCACTTCCCAGTTAATCGATCAACTGTCAAAAAACCTAACTCCCGCCGGCAAAGACGCTGATATTATGACAAATAGAAGCGATACATATTTCTCCCAAAAAGTGAGAAATCTGGTTTCACATAGAAATCAATCGACGGGGTTACAGGCTCGTGGGCTAGCCGACTATGACAAGCCTCACGAAAGTTGGACACTTACAAAAACGGGCAGGCAGCACGCCGCAACACTTTAGTTGCCATAACGTGCTTTAATTCCGGTCGGTAGCCAGCACAGCTCCGACGGGCCAGTATGATCCTTATCCCATACAAACCAAGCGTAAGCGGTAGTCCCACTACCCTTACGTTCGGCGTTTCTTGGGTAAAATGTAATCCGCTCACTGAAAACCCAAACCCTTGAAGGTGGATTTTCAGTAAATATCGAGCGTTGTCTACCTGCGCCTTCTAAAAATGCTAACCTAAGTAACAATGCAAATTTTCGTTTAGCTGATTTTAGTCCCACCTGCACAAAATCTTCCGCGGCATTGAACGGTGGATTTGTTACAATATTATCTGCTGAGCAAGTCGAAGTACGGAAATCTATTCCTGCCTCCCCAAATCCACGGTCAAATAAGTCTGAACTCCTCACCTTCCCACCAACTTCTGACAAAACTTCAGACATGGCGCCGTCCCCGCAAGCACTTTCCCAAATATCGCCAACGAATTTTTCGTTTTCAATTAAGGCATAAGTTGCCCATCGAGGCGTTGGATAGAAATCTGGTCCATCAATATCCGCGATACGCTTAAGGGTCGGTTGCGGTGATGTAACGAATAGCTGGTTCACTGGCGGCCTCATTTCTTTTTTGTTCAACAGTACATCTTTAACAACGACAAACAATCATCCTGTGAATCTAATAAAAATCAATGAGTTACGGATACCAAATTTAGCTTAAGCCCAAAACGCCAATGGGTGCGGCCGTGATTGGCTACGCCATTCCCTTCCCCGCACGCGCTCAAAAAATGGCCAGCTTTTAGCTGTCCATTTTAAGAGCGGAAATAAACGCTTCTTGCGGGATATTCACGGACCCGAACTGCCGCATCTTCTTCTTACCGGCCTTCTGCTTGTCCAACAGCTTGCGCTTCCGCGTGGCGTCGCCACCATAGCATTTGGCCGTCACGTCTTTGCGCATCGCCGAGAGCGTTTCGCGGGCGATGACTTTGCCGCCGATCGCCGCTTGGATCGGGATTTTGAACATGTGGCGCGGGATCAGTTCTTTGAGCTTTTCAACCATCGCACGGCCGCGCGCGTCAGCACGGTCGCGGTGCACCATCATCGACAGCGCATCAACGGGCTCGTCGTTCACAAGGATCGACATCTTTACAAGGTTATCGGTTTGGTACCCTTCGAGGTTATAATCGAATGACGCGTAACCCTTTGTTACGGATTTCAGGCGATCATAAAAATCGAACACAACCTCGTTAAGCGGCAGGTCATAGACAACCATGGCCCGCGACCCTGCGTAGGTCAGATCCATCTGCACGCCGCGCCTGTCTTGGCAAAGCTTTAGCACGTCACCAAGGTATTCGTCCGGCACAAGGATCGTCGCCTTGATCCGCGGCTCTTCAAGGTGGTCCACATGCGTCATGTCAGGCATGTCGGCGGGGTTGTGCAACTCCAGCATCGCGCCGTCGCGCATGTACACGTGGTAAACAACCGACGGCGCAGTGGTGATCAGTTCGATATCGTATTCACGCTCAATCCGGTCGCGGATGACTTCGAGGTGCAGCAGCCCAAGGAAACCACAGCGAAAGCCAAAGCCAAGCGCGGCAGATGTTTCCATCTCGTGGCTGAACGACGCATCATTCAGCGCCAGTTTGTCGATGCTGTCGCGCAGGTCCTCGAATTGGCTGCTGTCCACGGGAAACAGGCCACAAAACACAACGGGTTGCGCAGGTTTAAAGCCGGGAAGCGCCGTTTCGCAGCCCTTTTTCTCCGATGTAATCGTGTCGCCAACGCGGGTGTCGCGGACCTGCTTGATGGACGCCGTGATGAACCCGATTTCACCGGGGCCAAGCACGTCGACATTTTCCATCTGGGGCCGGAACACGCCGATCTTGTCGATCTGGTGCACGGTATCGTTGGACATGAACCGCACGCGGTCGTTTCTTTTCATCTGCCCGTCGATGATCCGCACCAGCACGATAACGCCAAGATAGCTGTCGTACCACGAGTCCACCAACATCGCCTTCAGCGGCGCGTTGATGTCGCCCTTGGGCGCGGGCAAACGGTGCACGATGGCTTCCAGCGTTTCCTTGATCCCAACGCCAGATTTGGCGGATACGCGCAATGCGTCCGACGCATCAAGGCCGATCACATCTTCGATCTGGGCAGCAACCGCGTCACAATCCGTGGCAGGCAAGTCAATTTTGTTCAGCACAGGCACGATTTCGTGGTCGGCATCCAGCGCGTGGTAGACGTTTGCAAGCGTCTGCGCCTCAACGCCTTGGGTGCTATCGACGACCAGCAGTGATCCTTCAACGGCGCGCATGGACCGCGACACTTCATAGGCGAAATCCACGTGACCGGGGGTGTCGATCAGGTTCAGAACATATGTCTCACCGTTTTCGGCAACATAGTCGATGCGGACGGTGTTCGCCTTAATCGTGATACCGCGCTCACGCTCGATGTCCATGCTATCGAGCATCTGCGCCTTCATGTCCCGTACGGCGACTGTGTTTGTCTCTTGGATCAAACGGTCGGCCAGCGTGGATTTGCCGTGGTCGATATGGGCCACGATCGAAAAATTGCGGATGTTTTTCAGGTCGGTCATTGGGGTCAAAACGCCTATAGAATTGGGTTGATTGTCAATGGCGCGTGGTGGGGAGATTTGCAAGTGCTGGCGAACATACCGCAGTCATATGTGAAAGGCCTATGGCGGCGCGCTGTGACCACATTGTTGTGCATACTCAACAGCGGTCAAAGCGGTTCCACCTTTGCGCGCTCATCAGTTCAGCATGCGACGACAACCACCATACTCGACAACTATCGCGCGATGCCCCACCAATGAGGAAATGTCGACAGTTCTGAGTGACCGTTGCTGGCGCGATTGGTTTCATTTGATATATCAGCCTCGACCACCGGCAAACGCCGGAACCGTTCGTTTGACATGATGCGCGGCCAATCAAGCATATCATCCCCAGCATGTTTCAAATGCGGTTTTTCGGCCATAATAACCGCGCAAGATGTGGTATTTTGCGTCATCAGCTTTCACGACCAGCCTGTTCATACCATAACTGAGCCAAAGCTTTTGGCGGACATCGTCCTCACTGCGTCAAAACGCCAGCGTCTATTTGATCGGCATTCAGGCCGATCGCATAAGACGATTGCCGGGGCCTTTGCGCAATTTCTGGCATGTTTTTTGTCCGCCAATCTATTGTCCTAATCGACTTGGACCACAAAGCGCGCGAGACCAGCTTGCTTCCAGCGCGCGCATGTCTGCGTTAATTTAACCAGCACCATGCCCAACCCCACGCGCATTTGAATTGCATCCTCACCCTGCCCCTTGCATAATCGTATCGACAGCAGGCTGGGGCTGACACTCGGGAATCGAGGCGCCGTGGCACAAATTACAGGTGATATGATGCGCAAATTGATTTTACTGGGTGCTTTGGTGTTTTTGGCCGCCTGCGGTGGGAACCGCGTGTCAGGCGATATCAGCAAGGCATGTATCGCAGCTGACCGCAAAGCCGCATCAACGCGGCTTTGCTCTTGTGTCCAACAAGCCGCCAACCAAACCCTAAGCAGGTCTGATCAGCGCCGCGCCGCCACGTTCTTTGAGGAACCGCATCTGGCGCAGGAAACCCGCCAGTCGGACAATTCCGGCAGCGAGCGATTCTGGCAGCGCTATAAGAAATTTAGCGCAACAGCCAAGCGGATGTGCGGCTAACCCGGCACGCCGCGCCCGCATGCCAAAGCGGCGTCACGATCCATCGCTGCTTGGTGTTTTCATTGCCTGCCCGCGCGCGCTTTGGGCTGAAATCTTCGCACCCACAGGAAACACCGCCCAAGCATCCTGCATTTGCATGATTGCGCGTGGCCGCGTCCGTCCCTAAAACCAGTCTCATGACAATACCCAATGATATGACTGAATTGGCCCGCGCTGTGGCTGCTGGTGACCGCCGTGCGCTTGCCCGTGCGATCACGCTGGTCGAAAGCGGCCGCGCCGATCACCGCGTTGATGCGATGACCTTACTGGATTTGCTTGCCAAAGGTGGCAGGCAGGCTATCCGTATCGGTCTGTCCGGCACCCCCGGTGTTGGTAAATCCACCTTTATCGAGGGCTTTGGCTTGATGTTAACGGCGGCGGGTCACCGTGTTGCCGTGCTGGCTGTCGATCCGTCGTCCGCCCGCTCGGGTGGGTCAATATTGGGCGATAAGACCCGTATGGATTTGCTCGCCCGCGACCCCAACGCGTTTATCCGCCCGTCCCCAAGCCAGACCCAGCTTGGCGGCGTTGCCCGCCGCACCCGCGAAGCCGTCGCCCTCTGCGAGGCTGCTGGCTATGATATCGTATTGATCGAAACCGTGGGCGTCGGCCAGTCAGAGACTGTCGTTGCCCAGATGTCTGATTTGTTCCTGCTGCTACTTGCCCCTGCTGGCGGCGACGAATTGCAGGGCGTCAAACGCGGCATCATGGAAATCGCGGATATGATTTTGGTCAATAAGGCCGATGGCGATCTGAAACCGCAGGCGATACGCACCTGTGCCGACTATGCTGGTGCGTTGCGATTGCTGCGCAAACGGTCCCAAGACCCTGACGGTTTTCCCAAGGCCATGATTGTTTCCGCACTGGAAACAGAAGGCATTTCCGAGGCATGGGACGAGATGCAGGCCCTGATCAACTGGCGTCGTGAAACAGATGTTTGGGAACGGTCCCGGGCCGCCCAAGCCCGATATTGGTTCGCCGAAGAGGTCCGCCTGCAACTGCTCGCCCGCATCGCCCGCGATCCTGACCTTGGCGCCCGCATGGCGATGTTGGAAAAAGAGGTCGCCGCTGGCCGCATGTCCCCCGCCGCGGCCGCCGCCGAAGTTGTATCGCAAACATGACCAATGCAGGTGATCTGGTGTACAGTGGCGACCACTTGCGCGCCACGTTGTTCAATGGTGTGTCGGACCGTTTGGCCATCATATTCAGCTTTCGGGAAAAGGGCCGCACCGCGTTCACAGCTGTGAACCCCGTTAACCATATGGCAACCAATGGGTTCGCCCAATTGGCGATCACTTCGCGCATCAACGACTGGTTCATCAACCCCGATACGGCAGGCATAGAGACGATGCTGCGCAGGCTGACCTTACATTACAAAGCCGTGCATATGTTGGGGTTTTCGATGGGGGGCTACGGTGCGTTTCGGTTTGCCCACGCCGCGCATGCCGCCTATGTCACAGCGATTTCGCCGCAGTTTTCAATCCATCCCGATGTGGTTCCATTTGATAAACGCTACCGCGCAGATGCAAGTGGGTTTGACCGTGATCTGGGCGATCTGACCCGCGCGGCGCGCCCCAATTTGCAGGGTATTATCATCGCAGACCCGTTCCGCCCGCTTGATCTGGTGAACGCCAATATGATCACTGAAGTCTTCCCACGCGTCCGCATCGCCCGTCTGCCGTTTGGTGGACATCCAGCAACTGCGCTGCTGGGCCGTGCGCGTAAGTCCGGTATCATTCAGCGCACGGCGTTGCAGACCCCGCCGACCCCTGCGCCGGTCATCGCCGAACACCGTGCGGCGCGGCGTGGTGATGCCGATTATCACACGGCGTTAGCGGCCAAACTTTTGACCCGTTAGTGCAGCATAACCCCCCGCTTGTTTGCCTGCAAAACGCACGGTCCGCCGCATCCCCGTCAGATTGGTCGCGATTTGGAAACAATCGCTTTCCGCCGTAATCTTACCCCGCCCACGTGACAGGCGCTGTGCCATTGTTGCAGGCGCGTCCAGATCTGCACAGCACCACTGTTGTAATCGCAGCATGCGGTGGCGGCAGCGTGTGCAGTCATCTGGTTCTTGTGTTGGTCCGGTCCCTTAACAGTGGAATAAATGAGGCACATCTATTCCATCGCATTATCCTTGTTGGGGTAAATGGCGATATGCCTGCTTTCATACCAACCAGACGTTTGCTGCGGCGCGACATCAACAGCGCAGGTAAGAGGCTTGGGTTATTCGGGATAATCACCTTGGAAAATCTGGAGTTCGAGATGTTTGGCGGTTAGACCGCGCATGGTTATCTGATCGTTAAGACCGGCGATCATTTCATCAGAATATTTCAGGGCATGTTTGCTGACACCATGCTGCCGTTTACCTCCGGCGGGGATCAAAACGCCGGTGAAGTGGCCCCGGTCACCGATGCGCGCGCGTTACATGATGAACTGGTGGCAAAAGGATTGCTGCCTACCCAAGTTAGTTTGCCCGAAGCTGGCGCTTTGGGTAGCTTTGTTGTTGTGGACCCCGACAGCAATCCTGTAGTGATCGACCAGAACCGTTAATTGCGCTTGTTTGGCGTGGTTGCGGGTTGACGCGGGCTGGGAATCCTCCTATCTCGCTCAGACCGAATTCATGGCTCTGTACGTCAGGGTCTTAGCTAATTAATTGGGGCGTATGTGGCCGATCCACAGTTTGCCCCTTAAGACGAAGGAAATACCCATGTCCCGCCGTTGCGAATTGACTGGAAAAGGCCCAATGTCTGGCAACAATGTCAGCCACGCTAAAAACCGTACCCGCCGTCGGTTCCTGCCAAACTTGCAGGATGTGACATTGATGTCCGAATCGCTGGGCCGCTCTTTCAAGCTCAAGATCTCGAACGCTGCACTGCGCACTGTTGATCACCGTGGTGGTCTGGACGCGTTCTTTGCAAAGTCCAAAGACGTTGAGCTGTCCCCAGCCGCGTTGAAGATCAAAAAAGAGATTTCCAAGGCGACTGCGGCGTAAGCCACTTCGGTTTGAAGTTTTGAAAGCCCGGCCGTGCAAGCGGTCGGGTTTTTTCGTTTGATGGTTGGCTTGCTGATTATCTAAGCGCGCCCATCTTTGGTATGCTGCGCGATGCACGTATGTCGGGCGCGAACTGGGATGCACCTACTTGTTCATTGGTACAGCCCCTGACAACATCGCTGCCCAAGATGCATATCTTGCATGTGGGTTCGTGCGTTGGGCGGATGGTGGCCCGCGCTTTTGTCTACCTATCGCATAAGAAAGATGGGTTAAAACCCATCCTACGGCCGCCGCCAGCGTAGGATGGGTCTTGACCCATCACTCCTTTGCGCAGACCAAGTGCCCTTATGACAGCCCTGCCAATTGATCCCATTTTACCCGATCTGATGGATGCCCTGCGCACCCATGGCCGCGCTGTTCTCCAAGCGCCGCCAGGTGCCGGTAAAACCACCCGTGTGCCGCTTGCCATGCTGGATGCGAATTTGACAACGGGCCGCATTCTCATGCTGGAGCCCCGCCGCCTTGCCGCCCGCGCGGCCGCAGAACGCTTGGCCGAAACCCTGTCAGAACCCACAGGCAAGACCATCGGCTACCGTATGCGCGGCGATACATCTGTCAGCAATTCCACCCGCGTCGAAGTCGTGACGGAAGGTATTCTGACCCGCATGATCCAATCGGACCCTGATCTGACGGGCATCGGCGCGATCATCTTCGATGAATTCCACGAACGGTCCCTGAACGCCGATCTTGGGCTGGCGCTTAGCTGGGAAATCCGCAGCATTTTGCGCCCTGACCTGATCGTGCTTGTCATGTCCGCCACATTGGACGCGAGCCCCGTCGCCCAGATGCTCGACAATGCCCCTGTCCTCACGTCCGAAGGGCGCGCCTATCCCGTCACAACACATCACCTGCCCCGCGCGTTACCAAAAGGAACCCGCATCGAATATGCCACCGCCGACCTGATCATACAGGCCACGGCTGAGACCACGGGAAGCCTATTGGTCTTCCTTCCCGGAGAAGGCGAAATCCGCCGAACAGAGGCCGCATTGGCGAACCGACTGCCCGCCGACTGCGTGATCCGCCCGCTTTATGGTGCCTTGCCCTTTTCCGCCCAACGCGCAGCGATTGCGCCCGTGAAAGAAGGCCGCAAGATCGTACTGTCAACATCGATCGCCGAAACCTCGCTGACCATCGCCGACATCCGCGTGGTCGTGGACGCAGGCCGCGCACGGCGCGCGCGGTTTGATCCATCGTCTGGCATGTCACGCCTTGTCACCGAACGTGTCAGCCGCGCCGAGGCGACACAGCGCGCAGGCCGTGCTGGCCGCGTCGCCGTAGGCCACTGCTATCCGCTTTGGACCAAAGGCGAAGACGGCGCATTGCCTGCCTTTCCCCCTGCCGAGATTGAGGCCGCTGATCTGGCGCCGCTAGCGCTCGAGCTTGCCCAATGGGGCAGCGATGATTTGTCGTTCCTCACCCCTCCACCTGCGGGCACGCTCAGCGAGGCTCGCCGCCTGCTCGTATCGCTTGGCGCGCTGAACCCAACGGGCCTTATCACGCCCCATGGCCGCGCCATTGCCGCCTTGCCGCTGCACCCCCGTCTGGCACATATGCTGCTGACTGCGGGTCGTGCCGCCGCCCCTTTGGCTGCGTTGCTTGCAGGGCGTGACCCGCTGCGCGGTGCCCCTGTGGACCTGAAACTGCGGATGTCTGCGCTGCGTGGCCGCTACAATGGACCGGGCCAAATCCAACATGCAGCTCTTGCCCAGATAAAATCCGAAATCCCGCGTCTGTCCAAAGGCTTATCTGACAAAGCGCCGCTGTCGCTGGCCGCGATGGCGGCTTTGGCCTACCCTGACCGTGTTGGTCTGCGCCGCAAAGGCGGCGACCCGCGCTATATATTGTCGGGTGGCAAAGGGGCTGTGATGGATGCCGCTGATCCGCTGGCGGCTGCGCGTCTGATCGTGGCGACCGATCTGGATGGCGACACCAGAGAGGCCCGCGTCCGCCAAGCCGTTCAGATATCCGAGGCAGAGCTGCGCGACCTGTTCCCCGATCAAATCGGCTGGGCCGATGTTTGTTCGTGGTCTAAACGAGAGGGACGTGTCCTGACGCGGCAACAAGAATGCTTTGGCGCGATTGTGCTGGATGACCGCACTTGGCCCGATGCCCCTGCAGACGCAGTGGCCGTCGCGATGTGTGAGGGCATTCGCCAGTTGGGCTTGCGTCCGTCAGCAGCAGCCGACCGGTTCCGCGCCCGTGTGGCGCTTGTCGATGGATTGCCTGCAATGGATGATCTGACCTTGTTGGACGGGTTAGAGGCATGGCTAATGCCGCATCTGGCTGGCGTCAAAACCACCGGCGACTGGAAGGGGTTTGACCTGCTGCCAGCCCTACGTGCGATGCTGGATTGGGATCAGACGCAGCGGCTTGACCGCGCGGCCCCACCGCATTTCATCACACCGCTGGGCCGCAAGATTCCGATTGATTATGATGGCGAAGCACCCGGCATCACCTTGCGCCTACAAGAGATGTTTGGACAAACCGTGCATCCTGTCGTTGGCCACACCCCATTGCGCGTGACCCTGCTGTCGCCGGGACAAAAGCCCGTGCAGGTGACCCAAGATATCGTCGGGTTCTGGGCCACGTCATATGCCGACGTCCGGCGTGATATGCGCGGGCGGTATCCGCGTCATCCCTGGCCCCAAGACCCTACCCAAGCGGACCCCACTTTACGTGTAAAACCGCGCGGCACATGAGCCCGATTTGCAATTTCTTAACTTTAGGGTTATATGAACCTTAATAAATAAAGAAAAAGCAGGTTCAAAATGACATCCGTTTTACGCGCGATCTGGTCGGAGACGATCCAGCCAATGTTGCGTCGTCCACCCGCATTGCAACTGGCTGCACTGTGCCACCGCGACACCCCCAAAGGTGTTGAAGTGTTGTTAGTGACCAGTTCAAACGGCCGTTGGATTTTGCCCAAAGGCTGGCCCATCGACGGCATGACGGCGGCCCAAGCGGCCCACCAAGAAGCGTGGGAAGAAGGCGGTGTCAAAGCTGTCGATGCCCCAATGGATGCGATCGAGACGATCCAATCGAGCAAAACATTCGACAGTGGTTTGACCATTCCATGCGAAACCAAGATTTACGAATTGCCCGTCACCGAGGTCGCCAATAACTACCCCGAGGCCCATCGCCGCGACCGCGTGTGGGTATCCCCTGCCAAGGCTGCGGATATGGTTGACGAGACTGCGCTGAAAACCGTGCTCCGGAATTTTTAATCCCGCCTAACTTTTATGCAGTATTGATTTGAAAGAGCGGACGCCTTACCCCGACGTGAATAATTTAGCACGCCCGTGGGGGGACTTCGCATGACCGACCGAAACCAAGACCATTATTGGAAAACGCTAGACCGTGACCTTGGGCGCATCGCGAGCTTTGAATATGCAACTGCGCTAAGTGCCCGGCCGTTGGTCGGCATTGGGATTGCGTTTGTATTTATCATCGTCGCCGGCCTTGCATCCACCCTATTTTTCGGCGGTACATCAACATCTTACGTCGTCATCGCGGCTGCGGCTATTGGCGCCTACATGGCAGTGAACATCGGCGCGAACGATGTGGCCAACAACATGGGTCCTGCTGTTGGTGCGAATGCACTGACCATGGGCGGCGCGATTGCGATCGCCGCTGTGTGTGAAACGGCGGGCGCATTGCTCGCTGGTGGCGACGTTGTGTCGACAATTTCCAAGGGAATCATTGATCCGTCATCTGTTTCAGACAGCCAAATCTTTATCTGGGCGATGATGGCCGCGCTGATTTCGTCCGCGCTTTGGGTCAATCTGGCAACATGGGTCGGCGCGCCGGTGTCCACAACACACTCCGTCGTCGGTGGCGTTATGGGGGCTGGCATTGCGGCGGCGGGCTTTGCTGCGGTGAACTGGCCAAACATGGGATTGATCGCAGCGTCTTGGGTGATTTCGCCGCTGCTCGGCGGGCTTGTCGCCGCTGGCTTCCTTGCGTTCATCAAGCACTACATCATCTACCGCGACGACAAGATCGCAGCCGCCCGTTTCTGGGTGCCGATTTTGGTCGGCATCATGGGCGGTGTGTTCGCCATGTATCTGTCGATCAAGGGTCTGAAGAAGATCGTTTCGATCGATCTGCCAACGGCCCTGTTGATCGGTGTCTTCGCTGGCACGATCATCTATGTGGTCGCCGCACCGTTGGTGAAACGCCAGTCCGTGGGCCTAGAAAACCGCAACCGGTCGCTCAAAGTCCTGTTCAGCATGCCACTGGTCCTATCCGCTGCCTTGCTGTCGTTTGCACATGGGGCCAACGATGTGGCAAACGCCGTCGGTCCATTGGCTGCGATTGTGCACGCCGAGGAATTCGGTGAATTCGCAGGCAAGGTGAACATCCCAATCTGGGTCATGGTCATCGGTGCATTTGGTATCTCGTTTGGCCTGATCCTTTTTGGACCAAAGCTGATCAAAATGGTTGGCAGCCAGATCACCAAACTGAACCCGATGCGCGCCTATTGCGTCGCCCTTTCGGCGGCGATCACCGTCATTATCGCAAGCTGGTTGGGCCTGCCCGTGTCATCCACGCATATTGCTGTGGGTGGTGTGTTTGGCGTGGGTTTCTTCCGCGAATGGCACGAAGAACGCCGCGCCCGCCAGTCCAACGCCACACGTGACCCGGCGGAACGGATCGCCCCAGAAGAACGCCGCCGCCGCAAGCTGGTCCGCCGGTCCCACTTTATGACGATCATTGCAGCATGGATCATCACAGTCCCCGCAGCGGCCCTGCTGTCCGGCGTGATCTTCGTGATGCTTCGGGCCGCATTCGTCTAGATAAAACCGCGGACGCGAGCAATGCTGGCGTCCGCGGCGCGGACAAAGCGGCAATCCGGCCGGATTGCGCCAACGGTCCTGACCCTACATACAGTGCGCATGAAGACTGGCCAAACAGCGCCAAATCTGGATTGAAACTGCTGGCAACTGAGGACGCGGAAAAATGACAAATATTCTCCCATCCAAGGGGGCGTCCAAGGCAAAACGGATCTTGTTCAGTAGCGGCCAGTATTTCTTGTGCTATTTGGTTGGGATAATCGCTTGCGTAATCTTCACGCCGGTAGAGGTAATGCTATTGAATGCCCCTATGTGGCTGTTTTTTGTTCCTTTTGCACCGATTGGGTATTTCTTCTTTTATTTTGATTTGCCGCCACAATACGTCTTTGGCTCCAACATTTCTTACTGGAGCGTCTATGTGTTTGGCATTGTGTTTGTATCAATTGGAATTGCATCTGGCGTCGCGCTGAAGGGCCGCTTGCGCCCATGGCGACCTGTGATGATAGGTTTCCCAATAGGATTTGTTGGCACTCTCGGCCTTTACTATACGGCAGCTTCTAGCATCTAATTCAGCCAACCAAACAAGAGTACCAGGTGCTCAAAAGCGGCAGCGCAGCACCAGTCACTTTGGACTCCTAGCCGAAGTTCGCAACACGACAGCTCCCCCAAGGAAGGCCTGTCCAGCCAATCATCTGGACCAGTCACTCGAACGCCGATCTCAAACAAAAACCACAACTTTCGAACACTATGCCACCAGTTTCGCTTGAGGTTCACGCTCGTTTCCCGCAAGTTCGGCCCTATAGTTTTAAGTCCTAAGATCTGGAGTTCGCGTGTCCCTCTTCCTTATCGTTGCTTTGCCGTTCCTTGGGGCGTTGCTGCCCGGCTTGATGAATTCCGCGGGGCGTGCGGCCTGTGCCGGTGTCACCTTTATGGTCAGCCTTTTGGCCTTCATCGGATTGATGACCCACCTGCCCGCCGTCATGGCTGGCGATTTGGTCACAGCGCGGCTTGATTGGATACCGTTGCTTGGGCTGAACGTCACGCTGATGCTCGACGGGCTGGGTTTCTTTTTTGCGATGCTGATCCTTGGGATTGGCCTGCTGATTATCGCATATGCGCGGTTCTATTTGTCTCGTGATGACAACATGGGCGAATTTTTCACCTACCTGCTTCTGTTCCAAGGCGCGATGGTCGGGATCGTCTTGTCCGATAACGTCCTGATTTTGCTTATATTCTGGGAATTAACGTCGTTGTCCTCGTTCCTGCTGATCGGCTATTGGAAACATCTTCCCGAAGGCCGCCAAGGCGCGCGCATGGCCCTCACCGTGACTGGCCTGGGCGGACTCGCGATGATCGGCGGCATGCTGTTGCTGGGGCAAATCGTCGGGTCCTATGACCTGAGCGTGATTTTGCAAAACCGCGACTTGATCCAAGCATCGCCGATGTATCTGCCCGCGCTGATCTTGATCTTGCTGGGCTGCTTCACCAAATCTGCGCAATTTCCGTTCCATTTCTGGCTCCCGCACGCCATGTCTGCCCCCACACCGGTGTCCGCCTATTTGCATTCGGCAACGATGGTCAAAGCCGGCATTTTCCTGATGGCCCGCATGTGGCCAGTCCTGTCGGGCACGCCTGAATGGTTCATGATCGTCACCACGGCGGGGCTGATCACGATGGTGCTGGGCGCTACGATTGCGCTTTTCAAACATGATCTGAAATCGCTGTTAGCGTTTTCAACCGTCAGCCACCTTGGCCTGATCACGATGCTTTTGGGCACAGGCACCGCGTTCGGGGCGATGGCCGCGATGTTCCACATCCTGAACCACGCGACGTTTAAGGCCGCGCTGTTTATGTCCGCAGGCATCATCGACCACGAAACACATACCCGCGACATCCGCCGGCTTGGCGGCTTGCGTCACCTGATGCCCGTCACCTTTGGAATTGCAACTTTGGCGGCGCTTTCAATGGCGGGTATTCCGTTGCTCAACGGGTTCCTGTCCAAAGAAATGATGCTCGAAGAGGCGACCCATACCGTCCTGTTTGGCATGCCCTTGTTGGTGCCTGTGATGGCGACTATCGGGTCGCTGTTCTCGGCGGCGTACTGTTTCCGGTTTATCAGCCACACGTTCCTTGGACCGCAGCGCGATGACTATCCTGCAACGCCGCATGACCCGCCCGCTGGTCTGTGGCTGCCACCTGCGATTTTGGTCGTTCTGGTTGTTGCGATCGGGGTCGCCCCGTTTCTGGCTGAACCATTTATCAAAGTCGTCACGGCGTCTGTTCTTGGCGACGCGGCAGACCTGCCAAAGGCTCATTTCAAAATCTGGCATGGCTTGGTCCCTGCGCTTTACATGTCGATGATCGCGGTCGCCGGTGGTCTGTTGATGCTGCTCGTCTTCACGCCAGCGTTAGGCATCTGGGACAAAGCCCCGCGCCCCGAAGCAAAGCGTATCTTTGACGCCGTCATCGCAAGTGCTGTGTCCCTCGCGCGCCGTGTCATCGCGCCGCTGCATGATGGTGCGTTCACCCGGTATGCAGCTATCATGGCAGTGACCGTTGTGGCCGTCGGCTACCATGCTTGGGCCACTGGCACTGTTGGCGCCCCCACGCGTGTGGTCCAGCCTGCAAACCTTGTGCAGATCGCTGGTTGGTTGATGCTGGTCGCAGCCACCTGCGCGCTTGTCGTGTTGCACCGCAACCGCCTGCTGTCACTGATCCTGATCGGGATTGTCGGATTGGTTGTGTCGGTCGGTTTCGTCTTCTTTAGCGCGCCTGATTTGGCGATGACCCAGCTGACAGTCGAAGTGGTCACGATCATCCTGCTGTTGCTTGCGCTAAACTTCCTGCCAAACCACACCCCTGTAGAAAGCAGCGTTTTGCGCCGTTTCCGAGACGGGACTGTCGCTGTCGCAGCCGGACTTGGGGCGGCGGCCCTTTCCTATCATTACCTGCTCCGCGATACGGTCGCTCCGAGCATTTCTGAATTCCACCTTGCCAATTCCTACAAAGGCGGCGGTGGTACCAATGTGGTAAACGTGATCCTCGTTGATTTCCGTGGGTTTGACACCTACGGCGAGATCATCGTTTTGGGCATCGCAGCCCTGCTGATCTATGCGCTGACCGAAACCTTGCTGGATGGCCCCGTCCGGGCCCGCCTACTGAACCGCAAACCGGACCAGCCCCGTGCTGGCAATATGCATCCGATGATGATGGTTGTGATGACCCGCGTGATCATGCCTGTCGTTTTGATGGTTGGTTTCTACATCTTCTGGCGCGGCCACAACGACCCTGGTGGCGGGTTTATTGCGGGGCTTGTCGTATCAATCGCGGTGGTCATGCAATATATGGCGAGCGGGTTCAGCTGGACATCAGCTCGCGTACGGTATCCGTATCACGGTGTGATTGGGGCCGGCGTTTTGATCGCTGGTCTAACGGGCATCGGGTCGTGGTTCTTTGGCAAGCCGTTCCTGACATCCGACTTTACCTATGTGCGCATTCCGCCGTTTGAAAAGTTTGAATTGGCCACAGCAGCCCTGTTCGATCTTGGCGTATTCCTTGCGGTTGTCGGCGCAGTGATGCTGTCGCTGGAAAGCTTTTCACGGCTCGCACGCCGCGCCCATGTCACAGATAGCGACCAACCGATGGACATCGACCCATCACGCGACGACACCCCGAAAGCGGAGGGCTAGGACATGGAAATACTTGTCGCATCAGCCATTGGTATTTTGACCGCAGGGGGCATGTATCTGGTCCTGCGTTTGCGGACCTTCCCTGTGATCATGGGGATCTCGCTTTTGACCTATGCCGTGAACATATTCTTGTTTGCATCCGGCCGCCTGACCGTGGGCGCGCCGCCAATCTTGGGCGATGCCACGACATACACCGACCCATTGCCCCAAGCGCTTGTCCTGACAGCCATCGTTATCTCGTTCGGGATGACAGCAGTGGTCGTGATGATCGCACTTGGCGCATATCTGGGTGGGAATGACGACCGCGTCGATGACCCCGTCGTGGAGGACGCACCATGACACATTGGTTGATCCTGCCCATTATTTTGCCTGCGTTTCTTGCGCCGTTCATCGTGCTGGCTGCACGGTATCAGATCGGCATTCAACGGGTGATTTCGGTCGCGGGTATGGTGGCCTTGATTGGTATTGCGCTTGGCTTGTCGTGGACCGCATCTGACGGATCGATCTTGCTGTATCAGCTTGGTGATTGGGCAGCCCCCTTTGGGATCGTCCTTGTCGGAGACCGCCTGTCCACATTGATGGTATTGCTGACTGCAGTGCTTGCGCTGTTTGTACTGCTATATTCTATCGGGTCCAAATGGGACGAACGAGGCCGCCATTTTCATGCGCTGTTCCAGTTCCAGATCATGGGGATTATGGGCGCGTTTTTGACAGGCGATTTATTCAACCTGTTCGTGTTCTTCGAGGTCTTACTTATCGCGTCTTACGGTCTGATGATCCATGCGGGCGGTACAGTGCGCCTGCGTGCCGGTGTGCAATATGTGCTGTTCAACCTGCTGGGATCGACGTTGTTCCTGTTTGCGCTTGGCGCGATCTATGCCGAGACTGGCACGCTCAACATGGCCGATCTGGCACATCGCGTGCAGTTGATCGACGCTGGCGCCACCGTCGGCATCCGCGTCGCTGCTGTTCTGCTGCTGATGGTGTTTGCGATCAAAGCGGCGGTGGTCCCACTGCATTTCTGGCTCCCGTCCAGCTATGCCGAAGCCCCTGCCCCTGTGGCTGCATTGTTCGCGATTATGACCAAAGTTGGCGCATACGCGATCATCCGCGTTTATACGTTGATCTTTCCGCCCGATTTGGCGGCAACAGCGGGCTTGCACGGTTGGTGGTTATTGCCCGCTGCATTGGTGTCCCTGGCCGTCGGCATGATCGGCGTTTTGGCTGCACGGCACCTTGACCGGCTGGTTGCATTTGCGGTGATCGGATCAATGGGCATGGTGATGGTATCCATCGCGCTATTCACGCCAGCAGGCATTAGCGCGGCGCTTTATTACACCGTGCATTCGACGCTCGCCGCTGGCGCATTGTTCCTGATTTCCGATCTGGCGCGGGCCGGACGGGCGAACCTTGACCTGACGGCCCAACCGCCAATGGCAGGCGCCAATTTGACAGCGGCCATGTTCTTTGTTGCCGCCATTGCGATGGCGGGTTTGCCACCATTATCCGGGTTCATCGGCAAGCTGTTGATCCTTGATGCCGCGTTTGACACGCCGCATATGGTCTGGATTTGGGCCGTTGTACTGGGCGCCAGCCTGATTGGTATCGTGGGTTTTGCCCGCGCTGGCAGTATCCTGTTTTGGAAAGCCAAAAGTGTTGAGACACCCGAAGACGCATCCACAGCCGCGGCCCCGTCTGGCCTGTCCTATGTGGCGGTTGGTGGCTTGCTGTCACTGCTCGTGGCGCACACCGTTTTCGCAGGACCTGCCACGACCTATACCACCGCAATTGCCAATCAGCTGTTCACACCTGACGCCTATATGACGACGGTTCTGACAACCAAAGGCAAGATGTCGGCCCCCAAAACAGAGGAGGATCATTAAGATGCGCAAGCTTTTCCGTTGGCTTTTGCCGCACCCCGCACTGACCATCCTTTTGGCCATTGTCTGGACCTTGCTCCAAAACGAGGTATCTGCGGGTATGGTCGTGTTCGGGGTCATCCTTGGGATCATCATTCCGATCATGACCGCACGGTGGTGGCCCGACCGACCGCAAAGCCTGCGGGCTGGCAAAATGCTGGCGTATTGCGCGCTGGTCATGTGGGATATCATTGTGGCCAACGTGCAAGTCGCATGGATCGTGCTGACCAAACGCAACGCGGACATGCGGCCCAATTGGGTTGTCATCCCGCTCGACCTGCGCAGTCCCGAAGCAATTACGATCCTTGCAGGCACGATCACCCTGACACCGGGAACCGTTTCGGCCGACCTTTCTGACGAAGGGCACAGCCTGTTGGTTCACGCGCTGGATGCGGACGACACAGATGCGGTACGCGACGAAATCAAGGACCGCTACGAGCGGCGATTGAAGGAGATATTCGAATGACCTTAGCCACGCAAATAATGGACTGGGCGCTGATCATCGCATTTGTGATGATCGCAGTGTCCCAAGTCATGGCGATGATCCGGCTTTGGATCGGGCCAAGCACTGGCGACCGGATACTGGCGCTGGATACCATGTTTATCAATGCAATCGGGTTGATCGTTTTGCTGGGCATCTTTCAGGGCACCCAGATCTATTTCGAGGCCGCGCTGATCATCGCCATGTTGGGTTTCGTATCCACCGTGGCCTATGCGCGGTTCGTCCTACGCGGAGATATCATCGAATGACCCTCCAGATTATCGCGACCTATGCGATCGCTATATCGCTGCTGATCGGGACGATATTCACGCTTGTCGCTGGTATTGGCCTGCTGAAACTTAACACGGCCATGTCACGGCTTCATGCCCCGACAAAGGCGGGGACGGTCGGCATTGGTGCATTCCTGATCGCCTCCATGATCCATTCCTGGACGTTTGCAGATCAGTCGTTCCACGAGCTTTTGATCATGGGCTTCTTGTTCGTCACCGCCCCCGTGTCTGCCAACTTCATGGCCAAGGTGAACATCCACCGCGGGGCTTGTGACCCGCTGCCAGCGCCAACAAATGACGATATGTGGTCGACGCTAAATGTCCCGGAAGCAGACCTCGAGATTTCAGAGACCGAAACATAACGCAAAAAGGGCGCCGGTGTTACGCGGCGCCCTTTTGGTATTGTTGTGTGAGATTACGACGCGGCTGCGACTGCGCGGCCTGTCATCACCTTAACCAAATGCGCACGGTACTCTGGGCTGCCATGCAGATCGGCGATCAAGTTGTCTGCGCTGACAGTCAGCCCTGCGATTGCACCCGCCGAGAAATCAGCAGACAGTGCGTCTTCCGCTTCGGTCCAGCGGTGCACACCTTCGTTTGACGCGCCTGTGACAGCGACACGGACACCGTCCGCGAACTTTGCCACGAACACCCCGACAAGCGCGAACCGCGATGCGGGTTGGACGAACTTTTGATAGTTGGCCTTTTCAGGGACAGGCATGGAGATGGCTGTGACAATCTCGCCGTCCTCCAATGCGGTCGTGAACATCCCTTGGAAATAATCATCCGCCGCGATTTCGCGGGTGTTCGTGATGATGGTCGCCCCCGATGCCAACGCTACTGCCGGATAACAGGCAGACGGATCGTTATTCGCCAATGATCCGCCGATTGTGCCGCGATTGCGGACAGCCGGATCACCGATATGGGACGCAAGGTCAGCCAACGCCGGATAGGTGTCAGCCGTGTCCACAGCCACAGTCGCGTGTGTCGTCGCACCACCGATGCGCAGGGTGTCGCCGTCATTGGCGATCCCTTGCATGTCGGCAATACCGGTAAGCGATACCAGCTTGGACGGGGCCGCAAGCCGCTGCTTGAGCGTCGGGATCAAGGTTTGCCCGCCACCCAGCGCCTGTGCGTCTTCGTCTTTTAGTGCGGCGACTGCGTCGGCCACGGATGTGGGTCGTTCGATGTCAAATGCATACATTGCCGCTCTCCTTATTGCGCATTGTTCATGGCCGTCCACACGCGGTGCGGTGTCATGGGCATGTCAATATGTGTGATGTTCTTGCCGCCAGATTGCATGGCGTCGATGACCGCATTCACGACCGTGGGTGGCGATCCGATTGCGCCGGCTTCGCCGCAACCTTTCGCGCCCAACGGGTTATGTGTGCAGACCGTGCTTTGGCTGTGATCGACCACATAGAACGGCAAATCATCGGCGCGCGGCATGGCATAATCCATATAGCTGGCTGACAAAAGCTGCCCATCATCGTCGTAAGTGGTTTGTTCGACCAAAGCCTGACCGATCCCTTGGCCCAGACCGCCGTGGACTTGCCCTGTGACAATCATCGGGTTCATGACATTTCCAAAGTCATCGACTGCGGTCATCCGGTCCACGCGGACCTTGCCTGTTTCGGGGTCGACTTCGACCTCGCAGCAATAGGCCCCTGACGGGTAGGTAAAGTTGGCCGGATCATAAAACGCCGTTTCCTCTAACCCCGGTTCAATCAGGTCGATTGGATAATCATGCGGGATATAGGCCTTAAGCGCGACCTCGCCAAAGCTGACGGATCTATTCGTGCCTTTGACACTGAACGTGCCGTCATTAAAGTCGACGTCACCCGCTTCGGCCTCCAACATATGAGCCGCAATCTTGGTGGCTTTGGCGATGACCTTTTCCGTCGCACGAACAACCGCAGACCCGCAAACCGCGAGCGAGCGTGACCCGTAAGTTCCCATCCCAAACGGGATTTTCGACGTGTCGCCATGCACGATATCAATGCTGGCCGCATCGATCCCCAACATATCAGCGACGATCTGCGGGAACACAGTTTCATGGCCTTGCCCGTGGCTGTGAGCGCCGACCATAACCGACAGGTTGCCCGTCGCGTTCACACGCACAGTGGCGGCATCATACAGGCCGACGCGTGATCCCAGAATACCCACAAGGTTCGACGGCGCGATGCCGCAAGCCTCTACATAGGCGTTCACGCCAAAGCCGCGCAGCAGCCCCTTGGATTCGGATTCCGCACGGCGCGCAGCAAAGCCCGCCTTGTCAGACACCTTTTCCATCTGGTCCATCAACGCGTCATAGTTGCCGCTGTCGTATTCCAACCCTGCGGCGGATGCGAACGGGTACTGGTCGGGCTTGATAAAGTTTTGACGGCGCAATTCAATCGGATCGCGTCCAATTTCGCGGGCCGCCATGTCGATCACGCGTTCCAGCGAAAACGTCGCTTCCGGCCTGCCCGCGCCACGGTATGCATCAACGGGGGCCGTATTGGTGAACACAGCTTTAAGGTTCACATAGACCAACGGCACGGTGTAGTTGCCCGCCATCAATGTGCCGTGAAGGAATGTGGGCGTGACAGTTGAAAAGTTCGACAAATACGCGCCGACGTTTGCATAGGTTTCCGTGCGGAACGCAAGGAAATTGCCCTTTTCGTCCAGCGCCAATTCAATCTTGGTCACGTGATCACGGCCATGGGCGTCTGTCAGAAATGCCTCGGACCTGTCGGACGTCCATTTGACGGTACGGCCCAATTTTTTGGCCGCCGCCAGCACCAGCGCCTCTTCACCGTAGTGATAGATTTTGGACCCAAAACCACCGCCTACATCGGGGGCAATCACGGTCAACTTATTCTCGGGGATGCCCAACACAAATGCGCTAATCAAAAGCCGCGTCAGGTGCGGGTTCTGACTTGTGGTTTGCAGGGTGTAATCACCAGTGCCATGGTTGTAATCACCGATCGAGCAGCGTGGCTCCATCGCGTTTGGCACCAGACGGTTGTTCACCAATTCAAGCGTGGTGACGTGATGCGCGCCTTTGATGGCTTCGTCAGTGGCGGCGCGGTTATCTTCGATCCAGCCCCAGTCAAAACACTGGTTGGTGCCAATTTCATCGTGCACATAGTTGGTGCCCGCAAGCGCGTCTTTCATATTGATGACGGCGGCGTGTTCCTCGATATCGACCTCGAGCGCCTCCACCGCATCGCGACCTTGCTCCACGGTTTCGGCAATCACCGCAGCATAAGCATCGCCCACATGGCGGACCTTGCCGTGGGCCAAAACAGGGCGCTTTGGCTCTTTCATGGGTTCACCGTCGCGGCTGTTAACCAGCCAACCGGCAGGGTTGCCGCCAACGTCAACAAAATCTTCACCTGTAAAAATCGCAAGCACACCGGGCATCGCCGCAGCCGCTTCAGTGTTGATCGATTTGATCGTCCCATTCGCCACGGTCGAGCGGGCAAAGACAGCCGCGCACTCACCGAACGCTTTGATATCGTCGCTATAGCGACCACGACCAGTTAAAAACCGGACATCTTCACGGCGCACTGTTGCTGCGCCAATTCCATCATCTTTAGGCATTGTTATTCCTCCGTGGGGGGCACCTGTTTTCTAAGAATCAGCTATTCAGCCGCAATCGCAGACACATCCTGGCCGGACGCGGCCATGATCGCCTTAACGATATTGTGGTAGCCCGTGCAGCGACAAATATTGCCTTCCAGATAGGTGCGTACCTCGGCCTCGGTTGGCTTCGGGTTCTCTTTCAACAGGCTTGCTGTCGTCATCACCATACCGGGCGTGCAAAATCCGCACTGCAATCCGTGGTGGTCTTGGAATGCCTGTTGGATCACATTCAATGAGCCATCCGCGTTGGCCTGGCCTTCGATGGTGGACACCTCGGCACCATCAGCCTCAATCGCGAACATCGTGCAAGATTTCACGGCCTCGCCATTCACATGGACGACACACGCCCCGCATTGCGACGTGTCACAGCCGATGTGCGTGCCAGTCAATCGCAAGTCGTCGCGCAGAAGCGTCGACAGCAGCGTGCGACCCTCCACGTTCTCGGAAACGGGTTTGCCGTTTACCGTCATGGTAACTGTCGTCATGTTTTCCTCCCTAGAAATTCATGACTTAGCTTAGCTGCGAAAACCGCTGCGCGGCTACTCATTTTTTCTGAATCTCTTGGGTTGCGCGAAATTCCAGTGAAATTCCTACAGGCACAGGCGCGACCAATCCCGATAAGGCGGCTCTCTGACGGCCCAATGTGATCAGTCTAGGCGAATCCTGACTGGGCCTTGTTCAATATTTCGGCCATGACCGACACTGCAAGGGTTTGCGGATCACGCGTTGACGGGATCATGCCGATGGGGCCAACGATACGGTTGCACTGTTCTTGGGGCACGCCCAGCGCCTGCAATTCAGCCGTCCGTGCCTCCCCTGCCCGCTTGCTGCCCTGCGCGCCGATGTAGAACGCATCACTTTGTAACAGGTCCCGCAACAGGGGGGCTTCCCAATCGTGGTCGTGAAAGAACAGCACGACAGCGGTGTGCGCATCGGGGTTTAGATCAGCCGGACAGGCTTTTTTGCTCAACAAAACAGAATCCCAGCGATCGCCTGCAAAGCCATCCAGCGTCTCGGGGTCTGGCGATAGCAACGTGCCGTCGTACCCCAGCGCCTGTGCAAGCAAGGCAAAATTGGCCGCCTCTGGCCCTTTTCCAAAGATGCAGAACTGGAGCGGTGGATTGAGCGAAAGCACGAACAGATCATCCGTACCAGCAAAGGTCTGATCAACTGCGCTGATCGCCCCATCAGTTTTTGAGATCGAAATCGTGAGCTGTTTCCGGTCACGCTTCACGCTGGCAATAACGTCAAGCTCTGCATCCGTCGGCTGCGGGATCAGCAAGATATCAAGCCCCCCTCCGCAAGGCAGCTCAATATCCATAAATGGGGACCCACGGCCATATGTCACGACCAAAGGCACCCCATTGGTGCGAACCGTTTGTGCATGGATCGCCAAATCGCTTTCGATACAGCCCGACGACAAACTGCCAAGCCGCGACCCGTCATCTGTAAACACCATCGTGGCCCCGACCGACCGATAAGACGGTCCCTGGGTGCGGATCACCACAGCCAAAATCCCGCGCACGGTTCCATCTGCAAGGCAGAATATGGGGCTTTGTGATTTCTTGTGCATAGATCCGAACCTTTGCTGTTTGTACCCGATGCCCCGACGGTCGGGACATCAGGTTCAACGTATCAGGTAGGCCAACCACCGATAGCGCGGACTTCGGTGAATTCATCCAGACCCCATGCGCCACCTTCGCGGCCATTGCCTGATTGCTTCATCCCACCGAACGGAGACCCTGCACCACGGCCTTTGCCGTTCATGTCGACCATGCCAGACCGCAGCGCGCGGGCCACACGGCGGGCCCGATCAGGGTCCGCAGTCTGCACATAGTTGGTCAGCCCGTAATCGGTGTCATTGGCAATCGCGATGGCTTCTTCTTCCGTGTCAAACGGCATCATCGACAGCACCGGACCGAAAATTTCTTCGCGCATGACGGTCATGTCGTTGTTGCAATCAGCAAACACCGTTGGACGGACAAAGAATCCACGGTTCAAACCATCAGGACGGCCAACACCACCTGCAACCAGCGTTGCGCCTTCGTCGATACCCTTTTGAATGAGGTCCTGAACTTTGTTGAACTGCATTTCAGACACCAGCGGACCAATGTGACGGCCCGCCTCAGATGCCGCATTGACCGTTGTGGCGTTCGCCGCCTCTTTGGCCTGTTCCACAGCTTGCGCGTAGCGGGACCGCTCAACCAGCATCCGCGTCGGCGCGTTGCACGACTGACCAGTGTTGTTAAAGCAGCGGGCGATACCCTGAGCGACGGCCTGTGGATCGGCATCAGCAAACACAAGGTTCGCGCCTTTGCCGCCCAGCTCTAGGCTGACGCGCTTGACCGTTTCAGCCGCCGCAATCGTGATCGCACGGCCCGCACGGGTGGAGCCGGTAAAGCTGACCATATCCACGTCTTTATGGACCGAAAGCTGGCTGCCAACACCTGGTCCGTCGCCGTGCAGCATGTTGTAGACGCCCGCTGGCACGCCAGCCTCGTGCATAATCTCAGAGAACACGACCGCAGACAGCGGCGACTGTTCGGATGGCTTCAGAACCATTGTGCACCCGGTTGCCAACGCAGGAATGACCTTCAGCGTGATCTGGTTCATCGGCCAGTTCCACGGGGTGATCAACGCGCAAACACCAATCGGTTCATGGATGATGTGTGTATCGTCTTCGCCAGCGCGCAGAGCGTGTTCAAACTCGTACTCTTTGAGGGACGCAATGAACGCCTTGAGGTGAAACGAGCCTGTGCCAGACTGCGACACCTTGGACATATCAATCGGTGCGCCCATCTCGGTGCTGATCACAGCACCCATCTCATCAGAGCGGCGCATGTAGACGTCCAGAATGCTTTCCATCAGCTCAAGCCGCTCGGCTTTGGATGACAAGCGCCACTTGGAGAACGCGGCCTTGGCTGCCGCAACGGCAGCATCGGTATCAACCTGACCGCCGAGCAGAATGGTGGCTGCCACCTCTTCGGTGGACGGGTCGATGACGTCAAAGTCCTGACCAGCCTTTGGCGCAGTCCATATACCGTCGATATAAAAGTTGCGTGTGTTTTCCATAGTGGTCGCCTTTTTAATCTAATTTCAATCTACATCCCTGCGACATGGCATCCGCGCAAGGCAATTCTGCCTGTCCGCTTGCGCTATTTGCCCAAACAATAGCGCATGATTGCCTTTTGCGCATGCAGCCGGTTTTCAGCTTCGTCGAATATCACGGAATGCTTGCCGTCCATAACCGATGACGTGGCCTCGTCGTCGCGGTGCGCGGGCAGGCAATGCATGAACAGCGCGTCACCTTTGGCCTTTGCCATTAGTGCGTCGTTGACCTGATAGCCGCGCAGTTGGTTGTGCCGCCGTTCGCGGGCCGATTGCGGGTCGTGCATCGACACCCATGTGTCTGTCACAACCAGATCAGCACCTGCAACCGCGATGTCTGGATTGCGTTCAGTCGTATAAAGCCCGTCAAGCGCCCGTTCTGGCTGCAGCGTTTCTGGCCCTGTGAACACCAGTTCAAAGTCTAACTGTTTGGCTGCATGCGCAAAGCTGGCGAACACGTTGTTGCCGTCGCCAGACCACACCACTTTCTTGCCTTTGATCGGGCCGTTATGTTCTTCGAATGTCATGACGTCCGCAATGATCTGGCAAGGGTGCGTCCGGTTGGTCAGCCCGTTGATGACGGGCACTGTTGCGTATTCAGCCATCTCCAAGATGGTGTCTTCTTCAAACGTCCGCATCATAATCAGATCTACGTAGCGCGACAAAACCCGCGCCGTATCTGCGATAGTTTCGCCGTGCCCAAGCTGCATGTCGGCCCCCGACAACACCAATGTTTCACCGCCCATCTGGCGCACCCCCACGTCAAAGCTGATCCGTGTGCGCGTCGATGGCTTTTCAAAAATCAGCGCAACCATGTGCCCTGCAAGCGGCTGATCCACGTCTTTTGCCCCTTTGGGCTGACCTGCGCGCGCGTCTTTGATCACGCGGGCCTGGTCGATGATGCCCCGCAAAGCGGAGGGGTCGGTTGTGTGGATATCGAGAAAATGGGTCATATCAGTGTCTTTGTATAAGCGGGCCACGGCCCAGAAATTATGGGTGCCGTTAGGCGGTGCTGGCCACTTGGGTCGCGGCCGCATCAAGTTTTTCAACCGCCGCCGCGATATCCTCGTCTGGGATATTCAGCGCGGGCAGCAGCCGGATCACGTTATCTGCAGCGGGTACGACGAGCAGGTTCTGATCATAGCCTGCCGCGACAACGTCTGTGTTCGCAGCTTTGCATTTCAGGCCAAGCATGAGGCCAGTTCCACGCACGCTATCAAACACGTCGGGATGCGATGCAACCAGCCCTTCCAGCTTTTGACGCATCAGCGATGCCTTGCGGTTCACCTGAGACAAGAACGCATCGTCGGCGACAATCTCCATAACGGCTCCGCCCACGGCGCAGGCCAGCGGGTTGCCGCCATAAGTCGACCCATGCGTGCCAGCGGTCATGCCCGACGCCGCATCTTCTGTGGCCAGAACCGCCCCCAACGGAAAGCCCCCACCGATGCCTTTGGCGACCATCATGATGTCAGGGGTCACGCCTGCCCATTCATGCGCGAACAGCTTGCCTGTCCGACCAACGCCGCATTGGACCTCGTCGAGCATCATCAGGATGCCGTGTTCGTCGCACAGATCGCGCAGCCCTTTAAGGCACGCATCAGGCAGGGGGCGAATACCGCCCTCGCCTTGGATGGGTTCCACAAGAATGCCCGCGACGGTGCCAGACTTTGCAGCCTCGGTCAGCGCGTCGTGATCGCCAAATTCCAAATGGATAAAGCCGGGCAGCAGCGGGCCGAACCCTTTGGTCATTTTCTGTGACCCTGCGGCGGCGATGCCTGCAGACGACCGTCCGTGGAATGATCCTGATAAGGTGATAATGTCCGTCCGCTCTGGCTGGTCTTTCTCATACCAGTATTTCCGGGCCATTTTGACCGCCAGCTCGCAACTTTCGGTGCCGGAGTTGGTGAAAAACACCGTGTCTGCGAATGTTTTATCGACAAGCGCATCAGCCAGCTTTTGCTGGGCCGGAATATGATAAAGGTTCGACACATGCCAAAGCGCATTCGCCTGCTGTGTCAATGCTGACACCAACGCCGGATGCGCATGGCCCAATACATTCACCGCAATTCCTGCGCCCAGATCCAAAATCTGTCGCCCGTCGGCCTCTGTCAGCCAAGAGCCTTCACCTTTGACAAAGGTCAGCGGGGCGCGGGAATAGGTCGGCAGGACGGAAGCGATCATAGCGGATCAGCCTTTTCTGGATAAAAGAAGCCCGATTGGTGCCAATGGCAGGGCGTCATGTCAATGTTTTTTGGGGTGAATGAAGACGAGTTCGAGCGGACGCAAAAATTAGCGTCGGCGTCGGATCACATATGTTGTGCGTTTCATCATGCGTTTTGGATAGCGCAATGTTTGGCCGCTGAAAACCCCGTTGTGCAAATCTGTGTGCGAAGGACGGCTTAGGACTTTAGCCGGTAGCCCGTCTTCATCCAGCGCCAGCACAGGCCAACCACCAAAACACAGGCCACGCTAACCACACAAAGCCCGATCCACGGACTGCTGTCGGACACGCCGATCATCCCGTGCCGGACCCCGTCGATAATGTAAAAGAACGGGTTCGCATGGGACAGCGTTTGCAGCCACGCGGGCAGTGCATCGATGGAATAGAACGTGCCAGACAAGAACGCGAGCGGGGTAATCAAGAAGTTTGAGATAGCAGACAACTGATCAAATTTGTTCGCGTAGATGCCAGCAATCAGGCCAAGCCCGCCCATCAGGACAGAGCCAAGGAACACAAATACGATCATCCAAGCCAAGTTCGCAGGGACAATGCCCAAAAACACGATGCTGCCAGTGAGGATAACCACGGCAACCAAGGCACCGCGTGCGACTGCACCAAAAAGATAACCTGCGACGATTTCTGCGCCCGACAGGGGTGGCATCAACGTATCCACGATATTGCCCTGCACTTTGGCACTGGCAAGGCTGGACGATGTATTGGCAAAGGCGTTTTGGATCACGGTCATCGTCAAAATGCCGGGGGCGAGGAATGTGATGAACCCGACGCCCATGACGTCGCCGCGCTGCGGACCGATGGCGATCGTAAAGATCATCAGGAAAAGGCCCGCATTGATAAGGGGCGCCATGACCGTCTGCGACCAAACATTCATGAACCGCTTAACCTCCCGGCCCATCAAAGTCCGTGTTCCAAGCCAGTTTACGCGGCCAAAACGGCGCACACCCATGTCTGTTTGCTGGTCCATTGCCGCTTTCCCTCTTCAAATGCACCCATGGTGCTTCACATCCGTGTCTGCAGTGCTTAGAATAGGGGATCAAGAGAATAGACAAGGCCTGATGTGGACGACCTGCATTCCGCCGACTAAATCAAAGGAATATCTATGTCCTGGACAGATGAGCGCGTTGAGACGCTTAAAAAAATGTGGGGTGAAGGACAGTCTGCAAGCCAGATCGCCAAGGAATTGGGCGGTGTGACGCGCAATGCTGTGATCGGTAAAGTACACCGTTTGGGCCTCTCTAATCGTGCAGGCTCTGGTGGGTCTGCCGCAGCTAAGGCTGCGCCAAAGGAAAAACCGGCAGCAAAGGTCGCCACCAAGGCCCCTGCCAAGCCAAAGGCCGCACCACAAGCAACCAAGGCGGCGCCATCGTCGTCCAAGCCTGCTGAACCCGAAGTTCTGGAGCTTGACGAGAACGGCATCCCGATTTCTGCCGCCCGTCGTGCGATTATTCCAGCGGGTCAGGCGTTGCCACCGCAGCCATCCGCGAACGAGATTTCGCCCGAGGCCTTGGCCAAAGTGAGCGAAGTCGAAAAAGGGTCCAAGCGCATCGGCCTGATGGAATTGACCGAAAAGACCTGCAAATGGCCAGTCGGTGATCCGGCAACGGATGATTTCTGGTTCTGTGGTCTGAGCACCCTAACGGGTAAGCCATATTGCGAAGCCCACGTCGGCGTGGCGTTCCAGCCCATGTCATCGCGGCGCGACCGTCGCCGGTAATCGGATGATGGGTTAAAACCCATCCTACAAAAAGGGGCCCCGCATATCTGATGCGTGGCCCCTTTTTCATTTCAAAAGCAAGGACCACCCCGATGACCAACACAGCCCTTATCACCGGCGCATCCGGAGGCATCGGCCGCGAGTTTGCCCGTTATCATGCAGCAAAGGGCGGCGATTTGATCATCACAGCGCGCCGCGGGGACGCGCTCAAGGCCGAACTCGACGCAGCGCACGGCGTTTCGTCACAACGACCCGGCAGGACCTGCCTTCGGCTGACCACGCCAAGACGCTTTACGCCGCCCTCAACGGCGCACGCATCGACGTGCTGATCAACAATGCGGGCTTTGGCGGGCATGGCAAATTCGTGGAACGGGACCTTTGTGCCGATTTGGGCATGATCGACCTGAACATCAACGCGCTGGTGACGCTGTGTCATTTGGTCGGGAACAACATGGTCAAACAGGGTGCGGGCAAAATCCAGAACGTCTCGTCGACCGCCAGCTATATGCCGGCCCGCTGCAAGCCACGTATTTCGCGACCAAAGCCTTTGTGTCCAGCTTTTCCCAAGCGATCGCGGAAGAGCTGAAAGGTACAGGCGTCACGGTCACCGCACGAGAACCCGGCGGCGTTGCAACCGAGTTTTTCGGCAAAGCGGACCTGACAGGCACCACGCTGGGCGCGGATAACGCCAGCCCCGCCAGCCCCGCCAGCCCCGCCAGCCCCGATGCGGTCGCGAAAATCGGTTATGATGCGATGCTGGTCGGCAAACTGACGGTCATCAACGACCCCAAGCTGCGGTTCGCGCTGGGCTGGATCATGCCCTATATGCCGCGCAAAATGAAGCTCAAGATGGTTCGCGACATGCAGGAAAAATAGTCAACAAGTGAGTGAACACGCGATTGCCAACGCCACGGCGATGGCACGAAGACTAGCGAATCCGGAACCGCTTGCGCAGCCCAATGCCAAGGAAGAACAACGGCGGTAGGGCCAGCACGGTTTGGGCGCCGGAAAGGAATTCCAGCCCTGCTGTAAGCGTTTTTAATTCGTCCGCCAAAAAAATGCGCCCAAAGCCAAAAACGGGTAACAAATTTGAAAAGCTAACCGCAGCAGCATCCCTGACCGCGGCAGCATCCTTAAGTGCGCTCCAGATTCCAGTATTAGCGGAAAAGTGCGCCAGTAACGCGCCAAACCCAAAACCAAACATTCCGCAGAGTGCCGAAATCGGCCGTTCGATACTCTCACCATATCCAGAGAACGTCTTGAATAACCAATAGGGCCAAGCTTTAAAATATGGCCATATTTCCTTGTCGTCGGACAAAGCAACTATTCTCGAAAACTCCATTTCGCGCCGGAAAAAGAAATGCTCGTCCTCGGGCAGCCCTTGCCTGCCGATCTCGTGGCGCAACGTGGCACAGGATGCTTTGGCGTCTTCCTTGGTCGGGATGGGCGAATTTTCCTTTGCAACATCCAACAACGCTGGCCGTTCTTTCGGCCATAACGCGGGCGTGGCCGTCACGACCAGTTTGGCCAAAAACGCCGTCCCTTCCAAGACCGGATAATGCGTCACAAAATCTGCCTTACGAAAGCTGACCAGTTTTACAAACGTGGCCTCTGTGAAATTTGGCACACAGATGTCTGTCCCGCCGCGCAGCCCAAATTTTGTGCCCACAAATTTAGCAGGTCCATCGAACGTGGCGGAGTCGAAATAGGCGGCCTGCGTGAACGTGGCGAAGTGGAAATAGGCGGTCTGCTCGAACGTGGCGGAGTTGAAATAGGCGGCCTGCGTGAACGTGGCGGAGCCGAAATCGGTGGTCTGCTCGAACGTGGCGGCGCGGAAATTGGCGGTCTGCGTGAA
>JAGSGF010000080.1 GCA_023955335.1 Yoonia sp.
ATTGTGCCAGTAAGTGCCAATGTGATGGGCATCATCACGATAACCCGCGGAATGGCTGATGGCACCAAGGCCCCCAAAACGAGCCCGCCAAGCGACAAGACCCACACCGCACGGATGTAAGAACCACCCGTGTAGGCAAAGAGGCGGCGTGCAATCTGTGTGCCTAAACCTGAAGACGTTATCGCAGCCCCGATGACTAGACCACCCACCAAAAGCCAAAAGCCGCTGGTCGCAAATCCTGAGAAGATCACGTCTTGTGGGGCGGCTCCGATTGCAAGGAATGCCAAAAAAATAACCAACGCTATTGTCGCTTCGGGAAGGCTGCGCGTGGCAAAAGCAGAAATGCCAGAGATTGAAATTGCGAGAACCTGTAAAGACGCGTTGGACGTCGTAAGGATACATACAAGGGAGATGAGGGCAATCGTGGCCGCAAAGCCCTGCGCGATGCTTATCCTTGGTAGGTCGCCGCTCAAGGCGCGGTCACGTTTCGCCGTTGGTGTTTCGATAGACCTCAAAGATTGCGGCGGTGTCATAATCCATCGGCACAAGCGAATAGCTTTTTTCATATAGATCTGAAACTGCATCAAACATTGGCGTGCTGATCTCTTGAGCGCGAATATCGGCTCCGATGATGGCAAGGTCTTTCTCAAACATAGCCATATGGGCCGTTGCTGGTGTGTAATTGCCCGACATCATCAGAGGCATTCGCAAATCAAGCATTTTGGATTGACCCGCACCCTTGGAAAGAAGCGAATAAACGACGTCACGATCAAGCCCGAGCGAATCTGCATAATGCAACGTCTCGGCTGCTGCGCAATTGTGCAATGCGACAGCGTGGTTGGCGATGAACTTCAATTTTGTGCCAGCCCCAAAGGCACCCGCGTCTATGATCGTGTGGCATAGGTAGGCCATAAACGGCCTTGCATGGTCTATCGCATCTGTCGGACCAGAGGCCATGATCACTAGATCAGCCATTGCGGCCTGAATACCAGTCCCACTCACTGGTGCATCAAGCAGGATTGCACCACCCACTTCAATGGCCTCGCGCGCTGCAAGTTTGTCGGCCATCGCAAACGTGCCGGTTTCCATCACGACCTGACCTGGCTTTAGATACTTCATCAGGTGCCAGCATACGGACGATAGTACCTTGGGCGAGGCGACGGAGATAATGATGAGATCACACTCGGCAACCCAAGGTCCGACCACCTCGTACGTCGTGCCGCCCGCCGCTTCAAGTTGGGTGCGCCCCTCTATCGCAGGATCGACCCCGAGAACATCGAGCCCCGCCTTCAGCAGGTTGGCCGCGTACGCACTGCCCATGATACCAAGGCCGATTATGCCAACTTTCATATGCCGCCCCCCATTTTACCGTTTGAGTCCGAACAGCTTCAGCGCCGTCAACCCTGCAACATTGGCCTTGTCTGCATCTGACAGATTGGACCCTGCGATGTGGCCAACGGGATCGTAGTCTGCCATGTCAAACGGATAGTCGCTGCCCATGATGATCTTGTCGGACCCATATTGGGCGACCAGATATTCTAGCTGGTGATTAGAAAAGACTACATTGTCGAAGTAAACCTTCTTTAGGTAATTTGTTGGCGGCTCGGGCAGGTTTGCCTCACAGTCGCGTCGTGCGCCCCATGCGTGATCGATCCGGCCGGAGTAGCTGGGCAAATACCCACCCCCATGCACTGCAAAAATCTTAAGGTCAGGCAGATCGCGCAACAGGCCGTTGAAGATGATGTAGTGCAGCGCTGTTGTCGTTTCGAGCGGATTTCCAATGACATTCTGGAAATAGTATTCAGAGTAACGCTTACCTTCGGTAAAGCCGTTGGGGTGAATCATCACAACCGCGCCAAGTTCTTCAGCCTTTTTCCAGAAGGGGCGGAACTTGTCGGCACTGATCTCTTCGCCGTCCATGTTGGTCAGTAACATCACCCCTTTGAGGCCAAGGCCCATCGCGCGTTCCAGTTCGGTCGCGGATTCTTCGGGATCTTGAAGCGGCACAGTCCCAAGACCAGCGAACCGATCAGGATCGCCTGATACCCATTCTGCCAAGCCGTCATTGACCATGCGTGACGCGATCGCCGCATGTTCAATCGGGGATTGGTAATAGCATTGGGGTGGGGGTGGGGCGACAATTTGAATATCAATGTTTTGTGCATCAAGAACGCGCAGGCGATCATCACGATCTTGCATCGCGACGGGGCCACGGTCGGCCTCCTGCTTGGCGTTGACCATGTTGGTTTCTTCGTTGGCGTGTTTGATCATTGCGATCCGTTTTGGATCGACGTGCGGCACCATGTACTTTGCCGCTTCCGGGATCAGCACATGGGCGTGGCTGTCTACTGTGGTCGTAGACAACTTGCCTATCGCAGGTGGCAGAGGGCGCGCCGAAGTTGGGCCGTAGCGGTTCATTTCATCGCCTAGGGTGGGTGTGTCGATGGTGCTGTGTGTCATGATGCGAATCCTATGATTTGTGCGTAATAGGCGACGTTTGTTGCGCCGGATGCCAACGCCCGGCGCAACAATCTTTGTTTAGTTGGCTTCGAGCCAAGCAGCTGCGGCAGCTTCGACCTGTGCTTTGTCAAAGTCGTTGGCCGCATCGATGTATGTGTCATTGAGGAAGGTCGAAACGTCGACTACATTTTTAATTGCACCCGATGACAGCATGCGTGGCTGAACAGATGTCCAAACGTCCGCCTGCAAATCACCCATCCGCTCGGTGGTGGAAATGTTCATTGGCAGAACGCCTTGGAACAGACCCATACCAGCGGCCTCGACTTCCCATTCTTCGGGAACTGCCGCACGCAGCATCGCCTCAACTGCATCAGGATTGGTTGCACCAACGTGCATTCCTTTGGACCATGCGCGGAAGAACCCTTCCATGGCCTCACGCTTTTCTTCGATCATGTCAGCGTTCATCGCCAAAGTATTAGCAGGACTGGCGAGCAGTTCTTCAGGCGTTACGGTATCAATCTCGATCCCGTTGGCGACAAGGGCCGCCCAGTCAAAGACAGACCCCGAAATCGCAGAGACGTTGCCGTCACGGATAGCTGCGGCCAGCGTTGGGCCACTTTCGCCCAGAACAACGGTTTGAACATCGTCAATCGAGTGGCCCGTGATATCGAGAGCCGCCTGCAAGAACGCGCGGTCACGGTCTGACACTAGACCCACAGTTGTCCCGACAAGGTCATCCATCGATGTATATTCGCCGCCAGCCAGAACTGCGATGCCTTCAGGTGCGTTCTGCATCACTTCGTATACAGTATTGATGTTGGCCCCTGCATTGATCGCATTGATCGTCTCGTTGGGGTCCAGCATTGCCAGATCAGCCTGACCGTTTTGAATGAATGCCACATACGGAATTGATGTGTCAGAAGGCAGCAGGTTGACCGTGATACCTTCGTCTTCGAAATACCCAAGCGCTTCGCCAACAACGAGCGGGAAAAACACCGCAGAGCGA
Organism: Yoonia sp.; assembly: GCA_023955335.1. Classification (GTDB taxonomy): domain Bacteria; phylum Pseudomonadota; class Alphaproteobacteria; order Rhodobacterales; family Rhodobacteraceae; genus Yoonia. The sequence goes on from JAGSGF010000080.1 coordinate 3,467, forward strand.
GGGGTTGGTTTGATTACGCTGATTACGGTGTCCTGCGCGAAACTTACGCTTGGCAACGCGGCAAAAGCTACAGCCGTTGACAGCATCGTTACTTTAAACATCTTCATTTTCTTTCCTCCTAGAAAAGTCGTTTGTGCGCGTCATTTCTTCGCCTGGGCGGCCCAGGTGCGTGCCCGTGCGCGGGACGCAGCCGCGCGCCGGGACTCACGACGCCAGAACACAATCCGGTCGTCGAGAAATTCCATCGAATAAAATAAGATCAGACCAATCACCGTCATGCTCAGAAGCGTCGCCAGTGACGCTGCCATGTTCAGTTGGAACGAAAAGCGGCTCATCAGGACACCGACGCCATCGGTGGCTTGCGCAAATTCCGCGACGACCGCGCCAATTAAGGCTGTCGTCAGGCCAATCTTGAAACCCGCGAACATCAGCGGAAGGGCCGCGGGGGCTCTCAGTTTACGAAATACTTGAACGTTAGACGCGCCGAGGGAATTAAACAATTCTTCGCGGTCTTCATCGACCTGAACCAGACCTGTTAAGGTGTTCACAAAGATCGGAAAGAATGAAATGATCGCTGCCAGTGCGATTTTTGACCCCATCCCGTAGCCGAACCAAGCGATAATCACGGGGGTCAATGCGATGCCGGGGGTTACGTTCAGCACAACGGCATAGGGCGTGACATACCGGCGGAAAGGGTCCCAAAGGGATGATGCAATCGCAAGACTTACGGCCACGCCTGCACCAATCGCAAAACCGACCACGGCCTCAGTTAGGGTGATGAAAAAATGCCGATAGATCGTGCCTTCGGTGATGTATAGTTCAACAATTGCACTCCATATTGCACTGGGACGGGGAATGATGATGGATTTAATTAAACCTGTAGCAACCGAGATTTCCCATGCGCCGATGATGACTGCGAACAGCACAAAATGGGGTAGGAACCGGACACCAATGTCCAGAATGCGGCCAGAGAGAGGGATCGGCTGATCAGACACGCTCATGGTTCCACCATCGTGCGTTTGCGTTTTGCGCTCATCCGTTCCCGCCCGCCTTCGTACTTCCAGTAGGCGATATAGTGATCGAGTTTTTCCATACCCTTGAAAATCAGGAAGCCGATGATCGTCAGGGTGAAAATGCAAGCAAAGGCCGATGCCATGTTTAGGTTACGCGTATACACGAGGATCAGTGAACCGATCCCCTTGTCGCGCTGGATGAATTCCGCAACCAATGCACCAGACAAGGCGGCGGTCAGTGCGAGGCGTTCGCCAGCCATAATTACGGGAATTGCATCTGGCAGCACCAGCTTGCGCAGAATTTGGGTCTTTGAAGCGCGCATGGATCTGAAAAGTTCTAACCGTTCTTCGTTTACATTAATGACGCCAGACAGGGTGTTGATGAAAGGCGCAAAAAAGCAAACCAACATTATGATCGCCAATTTAGAGTTTACACCAAACCCGAGGGCCGCGATCAGCAACGGGGCCACCGCAATACGCGGCGTCGCTTCTAGCACGATGACATAGGGTTTCAGGAAGCGGCGGATCACCGTATTAAAGCCGACGAGCGCGCCAAGACCGATGCCAAGCATAGATCCGAGAACCCAGCCTATGATTACAAGGCTAATGGTTGAATACAGGTGAAACCAAACGTTCGCATTTTGGAAATAGATCAGCCAGAAAGAGCGTATGATGTTGGAGGGACGGGGATAAAACAGCGGGTCAAGCCATCCCATCCGAGAGCCGAGTTCCCACAGAAGGGTCAACGTCAAAAAGATACCAACATGCTTGGCGATACGACGATTGCGCAAGCTGCGCTCTAATGTGTCGACAAGGACTTCAGAAGTGGCGTCTTGCACGGCCATTATACGGCCCCTAATGTTTCGCGAACGTCTTCCACCAGCTTGTTAAATTCAACGGACGTCTGGATTGAAAGCGGACGTGGGCGTTCAAGATCCACATTAATAATCTTGGCCATGCGACCGGGCCGCGATGTCATAACAACAACTTGATCGGCAAGGAAAATAGCCTCTGTTATATTGTGGGTTACAAAAATGGCCGTC
>JAGSGF010000047.1 GCA_023955335.1 Yoonia sp.
AAACACTTCGCCAACGCAATCTTGAACTTTATGCGAGAGGTGCTTCCAAAACAGTGGCGCAGCTTTCGAGATCAAGTAACGGATAACTTCCGTATCATCTCACATCACAACGTTCGGGTTTTAGAGTGAGAGGTGTATACAAAACTCAAAAAGTCAACGAAACAGGGGCGACCCTAAGGCCGCCCCTGTTAACAAAAATCTAACTTTACAGTGTCTTAACCACCGTCGTTGTTCGCCCGTTCAGCTTCAATCGCACGCCACGCTTGGACGTTGCGGTTGTGATCAGCAAGCGTTGTGGCAAATGCGTGGCCCCCAGTTCCATCCGCAACAAAGAAGATAAACGGCGACCCATCAGGGTTCAACGCCGCTTCGATACTCGCGCGGCCCGGGTTCGCAATAGGTGTCGGTGGCAGCGCGGGGATCACATAGGTATTCCACGGTGTCTCGCGACGCAATTCGCTTTGGCGCAGGCCACGTCCAAGAATACCCTCCCCCTTGGTGATGCCATAAATGACCGTCGGGTCCGTTTGCAGCCGCATACCTTGGTTCAACCGGTTCACGAATACCGATGCCACCTGACGACGTTCTTCAGGCACTCCAGTTTCCTTTTCGACAATACTCGCAAGGATCAACGCCTCTTCTGGCGACGCAAGCGGCACGCCATCCGCACGACCGGCCCATGCTTCGGCCAAAATTTGGCTTTGTGCAGACGTCATTTGATCAAGGATCGACGACACAGTCGCACCGGGCACAAACTCATAGCTATCGGGGGCCAATGACCCTTCGGCAGGCGTATCGGTCACATCAGCCTCAAGCAAATCAAGGTTCCGCAATGCTTCCAATACCTGCCAGCTTGTCACACCTTCAGCCATCGCAACACGGTAACGGGTGTCGGTTTCTTCTTTTACAGTCGTATAAGCGCGCGGAACTTCGTCCTCAGAGGGATCAAAAGCTACAATCTCGACAAAGCGATTGGTTGCGGGATCAAGCTCGCGTACCAAAACCTGTGTGCGGGTCACACCAACACGGTAGACCACCTCAGTGCCGCATGTATTACGACCGCCACGGGTCACAATATCAACGATTTCTTCCATCGACGCCGCTTCAGGCACCAGAAAACTACCCGCCTTCAGATCGCCCGTCTTTTTAGCATAATCCGCACCAATGCGCATGACCGTCGCGGACTTAATCGCGCCCTCATCGGCAAGGTTCTGGGAAACACGCCGCATATTGGACCCGCTTTCCACCTGCAAACAAATTGCCTGCGCCAATGGGCCCGCCTCGCTGTATTGCTTAGAGCCAAAGCTCACGACACCAGCGATTAGGAACAGCGCGACAATGAAAAACGTCAATGCATTTGACGCAATATGACGCCACATTAATCAACTTTCCCAAACAGAACGCTCGCATTCGTGCCACCAAAACCAAACGAGTTCGACAACGCCACATCAATCTTACGCGGACGTTTTGCATTCGGAGCCAAATCAATTTTCGTGTCCACAGCAAGCGTATCAAGATTTATCGTCGGAGGAGCAACCTGATCACGGATCGCAAGGATCGAGAAAATGGCTTCAATCGCACCCGCAGCACCCAACAAGTGACCGGTCGCAGATTTTGTCGATGACATTGTGACATCAGCCGCAGCATCGCCCAACATGCGCTCGACCGCGCCCAATTCGATCGTATCGGCCATCGTGGATGTGCCGTGTGCATTGATGTAATCGATATCAGCAGGTTTCAGACCCGCGTCATCCAAAGCCATACGCATAGACCGCTCACCGCCCTCCCCGTTCTCGGACGGGGCCGTGATGTGATAGGCATCGCCAGACAGGCCATAGCCAATAACTTCCGCGTATATCTTTGCGCCACGTGCTTTTGCATGCTCGTACTCTTCAAGCACAACAATCCCAGCGCCCTCGCCCATGACAAACCCATCGCGGTCCGCATCATAAGGACGCGAAGCGGATTTGGGGTCATCAGCGCGCTTTGTGGACAGCGCCTTGCAAGCGTTAAAACCAGCAATGCCGATTTCACAAATCGCAGCTTCCGCGCCACCAGCGACCATAACATCGGCGTTGCCGTATTTGATCAACCTTGTTGCGTCACCAATAGCGTGAGCGCCCGTCGAACATGCCGTCACAACCGAATGGTTGGGGCCCTTAAAACCGTATTTGATGCCAACCTGGCCAGAAATCAAATTGATCAACGCACCTGGAATAAAGAACGGGGATACGCGGCGCGGACCCTTTTCCTTGATCATCACGGCAGTTTCAGCAATCGACTTCAATCCGCCAATACCAGAACCGATCAAAACGCCAGTACGGAATAAATCTTCATCCTCAGTCGGCAACCAGCCAGAATCTTCAACCGCTTGTTGTGCAGCCGCAATCCAGAACATGATAAAATCATCAACTTTGCGCTGATCCTTGGGGGCCATATAGGTGTCGGGGTTAAACGTACCATCAGTTCCGTCACCGCGCGGAACCTCGCAGGCATATGTGGTCGCCAAACCACTGGCGTCAAAGCTTGTGATCGGCCCTGCACCAGATTGACCGTCAAGAATGCGGCTCCAGCTATTTTCCACACCATCTGCCAATGGTGTTACCAATCCTAGTCCTGTTACGACAACGCGACGCATATTATGCCCTCACCTGATTTTCTTCGGCTTTCAGCCAACTGATACCCTAGCCGATAGGCGCGGGGCAAGAGCAGGCAAGATAATCAATAGGCAGCAATCGGTCTACTTCATCATAAGTTAGAAAAACGCCACCAACGATAGAATTGGACTCAAAAACGGCGCCCGAATAGGACGCCGTTTTCAAAATAAATCAGAGGAAAGCGCTTACTGAGCTTCGCTGATGAACTTTACCGCGTCACCAAAGGACTGGATTGTTTCGGCAGCGTCGTCAGGGATTTCAATCCCAAACTCTTCTTCAAACGCCATAACAAGCTCAACGGTATCAAGGCTATCTGCACCCAGATCGTCAATAAAGGACGCGGATTCAACAACTTTGTCTTCTTCCACACCAAGGTGCTCTACTACGATCTTACGTACGCGGTCTGCAACGTCGCTCATGTCAATTTCCTCACGTTTTTTTAGGGCATCGCCCGAAATTCTTTTCAGGCTTACGCCCAGTTTGGTTGCCCCGAAAGGCGATCGAGCGCCCTATTTCTAGGGCATGTCCGGCACGACACGTGAAATAACGAATGCTACGTCACAACCGTCAAGCGGCAAATCTGCGTGGCCTATAGCAGGTATTTTGCTTTTGGCAAACGCTTTAGATGTCCACCATAGGCGACCGCTTAGTACATGGCCATACCGCCATTCACATGCAAAGTCGCCCCTGTCATGTATCCGGCCTCTGTGCTGGCAAGAAAAACGACGGCGGCTGCGATTTCATCAGCTTCCCCCATCCGGCCAGCTGGCACCTGTGTCAAAATCCCTGATTTTTGATCGTCGTTCAATTTATCGGTCATTGCTGTCGTAATGAAGCCCGGTGCAACACAGTTAACCGTAATGCCGCGGCTCGCGACCTCATAGGCAATCGACTTTGACATGCCGACCACACCCGCCTTGGACGCAGCATAGTTGGCCTGCCCGGGGTTGCCCGTCGACCCCACGATGGATGATATATTGATAATGCGGCCCCAACGGGCCTTCATCATGCCGCGAATGGCACCTTTACACAGACGCATCGTCGATGTCAGATTGACTTCAAGCACCGACGACCATTCATCATCAGACATGCGCATAAACAAATTGTCACGGGTAATTCCGGCGTTATTCACCAAAATATCGACCGATCCCATCACCTCAACCGCAGCCTTTGGCAGCGCGGTCACGGCCTCTGCATCCGACAAATTGCACGGCAAGACATACGCGCGATCACCCAACTCAGCCGCCAAAGCCTCGAGCGGTTCAACCCGCGTCCCAGACAACCCGACAGTCGCCCCCTGTGCGTGCAGCGATTTAGCAATCGCGCCACCAATGCCGCCAGATGCGCCAGTAATCAACGCATTTTTTCCTGTAAGATCAAACATTTATAATTTCCCTTTAACCTTCGATCAATGCAGCGACGGCGGCCTTGATATCGTCAGGAGCCCCCACAGCGTTTGTTGCTATCGACTTGTCGATGCGCCGGATCATGCCAGACAATGCCTTGCCAGCCCCAATTTCCCAAATCTCGGTCACGCCCTGCGCGGCCATGTAGCCTACGCTTTCGCGCCAGCGCACAGATCCAGTGACTTGCGCGACCAGAAGCGACCGGATTTCAGCCGGATCAGTGACCGCTGTCGCAGCGACATTGGCGACCAACGGGACAGTCGGCGCAGTTATTTCGACGCCATCCAAGGCGCGTGCCATCACATCAGCGGCAGGCGCCATCAAGCTACAGTGGAACGGCGCGCTCACTGGCAACAACATCGCTCGTTTGGCACCCTTTTCCTTGGCAATAATAAGTGCACGTTCAACAGCGGCCTTATGCCCGGACACAACAACTTGGCTTGGGTCATTGTCGTTGGCTGCTTGGCAAACATCGCCTTGCGCGGCCTCTTCAGCCACGGCACGGGCCGTTTCAAAATCTAGACCGAGCAGTGCAGCCATTGCGCCGACGCCGACAGGGACGGCCTCTTGCATCGCAGTGCCACGCACGCGCAGCAGACGGGCCGTATCTGACAATGAAAGCGCACCAGCAGCAGCAAGAGCCGTATATTCGCCCAGCGAATGGCCTGCGACGAAAGATGCGGCACTGACCTCCACCCCTTCGGACGATAATGCGCGCATCGCCGCAATTGATGCGGCCATAAGCGCAGGCTGCGCGTTGCGGGTCAGCGTCAAATCAGCGATGTCGCCACCCCAAACAAGTGCCGAAAGGTCCTCGCCTAACGCGTCGTTCACTTCATCGAAAACGGCTTTGGCCGCTGGATACGCATCAGCGAGCGCTTTGCCCATCCCGATCGTTTGAGCCCCTTGGCCTGGAAATACAAATGCACGCATTGCGGCGTCTCCGTCCCTGTTTGTTCTGTTTCAACACGACTAGCCCGTGCTGCGCCTTGTGACAAGGTTGCGCACAAACGCACAGGCGGCGCGCACAGATAGGTCTATGACTTGAGGCACGGAACCGTATGCTGAACTGACCCAAAACACAAAGGTATCCGATTATGACGACCACTGCTTACTCCACGCAAACCAAGGTTTTTCACTGGCTCACGGCACTTTTGATCATCTCAATTATTCCGCTTGGCCTTATTGCAGGGGACCGGCCGATAGATACTGACGCACAAGTCGCTACAAAAACGATGCTGTTTTCATTGCATAAAACGCTTGGCGTCACCGTGTTCCTTGTTGCACTCGCCCGGATCGGGTACGCGTTGACACAATCCAAGCCAGCCAGCCTGCACCCAGACCGCAAATTGGAAACCTTGCTGGCAGAGGTCGTGCATTGGTTACTCTACATATCACTTGTTGCGGTGCCACTGTCCGGTTGGATCCATCATTCCGCCGCTGCCATTGCCGCGCCGATTTGGATACCATTTGCCCAATCTCTGCCATTTGTGCCCAAAGACCCGACTGTTTCAGACTTTTTCGGCGGCCTGCACTGGTTGTGGTCCAAGATCATGGTCGCATCGATCTTTCTGCATTTCGCAGGCGCGATAAAGCATCACTTCGTTGATAAAGACACCACACTGACGCGCATGTGGTTCGGCAAATCGGTAGATGTGTCGCGCAAAACGCACGCAAGCCGCCTGCCAGCCGTCATCGCAGCAGGCATTTTCGTCGTTGTGGCCGGCATAGGCGCCGCAGCCGGCATGCTGAGCCATGACAAATCTGACGCCCCTACCCTTGCCGCTGTTGCATCCGACTGGACCGTCACAGACGGCACCATCGGGATCACGGTCAAACAACTGGGCAATGATGTATCAGGCCGCTTTGACGATTGGGTGTCAGTCATCTCATTTGACGAAAACGCTGAAACGGTCGCGGGATCGGTAGAAACCACAATCAATATCGCATCACTTTCGCTTGGGTCCGTGACATCGCAGGCAATGGGTCCAGATTTCTTTGATCAAGGTCAGTTCCCCAATGCGGTGTTCACCGGTGACCTGATCCGCGATGGCGGGGCCTACGTTGCGGACGGAACCTTGTCGATCAAAGGGATCACAGTGCCTGTTTTGATGCCCTTTGCGGTGACCGTAGACGAAAACTCCGCGACAATGACAGGCGCAGTGCAACTAGACCGCCGCGATTTCGCCATCGGGGAAAGCATGTCAGACGAGGGCAATCTTGGCTTTGCTGTCGACGTGCAGATCACCCTTGATGCAACACGCGACTAAAAAAGGGCCGCGCTGATCAATCAGCGCGGCCCCGAATTTGATCCGATGAAGTGCTTATTGAGCCTTCATCGCCTCGATTGAGATCATGATTTCAACTTCGTCACTGACAAAAGGCGCAAATTTACCGACGTTAAAGTCGGACCGCAGAACAGTTGTTGTGGCGTCAAAACCGGCCCATGGCTTTGCTTCCATCGGGTGATCGCCCTGTTGGTTCATCGTTGCGTCCAACACGACTGATTTTGTGACGTTATTCATCGTCAGATCGCCCGTGATCATCGCCGTGTTGTCACCAGTGACCTCGATGCCTGTTGACGAAAACGTGACCATGTCATCCTCGGATGCATCAAAGAAATCTCCCGACATGAGGTGAGAAAACCGCTTTTCCCAGCCTGTCAGCATAGACGTAACCGGAAAGGATACGGTCACCGATGAGGCAGCGGGGTCTTCTTGATCGAACGCGATTTCGCCGTCAAAGCCAGAGAACATACCATGGGTCGTTGAATAGCCTAAGTGATTGTAAGAGAAAACAATCTGACTATGGCTGGCATCAAGTATGTAGGCTTCTGGTGCGGCGGTGGCCCCAGTCGCGATTGCGGCCAATAGAGCTGCTGCTGTAAGATGTTTGATCATCGGTCGTCTCCTGAATGAATTTATGCGTAGAAGCCTCGCATAGATTTCACTCAGGGCAATTGTGCAAAATCGAACACTGTCTGTTTGTGTCGATTTACGCCTATCAAACGTCAACCAAACTGGGGGCGAACAGCCTCAAAGCGGCGTCCTGGGCTCGCCCGCAACAGATCACGATCCAACCGCGCATAGAGCGCACCAATTTGAGGTTCTGTTCCTTGAGCAATCACAAGCGCGTGCCCGTTGCCTGATTGCTTTAACACCAGCGCAACCTTTTCGGCCCCACACTGACTAATCGCCATATCGCAAAAGCAATCAAACCCGTATTGCCCGACGAGCCGCGATGTACCGCTTCGGTTTGGCATCACTTCGCGAATTTCGCCAAGGTTCTGATCAAACTGGAATTCAACAACGCGGCCTTGCATTGCGTAACCGATCAACAAAAATCCCATACCCGCAAAGAATCCGCTTAAGCCGATGCGCAGGCCGAAGGTATCCGATTGGATAACTGAACTTGGCACAGCCCAAAGCCCAAACGCAGCAGCTGCAAAAGCCGCGCCAAAAAGCAGTGCCGTCATTTGAAGCAAAACGCCCCATGTCGGGACATTTAAGGAATTGCGCACCGTGAACCCCCAATAGGTTTCCGTCAAAACGGGACCGGAGTTTGACCGGAATACATCAACCGATGGAATCCTTGGTGCGTGGTAGCCGGATGTATCTGTCATGATTATCTTTTAACCCCATTGTTTTGCCACGATTGTAAGGGCAAATCAGGCACAAAAGCGGCAACACAAAGGTGCTGTTAAGGTTCTGTTAAGGCGTTGCGGAAAACCCGCGCGATAGCCTTGAAAACAGGCAGTCTATGGTTGCATCAAAGCCCCTGCGATGTATAAGGCCGCATCTTACTGTGAAGAATTGAACCGCGTAGTCTCTCGTGGGTGGGGTGCAGTAAGATCGTTTGCCCCTCCCTATGAAATGCGCTGATATAATGAATGGAGCACACATGCCGCTATATGAGCATGTTATGATTTCGCGTCAGGACTTGTCCAACACGCAGGCCGAAGGCCTAATCGAACATTTTGGAACTGTACTTACCGACAACGAAGGTAAGCTGGTTGATTCTGAATATTGGGGCGTCAAAACGATGGCCTATAAGATCAACAAAAACCGCAAGGGCCACTATGCATTTTTGCGCACCGACGCCCCTGCAGCTGCGATCCAAGAAATGGAACGCCTGATGCGCCTGCATGACGATGTTATGCGTGTTTTGACCATTAAAGTCGACGCACATGAAGAAGGCCCATCTGTACAGATGCAGAAGCGCGAAGAGCGCAGCGACCGTGGCGAACGCCGCGAGCGCCGTTAATTTAGATTAGGAAAGGACCTTAAATCATGGGTACAAAACCATTTTTCCGCCGTCGTAAGTCCGATCCGTTTGAGGGCGATAACGCTCCCAAGATCGACTATAAAGACACTCGCCTTTTGCAGCGCTACGTTTCCGAGCGCGGCAAAATCGTTCCCGCCCGTATTACTGCTGTTGGTTCCAAAAACCAGCGCGCTCTCGCCCGTGCGATCAAGCGTGCTCGTTTCTTGGCCCTCCTGCCGTACGCTGTAAAGTAAGGACACGAGATCATGGATATCATTCTACTTGAACGTGTTGCGAAGCTTGGCCAAATGGGCGAAGTCGTGAAGGTCAAAGAAGGTTACGCGCGTAACTTCTTGCTGCCACAAGGCAAAGCCCTCCGCGTCAACGCAGCAAACATTGCCCGCTTTGAAGCTGAAAAAGCGACAATGGAAGCACGCAATCTTGAGACCAAAAAAGAAGCTGAAGTGTTGGCTGAAAAGCTGGACGGCGAAACATTCGTCGTGATTCGCTCTGCGTCCGACTCTGGTGCGCTTTACGGGTCCGTCACAACACGTGACGCGGCTGATGCGGCGACCGCTGCTGGCTTTACGGTTGATAAAGGTCAGGTTGTTCTGGCTGCGACCATTAAAGACCTCGGCTTGCACGATGCAGAAGTCGTTCTGCACCCAGAAGTTTCTGTCACAATCAGCATGAACGTTGCACGTTCCGCTGAAGAAGCAGAACTTCAAGCTGCTGGTAAATCTGTTGCTGAATTGGCTGCAGAAGAAGAAGCTGCAGCTGAGTTCGAAATTCAGGAGCTGTTCGACGATATGGGCGGCGCTGCAATGGACGACTTTGGTGACGACGATGACGCAGCTGCCCCAGCGGCAGACGACGCATCCGAAGACTAATCTTTCAGTCTACAACAAATTAAGGGCCGCGCTTTGTATACAGCGCGGCCCTTTTCGTTTTGGCTGCAAACAGATTTGATGTGAATGGCGACTTTCTGGTGTCTTTCATCACACCGTCCCTGATCTATTGCCTACACCGTCACGACATCCGTTCCCCAAGCGGCGCAGTTTTCCATGAGTTGCTTGGACAGAGTGCAATCCGTAAATAGCACCGCGACATCTGCGAGCGAGCAAATCCTTAGCGGCGCTTTGCGCGCAAATTTCAATTGGTCAGCGACCACCATCACCTTAAGGGACCGGTGGATCGCGGTTTTACTCACCATCACCTCTTGGTCATCAAAATCCAACAAGTCGCCATCCGCATCAATTGCCGAACAGCCCAAAACGGAGTAGTCGAATTTGAATTGCTTGACCATTTCAGCAGTAAGCCCGCCGACAATGCCCCCATCTGCGCGGCGCAGCACGCCACCTGCCAAGATGATTTCGCAGCTGTGATTGGCCGCAAGAATATTTGCGATATTGAGGTTGTTGGTGACGACCAAAAGATTCTCTCTATCCAGTAATTCACGCGCGACAGCCTCGGTACTTGTCCCGATATTTAAAAACACGGACGCACCATCAGGGATCGCTTGCGCGCATTTTTCGGCAATCGCTTTTTTGCCAGCTTCATTCAGGCGTCTGCGTTCTTCGTAGATGATGTTGACAACACCGGATGGCACCACGGCACCGCCATGGACACGGTCAAGCCGCCCGCTTTCGGCCAGATCAGACAGGTCGCGCCGGATCGTCTGCACTGTAACGTCGTAACGTGCGGCCAAACCATCCACTGTGACCTTGCCCTCCTTACGGACAAGGTCGAGTATCTCTTTTTGTCTAAAATTCGAAACCATGGTTTTCCCTTTGGCGTCACCACATCGAACTGCATGTTCGCGGCAAGGATTAGCGTCAAACAATTAGGCGATATGCCTTTAGCGTCAAGGGGATGGCAGCAGCTGAACCTGCTTAAACGGTCAAAAGAATGACCCAACGAAACACAAAGCGCGTGAAACTCGACTACTTAAGCCAAAACGAAAGAAAACGAACATTCATTGTTGATTGACGCTGTTCTTTCGTATTGATTGCCCCTACCTCGCTACCTGCGAGGCCACGTCGGACATATAGCTGGGGAGCCTCAATTGGATAAGCGTGACCACAACGACATAGTTGACCTGTTTGTCATCGGTGGCGGCATCAATGGATGCGGCATTGCCCGTGATGCCGCGGGTCGCGGTCTGACTGTTGAGCTTGCAGAGATGAACGATCTCGCCTCGGCCACCTCCTCTGCGTCGACCAAGCTTTTCCATGGCGGTTTACGCTATCTTGAATATTGGGAAATCCGCCTTGTCCGCGCGGCGTTGATCGAGCGCGAGACGCTTTTGCGCGCCATGCCACATATTTCATGGCCCATGCGATTTGTTTTACCTTACCACAAAGACATGCGGTTCGACACTGATACGCCGACATCTAAGCTGCTCAATGTCATCATGCCCTGGATGAAAGGCCGCCGCCCTGCTTGGCTCATCCGGCTTGGTTTGTTCCTATATGACAATTTAGGTGGACGACAGATTTTGAAGGGAACGACGTCCTTGGATTTGGCAGGCACCCCCGAGGGTGCGCCGCTTGAGGATCGCTTTCAAAAGGCGTTCGAATATTCCGATTGCTGGATCGAAGACAGCCGGTTGGTGGTTCTAAATGCGCGCGACGCCCAAGCACGCGGCGCACGGATCAGTGTCCGCACCAAGGTTATTTCGGCCGAACAAATCGACGGTATCTGGCACCTGATGCTCGCCCCGCAAAGTGGCAAGCAGCGTTTGGTGCGTGCCCGCATGTTGGTGAATGCAGGTGGCCCATGGGTTGAGGATATTATCCGCAGCACCGTGCGCATGAATGCGACACAGGGCGTGCGACTTGTCCGCGGCAGCCATATCGTGACCCGCAAGCTATATGACCATGATAAATGTTATTTCTTCCAAGGGACCGATGGGCGGATCATTTTCACCATTCCTTACGAGACGGATTTCACACTGATCGGGACCACGGACGCGGATCATGCTGACATCAATCAAAAGCCGGTTTGCACGCCTGAGGAACAGACTTACTTGCTGAACTTTGCGTCGGAGTATCTCAAGCAAGACATATCTGATAAGGATGTCGTCTGGTCCTATTCCGGCGTCCGTCCACTTTACAATGATGGTACAAGTTCGGCGACTGCTGCGACACGGGACTATGTGCTGACGGTGGATCAATCCGCTGGTGCGCCGATTTTGAATGTCTTTGGCGGCAAAATCACGACCTACCGCAGACTGGCCGAAACAGCGCTCAAGAAGATTGCGCCCTTTTTTGAAGGGGTAGACACGCCTTGGACGGCCGGTGTTGCGCTTCCGGGCGGTGATTTTCCTGTCGACGGTATGGCCGATCTGTCCGCAAAGCTACTTGTGCACTATCCGTTTTTGGATGGGCGCTGGGGAGACCGTTTGATCAAGGCTTATGGCACAGATGCGCTCCTTGTGCTGGGCGATGCAAAATCCGCCGCTGACCTTGGTCAAAACTTCGGGTTCAATTTGACGGAACGCGAAGTCAGTTGGCTCGTAGAAAAGGAATTCGCACAGACCGCAGAAGACATCGTCTGGCGCAGGTCCAAGCTGGGTCTTCGGCTTACGACACAAGAAATTGAAGTGCTTGACGCATGGCTGACCGCCACGTCGTCACAGCATCATGCAGTGTGAACTGCGAGAGATAAGAAAGATGTCATGACGTCTAAACAGTGTGTCTAAGGTCATCTGGAACGACAAGGATGTGACAGGCATGCGCGTGCTTGCTGCAGACGTGAACGGCGACACCGCCTGATCTTACTCGCTGTGGCGCTGCCTGCTGTCTCTGCGTTCGCAGATATGACTGCCGACATCTATGACGCCGATACCAAAGATTCTGATCTTAACAGCGACTATGATAAGACAGACCCATCTTTGGGCTGGCGTGATACCGATGCATGCCTGCCCGCTGCGCACAAAGATGTCACGCCAAAGTGGCCTATGGCACCCTCACCACACCGCGCCCATTGGACTGAAAGCACAAAAACCGGCTCTCAAGATGCTGATTCTTGGACACGGACGAAATCCACTCACGTGGACGCAAACAAAAGCCACGTTGGTCTGACATTCATTCGTGGAACCAGGATCCAGCACGGTTGGCCTCAGCGGGTTACGCGATGTCATCGAAAAAGGGCGCCCCAATTGGGACGCCCTTTTTCATTAAATATCGAGACGCTTATTCTTGGTCCAATGCCTCAACGGCCTTTTGCAGGTCGTCTTTGCTAACAGATTTGTCTGTCACGGCAGCATTTTCAAGAATGTGATCGACAACTTTGTCTTCAAACATTGGTGCCTGAAGCTGCTGGCGGAACTGTGCATTTTGCTGAACAAACTCAAAGAACTGCTTTTCCTGACCCGGGTACTGACGGGCTTGGTTCATGATCGCTTGGGTCATTTCAGAATCAGTAACCTGAACTTCTGCTTTCTGACCGATGTCAGCCAACAACAAGCCGAGCTTCACGCGGCGGCTTGCCAGTGAGATGTGCTCTTGAGTCGGTGTAACTTCAGGGTGATCATGACCCTCAACTTCTGGGTTTTCTTCGTGCCACAACTGGTGTGCAATCTGGCCTGCTTCTGCATCCACAAGGGATGTTGGCAGGTCGAACGATACAACACCATCAAGCGCATCAAGCAATGCGCGCTTGGTTACAGCGCGGGATGCCCCAGAATACTCGGCTTCAAGACGCTCAGTGATCTGCATTTTCAAGCCGGCAAGATCTTCTGCGCCGAACTTTTTGGCCAGCTCATCGTCAAGCTCGGGTGTCTGTGCTTCGCGGACTTCTTTGACCGTGCACGCAAACACTGCCTCTTTGCCAGCAAGATGCTCAGCCTGATAATCGTCAGGGAAAGACACGGTAACGTCACGCTCTTCACCAGCAACCGCTTTCAACAGGCCTTCTTCAAAGCCTGGAATGAAAGAGTTGGAGCCAAGCACCAGCGGGTAATCTTCAGCTGTGCCGCCGTCGAATGCTTCACCGTCTACTTTACCGACAAAGTCGATCACGACTTGCATGCCGTCTTTAGCCATGCCGTTTCTGGTCTTGTACGTAACAGCTTGTGGGGATGCCGCGAGGTTATCAAGTGCTTCTTGCACAGACGCATCGTCAGCTTCGACCTTCATGCGATCCAGTTCAATTTTCTTGAAATCGACTTCTGGCACATCTGGAAGACGCTCATAAGACACGTCGACGGCAATATCGTCGCCCTCTTTCCAGTCCGGGTTGGTCATCTTGATTTCTGGCTGTGCCGCTGGACGGTCACCGGATGTCTCCATGTGCTCGTTCATCGCGCCGTCGATGGCTTCTTGCATCGCTTCGCCCATAACGCGCTGGCCGAACTGCTTGCGCATCATCGCCATAGGGACTTTGCCCTTGCGAAAGCCCTTCATTTCAACGTCTGCTTGGGCTTCTTTCAGCTTTTCTTCGACTTTCGCGTCCATCTCGGCCGCAGTGACCGTGATCGCGTAACCGCGCTTGAGGCCTTCGTTCAGGGTCTCTTTAACCTGCATGGATTTTCCTTCTTTATCTTCTCAAAAAATGTGGTGCGGGTGAAGGGACTCGAACCCCCACGCCATAGGCGCCAGAACCTAAATCTGGTGCGTCTACCAATTCCGCCACACCCGCACATTTCAACCGACCAAATCACTTGGGTCGATCTTTGCGGGGTGTCTAGCAAAGGCAACAGTAAGATGCGAGAGAAAAAATGAACTCAAAAAAGGCAAGACGATAACACTTTCTTGCCTTATTGTTCCTACAAGACTTGAGGCAGACATCAGCAAGAGCGGGAAACACGCCATGCAATCGAAAACGATCACACGCACAGCTCCGGCTGTTGCGAAGAAAACAAGCGAATCTGGCCTGTGCGCTGGAACAACGATCATGACACTAAATGGCGAAATTCCAGTTGAACATCTGGCCGTCGGCGATCGTGTGATTACCCGTGACTGCGGTATGTCCGTGATCAAAGCCATTCAATCACGTGACGTGAAGATGCAGCCGATCCGCATTAAAGCAGGATCGCTAGGTCACACCCGCCCCGACCGGGACATGATTGTTGCCCCCGGTGCACGCATTCACATCCGCGACTGGCGCGCAGAGGCCCTGTTTGGCGCTGCGACTGCAACTGTTGAGGCACATCGCCTTTTGGACGGCGAATTCCTGTCAAAGCAGCCAATGTGCGACGTAAAAGTATTTGATCTGATGTTTGACCGCGAACACATTCTTTATGCTGACGGCGTAGAGGTTGTTTCCGCAGTCGTCTAAAGACAATCACAGCAAATTTGAAAGCCGCCCTCTTTAACAGGGCGGCTTTTCTCGTTTTGGGCCGAATGTGCACGCGATCGCTAGATGTCAGAGGCTGGTTTTCATTTCGCCTACTTTTTAATCTAACCGGTTAAAATTAGTGCATGCGCTATTTTTTTAGTCATTCCCATTGATCATGTGAACCCGAAGAATTGTCCGCACCGACCTGCCGTGATCTGACCTTTCGGTGAAGCAATACACGTAGAGGAGTCGCAGCCATGAAAAAGATTGAAGCGATCATCAAGCCATTCAAACTTGACGAAGTGAAAGAAGCCTTGCAGGACGTTGGCGTCCAAGGGCTTTCTGTCGTCGAAGTAAAAGGCTTTGGCCGTCAAAAAGGTCACACAGAACTGTACCGCGGCGCCGAATATGTCGTCGACTTTCTGCCAAAGGTGAAAATCGAAGTCGTTTTGGCTGACGACCAACTCGACGCGGCGATTGAGGCTATTGTTGCAGCCGCCAAAACTGACAAGATCGGCGACGGTAAAATCTTTGTCTCAACCGTCGAGCAAGCCATCCGCATCCGCACCGGTGAATCCGGCGACGACGCACTATAATTCACCCACTAATTTTCTATCTCTAACGCAAAGGGAAACGCCATGAGCGCGAAAGACGTACTAAAACTGATGAAGGATGAGGGCGCTGAATACCTCGACATCCGTTTCACTGACCCAAAGGGCCGCCTGCAGCACGTGACGATTGTGAACGATCTTGTCGACGAAGACTTCCTTGACGAAGGTTTTATGTTTGACGGGTCCTCCATTGCAGGTTGGAAATCCATCGACAAATCCGACATGAAGCTGATCCCGGACACAAAGTCCGCTTATGTTGATCCGTTTTATGCTGAAAAGACCGTCTGCATTCACTGCAACGTGGTTGAACCAGACACTGGTGAAGCATACCCACGCGACCCACGCGGTACAGCCGAAAAAGCCGAGGCATATCTGACGTCTACCGGCATCGGTGACACAGCATTTTTCGGCCCAGAAGCTGAATTCTTCGTCTTTGACGATGTCCGTTATTCGGTCAGCATCAACAAAGTGTCCTACCAAGTAGACGCGATTGACGCGTCTTGGAACACAGACACCGAATTTGAAATGGGCAACACAGGCCACCGTCCCGGCGTGAAGGGCGGCTATTTCCCAGTGAACCCAACCGATGATGCACACGACATGCGTGGCGAAATGCTTTCCACCATGAAACGCATGGGCATGAAAGTTGACAAGCACCACCACGAAGTGGCGTCTTGCCAGCACGAACTGGGCCTGATTTTTGGGACGCTGACGCATCAAGCTGATGAAATTCAGAAATACAAATACGTGATCCACAACGTCGCCCAAGCCTACGGCAAGTCCGCGACGTTTATGCCAAAGCCAATCGCAGGCGATAATGGCACTGGCATGCACGTGAACATGTCCATCTGGAAAGACGGCAAGCCGATCTTTGCGGGCGACAAATACGCTGATCTGTCACAGGAAGCCCTGTACTTCATTGGTGGTATCCTCAAGCACGCTCCTGCCCTGAACGCGATCACGAATCCAGCAACAAACTCTTACAAGCGTTTGATCCCTGGTTTTGAGGCGCCAGTTCTGCGCGCTTACTCTGCGTCGAACCGGTCGGGTGCTGTGCGTATCCCTTGGGCAGAATCCCCCAATGCAAAGCGTGTTGAAGCCCGTTTCCCTGATCCAGCAGCAAACCCATACCTGTGCTTCGCTGCGCTGTTGATGGCTGGCCTTGACGGCATCAAAAACAAGATCGACCCAGGTGCTGCGTCAGACAAAGACCTGTACGACCTGCCACCAGAAGAGTTGGCCGCGATCCCAACCGTTTGTGGGTCTTTGCGTGAAGCACTGGAGGCCCTTGAGGCTGATCACGAATTCTTGCTGCAAGGCGACGTGTTCACCAAAGATCAGCTTGATGGCTACATGGCTCTGAGATGGGAAGAAGTCTTCGAATACGAGCATACGCCGCACCCAGTTGAGTATAAATTGTACTATAGCTGCTAATCAGCAAAGCTTTACGGCGAAAGGGCGTTCCAATCGGAGCGCCCTTTTTCATGCCATAGTGGACCAACTGGCGCCCTGCTCCGGTGATTAATTCACCGAACAAACTGGCGGAACGACAATTATCTCAGACATATGTTTACCCATCGTCGATCATGCTGGTCATCGCAAAGAACGCGCCAAGAGAAATTCTGGTCGATGGACCAAACTCCTCAAATCTAGTGATATCGATTTCTTTGGAACCGACACCGTATCATTGCGTTTGGCCTCTGACCTGTTCAGCGACGACACCCGTCCGGCCGATCTGAGGCTCTAGGTCATGTTGCGGCATCAAGCCGCGCCTCACGCGCCTTTCATTTCTTGCCGCAGCCCCCTTCTGGATATTCTTGATTACGCAGGCGCAAAAGGTGGCCATTACTCTTGGTGCAAACTCAGAAGCGATCATTAGCGGCTTTTAGATAGGTAAAAACGTCGAGAACAGGCCGGACGCAGGTAGCCCAAGCCCACATAATCGCAGTGACACCCTGCAATGAGGTCCTCGATGAACAAGGCATTTCGCGATATACGCAAGATTGACCCAAGCCGTGGGACAACGCTCGCTGATGGATCCCCAAACAACGATGATCGCGTTGAAATCGGGCCAACCCAACTGGCTTTTGCTGAATGGGAAAAAGCAGGATTGATTCTCCCCAACCTGCCCGCCATGCGTGCCTTTCGGCACAAACGCCTGACGGATGCAGTCACTGCACGAGGATACGGCGGCATCTTAATGTTTGACCCGCTCAATATCCGTTACGCGACCGACAGCACGAACATGCAATTGTGGAACACCCATAATGCGTTCCGCGCCTGCCTTGTCTGCGCAGATGGTTACATGGTCGTCTGGGACTATAAAAATGCAATGTTCCTGAGTAAATTCAACCACTTGGTGAGCGAACAAAGATCTGGTGCCGACCTTTTTTATTTTGACCGAGGTGACAAAATAGACGTGGCTGCAGATAAGTTCTCTACCCAAGTCCGCGAGGTCATCGCAGAACACGGCGGCGCAAACACACGGCTCGGCGTCGACAGGATCATGATCCACGGGTTGCGCGCATTAGAAGCCCAAGGGTTCACCTTAATCCCCGGCGAAGAGCTCACTGAAAAGGCTCGTTCCATCAAAGGACCTGATGAAATTCTCGCGATGCGATGTGCGTCAGTTGCCTGCGAAATTGCTTGTGCCGAAATGGAAACCGCGGCCCGAACAGGCGTGCCCGACGGTAACATGTCAGAAAATGACATTTGGGCGGTCCTTCATGCGGAAAACATCCGGCGCGGCGGTGAATGGATCGAAACGCGCCTGCTGACCTCTGGGCCGCGCACCAACCCTTGGTTCCAAGAATGTGGTCCACGCATTGTGCAAAACAATGAAATCGTGGCCTTTGATACCGACATGGTTGGCGCATATGGCATCTGCGTCGATATCAGTCGGACGTGGTGGATTGGTGATCAAAAACCCCGTCCAGACATGATTGAGGCGATGAAAACCGGTGTGGACCATATTGAGCAGAATATGCAAATGCTCAAACCGGGCGTGAATATCCAAGATCTTAGCCGGAACTGCCACCAGTTGCCGGACAAGTACCAAAGCCTCAAATACGGCTGCATGATGCACGGCGTGGGCCTGTGCGATGAATGGCCACTCGTGGCCTACCCCGATCAAATGGTGGACGGCGCATTTGACTATGAACTGCAGCCTGGCATGACGCTGTGCGTCGAGGCGCTCATTAGCCCCGAAGGTGGCGATTTTTCAATCAAGCTGGAAGACCAGGTGCTGATCACTCAAACCGGCTTTGAAAACATAACCAAATACCCACATGATCCCGCGCTGATGGGACACTAGGTCGTGAACAGTGGTCGCTTTGGTTGCATCTTGCTCAGAATTAATCGCAGGGTCGCTTAGCTTCAACATCTAGGGGACCTGCGATGCGCACTGAACGATTTACCTTTCCGGGCCATGGCGGGCATGACCTTGCTGCGCGGTTGGATTTACCAAGTGGCGCACATTTAGCCACAGCGGTGTTTGCCCATTGTTTTACCTGCTCCAAAGACATCACAGCGGCCCGCAGGATCGCCGCCCGCTTGACCACGTTGGGCTATGCGGTTTTGCGGTTCGACTTTACCGGATTGGGCCATTCCGGTGGAGAGTTTGAAAACACCAGTTTCACATCCAATGTTGATGATCTGTATGCAGCCGTTGCTAGTCTGACCGCGCAAGGCATGGCACCCACCCTTTTGATCGGGCATTCGCTTGGTGGGGCTGCCGTCCTGAAAGCAGCGGCAAATTTGCCAGATATCAAGGCCGTCGTCACAATTGGTGCGCCTGCTGATCCCGCGCATGTCATGCATAATTTCGGCACGTCGCTTGCTGAAATCAAAAAGCATGGCAAAGCCACGGTCACGCTGGCCGGCCGCCCCTTTACGATCAGTCACGACTTTGTTCAGGACGTCGCTGCCACGCAATTGAATGATAGCTTGGCAAAACTGCGCGCGGCGCTCTTGGTGCTTCATAGTCCGATTGACCAGACCGTTGGCATTGAAAACGCCAGTCAGATATTTATGGCGGCAAAGCACCCGAAAAGCTTTGTCAGTCTCGATACTGCAGATCACCTGATTAGCGACCCCGATGATGCAGAATATGTTGCCGACGTGATAGCAGCATGGGCACGCAAGTACCTGCCCGTTGTCAAAACAAAGCCCGACAACAACATCCCAGAAGGTGTTTTGCGGGTATCCGAGGCTGATCCCGACGGTTTTTTGCAAGACATTCGATCCGGCGACAACCATTCGGCGTTGGCAGATGAGCCTGCGTCCTTTGGCGGCACAAACAAAGGCATGTCGCCCTACGGATTTCTCTCGGCAGCACTTGGTGCCTGCACATCAATGACAATTCGGATGTACGCACGTCGCAAGAAGATGGCCCTTACACATGTCAGCGTGGATATTACCCACGGCAAAAGCCACTTTGAGGATGCCGAAGCAAGCACCAAGACCAAAATTGATGTGTTTGAACGTGAAATCCACCTGACGGGTGATCTTACTGACGATGACCGCGCGCGTCTGCTCGAGATTGCCGACAAATGCCCTGTGCACCGTACACTTGAGCAAAGCTCGCAGGTTATTTCAAGGCTGGTCTAGAATGACAAATGGGCGCGCAAGCCATGCCTGCGCGCCCATTTCAAAATCAATCAGCCGTGTTTAGCCGCGGGCGTTGCCCAGCAGCTTCCACAAGCCAGGTACCAGCACAGCAGCAAGCGCCAGCTTAAGCACATCACCGATCAAGAACGGTGTCAGGCCCCAAGCCAAAATCGGTTGGTCCCAACCGTAAAGCTGACCAAGCCAGATCAAACCCGGGATATAAATCAACGCGTTACCGATCAACATGGCCAATGCCATCTTACCGACAGAGCGGTCCCAACCCGCACGTGCCGCCATGCCCAAGGCGCATGTGGCCAGAACATAACCAACCAAATAGCCGCCTGTGCCGCCTATCATATAGGTCAGGCCAGATGCCTCTGCAGATGATCCTGCGAACACGTCAAACCCAAGCGCGCCAACAAGCATATAGCCGATGATCGTCGCCAAGCCCAAACGTGGGCCGTAAGCCGCACCAATAGTCAGCACAGCAAATGTGCCCATTGTGATGGGAACTGGGAACATTGGAACTTTAATCTTTGCGAAAATCGCGAGCGCTGCGATGCCAACCAGAACCAAAGCGGCCTGTTTTGCCAGACGCAAACGCCCTTCGGTGCTGCCGAATGCCTCAATCAGGACTTTGTCTTGTGTTGCGATAGCCATTTGGCGCGCTCCTTATTGGTTGTATTTCATACTTTTTGCCCCACGGGGCGCTTCGGCGCAAGGCCGGTTGCGCTATCAAGCGCGATTGTAGTGACTAATCGACCTGTAATTCTTGCGCGGGCCGGTCACATCCCATGTCGCACACCAACTTGGCCAGCGTTCAAAATCATAGGCCACGTTATATGTATCCGCACCGCAAAGATGGGTCGTCCCGCTCACCTGCCCAACCGGATCAAATTGGTGAAACGCCGCACCATCCGCAAAACGCACAGTAATACCAGCTGCACCGGCATCCCACAGATACGCGCGATCTGCCTGCAGCACCGCACCAGAGGCCAGCGTCAGTTGACCGCTTTCTTCATATCGCAAGCCATCGCCATCGGTCACAAACCGCGCGAGCCCGTCCAGTCGGCCATTTTGGCCATGCAAAGCATCCGTAATTTGGCGTGTCAGCCGCCAATCACCCAAAAAATCCGCTAAAAGCACCGTTTTTCTGTGCATTTTGATCCTCTTTTGCGCCTCAGGCTTGAGACCTGCCGCCTGCCCCCTTATGACGCAAGGCATATCACCTGCCCAACCCCAAAATAAGGTCCTGCTCATGATCCCGCGTTATTCTCGTCCCGATATGGTTGCTATTTGGTCCCCGGAAACAAAATTCAAAATCTGGTACGAGATCGAGGCTCACGCATGTGAAGCGATGGCCAATCTGGGTGTTATCCCCCGCGAGAACGCAGATGCGGTTTGGAAAGCCAAGGACGTTGAGTTTGACGTGGCCCGCATTGACGAAATCGAAGCCGTCACCAAACACGACGTTATCGCATTCCTGACCCATCTGGCCGAACATGTCGGCGCTGACGAGGCCCGCTTTGTTCACCAAGGCATGACGTCGTCGGACGTGTTGGATACTTGCACCAACTTGCAGTTTGTCCGCGCCGCTGATCTTTTGATGATCGATATGGACCGCCTGCTTGCCGCGCTCAAAACCCGTGCGATGGAACATAAAGACACGCCGCGCATTGGTCGCAGCCACGGTATCCATGCCGAACCAACAACAATGGGTCTGACATTCGCCCGCTTTTATGCCGAAATGGACCGCAACCGCACCCGTTTGATCAATGCCCGCGCCGAGATCGCGACAGGTGCCATTTCTGGCGCCGTCGGGACCTTTGCCAACGTTGATCCGCGCGTTGAAGAATATGTCTGCGAACAGCTTGGCCTCACACCAGAGCCGATCAGCACCCAAGTCATCCCGCGTGACCGTCATGCCATGTTCTTTGCCACCTTGGGCGTGATCGCATCCAGTATCGAGAACGTCGCAACTGAAATTCGCCATATGCAGCGTACCGAAGTGCTTGAAGGTGCCGAGTATTTCGCTGTTGGGCAAAAGGGATCGTCCGCGATGCCGCACAAGAAGAACCCGATCCTAACAGAAAACCTGACTGGCTTGGCTCGTTTAGTCCGTATGTCTGTCATCCCAGCAATGGAAAACGTCGCCCTTTGGCACGAGCGTGATATTTCGCATTCCTCTGTTGAGCGGACGATTGGCCCGGATACAACGATCACACTTGATTTTGCGCTGAACCGTTTGGCCGGTGTCGTCGAGAAAATGATCATCTACCCTGAAAACATGATGAAAAACATGCACCAGTTCCGTGGTTTGATCATGTCGCAGCGCGTGCTGCTTGCTTTGACCCAAGCTGGCGTCAGCCGCGAAGACAGCTATAAATTCGTGCAACGCAATGCGCTTAAGGTCTGGGATAACAACGCCGACTTCAAGACAGAGCTTTTGGCAGACGAAGACGTCCGCCGCGCGTTGTCGGCAGAAGAGATCGAAGAAAAATTCGATCTTGGTTACCACACAAAACATGTCGACACCATTTTTGCGCGCGTATTTGGATAGCGCCAAAGCACCTGACCTTAAATAGAGCGAGGTGAGCCCCCAAGGCCCACCTCGTAATTTACACGGCAGGCGCGTGAAGTGGCTGAGGCTGGGTACGGTGCGTCGCACGCGGCACATGCGGCATTGTCCGCTTGGCAGGCATCGACAAAACAGCATACCGGCGTCCGTCACCTTCGTTCAGATACGGCTCACCGATCCGTTCTGCGTCAAAACCAAGTTGACGCAATGCCCGCATCAGCGCCAAGGGCGACAACGACATCAGGTGCGAAGCGCCCTGCTCGGCCGCAACATCAACAAGGCCCTGCACGATTAATCCAAGACACATGCTGCGGTCCGCGTGGGTGTCCACGTCATCAGACATAACAAGGCGGGTGCATTCCCACATGTCATCGGTCTCGACATCCGCAGCCATGACGCTGGGCGGAATATCGATCAATTTGCCCTTCAGCGCGTCGCGCAGCATATAGGTGTGTGTGCCCCATTTGGCGGTCGTCGCCATTGCCCGTGCGCCACCGATAACAACACCATCCCGCAAGACCAAAGAGTAATGCGCCTTAGGGTTGTCGTATTGATCCATTTCAACGTCATCATCGTGGGGAATATCCCACCCCAAATTGTCGACAAAGAATCGTTTCCGCAGTCCAAGAAAGTCGTAAAAGGCCGTGCCGTGAATATGAAGTTGTGACAGATTGAATGTGATATACTCGGAGTCCTTGATTACCCGACTTTTGTATTGACGGACTGAGCGAATGGGATTCAGGTGTTTGTATGATCCGTCCGAATTTCCTCACTGCTTCAGATCGCCTTGAACTTTTGTCTTGCGTGAAGCGCCAACGTG
>JAGSGF010000082.1 GCA_023955335.1 Yoonia sp.
AGACCAAGCGACCGAATGGCTCTGGACTTACAATAACGACAGACCCAATATGGCAATAGGCGGCATCACACCCGCTATGAAACTGAAAATGGCCGCGTAATTCTGCAGGCGGACCCCACTAAAAATGGGGGGATTACCGCTTCAGAACCCGACTGGTAAGCAGAGCCGAACATTTCTTTCCGTATTGTTTCGTCTAAGGTCATTGGCATGGATGGGGGGGCAAATTGATTGCCTGACAAAATTAAAACCGACGCATCTTTACTTCGAGGTCTTATTGCAGGTGATCGTGCGGCGTTTGAAACTGTCTATCGCCAGCACAACGCGTCTATGGTCCGTGTGGCTTCAGCCATCTTGCGCAACCGTGCTTCGGCCGAAGAAATCACCCAAGAAACCTGGATCGCTGTGCTGCGTAATATTGGCGGATTTGAAGGTCGTTCGTCGCTCGCGGGATGGATATTTACGATTTTATCCAACAAGGCCAAAACCCGTGTGAAACGTGACGGGCTGAGCGTATCGCTGGACACATCCACAAACGACGACAGCATGGACGACGCCTTTGATGGTCGGGGGCGCTGGCGGGATATGCCAGAGCTCTGGGACGAAATGACACCAGATCGGGTTGTCGATGGCCGGCAAGTTCTTGCACATGTGAGCGCAGCAATTGACCAGCTTCCACCGGCGCAGCGTGCCGTCTTGGTTTTAAGAGGGCAACAAGAGCTGGATGCTGCAGACGTTTGCGAAATCCTTGGGATTACCGACAGCAACATGCGCGTCTTGCTACATCGCGCCCGGTTCAGCCTGCGGCAATCACTTGACCGGATCGGCCGGTAGCAAAAGAATATCGGAAATCGATAAGATTTTTTTGGGAAACCCTGTAACAATCTGCGCCCTGAGTGGTCGTGTGTTTGTGAAGCACGACAAAGGATGTAACGAATGCTTAACTGCCGCGACCTCGCCTATCAGGCTGATGCTTTCCTCGACGGAGAGTTGAGCCTATGGAAAAAGCTTCAGATTCGCATACACATGTCGATGTGCAACGGATGTTCTGCCTTTATTGACCAAATGCGCAGCACCCGCACTTTGGTAAAAGCAGAGGCCCAAGTTGCAGATACCGCTGATACCGAGATCGACAGCATTCTTGCCGTGCTTCACACGAAAAACCAGCCCGGCAGCTAGGATTGCCCCGCGACATTTTGTGAAGCGATAAGATAATGACACATCTCAAGAACGGCTTTCTGGCCGGATTTAGTGGCAAGGTCGCATTATCGGTAATCACGGCGCCTTTGATGACACTTGTGCCAAACATCGTGTTTAGTGTGGATCCGGGTGCCGATGGCGATGCCACACTCAAGTAATTCCGGCGCGGTGATCCGCTGTTTGCTAAACGATGAGCCGCCGATGTCGGATGGGCGGCCCACTGATGGAGACGATCATGCAAGTTGTCAGTAACACCCCAAAGCCAGCTAATCGTAAGCGTATCAACCTTGCGTTACAGGGCGGCGGAGCCCACGGCGCGTTCACTTGGGGCGTGCTTGATTGCATCTTAGAGGATGGCAGGCTTGAGATTGACGCCATTTCCGGCACCTCTGCGGGGGCGATGAACGCTGTGGCACTCGCCGACGGCTTTACCGCAGGTGGGGCCGAGGGTGCGCGTGAAAAGCTGGAAAACTTCTGGCGCACCATGTCTGATGCCGCCAAGAACAGTCCAATCAAGCGGGCGCCGATCGACGTGATGATGGGATACTGGAGCCTTGACCGTTCGTGGGGCTATCATGCGATGGATGCGATGTCGCGGATGTTTTCACCCTATCAACTTAACCCACTGAACATGAACCCATTGCGCGATGTGCTGGAGGATTGCATCGATTTCTCCTGCGTTCAGAGCTGTAACAGCATCAAGCTTTATATCTCCGCGACCAACGTCGAAACGGGCAAAGTCAAAGTTTTCGACAGCCACAACCTGACCTCTGATATGGTGATCGCCTCGGCATGTTTGCCAAACGTTTATCAAGCGGTGGTCATCGACGGTGTACCCTATTGGGACGGTGGCTATATGGGCAACCCAGCTCTATTCCCGTTCCATACTGGCAGCGATTGCGGCGATATTGCCGTCATTCAGATCAATCCCGTGGAGCGCAAAGGCATCCCGCGTACCCCGCAGGACATTCAAAACCGGATCAACGAGATCGCCTTTAACTCCAGCCTATTGAAAGAGCTCCGCGCCATTGATTTTGTTGATCGGCTGATCGACGAAGGCAAGTTGGACGAAAACCGCTATCGGCGCGAGCGCATCCACATCATCGAAAACCAGAATGCGCTGATCCCGCTTGGCGCCTCGTCGAAGATGAATACGGAATGGGCGTTTCTGACCCATCTGCGCGATCTGGGGCGCGACACCGCGACACAGTGGTTGGACAGACATTTCGATGATGTCGGGGACCGCTCTACCGTCGATTTGCGCGCAATGTTCTCGGACATCGGCCCGCAACATCAAGGCTGATCAGTTGCGGATGCCATGGACCACCAAGCAGTTACTTGCCTGCACCCGAAAACCGTCACAAAGGCCATACCAAAAGGATGGCCGGCAAACCGACGGCGAGAACCAGCAATTCGAGCGGCAGTCCAATGCGCCAATAGTCGCCAAAACGATAACCTCCTGGCCCAAGTATGATCGTATTATTCTTGTGCCCGATGGGGGTAAGAAAGGCACATGAGGCCGCAATTGCGACGGTCATGAGCCACGTATCCGGGTTGGTTGCAGTGGCGGTCGCCAGTCCCAGCGCAATCGGCGCTGCGATCAGTGTCGTTGCGACATTGTTCAGAAAATCCGAAAGTGTCATCGTTACAACCATCAGCGCAAACAGCGAAACCCATGTTGGGTACCCCTGCGTCGCACTTAGAATTTGTGTGGCAATAAGTTCGGCCCCGCCGAGATCTTCAAAGGACCCGGCCAGCGGGATGAGGCTTGCTAAAAGAACGATCACTTTCCATTCGACCGATGCGTAAACTTCGCGTCCTGACACCAGTCCAACAGCAACAAATGCGATGACAGCCGCCGCAAGCGCGACAGGCAGAGAACTCCACCCCAGTACAGCGGTGCCAATAGCGGTTAGAAAAATCCCGATAGACAGTCCCGCCTTAGAGCGCTGCACGACTTGAGTTTCGCGCCCCCCAAGAGGAAGCACACCTAGCCAAGTGGCCGCTTGTGCCGTGCGTTCAGGAGCCCCCAGCAGCAAGAGAACATCGCCGGGCTTGATTGGCAATAGGCGAACGCGGTCCGTAAACCGCCGCCCGCTGCGCGACACCCCAAGCAGCGTGACCGAGTGCTGGTAAAGAAGCTGGAGGCTGCGCGCAGTGCGGCCGTCGATGCGGGATCCCTCGGGGACAATCGCCTCAGTCAGCGTCAGCCCGCCGGATGTGACATTGCCCGTATGCTTTTCCGAGCCGGAGAATTCGAACGCGCTTTGCCCCATAAATGCTTCGATAGATTTGGGATCGCCTTCAACAACGAGAAAGTCACCAGCGCGAATTTCTTGTCGCGCAGAAAACCCCATGAGCCGCTTACCGCGTCGCACCAGCCCCAGAATGTGAACGTCATGCTCGTCTGCAAGTGGGTAAAGGTCGGCAACTGTCTTTTCTTCATCAAGGCTTTCGTCGCCAATGCGTAATTCAGCGATATAGCGCCCCTTTGCGAACGCCTCATCCTGCTCGCGTGCGCCGTCACGTTTGGGCAGAAGACGCCATCCAAGAAGCGAAACAAACGCAATGCCTGCGACGGCCACGATCAGGCCCACGGGGGTAAAGTCAAACATGCCAAATGGTGCGCCAAGTGCGTCTTTTCGATATTCAGAAATTACGATGTTCGGCGGAGTTCCGATCAGCGTAATCATGCCTCCAAGAATTGTAGCAAAGGACAGCGGCATCAAGGTTTGGCTGGCCGCACGTTTCGCCTTGGTTGCGGTATCAACGTCGAGAGGCATGAGAACCGCAAGTGCGGCCACGTTGTTAATGACGGCAGAAAGGCCTGCGCCCACCAGAGCCATCACAGCAATATGCAACGGCAAAGGGCGATGTGAATCAAGCAATCGCATGGCAAGCTTTTCGATCGCCCCAGAGCTTACGAGGCCGCGCGATATGATCAACACAAGCGCGATGATTGCGACCGCGGAGTGGCCAAATCCAGAGAACACGTCCTCTTTTTGAACCAGCCCCAAAAGGGAGGCCAAAATCAGCGCCCCAAAAGCCACCAGATCATACCGGATGCGCCCCCAGATCAACAGCACGAAGAGTGCGATGAAAATTCCGAAAATCAATGTCTGGTCAGTTGGCATGGTCAAACCGCTCACTATTAAATGGGAATTGTTGGCAAGATCACAGCTGAAAACGAGCTGGCGACCTAAACAATGGCCGAAGAAACGCATCGTTACTTTTCTTATCCGAAAACAGCATGAATTAATACAGTTAGGGACATTTTCCGTCTCGCAGGTTTGCAAAAACGCGACGGCTTGCCCGCTCCCCCTGCCCAGGTCAAAAAAGCCTTGGTATAATTTCACGGGCTGTGAAGGGAATTTGTCGCTGTATCTTTGGCATCCCGCGCACATGGATATCAAAGGCAAGGCAGATCCCACGCGCAAACTTTCAGCCACTTTTACACGCTCGCGATATTTGGCGCAATGTCGCTCTCGGTCCAGAGCTGCCATTGGTCAACCCGCAGCCAATGTCCGCTTGGAGCCCAATGTATGTACCGGCTGCTGTTCGCAAGTGTTCAATTGCACATCTTCAGGAAGGCGCTGATATGTATCCGGCCTTTGTATCGGCTTGAGTATTTTGCCGTGGCCCTGTTGGGAGTACGCACGCGC
>JAGSGF010000045.1 GCA_023955335.1 Yoonia sp.
ACGTTGGCGCTTCACGCAAGACAAAAGTTCAAGGCGATCTGAAGCAGTGAGGAAATTCGGACGGATCATACAAACACCTGAATCCCATTCGCTCAGTCCGTCAATACAAAAGTCGGGTAATCAAGGACTCCGAGTATAATTACAATAATTTAGCGGTGGTGCCACCCAGCCGATTAGCAATCGGCTTTGTCAACCGTTTGGGTCGCTAGATCTGTATCAAAGATGTCATGGGCGCCGCCGCTGTTCGATTGAATTGACCAACACCAATTCCACCTGTCTCGCTATCGAAAAAGCCTGTCTCGACCGGTACAGATCGCCGCCCTTGGCCCAATCCATGGCAAAATTCGCTTTAAAACCTTCATAACTCTTCTTGAATATAGAACATTTCAAGTTTGGCAGCAGTATCTACTCACATGTCGACCTGAAATCGACTTGTACCGTCTCGTTAGGACCAAATTTGAAGCAAAAACCGCAGCACTTCCAACGCTTGCGCTCACATCTAGATTGACACGCAAGGGTGGTTCGACACCCTGACAACGACATGCCCAACTGCATCTCGCCACAACAGCCTTCGGCATACGAAGGTATACAGCCTTTTCGCGCCATACTTAGTGCGCCATGGACCAGACAAATTAGTAACCGGAGACGAATAATGTCAAAGATTAAGGTAGCCAACCCCATCGTCGAACTCGACGGCGATGAAATGACGCGTATCATTTGGGATTTCATCAAGCAAAAGCTGATCCTGCCCTATCTCGACGTTGATCTAAAGTACTACGACCTTGCCATGGAAGTCCGTGACGAGACCAATGACCAGATCACAATCGACGCGGCACATGCTATTCAAAAATATGGTGTTGGGGTCAAATGTGCGACCATCACGCCAGATGAGCGGCGCGTCGAAGAA
The DNA here is from genome assembly GCA_023955335.1 of Yoonia sp. Lineage (GTDB taxonomy): Bacteria > Pseudomonadota > Alphaproteobacteria > Rhodobacterales > Rhodobacteraceae > Yoonia. Next base: position 908 of record JAGSGF010000045.1, read on the forward strand.
TTCGGTCTAAAGGAAATGTGGCGTTCGCCAAACGGCACCATCCGCAACATCCTCGGCGGTGTTGTGTTCCGTGCGCCGATCATCTGTTCCAACGTCCCGCGCCTTGTGCCCGGCTGGACACAACCGATTGTTATTGGCCGTCACGCATTTGGTGACCAATATAAGGCAACCGATTTCATGATGCCTGGCCCCGGTCAGTTAACCATGAAATTTGTTGGCGAAGACGGCAACGTCATCGAAAAAGTTGTGTACGACGCACCAGCCGCTGGTGTGGCCATGGGGATGTACAACCTCGACGGCTCGATCATCGACTTCGCACGCGCATCCATGAACTACGGTCTTAAAATGGGCTGGCCTGTTTACCTGTCCACAAAGAACACAATCTTGAAGGTCTATGACGGGCGCTTTAAGGATCTGTTTGCCAAGGTTTTCGAAGAAGAATTCGCGGACAAATTCAAAGCGGCCGGGATCACATATGAACACCGCCTGATCGATGACATGGTCGCGGCAGCGATGAAATGGTCCGGTGGGTTCGTCTGGGCGTGTAAAAACTACGACGGCGACGTGCAGTCGGACACAGTGGCGCAGGGCTTTGGATCGCTCGGATTGATGACATCGCTGCTGATGACGCCGGATGGCAAAGTGGTCGAGGCAGAAGCTGCACACGGCACAGTGACCCGTCACTACCGCCAGCACCAAGCGGGCAAAGCGACGTCAACCAACTCTATCGCGTCGATCTTTGCCTGGACTGGAGCCTAAAGCACCGCGCCAAGCTGGACGAAAACACACAGTTGATGACCTTTGCCGAAACACTTGAAAAAGTCGTGGTGGACACCGTCGAGAGCGGCTTTATGACCAAAGATCTGGCACTACTCGTAGGCCCAGATCAGAAATGGCTGACCACTGAAGGCTTCCTCGAGAAAATCGACGAGAACCTCAACGCAGCAATGTAAGCGTATACGTCAAAGGCTTGACTTGGGGCCGGTGCGAACTGGCCCCTTTTTTGTGTCCCCGTTTAGAGCTAGCGTCGACGCAACAACGGAGGGGCAGATGCCGCAACACTATATTTTCCTGATCGTCGCAATCATCACCGAGACCATCGGCACGACGGCCCTGCAGGCAAGCGAGCAATTCACCAGGTTTTGGCCTGCGACACTGTGTGCTGTCTCGTACGCAGCGTCGTTCTATCTTATGGCGCTTGCGCTTAAGGTCATTCCGGTAGGGATCGCCTATGCGCTGTGGTCGGGCATTGGGATCGTGATGATTGCGATCATTGGCTTTGCTGTCTTTGGGCAGCGGCTCGATTTTGCGGCTATTGCAGGTATGGGACTAATCATTGTGGGGATTTTGGTGATCCACCTGTTTTCAAGCAGTGCGACACACTAACTAAGATGGGTTAAAACCCATCCTACGGATTTCCCCTTCCCTTTCAGCGCTTGCCGCGTTATCCGCGCGCAACTGCCGCAGTCCGGCATCCGTCCCAACCGCTAGAAAGCATGTCCTATGGAAATCCGTAACGTCGCCATTATCGCCCACGTTGACCACGGCAAAACAACGCTTGTCGATGAACTTCTTAAGCAATCTGGTGTGTACCGTGAAAACGAAGCCACGCAAGAACGCGCGATGGACAGCAACGACATTGAACGCGAGCGCGGCATCACCATTCTTGCCAAGAACACATCTGTTGAATGGAAAGGTATCCGTATCAACATCGTTGACACGCCGGGCCACGCAGATTTCGGCGGCGAAGTTGAACGTATTTTGTCCATGGTTGACGGTGTTGTGCTGTTGGTTGACGCTGCAGAAGGGGCGATGCCACAGACCAAATTCGTAACATCCAAAGCGCTGGCTCTTGGCTTGCGCCCCATTGTTGTTGTGAACAAAGTCGACAAAGCGGACGGCGACCCGGACAATGCGGTCAACGAAGTGTTCGACCTTTTTGCAGCGCTCGAGGCGGACGACGACCAACTTGATTTCCCAACAATGTTCGCCTCTGGCCGCGCGGGTTGGTGTGATACAGAACTTGATGGGCCCCGCAAGAACCTCGATGCGTTGTTCGACCTCATCGTCGCGCACGTCCCTCCACCAGCACAGCTGTCCCGCCGCGACGAGAAATTCCAGATGTTGGCGACAACATTGTCAGCTGACCCGTTCATTGGTCGTATTCTGACAGGCCGCGTTGAAGCAGGCACATTGCGCGCTGGCGACACCATCAAATCGATGACCCGCGATGGGGAAAAGATCGAGCAATTCCGCGTCTCCAAGATCCTCGCATTCCGTGGACTTAGCCAACAAGGCATCGACGTGGCCGAGGCCGGCGACATCGTAACAATCGCAGGCATGACCAAGGCAACGGTTGCCGACACGCTGTGTGATCTGTCCATTGATGTGCCCCTGCCCGCCCAGCCGATTGACCCGCCCACCATCACGGTGACCTTTGGGATCAATGACAGCCCATTGGCTGGTAAAGACGGCAAAAAAGTCCAGTCGCGCGTTATCCGTGACCGTTTGGCCAAAGAATGCGAAGTCAACGTTGCGATCAAAATAGCAGACACGCCTGGTGGCGATGCGTTCGAGGTTTCCGGCCGTGGCGAATTGCAGATGGGCGTTCTGATTGAAAACATGCGCCGCGAAGGGTTCGAGCTTTCGATCTCGCGCCCACAGGTTATTTTCACCGAAGTTGACGGTGTACGCCACGAGCCGGTGGAAGAAGTCACCATCGATGTAGATGACGAATACACCGGGTCGGTTGTCGAAAAGATCACAGGCCCTCGCAAAGGCGAGCTATTGGAAATGAAACCAGCGGGTGCTGGTAAGACGCGCATCATCGCGCTGGTCCCATCACGTGGCCTTATCGGCTATCACGGTGAATTCCTGACCGACACGCGCGGTTCCGGCGTTTTGAACCGCTTGTTCCACGGCACAGTCCCGTACAAAGGCCCGATCCAAGGCCGCCGTCAGGGTGTTCTGATCTCAATGGGGAGCGGTACATCCGTTTCCTTCGCGTTGTGGAAGCTGGAAGATCGCGGCAAGATGTTCATTGGTGCGCAAGCCCCTGTTTACCAAGGTATGATCATTGGCGAACACAGCCGTGAAAACGATCTGGAAGTGAACCCTTTGAAGGGCAAGCAGCTGACCAACGTACGTGCATCCGGCACCGATGAAGCGGTTCGTCTGACGACACCAGTGACTATGTCACTCGAGCAAGCGATTGCTTACATCGACGATGACGAATTGGTCGAAGTCACACCAAACGCGATCCGTTTGCGCAAGCGCTACCTCGATCCAATCGAGCGTAAGCGTCGGTCTCGCTCGATCGGCTAACTAAAATAAAAAGGCGCGATCCTTTATCAGGGTCGCGCCTTTTTTCTATTGCCTTTAGGCTGGGACCACCTGTGCCCCAAGCACAATTCCTCCACCAACGATGACCTCAGCGTACCACCCACCGTGGCCACGCATCGCGTTATATCCACCAGAGCCGATCACCTTTTCCATGCGTGAACACGGCGGGCACGGACCAGTAACCTCAATCACAACATCGCCGATGCGCAGAAATCCCTTACGGATCGCCAATAGGTTCAGCCCGGACACGACCAAATTGCGCCGCAACATTTCAGGCGTCACATTTGCACCTGCAAGCGCTGAAATTACCGGGATATGCTCGGCCTGAATCAATGTGACCGCGCGCTTGCCTAGCTTGGCATGGTCACCGGTGAATCCGTTTTGAGTCACAGTGACCTTCGCCAAAACATCCACATCGGCATAACGCGCAGAGCGCAATCCGATCCAGTCAATACGCCCTACTTGTGCATGACGGGCCATGATATCGCGGATGTTTTCCACTTAGATCTCTTCGACGATGACCAATTCACGCTGACTGGCGCCTTTGGCGAAACCAAGTGCCTCTTGATACGCGGGGGAATTATAACAGTCATGTGCGGCACTTAAGCTTGGAAAACGCGCAACGACATTGCGCGGGCGCGCAACCCCTTCCAACTGTTCAAATGCACCACCACGGGCTAAGAAAACCCCGCCATGATCTGCAATCGCAACAGTCGCTCGTTTCGCGTATTCGCCGTAAGCCGCCTCGTCACTGACTGTGACATGGGCAATCCAAAGTGCGGTCATTATAATCCCTCCAAATAAGTTTTCGCATCAGCAATTGCTTGATCTGCACCATCTGCAGACGCACCGCCGCCTTGAGCCATGTCGGCACGGCCACCGCCACCTTTGCCCCCGAGTGCAGGGACAGCCGCACGCAGCAGATCGACCGCAGACACTTTGTCGGTCAAATCGGACGTGACGCCCGTTGCAATAGCAGCTTTCCCGCCCGTATCCGCGATCAACAACACAGCGCCGCTGCCCATCTGGGATTTCATTTCGTCAATCAATGCGGGCAGATCCTTGCCTGTTACACCTTGCAAAACCTGGGCTTGAAAAGGCACGCCGTTGACAGTCTGGACCGCGGCCTCGGCGTTGGTTCCGCCCGACATCGCAAGCTCGCGGCGCAACTGCGCAATATCATTGGTCAACGCTTTGCGTTCATCCATTAAGGTTTTCACGCGATCAGCGACCTCGGATGCGGGGGCTTTCAAAATGCCCGCAACCTCGGCCAACCGCCCGCTTTGATCTGCCATATGATCAAGCGCAGCTTTGCCAGTCAGCGCCTCGATCCGGCGGACACCCGCACTGGATGCACTATCGCCCAGAAGTACGAATGCACCAATCTCGCCCAAACGGGCCACATGTGTGCCGCCACACAGCTCGAGGCTATAGGTCGATCCATCGGACCCTTTGCCGGAACCAGCCAGCTGGCCCATGGAAACCACGCGAACTTCATCGCCATATTTTTCGCCAAACAACGCCTGCGCGCCCATGGCGCGGGCATCGTCGGGGGTCATGATACGGGTTTCAACGGTGTCGTTTTGCCGGATCATCGCATTCACTTCGTCCTGCACGGCGGCCAATTCAACAGCGCTAACCGGTTTGCCGTGGCTGAAATCAAACCGCAGCCGGTCCGGCGCGTTTAACGATCCACGCTGTGCGATGTGATCGCCCAACGCATTGCGCAACGCCTCGTTCAACAGGTGCGTGACAGAGTGGTTTGCTTGCACATTCGCACGACGCTCCGCGTCCACGCGCAGCTCAGCGCCCTGCCCTTTGGCAATCTTACCTGTCGTCACTGTGCCGATATGAATGAACAGACCTTCGACCTTTTTGGTGTCCGTAATAGTCACGACAGCGCTGTCAGTACGCAGAATGCCTGCATCGCCGACTTGGCCACCAGACTCTGCATAGAATGGCGTCTGGTTCAAAATGATTGATACGTCGCCCGTGGCAGAATCGACCGATTTGCCATCCTGCACAATCGCGGCAATCTGACCTTCGGCATTCAACGTGTCATAGCCCAAGAAATCGGTCGCACCAGCGGCGTCCGCAATCTCGAACCAAACGCTTGCGTCCGTAGACGCACCCGTGCCGGACCACGCAGCCCGCGCCTTGGCCTTTTGTGCCGCCATGGCCGTGTTAAACCCGTCGGTGTCGACGGCGTGACCCTTTTCGCGCAACGCATCTTGGGTCAGATCGAGCGGGAAACCAAACGTATCATAAAGTTTAAACGCAGCCTCGCCCGGCAATGCAGCCCCATCGGCAAGACCAGACACTTCATCATCCAACAGCTTTAGACCACGCTCAAGCGTCTGTTTGAAACGGACTTCTTCATTAAGCAACGTTTCTTCGATCAACCGCTGTCCCTGTCCCAATTCAGGGTAAACCGCACCCATCTGTTGCACCAGCGCGCTAACCAAACGGTGCATGACCGGATCTTTCGCACCTAGCAAATGCGCATGGCGCATCGCACGACGCATAATACGGCGCAGCACGTAGCCACGGCCTTCGTTCGAAGGTAGAACACCTTCGGCAATCAGGAACGACGTGGACCGCAAATGGTCCGCAATCACACGGTGATGCACGTTCTGTTCGCCAAACGGATCGGTAGATGTCGCATGACCGGACGCTTCCATTAACGCGCGAAACAGATCAGTGTCATAGTTGTCATGGCTGCCCTGCAACAAGGCTGCAACACGTTCCAGCCCCATGCCCGTATCAATCGACTGCATATCAAGTGCGGTCATGGATCCGTCTTCGTACTGTTCATTTTGCATGAACACGATGTTCCAAATCTCGATAAAACGATCGCCGTCTTCCTCGGGCGTGCCCGGACGGCCCCCCCAAATATGTTCGCCGTGATCGTAGAAAATCTCGGTACATGGACCGCACGGCCCTGTTGGGCCCATCTGCCAGAAATTGTCAGATGTCCCAATACGAATGATCCGGTCCTCGGGCACACCTATCTTTTTCCAAAGATTGAACGCTTCGTCATCGGTATGGTACACCGTTACCAGCAAACGATCTTTATTGATGCCAAATTCCTTGGTGACCACTTCCCATGCAAAAGCAATCGCTTCTTCTTTGAAGTAATCACCAAAGCTGAAGTTGCCCATCATCTCGAAGAACGTGTGGTGGCGAGCGGTATAACCGACGTTATCAAGGTCGTTATGCTTGCCGCCAGCACGGACACATTTCTGGGCTGACGTGGCACGTTTATAGTCGCGCGTCTCAACACCGGTGAAGAGGTTCTTAAACTGGACCATGCCCGAGTTTGTGAACATCAATGTCGGATCATTACGCGGGACAAGCGGGCTGGATTGCACCACCTCGTGCCCATTGCGTTTGTAAAAATCAAGAAACGTGGAGCGGATGTCAGAAAGACTGGTCATGGCGGGCTTTCGGGTTCAAAAAACTGTTGGCCCAGAAATACCCGTCCCACCCCGCAGTGTCCACAGATCATAAAAAAAGGGCGCCATGCCTGTGCAGAGCGCCCCTAAAAATTTAAGTGCTGTGGATTAATCCTCCAGCATGCTCGCGTCGTCTTTGTCCAGCGTGTTGTCAAAGTCCAACCCGTGCGACGCGCGGATTTTATCTTCGATCTCAGCCGCAACTGCAGGATTTTCTTTCAAAAACGTCTTAGAGTTTTCACGGCCTTGGCCAATACGTTCGTCACCATAGCTGTACCAAGACCCTGATTTCTCAACGATCCCACCTTTGACACCCATGTCCAAAAGCTCGCCGTTCTTGGAAATACCTTCCCCATACATGATGTCGAATTCAACCTGCTTGAACGGCGGCGCGACTTTGTTCTTCACAACCTTCACACGGGTCGCGTTACCGACGACCTCATCACGGTCCTTGAGCGAGCCAATACGGCGAATATCCAACCGCACGGATGCATAAAACTTCAACGCATTGCCGCCAGTTGTTGTTTCAGGCGATCCAAACATGACGCCGATCTTCATCCGGATTTGGTTGATGAAAATCACCATACAACCAGAACGGTTAATAGATCCGGTCAATTTGCGCATCGCTTGTGACATTAGACGCGCATGAACACCAACTGAATAGTCGCCCATATCGCCTTCAAGCTCGGACTTTGGCGTCAATGCGGCCACGGAATCGACCACAACCAACGATACAGCACCAGACCGCACCAACGTATCAACGATCTCAAGCCCCTGCTCGCCAGTGTCTGGCTGCGAAATCAACAATTCATCTAGGTTCACACCCAGCTTTTTCGCATATGTCGGGTCTAGCGCATGCTCGGCATCAACGAAGGCACAAACGCCACCTTTTTTCTGCTCTTCAGCAATGACGTGCAGCGTCAGGGTCGTCTTGCCGGACGATTCAGGTCCGTAAATTTCGATCACACGACCTTTGGGCAAGCCACCAATCCCAAGCGCGATATCCAGACCAATCGAGCCAGTCGACGTCGCCTCGATAGCTGGCATCTGGTTTTTACCACCGAGCTTCATAATGGAGCCCTTGCCAAATTGACGCTCGATCTGCGCCAATGCGCTTTCAAGCGCTTTTTCTTTGTCTGCTGTCTTTTTGTCAGTCATTTTCAAGAGCTCTGCCGTTGCCATTATTTATGTCCTTATTCCACACACCACGGGGCGCGACAATTACTGCTTTGTTCCGCTTATGTTCCCATTAACCAATGAGACCAAACACAGAACATTGCAACCAAATTCTTCGTTAATCACCATCGGTCAAGAGTGGTTAATAAAATGTTTATCGGTTAGTTATACCCTGAAAGAACATCAACGGAGCCTGCCAAATGCTTGTTTTCTGGAAGGAAAACCTTGTTTTCCTCGCCGTTCCCAAAACTGGAACAACGGCTATTGAAGGCGCGTTAGCGCCGCGTGCCGCGATGGTGCTGCGCGACCCGCCGCAGATCAAACATGCGCCACTTTACCGCTACCGACGATTCTTACAGCCCATGTTTGAAAAGGCTGGCGGCAAGAATCCTGAGACAATCGCAGTCATTCGGCACCCCGTTGAATGGTTATCGAGCTGGTACCGTTACCGGAACCGCCACTCTCTTGTTGGCAATGAAAACAGCACGCGCAACGTCAAATTCAACGAATTTGTACTCGAGTATTGCAAAGACGATCCGGCCCCCTTTGCCAATGTTGGGTCGCAATCAGCTTTTGTGTTTGATCAACAGGGAAAGCGGGAAACGACCCATCTATTTGCCTACGAGCATCAGCCTGCTTTGATTGCGTTCCTGGAACAACGGCTGGATACGACAATCACGCTCAAACAGCTTAATGTGTCCCCGACGATCCCTGCTGTGATCGCGCCAGAGGTCGAGGCACATCTGCGCGCCGCCAAACCTCTTGAATTTGCAGCCTACGCGCAAGCTATGTCAGGGTCCGCTTAACCGCGTCTTTCCAACCCGCATAGCGGCGGTCGCGCGTGGCCTCATCCATCTTTGGTTCAAACCTGCGATCCAGCGCCCACTGCGCGGCAAAGCCCGCCTGATCAGGGAAAACCCCTGCCCGCATCCCTGCCAGCCAAGCGGCCCCAAGAGCGGTCGTTTCCAAAACTTTGGGCCGGTCCACCGGCGCGCCAATAATGTCAGACAGAAACTGCATCGACCAATCGGATGCTGACATGCCACCGTCCACCCGCAATACCCCCTTATCTTCGGCATCATGCCAATCGGATTTCATCGCTTCCAGCAAATCGCGCGTTTGAAAGCCCACGCTTTCCAATGCCGCACGGGCAAATTCGGCAGGGCCGGAATTGCGCGTGAGACCATAAATCGCCCCGCGCGCATCTGCATCCCAATAGGGCGCACCAAGTCCAGTAAACGCGGGCACCATATAAAGCTCTTGGCCTAAATCGGCCTGTTCGGCCAACGGTTGGGTTTCAGATGCCTCGCGGATCATCTTGAGCCCATCACGCAGCCATTGCACCACAGCGCCCGCAATAAAGATCGACCCTTCCAGCGCATAGGTTGGCTTGCCATCAAATTGATACGCAATCGTGCCCAACAAACGACTTTGCGACCGGACCAGCGTATCGCCTGTGTTCAGTAAGGCAAAACAGCCAGTGCCGTAAGTTGATTTTAACATGCCCGGCGAAAAACAGGCCTGCCCAATTGTTGCCGCCTGCTGGTCGCCTGCGACACCCAAAATAGGCAGCGGCGCACCGAATAGATCAGGGCGCGTTGTGCCAAAATCAGACGCACAATCGCGGACTTCGGGCAGCATCGACATCGGAATATCAAAGCGGGCGCAAATTTCGGCGTCCCACTGCCCTTCACGGATATTATACAACATCGTGCGGGCCGCATTCGTAGCGTCGGTGACATGCGATGCGCCACCTGTCAGTTTCCAGATTAAATAGCTATCGACGGTGCCAAACATCAACTTGCCAGCCTTGGCCTTTGAACGGGCACCGTCGACGTTATCGAGCAGCCATTTCAGCTTGGTCCCCGAAAAATACGGATCGAGCAAAAGTCCCGTCTTTTCAGTGACTTCCGGCTCAAAGCCGTCGGCTTTTAATGCGGCACACATGTCTGATGTTCGGCGGTCTTGCCAAACAATTGCATTGTGAATGGGGACACCGGTTTGGCGGTCCCAAACCAATGTTGTCTCGCGTTGATTGGTGATGCCAATCGCGGCGATGTCTTTTACAGTAATACCGGCCTTTTCGATCGCACCACGACAGGTCGACGCCGTTGAAGCCCAAATATCGGACACCTCGTGTTCGACCCAACCCGATTTGGGGAAATGTTGGGTGAATTCCTCTTGGGCAGATGCAGTCACGTGCATCGCGCTATCAAAGATAATCGCGCGGCTTGATGTCGTGCCTTGGTCAATTGCCAGAATATATGTCATCGGTTCCCCCCGTTTTCAGGCATCTTATGCGGCCCGCAGATAACCATCAATCGCGGCAATCTGATCAGACGTCAAACGTAGACCCAACTTGGAGCGGCGCCAAACAACGTCTTCTGCGGTCTGCGCGAACTCTTGATCCCGAAGCCAGTCCAGCTCTCGGGCCGTAAGCGTAGCACCAAAACAAACGCCCAGATCAGCTTGCGCCTTGGCATCCCCCAACATCACGGCGGCATTTGTTCCATAGGCACGGATCAAGCGCCGCGCCCAGCTTTCAGCAACAAAGGGATAGGCGGCCATTAAGTCTCGGTGTAATTTATCAACATCCGCGACGGCAAAATCACCCCCCGGAAGTGGGACACCAGCCGTCCACGCATCGTCATGCCCGAGCTTTTTCAACGCGTTCTCTGCCAATTTCCGGAACGTCGTGATCTTGCCACCAAAGATGTTGAGCAACGGGGCACCATCATCGTTTAACGTCAAAACATAGTCGCGGGTCGCAGCCGTCGCAGACTTGGCGCCATCGTCATAAAGCGGGCGGACACCAGAATATGTCCAAACGATATCCGCACGGGTGATAGGCGCCTCAAAATACTGATTTATAAAGGCCACCAGATAATCCTGCTCGGCGTCCGTCGCGACAGGTTTCACATTTACATCAGTATGTTCCGCGTCAGTCGTGCCAATAAGGGTAAAGTCCGTCTCGTAGGGAATTGCGAAAATAATCCGTCCATCTTCGCCCTGAAAAAAATACGCTTTGTCGTGATTAAACAACCGTTTCGTAACGATATGCGACCCACGCACAAGGCGGACACCTTCTGTTGCATTCACATGCAGCTTGCCGCGAACGATGTCTTCAACCCACGGACCACCGGCGTTTACCAAACTAGCAGCGGTCACCGTCTTGGGGCCATCGGGGCCTTCTAGCGTTATCTCCCAAATATTTTCGACACGGCGAGCATCGACCACCTTTGTGCGGGTCATAATCTGCGCACCACGGTCGGCCGCATCACGGGCATTCAACACAACCAGACGCGAATCCTCGACCCAACAATCCGAATATTCATAGGCACGTGTGAACTTACCCTTGAGCGGTGCACCAACAGGATCTGTCGTCAAATCCACGGTCCGCGTTCCGGCCAATATCTGGCGCCCACCAAGCGTATCATATAAGAACAGACCAAACCGGACGAGCCACGCCGGGCGTCTCTCTTTCAACCACGGCATGAAAAACGTCAGTAATTTCGATGTGGGCGTATCGCCTTCAAACCGCATATCTTTATGATATGGCAGAACAAATCGCATCGGCCAGCTGATGTGCGGCATCGCTTTTAGCAAAACCTCGCGTTCAACCAGCGCCTTACGAACAAGGCCGAATTCAAAGAATTCCAGATACCGTAAACCGCCATGAAACAGCTTGGTTGATGCAGATGACGTGGCCGCCCCAAGATCTGACATTTCAGCCAGCCCAACCTGCAATCCGCGGCCTTGCGCATCCCGCGCGATACCAACAAGTTTGATCCCACCACCAATGATAAAAAGATCAAAATCCATAGCCATCCGCCTAAGCCTTTTAACGTGTTATCTAACAATTATCCTGACACAGCAAAGTCGCAAGAAAAACTGCCAGTTCATTCGCCTACACAAAGACCAAACAGCAATTAACCATGATTAAAAGACTAAACTTTAGATTGACACGTGATACGACGTCACAACCGATCACTAACGCAACATTCTCGCAGCGGCCCGCGCTGGCAATCTGGGTCCTTTGCCAAAGTGGATGACTTTTTGACCGATGAAGTCCCGTCAGAGCGGGTCGTAACCGCCCGCTTGGACTGGCAAACGGGGCCTAGACCTCGTCTGAAGAACGGCCCTTATATCCAGTCGCCACAATGAATTTTTCGGAACTATCCGACCGGGATGACGGCGGTTTGACGTAGGATACCTTTTTAAAATTCACCTTAAGCATCCTGTTCAATTCGGCTTCAGCGCCACCAGCCAAAACCTTGGCCACAAACGTGCCGCCTTCGCTGAGCACATCAAAGGCGAAATAAGCAGCAGCCTCGCACAGCGCCATGACACGCAGGTGGTCCGTCTGCTTATGGCCGCAACTGGACGCGGCCATATCGGACATCACAACATCCGCCTCGCCGCCAAGCCATTCCTTGGTCTGCAAATCCGCATCATCAGCCATAAAATCGAGCTGATACATCGTCGCACCCGGAATCGCTTCCATTTCTTGCAGATCGACCCCCAAGATCATGCCGACATCTTTACGCTTATTTTCACCAAGCGCGTTGATCCGCGGTACAGCCACCTGCATCCAGCCACCCGGTGCGCAGCCAAGGTCAACCACCCGAGCACCTGGGATCAGGAACCGAAATTTATCGTCCAATTCCATGATCTTATAGGCCGCGCGACCGCGCATGCCCTCGGCCTTCGCGCGGGTCACATAAGGGTCGTTCAACTGGCGTTGCAGCCAAAGCGTCGACGAATTGGTCCGGCCACGCGCAGTTTTGACCTTCACGGTCAGATCGCGCAGGCCACGGCCCGATGAATTCTTGGTTGGTTTCTTTGCCATACTGGCTCACCTAGTCCTAATAAGGCGCATCTTCAAGCACGCCGTCCGCAGACATTTGCGCATAAAGCAGCCCCTCGCGCAGCCCGCGGTCTGCAACCGATAACCGATCGGTGGGCCAAAGCCGCATCAAGGCCTGCAAAATCGCAGCGCCTGACATGATCAAAGCCTGCCGGTCTTTGCCAATACGTGGATCGGCACGGCGCCCTGTCGGGCCAAGCGTCAAGTAATTGCGGATCACAGCATTGATCTGATCCGTCGTCATACGCAGCCCGTCCACCTTGGTACGGTCATAGCGTTTCAGCGCCAAATGGCTCGCGGCGACAGTTGTCACCGTCCCGCTGGTGCCGACAATCTGAAACCCTTCGCGGGCTTGGGCGGCGGCATAGGGCGAAAAATCTTCAAGGTTTTCCTCAAAGAACCACGACATCAGGGCAAACCGAGCAGCGTCATCCTCGACATCAGCAAACTGATCGCGCAGCGTAGCCACGCCAAGCGGCACAGAAATCCAATCCACGACCTTGGCCGCAGCAAACGGACCGGGATCGGATTTAAATCCTGCATGGAGCCGCATAATCGCACGCGGACGTTCACGTTGCGGCACATTGGTCAGGTCAATCCACACCAATTCGGTCGATCCACCGCCAATATCAACGACGAGCAACTGATCGGTTTTGGTGCTTACCAACGGCGCACAGGAAATCACGGCGAGCCGCGCTTCTTCCTCTGGCTGGATAATCTCGAGCGTCAAACCGGTTTCACGGCGGACTTGAGCCACAAAGTTTTGACCATTGCGGGCACGACGACAGGCTTCTGTCGCCACAAGACGCATGTTTTTCACGCCATGCCGGTCCAGTTTTTGGCGGCAAATGCGGATCGCATTGATCGTCCGGTTCATCGACGCACGCGACAATTTACCAGTATTTTCAAGGCCGTGCCCAAGCTGGACCGACTTCGAAAAGCTATCAACCACGTGAAACTGGCTGCCCTTGGGTTGGGCAATCAACATCCGGCAGCTGTTTGTACCCAGATCAAGCGCAGCATAAAGCCCCGCCGGATCGGGTTGGTTTGGCGCGGGTGTCTCAACCGCTTTTGGGAACACGCCCGCACCGTTAGGACGCTTGGGCGTCATGTGTACGCACTCCATTTTCTAGTTACCCCTACGCTATTCTGCAAAGGGATGCCGCGCAAGCGCAGCGTGAGGATTCTGCAAAGGGATGCCGCGCAAGCGCAGCGTGAGGCCAATCTGAACAGACCTCAGGGAGATGATGAAAAGAATGGGGATGGCGTGGTCTGGCCCCCATCCGCCCCTCGGTTCATACCAACACAGTCGCTGGATGCGTCCACCATGTCGAAATTCGACATCACTAGGCGAAATCCTATCGTAGTAATGACGCAACAACCGGTTTTGGGGAGGAATCAGATATGGCTGATGTCACAATCGTTTACTGGCGCGACATGCCAGCACAGGTCATAGTTGGCAAAGGTCGGCGCGGCACAAAGCTGCCCCTGCCCGAACGCTTTGAACAAGCAATCGACCGCGCGGCGATGAAATCAGGTGCTGCTGAGTCTGATGCCTACCTCGAAGGGTTCCGCAAGGCACCGCCCTACCCTGTTGACGGACCTGACGCCGATGTGGCCGCAGCCGAAGTGGCCCGCGTCGATGCGGAATACGATCTGGAAAAGATCAAAACCCTGATTGCAAACGACGGCTGGGACACCCCCACCGCATAGATGAAAGCGACGCCTATGTCCTTGCTCCCATTTCTCAAGAAAAAAGATGTCCCCGTACAGGTCGACCCAAACGTCGAAGCCTTGCTGCAGGATTATTCCATCGAAGTGATGCCGCGCACCGCTGAGAAGGTCGAAAACTTCCGCGATCTTCTGCCTGCTGGCACCCGCGTTTACGTGGCCCACATCGAAGGCACCCCGATCGAGGACATGGTCGCGACGGCCAAGCGCATCGCGGCTGACGGCTACAAAGTCATGCCGCATTTCCCTGCGCGCATTATCAAGGACAAGGCAACACTGGCTGATTGGATCGCCCGCTATCAAGGTGAAGCAGGCGTTGATCAGGCGCTGCTGCTTGCAGGTGGCGTGGCCAAGCCGCATGGCGATTATGAAAGTTCCATGCAATTGCTGGAAAGCGGCCTGTTCGGCGAAGCAGGCTTCAAGCACCTGCACGTCGCAGGGCACCCCGAAGGCAATAAGGACATCGACGCTGACGGATCGATGACAAACGTCGACAGCGCATTGCGTTGGAAACAAGCGTTTTCAGACACATCCGACGCCGAGATGGCGATTGCCACGCAGTTCGCCTTTGAAGCAGGCCCGATCATCGACTGGGCCAACAATATCCGCGCGGCAGGCATCACGATCCCCGTGCATATCGGCATCGCGGGGCCAGCCAAGCTGCAAACGCTGATCAAGTTCGCGATCGCCTGCGGCGTCGGCGCATCCCTGAAAGTTCTGCAAAAGCGGGCGATGGATGTGACCAAACTGCTGCTGCCCTACGAGCCGACAGAGGTTTTGACGCAGCTTGCGGCACACAAGGCAGCGAACCCCGACTTTAACATTACCAATGTGCATTTCTTCCCGTTGGGCGGGATCAAAACGAATGCAAATTGGGCCATCACTCACGGCGGCGCTTCTGCCGTTCCTGCAAATAAATCATAAGGGACTGCAAATGACACGCACGATCGTCGAATCCAAAACACGCACAACGATCATCGGCTTTGATCAGCCATTTGCCGTCATCGGCGAACGGATCAACCCGACAGGCCGCAAAATTTTGAACGAAGAACTTGAGCGCGGCGATTTTTCCCGCGTTGAAGCAGATGCGCTTGCGCAAGTTGCGGCTGGCGCGAACATCCTCGACATCAACTCTGGTGCTGTGTTCTCGAACAAAATGGCCGAAGATCCACGTTATGCCGACAACAACTTTGTTGAGCCCGCGCTGATGATGGAATTGATCCGCCATGTTCAGGCCGTCACCGATTGTCCGTTGTGCATCGACAGCTCTGTTCCCGGTGCGCTTGAAAACGGCCTTGCTGCGGCCGAAGGCCGCCCGCTGCTGAATTCGGTCACGGGTGAAGAAGACCGCATGGAGTTGGTTCTGCCGTTGGTCAAAAAATACAATGTGCCCGTTGTGGCCATCTCAAATGATGACACGGGCATTTCCGAAGACCCTGATGTCCGGTTCGCGGTTGCAAAGAAGATCGTTGAACGGGCTGCTGATTTCGGTATCCCCGCCCACGACATTGTGGTTGATCCACTGGTCATGCCAATCGGCGCGATGGGCACTGCTGGCCTGCAGGTTTTTGCACTTGTGCGCCGCCTGCGCGAAGAACTTGGCGTGAACACGACGTGCGGCGCGTCGAACATTTCCTTTGGCCTGCCAAACCGTCACGGCATCAACAACGCGTTCCTGCCAATGGCGATGGCTGCGGGTATGACGTCTGCGATCATGAACCCAGTCGCCCTGCCCGTCGGCCCAAAGAAACTGGCTGAAAAGCGGGCCGAGATTGAAGCCGCTGGCATCATCATTCCCCCGGGCATGGATGACGAGGCGATTGTGCAAATGTTTGGCATGGGATCGACCCTGCCACGCGCCGGCAAGGAAATGGAGGCGATCCGCGCCGCCAACTTCCTGACCAACAACGATGCGGGCGGCGGCGATTGGATCGGCTTTAACCGCCCTCCCGTCAAAGCAGGCGAAGGCCGCGCCCGCACAGGGCGCCGCACACGCAAGTAACAAACGCGGAACAAAAAAGGGACCGGCATCGCTGCTGGTCCCCTTTTTATGTCTTTAATCAGCGCCTAGCGATAATGCAGCGATTGCCCGTCATGGAAAATCTGCACCTTTGATGGATCGGCCTTCATGCGCACCGAGGTACTGCGCAGGTCCATATGAATTCCGGGCAGCTTGCCAATAACGCTGTCGTTGTCGCCAACCTTGTCGAAATACAGCAACGTGACTTCGCCCAAGGCTTCGGTGAACTTCACAGTGCCTTCGAATACGAAATCCTTGCCTGTCGTCTCGATCAAATCCTCCGGGCGGACGCCGATATTGACCTGTAAGCCCTGATCAGCAGCCTGTGTTGGCACGGCTGCCTTTGCGGACCCACCGCCGTCTAATTTCACAGTTGTGATCGCACCGGTTCCGGTGATCGTGCCCGCCAACAGGTTCATCGCAGGCGAGCCGATAAACTGCGCGACAAACTCGTTTTCTGGGCGTTCATACAATTCAAGCGGCGTGCCGACTTGGGCGATCCCCTTATTGGCGAGCACCACAATACGGGTCGCAAGCGTCATGGCTTCAACCTGATCGTGGGTCACATAGATCATCGTGCTCTCGGGCATGGATTCCTTGAGCTGCGCAATCTCGATCCGCGTGGCGACACGCAAGGCCGCATCCAAATTCGACAGCGGCTCGTCGAACAAATACACCTTTGGATCGCGGACAATCGACCGACCGATCGCAACGCGCTGGCGTTGACCACCAGACAATGCCTTGGGCAGACGGTCGAGGTAGTCATCCAGCTGCAAAATCTTGGCAGCATTGCTCACCGCGACGTCGATCTCGGCTGGCGTTTTCTTAGCCAGCTTTAGCGCAAACGACATGTTATCGCGTACCGTCATATGCGGGTAAAGCGCGTAGGATTGGAATACCATCGCGATGCCGCGCTGCGCTGGCGGGACGTCATTAACGACCTGCCCGTCAATCTGCAGCTCACCACCAGTGATCTTTTCCAGACCAGCAATCATGCGCAGCAACGTAGATTTACCACAGCCCGATGGGCCAACAAAGACGATCAACTCGCCCTGTTTAATATCGAGATTAATGTCTTTCAGAACCTCGACAGATCCGCCGTAGGTCTTTCCAACATCTGTCAGTTTTAGATCAGCCATTGTCGCATCCTCCCCCTAAACTATATTGGCCGGCTTGGTGAACAAACACACCTGCCATGGCCCTAAATGCATACGCCCATCCGCCGAAACATGTGCCGCACCCAGATCATCACCGATTGGGGTCCAGACCCCAGCAGGTAAATCCAAGTCAGACGGTGAATCGCTGATATTAAATGCACAGAAAATCTGTACCCCATCATGTGCGCGGGTAAAATGAACCACATCTCCGGTCGCAGACACCTTGTCATGTGATCCAACCGACAACGCAGGATGGGCCTGACGGAACGCAACAGCACGGCGATAGTGATGCAACAAAGCACCTGGATCATCTTCTTGCGCGGCGACGGACAGGGCCAAATGCTCGGACGCCACAGGCAACCAAGGACGCCCCGTCGTAAAGGCGCCATTCTGATTGGACGGCTCCCACACCATTGGCGTGCGGCAACCATCGCGGCCCTTAAACTCTGGCCAAAACTCGATGCCGTAGGGGTCTTGCAGGTCTTCAAAGGCAACATCGGCTTCTGGCAGTCCAAGCTCTTCGCCCTGATACAAGCACACCGACCCGCGCAAACACATCAGCAGGGTGGCAAACATGCGCTGTGCTGCAGGCGGTAAATTCCACCGACTGGCATGACGTTTGACATCGTGGTTCGAGAATGCCCAGCAGGCCCAGCCATCTGCAGCAACGGCGTCAACACGGCCCATAACCTCGACAATGCGGTCGGCTGTCGGCTGCTCTGGCGACAGGAATTCAAACGCATAACACATCTGCATCAGATCATCGCCAGCGGTATACTCGCCCATAATCTCAAGGCCACGCTGAGCATCACCCACCTCGCCTACGGCAGCCGCACCAAACGGTTCCATCACAGCGCGCAGCTTGCGCAGGAAATCCAAATTTTCCGGTCGGTTCTTGGAATAAATATGCTCTTGGTGATTATACGGGTTCACCGCTGGGGCCGTATCGGCGTTTCGGCGTTCGGGCGGCAGCGCAGGGTTATCGCGCAGTTCAGCATCATGGGTATAGAAATTGATCGTATCCAAACGGAACCCGTCGACCCCGCGGTTTAACCAGAACGTGGCCACATCCAACAGCGCACCCTGCACATCCATGTTATGGAAATTCAGGTCCGGCTGGGACACAAGAAAGTTGTGCAAATAATACTGCTCGCGGCGGGTATCCCACTGCCAAGCTGACCCACCAAAGATCGACAGCCAGTTGTTAGGCGGGGTGCCATCCGGCTTGGGATCCGACCAGACATACCAATCATGGCGAGGGTTATCGCAGTTGGCACGGCTTTCCACAAACCACGGGTGCGCGTCGGATGTGTGTGACAACACCAGATCGATCATCACGCGGATGCCCAACCTATGCGCTGTCTCGACCACAGCATCAAAATCGGCCAAAGTGCCAAACATCGGATCAACATCGCAGTAATCGGACACATCGTAGCCAAAGTCCTTCATCGGCGACGTGAAGAACGGTGAAATCCAGATCGCATCAACACCAAGCGTCGCAATATACGGCAAGCGCTGCACGATACCAGCCAGGTCGCCAACACCGTCACCATTGCTGTCTTGGAAACTGCGCGGATAGATCTGATAGATCACCGCACCACGCCACCAATCATTGTCCACAGCGCCCATCGCATGTGGGGCTTTCACTGCCACGTTCATCGTCAAATTCCTTATTTCACAGAGCCGGCCAACAGGCCGCGCACGAGATATTTTTGCATCGAAAAGAACACCACCAACGGAACGGATATCGAAACAAAGGCCGCTGTTGATAGAATTTCCCAATTGCCGCCACGGGTGCCAAGCAATTCGACAATCTGGTTGGTCATCACGGTCGTTTGCCCGGTCGCATCAATCAAGAACACCTTGGCAACCAGCAAATCATTCCACGTCCACAAGAACTGGAAGATCGCGAATGACGCCAATGCAGGGAACGACAACGGCAGAATAATCTTGGTGAAAATCTGAAAATCCGTTGCGCCATCGACCTTGGCGTTCTCAATAATATCGCGCGGCAGTCCGACCATGTAGTTGCGGAGCAAATAGATCGCGAGCGGCATCCCAAATCCGGTATGCGCAAGCCATACCCCCAGATAGCCTTTGCCGATACCAATGCCCAAATGCAGTCGTAACAGCGGGATCAGCGCCAATTGAAGCGGCACCACAAGCAGCGCCACAACGAATGCCACCAACAACGCACGCCCCGGAAAGTCCATCCACGCCAGCGCATATGCAGCAAACGCTGCAATCACGATCGGGATGATCGTCGCGGGGATCGTCACCGTAAGCGTGTTAAAAAACGCTTTGGTCATTCCATCGGTGGCATTGCCGCCAAACAGCACGGTTTTATAGTTCTTGAACGTAAACTCCGGAGGGGTGGTCGATGTGGCAAACACACGTTGGCCCCTGCCAGACATCTCCTGCGTGCCAGTCCACACATAGTCACCGTTGACCTGCACAGTGATCGTCTCACCGTCATTCATCTCGGCGGTATCACCGGGGACATAGGTATCAATCGCGCGACTTGAGGTGCCCCAAACGCTGATCGTGGCATCAACACCGTCGCTGAACAGATTGCCCTCAACGACATAGACGCCATCAATCAACATCTGCGCGCCCGCGTCGTCAGGATCGGCGGACCGGAGTGTGAGGTTCTGTTCTGCGGGGAAAAGCGATGTCCACCAGCCCCCGGTGCTGATCTGATCGGCCGTACGGAATGACGACACGAACAAGCCCAAGGTTGGGAACAACCACAGCATGACCAGCAGTGCGACTGAAATATGCACCACCCACTGAAGGGATGATTTGCTTCCTGCAATGTTACTCATCAGCGCATCTCCTTGCGGACGTTATAGACGTTCCACACCAGAATTGGCGTGACGAGCAGCATGATGACGATCGCAGCTGCAGAGCCGACCCCCCAGTCATTGCCGCGAAATAGCTTATCAAACATATAGTTGGCCAAAACTTGGGTTTCCCACTGGCCGTTGGTCATAGCGAACACGATATCGAACACCTTTAACACGGTCAGCGTGATCGTGGTCCAGACGACAACAATCGTGCCTGCAATCTGGGGCATCTTGATCTTGAAAAACACCTGAAACGGATTGGCCCCATCGACGATTGCGGCCTCGACGGTTTCCTCGGGGATGCCGCGCAATGCAGCAGATAAGATCACCATGGCAAAGCCGGTCTGGATCCAGATCAATACGATCATGAGCAAGATCGAATTCCAAAACGGCATCGTCAGCCATGTCTGCGGCTTGCCGTAAGGCAGCGTCGCTGTGAACACCCCATAGACCGACCCGATGCTGGCCACAGCCACAGCGACCAGCACGACACCAAACAAGCTGCGCAAAACCGCCGTAAACGATGAAACCCCCTTGATCATCGTCGTGGCTAACCACAGTGAGCCAACGGTCAGAAACGCAAGGAACACGGCCGGCAATGCACGCAGCAGAATGAACGACCCAACGCCGCCATTAAACTGCATCCACACCGCATTGAGCACACCAATCTGGTTGGCATCCGCTGGGCGGGTGTCGTAGATCAGCTTAAAGATAACGGCGGCACCAACAAACGAGATCGCCATCGGCATAAAGATCATGGATTTGGCAATACTGCCCCAGCCGATCCGGTCAGTCAGTTGAGCGGCAAGCAAGCCAAACGCAGTCGACGCGGCAGGCACAATAATCAGCCATAGCATGTTGTTCTTTAGGGCTTCCCAAAATTTAGGGTCGTCCATCATCTGATAATAGTTGGCCAAACCAACAAAGGCATCGCCCTTGTCGCGGTCAGTCAGCGAATACCACAGCGTCGCGAAAACGGGATACGCGAGGTATAACGACAGCGCAAAAAGCGCGGGTGCAAGAAACAGCCAAGGACGCACAATATTGGCGCGGTTGATATTACGACCGGCGTTCACACCCTTTGCGGGGAACAGCACCTTGTCGATAAACTGGTTGGAGAAATAGAAATAAGCCAGACAGCCGCCTACGCCTAAAAATATTGTGGCAATGCCCTGTAGTGCAGGATGCATGATGTTCCTCCCCCCCGAAGAAATCTAATTGGACAGGGCTGCCCGATCTTGCCGGACAGCCCGAAGACTTAAGTAACCGAAATTACTTCAATGCATCCCAAGAATCTTGGATGGCCTGTGCAACTTCAGCGGCATCTTTGCCACCAGTATAGTCAACCATGCCTGTCCAGAAAGACCCAGCACCAACACCACCGGGCATCAGGTCTGACCCGTCAAAGCGGAATGTCGTTGCCGCAAGAAGAACATCGTTCATCTTCTTTGTTGCTGCGTCAACGAACTTGGACGTATCAACACCTTTGTGTGGTGTCAGGAAGCCACCTTTGGCCATCCAGATTTCATTCGCTTCGGCTGTCTGAATATATGTGATCAGATCATGCGCTGCTTCGCTGTCGTTCGTGATTGTCCAGACCGTACCCGCACCCAAAACAGGGGAACCAAGGTCCTTGCCTGCGTAAGCTGGGAAGTAGAAGAAATCAGCGTCTTCGCCAACAACTGTACCTTCAGGGAAGAACGCAGGAATAAACGACGCCTGCTTGTGCATGTAGCACTGCGCAGGAGAGCTAAACAGACCCTTTGGGCTGTCGCGGAAGTCTGTTGTCGCAACAGCACCGGCACCGCCCGCGACATATGCATCATTACGTGCAAATGCGCCGAACTCTTCGATCGCTGCAACAACCGCAGGATCGTTGAATGGCAGGTCATTGGATACCCAACGGTCATAGACGTCTGGTGCTTGCGTACGCAGCATCATGTCTTCAACCCAGTCAGTCGCAGGCCAACCTGTGGCTGCGCCCGATCCCAGACCGATACACCAAGGTGTGCCGCCGTCCGCAACGATCTGGTCTGTCAAAGCTTTCAGCTCTTCCATCGACTCTGGAATATCGTAGCCAGAATCTTCAAAGTTCTCAGGGACATACCAAACAAGCGACTTTACGTCGGCCTTAAAGAAGAAGCCGTACAAGCTGTCGGTGCCGTCTTTGCCAGCATATGTGCCCAGATCAACCCAAGACTGACCAGCCGCATAGTTGTCACGGATCCAGTCGGATGTGCCGTCAGCTAACGGCGTCAAGAATCCGCCAGATGCAAAGTCAGCCGCCAAACCGGGCTGCGGGAATACGGCGATGTTCGGGGCAGAGCCAGCTTCAGCGTCAATGCGGATCTGCTGCTCAAAGCTGTCGGACCCAACATAGCTTACTTCGTGGCCTGTGGCCGCAGTAAATCCGTCCAAAACGGCTTCAACCGCTTCTTGGTCTGGACCAAGCCATGTACCAAATACTGTCAGTGGGCCGTGGCCTTCAGCAAATGCGGTTGTACCCAATGCCATAACTGCAGCGCTCATTAAAAGTGTAGATTTCAAGTGTCTTCCTCCCTTGTGCGGACGCAGTGCCCGCATATTCGTTGCTCAACAGCGCAGTGGATTCGCGCCCAAAGCGCTTTGAAGCTATACGGAACATCGGCGAAATCTTGTGGTATGTCAACGTCAATTGAAATCCAAGAATTACTTGAAAACCAGAGGTAAAACATGTACGAAATCGTCTACGCCACTTTGACAATGAAACAATGGCGCCTTACAAAAGCGCTTTGGATACCTTTGGCATGAACCTCAAACAGCTCTCTTTGGAACTTGGCCTTAGCCAAACCACGGTCAGCCGTGCGCTCAATGGATTCCCCGAAGTGTCAGAGGCCACGCGCAACCGCGTTCAGCTTGCGGCAGATAGACACCAATACCGGCCCAGCACCCGCGCCAAAGGGTTGGCGACAGGCAAAGCACTGGCGATTGGGCACGTTATCCCCGTGTCCACCAAGCACGAAACGATGAACCCGATCTTTGGGGATTTCATCGCTGGCGCAGGGGAAACCTATTCGCGCAATGGCTATGAAATGACGTTATCGATCGTCGATGATCAAAACGAAGATGACATCTACCGTGGACTCAAGGCCAGACGTTCCGTTGACGGCGTTGTGGTCCACGCCCCCCGCATGCATGATCCTCGCATCGCACTTTTAAACGAAATCGGCCTGCCATTCGTCGTGCATGGCCGGGCCTCTGGCGTGACGGCCCCCTATTCATGGGTCGACGTGAACAACAGACGGGCCTTCAACCGTGCTGCAGATTTGCTGATTGACCTTGGGCATCGACGCATCGGGCTGATCAACGGGCTCGAAGTCATGGATTTCGCGCACCGGCGCCGGAATGGGTACATGGACACGCTGACCGCCAATGGCATCGCTGCCGACCCAAGCCTTATGTGGTCTGGCGAAATGACCGAGGACTTCGGGTATCAGTCGACCCGCGAAATGCTTGCGCTTGATAATCCGCCCACAGCCGTCATGGTCTCTTCGCTGATCCTTGCGCTGGGTGTTCGCCGCGCGATCGAAGAATGTGGGCTGACGATGGGGCGGGATGTCTCAGTTATCACCCATGACGACGCGCTATCGTATTTTCGCAATGGTGGCGACGTTCCCATTTTTACGGCAACGCGGTCATCTGTGCGTGATGCAGGGCGCCGTTTGGCCGAGATGCTGCTTGCTGATATCGCCAACCCATTTCCGCAACCGCAAAACGAGCTGCTTGAAGCCGAACTGATGGTTGGTCAATCAACTGGGCCTGCGCCCAACCTCTAAGGACAACTCATGCAATTCAAACGTTCGGATTTCCCCGATGGCTTTCTTTTTGGGGCAGCCACTGCGGCCTACCAAATCGAAGGGCACAAATTCGGTGGTGCGGGCCTGACCCATTGGGACACGTTCGCAGCCACCCCCGGCAACGTGATCCGCGCCGAAGATGGCGCCGTGGCCTGCGACCATTACCACCGCTTTGGCGAAGACTTAGACCTGCTCAAAGACGCAGGCATGGACGCCTACCGCTTTTCCACCAGCTGGGCGCGGGTCATGCCCGACGGCAAAACACCCAACCCCGAAGGCTTGGACTTCTACGACCGGCTGACCGACGCAATTCTTGAACGCGGGCTAAAGCCGTTTCAGACACTGTATCACTGGGAACTGCCCGCCACGCTAGCCGATCAGGGCGGCTGGACCAATCGTGATACCGTGCACCGGTTTGGAGATTTCGTTGACGTGATCACCGACAAAATCGGCGACCGCATG
>JAGSGF010000039.1 GCA_023955335.1 Yoonia sp.
CCAGCATCTCGCCTACATCATTCAGAAATGCTGAATTTGACGCGGAACCAAGGCCCACGTTCACAGCAAAAATCACCAGCAATACCATCGCTCCGATTAGCGGCATGTCGCGTATCCTCCCAGTCGCTCATCCGATTCGAGAACGATGTAAGCCGTTACATTTTCAAAATGCAAGCCTTTACATTTCTGTTTCTTTTTTTGGACTATGTAACAGTCGCCCAAATCTATAGTGTGACCGAAACCCTGACCTAGGATCATCATGACCGTGAAACGCCCGACTCCAACGCTCCATGATGTGGCCGCAGCAGCCAGCGTCTCGACGGCGACGGTGTCGCGCTGCCTGAACTTTCCGGATCAGGTTGCGGAAAGGACGCGCCTGAATGTAAAGCGTGCAATCAATGACTTAGGGTATTCACCGAACTTTGGCGCCAAGGCCATGGCCGCCCGCCGGACCAATACCATCGGAGCCATTATTCCAACGATGGAAAACGCGATTTTTGCGCGTGGTTTACAAGCCTTTCAGGACGAGCTGCGGCGGCACGGATTCACCATGTTGGTCGCAAGCACATCCTACTGCCCAGACATTGAAGAAGAACAAATTAGGTCTTTGGTTGCGCGCGGCGCGGATGCCCTTTTGTTGATCGGGCACGAACGCGATCCCGAAATCTACCGCTTCCTTGAAGCGCAAGGCGTCCCTGCACTTGTGACTTGGGCATTTACGCCCGGATCAAAGCGACCTTCGATTGGCTTCGACAACATGGCCGCAATCTATGAAATGGCGACCGAAGTTATCAAGCTTGGCCATCATCAATTGGCGCTAATTTCTGCGGAAACTGCAATGAATGATCGCGCGATGGCGCGCCATCAGGGCATTCAGAACGCTATGACCGATGCGGGCCTGAACCCAAGCGCCCTGCAGTTCATTGAGGCAACCTACGCCATTGAAGACGGCGCCAAAGCATTTGAAAAACTGATGCAATCACAAGTCCGCCCAACGGCTGTTTTCTGCGGTAATGATGTGCTGGCTGTCGGTGCGCTGCGACGGGCAAGAGAAATGAACATCCCGGTGCCAGATGACGTGTCCATCATCGGTTTTGACGATATCGAACTCGCGCAGGTTGCCTATCCCGCATTGACGACTGTTCACGTACCACATCGAGAGATGGGGCGACGTGCTGCAATTGCTTTGGCAAACTTGGTTAAAAACGGCACTCCAATCGAGGCAGTGGAACTGAAAGCGAGACCAGTCTTCCGAGAGACGCTCGGGCCTGCGCGCACAACCTCACTGTAGGTGCCAGAGCAGGGAAGGTCGTCAAACAGGTCTCGTCAGCTTAATTGCAACGCGCCAAGCATCCTTAAGGCAAAGAGCGATGATGTCGCCCGAAAAACGGCAGTGGCATTCGAGGCGGCGTCATAGTGAACCGCAGTCTTTGTCGCGAGGTCAGTAAAGGCTGATGCGCCCTCATCACGATCTCTTCATAGTCTAGGAACAATCGCGACGCTCGGGTCTAGACACGTATTTCAGACGAGCAGCTATGTGACCTGAAACACGCATTTGAGTCGGCCCACAGGCACCTACTGACACGTGCTTGAACATACCAAACAACGCAATCACATCATATTCAGGAGACAAACAAAGAAAAAGGGCTTAGCGATTTCTCACTAAGCCCTTGAATTCTCTGGTGGACTGGGGAGGATTCGAACCCCCGACCCCTTGATTCGTAGTCAAGTACTCTATCCAACTGAGCTACCAATCCACTGTGAGGCTGCATTTAGCGGGGCCGCGCGATTGATGCAAGGCTAAATGCGAACTTTCTTCATTCTACCACAGGAGCAAGCGCGAGATCGGCTTTGGGGAGCTGAATAACAAAGGTTGTACCTTCTGGTCCGGTTTTTGACAGCTCTAGCCGTCCGCCATGCCCACGCACCAGATCCGCTGCAATCACAAGGCCGAGGCCGGAGCCACCTTTGCGCACGCCGCCCTGAAACGGCTGAAACAGATGTTCTTGCGCCCGTAGCGGCAGCCCCGGCCCCGTATCGGTTACGCTTATCCACCATGCGCTGTCGTCTTCATAACCCTCGACGTTGATTTCCCCAGCTTTGTGAGTGGCCATAATCGCCTGCCGCGCGTTGCGCACGAGGTTAAATATGGCGCGAAACAGCTGCTCGCCATCTGCGCGCAGGGTCATGCCTGCGGGAATGTCTTCGGAAAACGACAGGTCAAAATCGCCCGCAGCCAGCCGTTCGCTGTCAATCACGTCACTGACAATACTGGCAAGGTTCACACGGGCAAGCACAGGCGCAGGCTCGTCAACACGACCAAAAGCAAGCGTAGATTCGCACAAGTTCACTGCGCGTGTAATTGACCCCACCAGCTTGGGTGCCATGCGCTTTACAAGCGGATCATCAGACCCTTCGATCCGGTCAGTGAACAGTTGCGCCGACGTCAGGATGTTGCGCAGGTCATGGCTCACTTTGGCGACTGCCCCGCCCAATTGCGCGAGCCGTTCCTTTTGCTTGAGCGCACTTGTCAGTTCGGTCTGCATCATTTGCAACGCAACTTCTGCATCTCGCAATTCGGTGACGCTCGCCGAAGGAGTAATGATCCGGCGGGCATCTTCGGGCGCTTTGGCATAGCTTTGCATATGGCTCACAACGCCTTTGATCGGGCGCACAAGCAGGTACTGTACGGCCCCGAACAACAACAACGCCGTGATGATCGAGATGACAGCCGACAGTGCCAAAACGTTCAGTCCATAATCGATCATCGCGGACCGTAGGGGCATTTCATCCATCGTAACTTCGATCAGCAGCCCGCCATCACGCACCGGGTTGCCGATGACGCGCACAATCCGCTCTTGCGGGTCCACAAGCGTTTTCATCGCGTCCGAGATCAATATCATCGCCGTCAGGTCGCGCATATCGTAGGTCGCGTCGATGGGTGACGGGATAGGGGACGACAGCGCAAGCTGCCGAATTTCATCGCGGCGAAGGACGACGTTATACACTTCGGCATTGCGCAGCAGCTCAGCCTCAAGCGCGGGCGTGATCATGTCGTCGGCTTCTAACGCCAGAGACGCAATCTGTGCACGCTCGAGCCGCGCCAACAGATAATCCTCGCGGAACCGCGCGACGGAGGGCACAAAAATCAGGACCTCTGCCAGCATCACAAAGATCATCGTCAGTATCAGAAATCGACCCGAAAGTGTGTTATGCATGTGCCCCCAACTTACCCAATATCGTCTACCTTTTACTTACGGCAGCCAGCGCTGGACGAACCGAACAACCCGCTTAACCATATCGCTTTCAAACAGGCGCGGGCTGAAATAGGCACCCGCCACGCGTTTGTTCACTTCACTTACTGTTGGGTAAGGTAGCACAGTATTCGCCACGGCGGACATCTTCAAATTATTCGCAATCGCCATCGCCCACATGCCAATCAGTTCGCCTGCCATTGGCCCAACGATAGATGCGCCAACAGGGCGACCTTTGACGACCATGACCTTGATGCGGCCTTTGTTCTTACGCTCCGCGATCAAGCGGTCATTGTGGTGCATATCAAAGCGAACGACCTCGAGCTTATCGCCATGCTTGTCGCGCGCTTGCGCCTCGGTCAGGCCAACTTGCGCCAGCTCTGGGTCCGTATAGGTGGCCCACGGGATGTGCGACGTCTTTTGCTTGCTTGGCAGCCCGAACAGCAACGACCGGATCAGAACACCCGCGTGATAGCCCGCAACATGCGTAAACTGCAGCCCACCGGCGACGTCACCAGCGGCATAGACTTTGCGGTTTGAAACAGACCGCAAATCGTCGCCGACCTTGATCCCACCGCGCGTGAATTCGACGCCACCCTTTTCTAGGTCCAACTTTTCGATGTTCACTTTGCGGCCAACAGCCATTAGCAGATGCGAGCCTGTGAAATCGCCCTTGGGTGTGTGCACCGTAATCAGGTCGCCCTTGCCGCTAATCCGGTCGGCTTGTGCTTCCTCGATGATCTCAATACCCTCGGCCTTAAGGTTTTCGATTACAATCGCGGCCATCTCAGGGTCGTCTTTACCGAATGCTTTGGCACCCTCGATGACAGTTACCTTGGACCCAAGCCGGACATGCGCTTGTGCCATTTCCATCCCAATCGGGCCACCGCCAATAACGATCAGATGATCAGGCTTGGTCCGCAGGTCAAAGATGTCTTCGTTGGTGTAATGCTTGACCGAGTCCAACCCGTCGATAGGCGGCACAAACGGGCCAGACCCTGTGGCGATAACAAAACGGCGGGCCTCGATGATTGTATCGCCAGCCTGCACTTCGGTTTTCGAAATGAAGTGACCGAATTCCTCGATGACCTGAACGCCCAGACCCTCGAACCGCTCTACGCTGTCCAAAGGGGCAATCGTGGCGATCACATCATGCACGTGGTCCTTAGCGGCAGCATAGTCGACCGATGCAACTGTATCCGCGACGCCGTATTTCGCGCCTTGCGACATGGCATGTGCCTGCTTGGCAGATGCGATCAGTGCTTTGGATGGCACGCAGCCATAATTCAAGCAATCGCCACCCATCTTGTGGCCTTCAAGCAAGACAACTGATGCGCCCATCTGGACCGCCCCTGCAGCCACGGATAACCCACCAGAGCCGCCACCAATGATACATAAATCTGTTGTGATCCGGTTCATAATTCAAAGACCTTTCTTGCCGCGCACGGCTTTAATCATAATCGGAAGAGCGGCCAGCACGCTGAGGCCTAGGATCGGGAAAAATATCGCTGGCTCAAATATGATGCCAAGGTCTGGTGTTTCGCCCCGTGCGAACACCTCACCCAAGCCCGCGCCAACCGCAGTGAATACCGTCGTGCCCGGAATGATCCCAATGAACGTCGAAATCACAAAGCGGCGCAGCGGAACCTCGAGGAAGCTTGGGATCAAGTTGGCCATAAAGAACGGAACGGCGGGCAATAGCCGGATCAAGAACAACATCGACCACTGGTTTTCATCAATGCCGTCTTTGATCTTTTTGACGATTCCGTCAGACCCCTCCAATTTCGCACCAAGCTTTTCACCAAAGCCCCAGCGGGCAGCGAGGAAAATCGCAGTCGCTCCCGCGGTCGCGCCAAAAACGTTGAATAACGTGCCCGGGAATGAGGCGAACAAAAAGCCACCCGTCAGCGTGGCAATTGTCGCGCCGGGGAGTGAAAAGCCAACAATCATGATATAGATGCCGATGAACATCACAACGGTCAGCAAGTAGTTCGCATCGCGGAATGCGATCAACATCTCGCGATTCTCGGCCAAAGCTTCAAATGTTAAATAGTCGCGCAAGAAAAACGCACCAAAGATCGCAACAGTCAGGATGATGATCAGCGGCAATCGCCGTACAATGGGGTTAGTGTCGGACATAAGGGACGGGCTTTCCAATAAATGAGTGCGTCGTGCTTCATCCTAGATGGACTGAATGAACTGATTGTTGTAGCCCGCTCACGCGCCGTTGATGAAAGCTGGGCCCATATTCCCTATTAACAGTCACATTCCGTGATCACTGTAACATTTGGATGTGTGTGGTGCGTAAGCTTTGTGTGAATTGTTGCAGTTTGACCCCGCCTTGCGCGTTGACAGGCCTGCCGACCCCCTCTATTGGCAGGGTCTGAATTGTAGACCGGCTTCGAATCTCTTTCCTTGGGATTTGGCCATTAACCAAAGGACACCGCTATGAAGCGCACGTTCCAACCTTCCAACCGGGTTCGTAAGAACCGTCACGGTTTTCGCGCACGTATGGCCACAAAAGCCGGACGTCGTATTTTGAACAACCGCCGCGCCAAAGGCCGGTCCAAGCTTAGCGCGTAAGCGCTGCTTTCGGTTATCCGAATTGAAACCGCCGATGGAATCCAAGGTTAGCGATATCGCTGATCCTTTGGTCAGTCCACCGGCGGTTTCTGTTTGCCCGAAGATCAGCACGCTGACCAAACGAGCCGATTTCTTGCGTGCATCGAATGCGCGGCGGCAAGGCACGACAGGACTGCATTTGCAGGCGCGCAAACGGATGGACGGCGAGGCAACCGGCATCCGTGTCGGGTACACCTGTTCTAAAAAAGTAGGCAACGCCGTGGCACGCAACCGTGCCAAACGGCGCTTGCGCGAAATTGCCCGTATGACTTTGCCTAGTTTGGGGCGTGATGGCTGGGACTATGTGCTTGTCGGTCGTAAGACGACAACGGGTTCAATCCCCTTTGAAGATCTCCTGCACGATTTGCGCCGTGCATTGGCAAAGGTCCACGCATGAGCCCGTTCGCCTATATCCTGTCCCTGCCTATCCGCGCATATCGCACCATTGGGTCTCCTTGGGTTGGGCATGGATGCCGGTATCAGCCGACCTGTTCGGCCTATGCTATGGAAGCCTTGAAGAAACACGGCGGGCTCAAAGGTGGCTGGCTCGCTGCGCGCCGCATCGGTCGCTGTCACCCATGGGGCGGCTCGGGGATCGACGACGTCCCCGACTAGCCGCTTAGTTGCGAACCTCGCCAATATCGATACCGTAGTGTTTTACACAGGCGCGGTTGACCACCCTGTCCTCACCTAACGGCCACATCCAATCGTCGCATGTAACACGCATCGTCTCGGTTGCGGATCGCGAGGGCGAAAGCCACCCATGACCACGATCCGCTAATCGCTTTCTAGCGCAGCCGTCGTGTGTTTAATGATCCCGTTCCATGATGAACGGTTGATATCCATCCAGCTCGGAATGCGGCGGTCGTGCCCCTCATCCGTATCGCCAAAAGAAACTGCGGAACTAATTTCACGTTAATTAATTGGACACGAACAAGGCGCTATGATGACCAAGAATCGTAGCGCAGGAGTGCTGCAAACGTCAGAAAGGCAAAGGGACATTTCATGCATAAGGCAATACGCCGCCGCATCTCAGGTGTGGCAGTAGCCCTTTGGCATGCAGCAGAATGCGCAGTACAAAAGGGCTTCATCGGATTAAATCGAAAGCCAGTCACGATATCAGGATTCGGCGGCCGCGACAAAGTCATGGCTGCTCTGGCGCGATCTTTGGCAGGGAACCATCGCTTACGGTTCGCATCTGCTGCGCTGGTACTTGAAGTTGACGACTTCCGTAAAATTGAAGAGATTTATGATCGTGATTTCATTGAAGACATTTTGCTTGAAACCAGCAAGCGTCTGGATAGTTTGCTTCAGGTCTCAGATGTTGCCGCAAGATTAGAAGGGCCGCGCTTTGCAATTGCGCTGTCTCCACACCGTCGCCTAGACTTAGCAGGTGCAATTCAGGTCGCGGCACGCATTCAACACGCAATGGCCGAACCGATCGTGCTTAGGCAAGGCAATTTGTACATCACCGTGTCCGCTGGATTCGCTCTGGCGTCCCGCTTGACCGCACCTACCGGCGCGCAACTTCTCCGCGCGGCTAGCGTTGCACAGCTTGAGGCATCGCGCGACGGGCCCAATGCAATCCGTAGCTATTCACCTGCTATGCATCAACGCATAAACACGTCCAACGGCTTGCGTGACGAAGTGCTAGCGGCCTTGGACGACCAATCAATCACCGCATTTTTCCAACCACAAATTGACTTGGCGACTGGTGCATTAACCGGCCTTGAAGCCCTTGCTCGCTGGCAGCATCCTCGGCGCGGGCTTATTCCACCCTGCGATTTCCTGCCCATTCTAGAGCAATGCGGTTTAATGGAACGCCTAGGTCAGCGGATGTTATCGGATGCGTTATCCGCTTTGGCAGAGTGGGATAAGAATGGTGTGTATGTACCTGCCATTTCAATCAACATGTCCAATAGTGAACTGCGAAACCCGAATCTGGTCGACCATATCATGATGGAATTAGATCGCCATGATTTAGCGCCTGAACGGCTCGTGATTGAGATCCTTGAGACAGTCGTTGTAACAGGTAAAAATGGGATCACAGAAACCAACCTGAGCCGCCTCGCGGCGATCGGGTGCGGAATTGACCTTGATGACTTTGGGACAGGTCATGCGTCGATAACATCGATCCGTAAATTCGCCATTCAACGCATTAAAATTGACCGTTCTTTCATCACGAACGTTGACCGAGACACGGAACAACAAGATATGATCGCGGCAATTCTGACGATGGCCGCACGGCTTAACCTTGTGACCTTAGCCGAAGGCGTAGAGACGCCTCAAGAACAGGATCAACTCGCTCGGATGGGGTGTCAGCATATGCAAGGATTCGCCCTTGCCCGTCCAGCGAGCTTTAAGGATATTACCCGCTGGATGCAGACCTATCAGCCCGTTCCGACAGAAGCGCCCGATCATAACGCACGGGCCATTCGACGGGTCAACTAGGGCAGACGCCACATAAGCGATCACAAAGCTTGCGCATCTGGGCGAAATCACTGAAAACAGCTTGACCTTTGGCCCCTACGGGGGTTGAACGACCTTCATATTTTCCTTTGATGTGGGCAGTTTCAGATGGACGACCAGAACAAGAACCTCATCTTAGCAACGGTGCTAAGCTTCCTCGTGATCCTCACGTGGTTTTGGATAAATCCGCCAGAAGAGATAGCAAATCTTCCAGACGCAGAAACAACCATCGCGCAAACCGATGGTGCGGTCCCCTTGGCCCAAGATGACACAGCAGCAATCGCTGCCGTGCCATCAGAGGCACCTGCCCCCGATGTTCCTCGTGTTGCCATCGAAACCCCAGAATTGTCCGGTTCATTGTCCTTGCTCGGTGGTCGCATTGATGACCTTGGGCTGAGCCAATACCGTGAATCGCTAGACGAAGACGCCGAAACCGTGCGTCTACTGCGCCCCGTCGGCGAACTTGATGCATATTTCGCGGCCTTCGGTTGGGCCGGAGTAGGCGGCCTTTCCGCTGATGCGGTACCTGGTCCAGAAACGCTTTGGTCCTTGGAAAGCGGCGAGACACTGACGCCTGATAGCCCTGTCACTCTGATCTGGAACAACGGCGCTGGCCTGACATTCCGCAACACCGTCAGCGTCGACGACAAATTTATGTTCTCTTTTGAACAAAGCGTTGAAAACGGCACTGGTGCAACGATCTCGGCGCGCCCCTATGGGCTGCTGCGCCGCCACGGTGAACCATCCTACTTGAAAAACTTCTTCATCCTCCACGAAGGTATGGTCCGCATGTCGGACGGTGAGTTGGAAGAAACCAAATACAGCAAGATTGAAGACTACGGCATTGACGACCGCGAAGGCACCCAAGCCGAACGCATCGACGTTACCGCCAACGGTTGGATTGGCTATACCGACCACTACTGGATGACGACACTGATCCCAGATCAGGCGCAGCCATTCCGGTCGGTCAGTAAGTATTTTGCGTCCCGCAACCTGTTCCAAGTCGAAGCCGTGATGCCCATCAAGACCGTTGAAGCAGGTGCAACCGCAACCGTGACGACCCGTCTGTTCGCTGGTGCGAAAGAATGGGAAGCGATCCGCACCTACGAAGACACCGAAAACGTCACTGGTTTCCTGGACAGCATCGATTGGGGCTGGTTCTTTTTCCTGACTAAGCCGATTTTTTGGCTGCTGCACACGCTGAATGTTTATATCGGCAACATGGGCTGGTCGATCATCGCGCTCACAGTGATCCTAAAGGCGCTTGTGCTTCCTTTGGCATATAAATCGCACGTATCCATGGCCCGCATGAAAGAACTGCAGCCAGAGATGGAAAAACTGAAAGAAAAGACTGGCGACGACAAGCAAGCCATGCAGCAAGGTATGATGAAGCTGTATAAAGAGAATAAGGTGAATCCCGCATCAGGGTGCCTTCCGATCTTCTTGCAGATTCCGATCTTCTTTTCGTTGTATAAAGTGATCTTTGTCACAATCGAATTGCGCCATGCCGACTGGATTGCATGGATCAAAGACCTGAGCGCGCCGGACCCGTCATCAATCCTGAACCTTTTTGGCCTGCTCCCTTGGGGCGTACCAGAGGTCGGCAGCATCTTTGCAATCTTCAGCCTTGGTGTTTTGCCAATCCTGTTGGGTATTTCCATGTGGATGCAGCAAAAACTGAACCTCGCACCGACTGATCCGACGCAGAAAATGATCTTTGCCTGGATGCCTTGGGTGTTCATGTTCATGCTTGGCTCTTTTGCCAGCGGCTTGGTTATCTACTGGATCGCGAACAACACGATCACGTTTATCCAGCAGTATCTGATCATGACCAGCCACGGCGCGAGACCTGATGTCTTTGGCAACATCCGCGGCAGCTTTTCACGCAAACCAAAGGCTGCGAACGATACCAAAGCACCGAAGGACAAATAAGTGGGGACCGTCGCATCTCTGTGGCGGTATCCGATCAAAAGCCACGGCCGAGAGGCGCTGGGCACAGTCGAGCTGATTGCGGGGCAGACCATCCCTTGGGATCGTCATTGGGCGGTAACCCATGCGGACACTCAATTCGACGATGCCAATCCCGCTTGGGTCTTTTGTCGTAACTTTATGATTGGAAACCTGACCCCTGATCTTGCGGGATTGTGGGCGACCTTGGACGAGGCAACTGCAACCGTCACTTTGCGCCACGAGGCGCTGGGTGAAATCACGTTCCGCCCCGATAATATGGCCGATACCACGCGATTTATCGACTGGATCATGCCGATCTGTCCGGCTGACAAACGCGTCCCGCGCGCGATTGCGCATGTGCCCGGACAAGGACTTACCGATACTGATTTCCCGTCTGTGTCGATTATGAACATGGCCAGCCATGCAGCTGTTGCAGATAAGATCGACCAGCCGTTCGCGATTGAACGCTGGCGCGCCAATATTTGGGTTGATGGATTTGACGCATGGTGCGAATGCGATTGGATCGGCAACACCGTTACTATCGGCGATACCATTTTGCGTGTCACAGCCCCTGTGATCCGCTGCAACCACACCGCCGCAAACCCACATACCGGCAAACGCGACGTCGATACGCTCCGCGTTTTGCGCGACAATTGGGATCATCAGAATTTTGGCGTCTATGCCGAAGTCATCCAAGGCGGTACGGTCCACCTTGGGGACAAATTGAAAGTTAATTGATATGGAAATCCGTTTCATTGAAGCACCGACACCCGAACCAGAAGCGCTTGAAAAAGGGCGGCTTTTGTTCGCGGGCGAAACCGACTTTGTCAAAGGGGTCGTTGCAATGGACGGCCTGCCCGACGCAGATAGGGTCGAAATTTGCTTTGCGGGTCGGTCAAACGTTGGGAAATCGACACTGATCAACGCATTGACAGGCCGCAAAGGTTTGGCGCGTGCATCCAACACGCCGGGGCGGACGCAAGAGATTAACTTTTTCACCGCAGGTGACATCTACGTTGTCGATTTACCGGGCTACGGCTTTGCCAATGCGCCCGTAGCCGTGGTTGAAAAATGGCAACGGTTGCTCAAGAATTACCTGTCTGGCCGCCCGACCCTACGCCGCGTGTTCGTGCTGATCGATGCCCGTCATGGTGCAAAGGCCGTGGATGAAGAGATCATGACGCTGTTGGATCGGTCCGCTGTGACGTTCCAAGTTGTGATGACCAAGGTCGACAAATTGCGCGGCGATGCGCTTGAAGAATCGCTTGCGAAAACGCGCGCCGCATTGGCCAAACATCCTGCCGCATATCCCGAGCTGATCTTGTCCAGTTCCGAAAAAGGTGACGGGATTGAAACGCTGCGGGCTATTATCGCCGGCATCGCATGAAACGAAGGACGCCCAACATGAACCAAGATTGGATCGCCACCGCCGCTACGCTGTCACAGGCCCTCCCCTATTTGCAGCGCTATGCAGGTGCGACTGTCGTTATCAAACTGGGCGGCCATGCGATGGGCAGCGACGAGGCGATGTATAGCTTTGCGCGCGATGTTGTCCTGATGCAGCAGGTTGGTCTGAACCCCGTTGTCGTGCACGGCGGCGGGCCAATGATCAACGAAATGCTGGCCAAGCTTGATATCAAGTCCGAGTTTGTAAACGGTAAGCGGGTTACCGATCAGGCCACCATGGACGTCGTTGAGATGGTCCTGTCCGGCAAGGTCAACAACCGCATTGTGCAAGCTATTAGCGACGAAGGCGGTAAGGCTGTCGGCCTGTCTGGCAAGGATGCCCATATGATGGTCTGCGATCAGGCCGATCCTGCGCTTGGCCTTGTTGGCACCCCGGCAGATATCGACGTCACGATTTTACGCGACCTGCATGCGGCCAAGGCGATCCCTGTGATTGCTCCGCTTGGCATGGGCCGCAACGGTGAAACGTTTAATGTGAACGGTGACACTGTGGCTGGTGCAATCGCGGGTGCGCTACGCGCTGATCGTCTGCTTTTGCTGACCGACGTCTCTGGCGTAAAAGACAAAATCGGCACTGTGTTAACCGAAATGTCCCCTGCCCAAGTCGCTGATTTGATCGCGGATGGCACAATTGCAGGCGGCATGATCCCAAAAACCGAAACTGCGCTTGATGCAATCGCGCAAGGGGTGCGGGCCGTCGTTGTCCTGGACGGGCGTGTGCCTAATGCATGCCTGCTGGAACTGTTCACTGACCATGGTGCGGGGTCATTGATCCGCGAGCCAAAGGCTTGAGCGATCTGAACCTTGCCGGCACCGGCCTGATCGAGATGGGGCATTGTCCCATCATGCCATCCGATGGGCTTGGCCCCGACCATGGCACCCTTGTGCTGCTTGGTCCTGACGAGCCAGCGTTTTGGCCGATGTTCACCCAAACACCAGAGTACAACGACGGCGCATCCGATCCGATGGACCGCTGGTCTCGCCGGATTATTGATGCGATTGCGGCGCGGGCGGCCGGTGCCGCGTACTATCCGTTTGGCGGTGAACCGTTCTTGCCATTCTACACATGGGCGCTGCGCACAGGCCACGCATGGGCATCGCCCATTGGCTTTCTTGTTCATGACAAGGCTGGTCTATTCGCGTCTTACCGCGGGGCGATTTGGGTTCCAGAGAACTGGCCAGTCGTACCAGCAATTCAGCCCTGCCTGACCTGTCATGCACCATGCAAAACAGCCTGCCCCGTTGACGCATTTGCGCAAGGGTATGACGTATCGGCATGTAAATCGCACTTGAACACACCGCAGGGTGCGTCATGTTTATCAGACGGCTGCAAAGCCCGCCGCGCCTGCCCTGTTGGCGTGGACTTGCGGCTACCTGCCCAAGCAGCATTTCATATGGAGGCGTTTCGCTAATGCGTTTGATCCTGATCCGACACGCCAAATCAAGCTGGGACGATCCGTTTCAAGACGACCACGCGCGGGTGCTGAACAAACGCGGACGTGATGCGGCGCGCGCCATTGGGACGTGGTTGCAGGCCAAAGGCTATGAGCCTGACCGCGTTTTGGTATCCGACGCGGTGCGCACCATTGAGACCGCCGAACTGATCCTGCCCTGCCTGAATAGTGACCCGACAGTCGACTACTTGCCTGTACTTTACCACGCATCGCCCGATACGGTCCTAGACATCGCACAGCGGCGCACACAGGGCTGCGTGGCCATCATCGCCCACAACCCCGGCATCGGCATGCTCGCCCGCGCCTTGACGGTCAAAGCGCCCGACCATCGCCGGTTTGACGACTATCCGACGTGCGCGACAACGGTGATTGATTTCAACGGTCCCGTCAGCATCGGGAACGGTGTCGTCGTAGACTTTGTTGTCCCCCGCGATCTTATCGGGGCCGCAGGCCGCGAAGCCGATTAGGCACAAAAAAGCCCCCGCCAAAAACGAGGGCCTTTTCAAAATCTTGCGGTCTTAGTGGCCCAGAATCTGGCTCAGGAACAACTGTGTACGCTCTGATTTCGGGTTCAGGAAGAACTCCTCTGGTTCGTTTTGTTCAACGATCTGACCTTGATCCATGAAGATAACGCGGTTGGCCACCTGACGGGCAAAGCCCATCTCGTGGGTCACACAAATCATGGTCATGCCTTCTTCGGCCAGCTCGATCATGGTGTCGAGCACCTCTTTGATCATCTCTGGGTCAAGCGCAGATGTTGGCTCGTCGAACAACATGATCCGTGGCTTCATGCAAAGCGAACGGGCTATCGCCACACGCTGTTGCTGCCCACCGGACAACTGACCTGGATACTTCATCGCCTGATCCGGAATCTTGACCTTTTCAAGGAAGTGCATCGCGATCTCTTCAGCTTCTTTCTTGGGTGTTTTACGCACCCAGATCGGCGCCAGCGTACAGTTTTCCAAAATCGTCAGATGCGGGAACAAGTTGAAATGCTGAAAGCACATGCCAACCTCCGACCGGATCTTGTCGATGTTTTTCAAATCAGACGATAGCTCGGTACCATCGACGATGATCTGACCCTTCTGGTGCTCTTCCAGACGGTTGATGCAGCGGATCAACGTGGACTTGCCGGACCCGGACGGGCCACAAACAACAATCCGCTCACCGCGTTGGACGGTCAGGTTGATGTCGCGCAGAACATGGAATGTGCCGTACCACTTGTTCATGTTGTTGATTTCAATCGCAACCTCGTCAGAAACCTGAAGCTTGCTACGATCAATTGTGCGTTCGGTTGTATCAGACATATCTCAGCCCTTCCTTAACGATGTTCACGCTGGAGCTTGTGCTCCAGGTAAAGTGAGTAACGGCCCATGCTGAAGCAAAAGATGAAAAACATCACGCCGATGAAGATGAACAATTCCCAGTAGATGCCGTTCCAATCAGTAGAGGCACGGACCGCACCAGCCAAGCCGATCGGGTCAAACAGACCGATGAACACCACGAGGGTCGTATCTTTGAAAAGACCGATGAACGTGTTCACGATACCAGGGATCGAGATTTTAAGTGCCTGCGGCAGGACAATCAGCCGCATGGATTGCCAGTATGACATTCCAAGACTGTCTGCGCCTTCATATTGGCCCGTTGGCAAAGCAGCCAAACCGCCGCGCACGACCTCTGCAATATAGGCAGCAGAGAACAGGGTCACCATGATGATCACGCGCAGCATCAAGTCAAAGTTCGTGCCGGGTGGCAGAAAGTAGTTGAGCAGCAATGACGCGGTAAACAGCCACACAATCAGCGGCACACCGCGGATAACCTCGATAAAGGTCACAGCGGAATACTTGATGATCGGGAGGTCCGACTGACGGCCAAGCGCCAACAAGATACCTAACGGAAGTGACAGGATGATCGCCACGATCCCAATAACCAACGACAGGGTGAATCCGCCAAAACTCTTGGACGGAACGAATTCAAATCCAATCGGCGCAAAGGATGTCAACTGACCTGCGATCGGACCTGCCAGATAGAGCCAGAAAATCAGCGGCAGGATGATCGCACCCAAGCTACCAAGCAAGCCATTGATCGGTGACAGGGCCTTCATCGCAAGATACCCGACGCCAAAGCCAGCAGCAACCATCAGTGGCAACCAAATCGCGCCGCCCCAAAGCAACAAGTACATCACGAAGGGTGTCAGCATGGTCAGGATCAGCATCTTGCGCGGCATGCGGTCAAACAGCACAGGCGAGATGCCCACGAAAAACACCAGCAACGCCAAGACGGGACGCCAGTAATATTCGCTGGGGTAGAAGCCAAAGATCAGCTGTTGCCAGCGGTCTTTGATAACGCCGAAACAGGCACCGTCATGACTGGACATACCCTTGGCAGCCAAAATCTCGCGGCACTCTGTCAACGACCCCGCATCCCAGATGCTATTCCAGAACCATGGTCCGATTTTGGATACGATCCAATAGACCACAAAAATCGACAAGATGGTGAGTACAGTGTTCAGAATGCTTGAGAACAAGTTCTCGCGCATCCATTTGATGGCCCCTGTTTCCGTAACTGGCGGTGCCGTTTCTGCGAGCATGGATTCGCGGACGTAAGATACGGAGTGTGTGGTTGTGTCGCTCATATCATCGCTCCCGAAGCTGTGTGCGGTTGTTGAAGTAGTTCATCACCGAAGAGATGAGCAACGACAGGACCAGATAGAACCCACCAAGAAGCAGCATGCCCTCGAGCTCGCGGCCCGTCTGGTTGATCGTAATACCGCCAAGCGTGGCACGCACGTCCATGTAACCCACCGCAATCGCCAGAGACGAGTTTTTGGTCAGGTTCAGGTATTGTGAAATCAGCGGCGGCACGATGACACGCATCGCTTGCGGCAAGATCACAAGGTTCATCGTGCGGTTCGGACGCATGCCCAAGGCAAACGCGGCCTCGGACTGGCCTTTACTGACCGCCAGAATACCAGCGCGCACGATCTCTGCGATGAATGAACCTGTATAAAGCGACAATGCCAACCAAAGCGCGATCAGCGAGTTCCGCAAATGCGTCCCTTCGGTGAAGTTAAAGCCTTTCAGGAACGGCGTCACAACGGTCATGCCCAGGAACAGTCCAACAATGGCGAACGGGATGACAAGTATGCCAAGCTGCAGATACCATGTCGTTGGCCTGACACCCGTCGCCTCTTGGATACGAGTTGACCGCGACCGGACGAAACCGATGGCAACGATGCTGATCAGCAATGTGACACCGATAAGTGCCCAGTCAGCGCCGCCGGATGCCACGGCGGGGACGCCTTCGACAGATGCGACGGCCTCATTGCCTGATAGCGAATTGGTGAACCCAAGACGTGGGATCCAGATACCGCGGTTTGTGACCGCGACACTATCAGAAAGGATCATGGATGCAGCAGGTTCGTCCCCTCGGAAGTCCCTTGGTTGCGGCATAGATTCGGACATAATCGAGAAGATCAAGATAATCCAAAGCAGCAGAGGGACATTCCGGAAACCTTCGACGTAGACAGCCATCAGACGGCTTACGACCCAGTTTTTAGACAGACGCAACACACCAGCGATCACGCCGATGACGGTTGCAGTCACGCAGCCTAAAATCGCCACAAGTAAGGTATTTAATATCCCCACCAACGCGGCACGACCGTGGCTCATCTGACTATCATAGTCGATAAGTTTTTGGTTGATATCATATCCAGCAGGGTTATCGAGGAACCCAAAATTAAAGTCCTTACCCAAGGCTGCAAGGTTTTGAACCGTGTTATTTACCAACCATCCAATACCAAGAACCATCAAGACCAATGCAACAAGTTGAATTGTGATGGAACGGTAGCGGGTATCGTAAATAAGTTGGCTCAGCCGAAACGCAGGTTTCGGTGGGTCGGTCAACGTCGACATCTGTTATCTCCCCGGCTCCACGCTTTGTTAGGTCTGCCATGGAAATCCACTGACACCAGTGCGGGATGCTCTTTGATCGTGTCTATAGCGTATAAACAAAGGGCCCAAGCAATGCTCAGGCCCTTTGCTTTAAGTATTTAGCGGAAAGGTGGCGAATAGATCAGGCCGCCTTCAGTCCACATTGCGTTCAGGCCACGTGCCAGACCGATTGGTGTGTTTTCGCCGATGTTCTTTTCGAACAGTTCGCCGTAGTTACCACCAGCTGCAATCGCGTTTGCAGCCCAGTTTGCGTCAAGACCGATCATCGCGCCCAATTCGCCTTCAGTGCCGAGCAAACGGTTAACTTCTGGGTTGTTGGTTGGTGCAGCAGCGAGTTCTGCGATGTTGGTAGAATTTACACCCAGCTCTTCAGCTGAAACGAGTGCATTCAATGTCCAGCGAGCGATATCGCCCCACTCAGAATCACCATGACGGACCAGTGGACCGAGTGGCTCTTTTGAGATGATTTCTGGCAGCAATGTGTGATCTTGCGGTGCTGCGAATGTTGCACGTGTCGCAGCCAAACCGGATGCGTCAGTTGTGTAAACATCACATGCGCCAGCAAGGTACTGCTGCTGTGCTTCTGCGTTGGTTTCAATTGGCACTGGCTCGTAAGAGATGCCGTTTGTGCGGAAGAAATCAGCAAGGTTCAGCTCGGTTGTTGTACCAGTTTGGATACATACAGTCGCGCCGTCCAAATCTTTAGCGGACGAAACGCCCAGATCTTTTGGAACCATGAAGCCTTGGCCGTCATAATAGTTCACGCCAACGAATTCAAACTTAAGGT
Organism: Yoonia sp.; assembly: GCA_023955335.1. Classification (GTDB taxonomy): domain Bacteria; phylum Pseudomonadota; class Alphaproteobacteria; order Rhodobacterales; family Rhodobacteraceae; genus Yoonia. The sequence goes on from JAGSGF010000039.1 coordinate 17,957, forward strand.
CTGTATCGCGGGAGAATGTCCATGTGGTGTTACGTGCCAGCAGGTCAATCTCGCCGGAAGCAAGCGCTGTAAAGCGTGTCTGACCAGTTGTCGGAACGAATTCAACAGCCGTTGGATCACCAAAGATTGCGGCAGCGACAGCGCGGCAGATGCCTACGTCGAAACCTTCCCAAACGCCATTGGCGTCCGGTGCAGCAAAGCCAACAAGACCAGTGGTCACGCCACAGTTCAGCGAACCACGTGCTTTGACATCGTCAAGGGTTGCAGCGGATCCAACGCCAGCCGTCAGGGCTGCAATAGTCAGTGCGCCGAGAAATACGGTTTTTTTCATTTTTACCTCTTCCTGAGTTTCTACCCGAACATTGCCGAGCAGATCGTTTTTTTGCCCTAAGGGCTTGTGTGTCATGAAGGATCGCCCCTCCAATCGGCAAACTCTGGTCGAAGTAAGCCCCAAAGGTCAAGGCTGACATTCCAAATTGAGGGGGTTGATTCCCTACGAATCACCCATTTCTTTAGGAAATCAGTACTGACCTTAGGTCAACGTTAGCCGATAAAAGCGCTCTGCGTGTTCAAATGCTTGTTTCTTCAGCGCCTCATTAGCGCTTGCGTCTTCATCGTCGCCCCATTGAGACGCTTGCCAATGTTCGTCCACACGGCTTTTCTCCCATGCATCCGCAACCGGAACAGCCCCGCGTGTCACGGCCAGCGCAAGGATCAACGATCCGCTTATGCTGACAAGATCATGCACCCCCACAAGCGCGAAGTGGTCAAAAGACGCAACCTCGGCATGCAGGTTAGCGAGCAGCGCCGGCTCTTGGGCCACGTGCATGACCCCTTCACCCACCGCCAGCCGACTGCCGAATTCATTTGCAGCCCAATCCAGCATACCATCCCATGCGGCAACTTGTTGCGCGATCAATTCGACCGGTCCAACAGCACGGTAGCACAGCAAATCGCTGTCGCCGTATTCGGCCAACATCGCGACCACTTCGGCCTGTTGTGGCAACACCTTATCAAGCGCAGAATTTGCACTACGGGTCACAGGCATCGAAAGCGGGTCAATCTTTTCGGACTGTGCATCCCATTCCGCCGCAATCGCTTCTGCCATTGGCAAGGTCGGCACAATCAGCGGCGTCTTGTTGGGCGTATTCACCGCACGCTCATCCAGCATCACGCCATATCCGCCATCACGTCCATGGACGGTCGCCTGTTTCCAAAACCGTTTTTGCTTTAGGATGCTCATCAGTTATGTCCTGTTAATTTGTTGATCGCCACTGGCAGCGCCGCAAAGCTGTCGATCACGATATCAGCGTTCAAACTTATGGCCTCGTGATATCCCCAACTGACGCCAATCGTACCGACGCCTGCGGCCCGCCCCATATCCATGTCATATGTTGTATCGCCCAGCATCACGGCCCGCTTGGCATCCACACCCGTTTCGGACAATGCTGCAAGCACCATCGCGGGGTGCGGTTTGCTAGGGTGGAAATCGGCAACTTGCTGGCTGACGAACAGCCCTTCAAGCCCGTGCCGTTCGATCATCTTGTCCAACCCGCGTTTCGATTTACCAGTGGCGACAGCAAGCAAGGTATCGTCTTGCGCTTGAAGCGTCTGCAACGCAGCGAGCGCACCGTCAAACATCGGCGATAGCTCTGCATTGCCATCGGCACCACGCAGATCATTGAACGCATCTTTATAGGCCTGCACCAGACGGGTTCGTTGCCCCAATTCGGCATTCGGGCACAGCACGGCAAACGCCTCGGCCAGAGACAGCCCGACGATCGACAACACCGTCGGCCGGTCAAGCATGGGGACCCCTTCGGACGCAAACGCCTGTGTCATCGCCGCCATAATCTCGGCCTGACTGTCGACGAGCGTGCCGTCGACGTCAAAGATCACCAACCGCAAATCAGGCATCAGGCATGTTGAACGGATCAACGGGCGCGTGGTTCACAACCCATCCGACAAAATCCCAAGTGGCCTGCATATGATCCGGCAATGGCGCCGTCAAATGCAGCTTTGCGCCCGTCACTGGATGTTCAATCTGCAAGGACCGCGCATGCAAATGCATCTTGCGGCCAATCTCTTCGCCCATGCCTGACCCCCAGCCGTCACCTAGGTTTTCCTGCGCAGAGCCACCGTATTTGCCGTCACCAACAATCGGATGCCCAATCTCGGCCATATGCGCACGTAGCTGGTGCGTCCGGCCCGTAATCGGCACAAGCGCGCACCATGACGCGCGGCTACCAATCGTATCCATCACCGCATAATCGGTGGTGGCCCGCTTGGCGCCTTCGGTCTTGGCAACCTCGTTGGGGTGAATGCAGCGCATCTTTTCGTTTTCGCCGCCTTTGCCGTGGCCAGAGGATTTATGCAGGCCGTATTTTATCGTTGCAGCACGTGGATGCGGAACGCCAGCAATTGCAGCCCAGTAAATCTTGCGGGTATCGCGGTGCTTAAGGTTCTCGGTCAATTGCTTGGCCATCATGCGCGTGCGGGCCAGCAGCAAGACGCCAGATGTGTCCTTATCCAAGCGGTGCACGAGCCGTGGCTTTTCGTCGTAATCGAACATCAACGCTTCGGCCATACCGTCAACGTGACGGGTTGTTTTGGACCCACCTTGGGTGGCCAAACCAGCAGGTTTGTTGATCGCAATGATATAGTCGTCTTTATAGATGACACAGGATTGGATCAGCTTGGCATCCGCCTTAGTCACCCCGTGCTTTGCCAAGGATGCAGCCTGCGCGGCCTGCTCTTCTGTCGGCAACGGTGGAATGCGGATTGTTTGCCCGACTTCCAGTCGCGTATTTGATTTCACGCGTCCGCCATCCACGCGAATGTCACCCTTGCGGCACATTTTTTCGACGCGCCCTTGGGTCACATGTGGAAACAGGCGGCGCATGTAGCGATCCAGCCGTTGATCCCCATCATCGGGGCCGATTTGACGGGTCTGAACTCCGCTCATAAACTTAATCCTTTGGTCAGCCACAGGCCCAATATGCAGGCCCCCAGCGATAGCAGCACAGAGGCCGCAACATATGTAAACGCAGCGCCCATGCGCCCGCCTTCGATCAGCCGCAACGTATCAAGGCTGAACGCGCTGAAGGTTGTGAAACCTCCAAGAAATCCGGTCATCACCAGCGGCAGCCATGCTTGTAGGCCACGCGCAGCAAACAGCGCCCAAACGACGCCAATCGCCAATGATCCACCGACGTTGACGGCCAACGTGCCCAATGGAAAGGCCACGGTCAGCCCCACAAGGTATCGCGCCACAGCGCCAGTCGCGCCGCCAAGCGCTACAGAGATCACAGGTGTTATCATATCGTTGCCTTGGCCCAATGCGGACCGCTTGTCAATTCTTGGACCGCTTGGCGCGCAATCCTGCAAAGAAATCGACCCGCTTTTTAAGGTCCCGCTCGAATCCGCGATCCACTGGCAGGTAATACACGGGTCGTTTCATCGTTTCAGGGAAATAGTTTTGCCCCGAAAACCCGTCTTCGGCGTCGTGATCATAAGCGTAGCCTTCACCAAACCCCTGCTCTTTCATCAACGTCGTTGCGGCATTCAGGATATGGGCGGGTGGTGGTTCTGATCCGGTCTGTTTGGCCCCGTTCACAGCCGCCTTATAGGCAACATAAGTCGCATTCGATTTGGGCGCGAGCGCGAGGTAAGTAACGGCTTGAGCCAATGCCAATTCACCTTCGGGCGACCCCAACCGTTCATAGGTTTCCCATGATTGCAGGCAGACCGATTGCGCCTGCGGGTCGGCCAAACCGATATCCTCGACAGCCATGCGGGTGATGCGACGGGCCAAAAACCGCGGGTCTTCGCCCCCCGCCAGCATACGCGCGAACCAATAAAGCGCGGCGTCAGGGTCGGACCCGCGCACGGATTTATGCAAGGCGCTGATCAGATTGTAATGCTCATCACCAGATTTGTCGTATTTTGCAGCGCGCTTCATCAGGCGAGTAGACAGACCGTCACGGTCGATTTTGCCCTCAACCTTCCATGCCATGATCTGTTCGATCAGATTAAGCAGCGCACGTCCGTCACCGTCTGCCATTTCCAGCAGGGCTTCGCGGGCGTGACCATCCAATGGCAGGGCGCGATCCACCTCTTGCTCAGCGCGCTGCGCAAGGCGTTCAAGGTCCGCAAGATCAAGGCGGGTCAGGATAAGCACCTGAGACCGCGACAGAACCGCGGCGTTCAGCTCGAAACTGGGGTTTTCGGTTGTGGCACCCACCAACAGGATAGTGCCGTCTTCCATGTAAGGCAGAAAGCCGTCTTGCTGTGCCTTATTAAAACGGTGGATTTCGTCGACGAATAACAGTGTGCCCTTGCCGTTCTGGCGGCGCATCTTGGCGGCTTCGAACACTTTGCGCAGGTCGGGAATGCCTGTGAAAATCGCGCTGATTTGTACAAAATGCAGGTCGGATTCATTGGCAAGTAAACGGGCGATGGTGGTTTTACCAACACCGGGTGGACCCCAGAAAATCAGTGACGACAGTGAACCGGACGCCAACATCACGCCAAGCGGCGCATCCGGGCCAAGCACCTGTTCTTGGCCGATCACCTCCCCCAATGCCTGCGGACGCAGACGGTCCGCCAACGGGCGCGGGCCTGCAGGAGCGGATGGGGTGGAACTGTCAAAAAGATCGGCCATTGGTCAAACCTATGTATGGATGCGCCCTATGGGAAGGGGCGGACGAAAAAGGCCCCGCGTTTCCGCGAGGCCCCTTAAATTCTTGAGATAAGCCTACGACTTATTCGTCGGCGTCTACGAACTCTTCCAGACGTGCTTTGTCAGCTGCGCCTTTGGCGTCTACGTCGCGGTCAACGAATTCGATGATCGCCATAGGCGCCATGTCGCCGTAACGGAAGCCAGCCTTCAGTACGCGGACATAGCCGCCCTGACGCTCTGCGTAACGTGGGCCAAGAATTTCAAAAAGCTTAGCGCAGTGCATGTCCTGCTTAAGCTGCGCACGGGCTTGACGGCGTGCGTGCAAATCGCCGCGCTTGCCAAGTGTGATCAGCTTTTCGATGACGCGCTTAAGTTCTTTTGCCTTCGGCAAAGTTGTCTTGATCTGCTCATGTTCGATGAGCGAGCCGGACATGTTCGCGAACAGCGCTTTACGGTGTTCGTGTGTACGGTTGAGGCGGCGGTAACCACGTGCGTGACGCATGAGAAAGTCTCCATTTTGTTTTATGATGGGCCTGCGCTGCGATGACGCCTGCTCCGTTGGTGGGGCGTTATTGCCCAGTCAGATGAAAGGTCTTTTCACCGTCGTTCCCCGCCAATGCGGGCATTTGCGGATGGGCCCGAAGGCCCACCCAAATTCTTAGAACTGGTCTTCGAACTTTTTCGCCAGATCTTCGATATTGTCCGGTGGCCAATCCTCAACGTCCATGCCGAGGTGCAGACCCATACCTGACAACACTTCTTTGATCTCGTTCAAAGACTTGCGGCCAAAGTTTGGCGTACGCAGCATTTCAGCTTCAGTTTTCTGGATCAAATCGCCGATGTAAACGATGTTATCGTTCTTCAGGCAGTTTGCAGACCGGACAGACAGTTCCAGCTCGTCCACTTTCTTCAATAGAAGCGGGTTGAACTCGAGGCCGTCGTCGTCGGCGCCGGCAGTTGCTGATTCTGGCTCGTCGAAGTTGACGAAGATCGACAGCTGGTCCTGCAGGATACGTGCAGCATATGCCACAGCGTCGTCCGGCGTGATGGACCCGTCTGTTTCGACCTTCATGGTCAGCTTGTCATAGTCCAAAACCTGACCTTCACGGGTCGGCTGCACGTCATAAGACACTTTCTTGACCGGCGAATAAATCGCGTCGATCGAGATCATACCAATGGGTGCATCTTCTGGCTTGTTCTTTTCCGCAGCGACATAGCCCTTACCGGTATTCACGGTCAGTTCCATGTAAAGATCAGCGCCATCGTCGAGGTGACAGATGATGTGATCCTTGTTCAGGATTTCGATGCCAGCTGTTTCAGAGATGTCAGCAGCAGTCACAACGCCTGGGCCTTTGGCCTGAACGCTAAGGCGCTTTGGCCCTTCGACTTCCATACGGATTGCAACGCCTTTGAGGTTCAAAACGATGTCAGTGACGTCTTCACGCACACCGGAAACGCTTGAAAACTCGTGCAGAACATTGTCGATCTGAACGGCAGTGATCGCGGCACCTTGCAGTGACGACATCAGGATGCGGCGCAGGGCGTTGCCCAGCGTCAGGCCGAAGCCCCGCTCGAGTGGTTCTGCAACCACTGTTGCCTGACGCATCGGGTCATTGCCCGGTTTAACGTCAAGCTGTGTTGGCTTAATCAATTCAGCCCAATTCTTGTGGATCATGCGTCCCTCCATTCCTGTCTGCCTTCATGTCCGAAAGGCAAACGCCCGAGGTTTCAAAATGACGGATTGGGGCCGTGCAAATATGCACGACCCCAAAGCGTTTCGTAATGTCTTAGACGCGGCGGCGCTTTGGTGGGCGGCAGCCGTTATGCGCCATTGGCGTCACGTCACGGATCGAAGTGACGTTGAAACCAGCAGCAGCAAGCGCGCGCAATGCGCTCTCACGTCCGGAACCCGGACCCTGCACTTCGACTTCGAGCGTTTTCACGCCGTGGTCTTGCGCCTTCTTGGCCACATCTTCCGCAGCCATCTGAGCCGCGTAAGGTGTAGATTTCCGTGAACCCTTAAAGCCCATTGTACCAGCAGACGACCAAGCGATCGCGTTGCCCTGTACATCGGAAATCAGAATTTTTGTGTTGTTGAAAGAAGAGTTCACGTGAGCAACGCCTGCGGCGATGTTCTTGGAGACCTTCTTCTTGGTGCGTTTAGTATCGCGTGCCATATCTGATGCCCTCCCTTATTTCTTCTTACCAGCAATGGCCTTTGCGGGGCCCTTGCGTGTACGTGCGTTGGTGGATGTACGCTGACCGCGCACAGGAAGGTTCCGACGGTGACGCAAGCCACGGTAGCAACCAAGGTCCATCAAGCGTTTGATGTTCATCTGTGTTTCACGGCGAAGGTCGCCTTCAACAGTCAAATGCTCGTCGATGTACTCGCGAACCTTCAGGACTTCAGCGTCCGACAGTTCGTTAACGCGACGAGCGCGGTCGATACCGATGGCCTCACAGATTTCTTCTGCTTTGGTCGAACCGATACCAGCGATATATGTGAGGGCGATTAGAACACGTTTCCCAGTAGGGATGTTCACGCCAGCAATACGTGCCAAGGTGGTATTTCCTTTTCGTTGCGGGTCCGTCATTCCGGACCCTTTTTTCACAACGGAGGCCCGAACGAATAACCGTCGGGCCGCGTCATATCGAGGTGCTCTGTGGAGATAGGGTGCGACCCCTTAACCACAAATTGATTCCCCTAAGGGATGGGGGTGTTTAGGAGCGATTCACCGGACGGTCAAGCCCTGTGTCCTAACTGGCGGACCATGACAAGCGAGAGACGCCATACTGACCACCAAGCTCTAACCCTAGGGCTGTAAACTTGGATCGAATCGCGTTCATCTGATCCTCAAGTTCTTCCTTGGCCATACGTCGCTTCCAAGTCCACATAACCGGAACCATTACCGCCGAGATCAACGCAATCATCAAAAGTAAGTCGGGTAACACCCGCGTGTTGATAAGAAAAAGCACCACCAAAACACTCAAGAAATTGTGGCCAGCCACTAGAACAACGGAATACCTTGGTAGCTGGGCAAATTCTTTGCTGAGCACCATGAACCGCAAGTAATCATCCGGCAATTCAAGAGGAACTAGAACTGGCAATTCACTCGATTTATACGAGCGCCACTTTGATGCTCGCAGCCACATCATCCATGCTGGCCAAACCGTCAACAGATTTCAGGTCGCCTTTGGCGTGATAGTAACCGATCAGCGGTGAAGTCTGCTTGTAGTAAGCCATCAACCGGGTTTTCAGGCTTTCTTCATTGTCGTCCGCGCGCGCTGTCCCGCCAGCGGCGACAGCATCTGCCGCACGACCGAGGATACGCTCCACAAGGATTTCATCGTTAACTTGCAGCTCAATCGCACAATCAAGGGTTTGGCCCATCTCAGAAAGCAAATCTCCAAGCGCATCAGCCTGTGCCAATGTGCGCGGGAAGCCATCAAAGATGAAACCACCCTCGGCACCGCCAGCTTCCAACTTTTCGCGGATCAAACCAATCACGATCTCGTCGGTGACCAAATTTCCAGCATCCATGACTGCGGCAACTTTTTGACCCATCTCGGTGCCAGAGGTGCGCGCTTCGCGCAGCATGTCGCCCGTAGACAGTTGCACCATCTTGCGGCTATCGACTAGCTTTTGTGCTTGCGTGCCTTTGCCAGCACCAGGTGGTCCGAGAAGGATAATATTCATTTGCGAGAAGGCCCTTTGCGTTTTGCAGCGCGGCCTTTGCCGCGCAATTGCGATTTTTCAATCAGGCCTTCGTATTGGTGGGCCAGCAGATGGGATTGGATTTGTTGAATCGTATCCATCCCTACCGACACAATAATTAAGACCGAGGTTCCGCCAAAGTAAAAAGGAATGGCAAATTGACTACGCAGGATTTCAGGCAACAGCGCCACAAGCGCTAGATAGCCAGACCCCAGAACAAGGATTCGCGTGACGACGTAATCCAAATACTCGGCTGTTTTCTTGCCTGGACGAATGCCCGGCACAAAGCCGTTTTGGTTCTTCAAGTTGTCCGCGACTTCATCTGTCTTGAACGCGACTTCACGGGTGTAGAAATATGTGAAGAAGATGATCATGCCTGCAAAGAACAGCAGATACAGCGGTTGACCGGGGCCAAAGTAGGCCAGAATGGTCGACATCAATGGGCCGGTTTGACCGCCAGAGAATGTGCTGATCGTGGTTGGCAACAACAGCAATGCGGACGCAAAGATCGCAGGGATAACGCCGGCGGGGTTTACCTTAATCGGCAGGTGGCTGGTAGAGCCGTCATAAACCTTCATGCCGCGCTGTTGGCGTGGATATTGAATGTGGATCTTACGCAAAGACCGTTCCATGAAGACCACAAAGGTCAGGATCGCGATGACCATTAATATGACCCCCACGATGATCGCAGGAGAGATCGCGCCGGACCGCCCTTGGGACAAGAACTGTGCTGCAGCGGCAGGAACTTCGGCGATAATGCCAACGAAGATGATCAACGAGATACCGTTGCCGATACCGCGTGCAGTGATCTGCTCGCCAAGCCACATCAGGAACATGGTGCCACCAACGACTGTGATCACACATGCGGCTTGAAAATAAAGACCGGGGTTTGCGACCAAATCGCCAGCCTCAAGGCTGCGTGCGAGACCGTATGCTTGGGCTGTGGCCAGAAAAACTGTCCCGTAGCGGGTGTATTGGTTCAGCTTGCGCCGCCCCTGCTCGCCCTCTTTCTTGAGGTTCTTGAGCGGCTCCCACATGGAGCCAAGCAGCTGAATGATGATCGATGCAGAGATATACGGCATGATGCCAAGCGCAAAGATACCCATGCGGGACAACGCGCCACCAGTAAACATCGACAAGATGCCGCCAATGCCTGCTTGTGCGTCCTCCATGAATGACCGCAATGCAGTTCCATCGATGCCCGGCACCGGGATATATGTCCCCAAGCGGTAAACGACCAAAAGGCCAAGGGTAAACAGGATGCGTTGGCGCAATTCGGTCGCTTTACCGAAAGCGCTCCAGCTCATGTTGGATGCCATTTGTTCTGCTGCGGATGCCATGGGTCTCTCTTTTCATGAAAACACCGCCAACAGGTCTCCCCGTGGCGGCGCTTGGGAATGCTTTAACGAATGTAGGCGACCCTAGGGTCGCTCACAAGGCGTTACTCGGCTGCCGCGGCTTTTGGTGTCGCTGTTACGGTCACTTTACCGCCAGCTTTTGCCACTGCTTCGACCGCACCAGCAGATGCGCCAGTCACAACGATGTTCGCCTTGGATGTGAATTCACCCTTGGCCAGAACGCGCACACCATCTTTCACACGACGCAATGCGCCGGAAGCAACAAGTGCCTCTTCTGTGATGTCGGATGTTGCGTCGATCTTGCCTGCATCAATGAATTTCTGGATCAAACCAAGGTTGATAACAGCAAATGCCTTACGGTTCGGCTTGTTAAAGCCACGCTTTGGCAGGCGCTGGTAGAGTGGCATTTGGCCGCCCTCGAAGCCTTTGATGGCTACACCGGAACGGGACTTCTGACCCTTGATACCACGGCCAGCTGTCTTACCCATGCCAGACCCCGGACCACGCGCAACCCGCTTACGGGATTTGGATGCACCTGGATTGTCGGAAAGTTGATTCAGTTTCATGTCGCTACTCCTTTTGCCGGAAATGACCCCCAGCGACGGGAGCGGTCAAACGCGGCGTTTCAATATGTGAGTCGGCACATGAGTTGCGCGGACTAGTGGCGTATAGACGCGGAACGCGAGCGGATCAAGTGTCCGTTGACGTCCTTTAATCTGGGCGCGAAGGGGGTGACATTCGACAGGCTCTCTGGTTCAGTCAAAGCGCATTAGTATTTAAGAGTGGAGACCTATTTCGAGATGGAAATAATTGCGAGTTCAGAGGATTTTCGTATTACATTTCACGCAGCAGGCGCCCTGAAAAGTGACACATTAATAGTCACCTTTGGCGGGCTACCAGCGGGCCTTGCAGGCGACGGCTTCGGAACCGATTTCTGTCTCGTGCACGGCTACGACACTATTTATACGTCCCAGCGAATTGGCACGCAATATCAAGGCCTGTCGCTAGAAGATTTTAAAGCAGCAGTTGCGCCAAAGGCTGCCGAATACAAAAACGTCGTCTGTTACGGCCCCAGTTTAGGCGGATATGCTGCGCTCTATTTTGGTGGTTCAATCAACGCGCGGATCATTGTGGCAGCACCAGTGCTGCCTGCTTGGCCCCACCTGCGGAACCGTAAATGCGCCGATCTGAAAATCACACACATCCCGTTGCATGACACGCCCAAGAGCAAACATGTTCCCGTTGTTGTTTACGATCCGATGGTTGTCAGCGATAGAAATAACATCGAGACCATGGTGGAGGCGGCCTATCCCAACATAACGAAAGTTGAGGTGCCATTTGCAGGCCATCCGGTTTTGGTGTCATTATCTAAGTCGCGCATTTTGCGACCGTTCATCCTGCATTTCTTTGAGACAGGTGAGGTTATGGATTTCGAACGCCCAGGCGAGGGATCTGCTATTTGGCACCGCGAGCGGGCGCGTTATTTCCTCAAAAATGAACCCGAAAAGGCCAAGCCTGAATTCGAAAAGAGCCTTGCCATCGAAGGATCAAAACTGACCTTCAATCTGTTGATCCAGTGCCTGATTAAGGTTGGTGACCTTGATGCCGCGCAGGAAAAATTGGACTTTTCAAAACAGTCCGACGAAAGAGACTACCAATTGAATGTCCACATCGCCAATCTGGCGACGACGACAGGTTTGCGTGTTTAAAACCCGTTAATTTGGGCCGATCACGCACGCAATTCGCCCCTTGGCGTTCGGGAGTGATCGGAATCCGTTTGACACTCGACAACATTCGCAGCGCTGCGTCCGCACTCTGTGGTGTTGTCGCCCCACTCCTCGCTTTTTTGAAAATGCCAACGCAGACGCAATGCGTGGCGGACGGTAAACCCAGATCATATTCTGTGTGCGCCCAATCTGCTTAATCGCCTGTCGGTGGCAGCCAAAAGCGTTAACATTGCGGCGTGGTGCGATGCGTTCACTGTGGTGGCTGATCAAGTGCGGGTATTGGCGCAGAGGATGCGGCTTTTGACCATCCCTAACCAACCCTCGACCCCAAAGGCGTTTTTGGAATTTGACGACAACGACCGCAAGGTCGATATCATGGAAGAATTGGTCAAATTTACACTGCTGACACATGGTCGATGTGACTATCTGTTGGAGCGTTATAGCGAACGGAAAGAAACAGGAGACGCATTGATAAAACGTGTAAACAAAGCCGCAATCTGCAGCCCGGTTTTCTCGGTTTTCCAAGGGTCCAAAGTAAACTGTAGATGTGGTAGCATTTGCGCAATTGCAGACTGGCCCCGTCGATCTCAATTCAGGTGAAAGTTGATTTGATCAATATTTGTCTGAGGATTAGTCCCTTAATTCAGGTCCAGCGCAGCATCTGACATGAATGGGACGTACCGGCTGCTTCACCCAGCAGGTTAGGCTTGGCCTGTACTACAAATAGGAGAAGTCGCATGGCGAAGACAGATTTTGATGAGCTAATGTCGGTTGGCGTTGATATCGGCAAAGATGTATTTCATTTGGCTGGTTTTGATAAAGAAGGTCAACTTGTGCTGCGCAAGAAGA
>JAGSGF010000062.1 GCA_023955335.1 Yoonia sp.
GATCGGCGCGCAGTTTTTCGACCAGTTCGGGTGTCGTCCCAAGCTGGCTAAACATCCCACGGTGATCGGCGAGGAAGTGAAAGCGGTCAGAATTGGTCAGGCGACGCAGCTCGTCGGCGAGCATTTTGCGCAGGCCAAGCATGCCGTTGCGGGTTTCCTCAAGCTCGGCTTCCCAATCGGCGCGCAGATCTGGATCGTTGAGGATCGTCGTCACAACCCGTGCGCCGTGGTCGGGCGGGAAGGAGTAGTTTTGACGGTTCAGGAAGTTGAGGTTTTGCTGCACGAGCGGCGTGTCGGCAGCGTCTTTGCCGATGGCCATGAAGATGCCTGTGCGCTCGCGGTAGATGCCGAAGTTCTTGGAGCAAGAGCCCGCGATCAGGACGGTATCAAAGGCAGCGGTGATCTTGCGGGTTGCGGCGGCGTCTTCTGCGAGCCCGTCGCCAAAGCCTTGGTAGGCGATGTCGATGAAGGGCATGGCGGTCTTTTCTTGCATGAGTTTGATCACGCCGTCCCACTGTGGCAGCGTCAGGTTCGCGCCTGTTGGGTTGTGGCAGCAGCCGTGCAGCAGCACGATGTCACCGGGGAGCATCGCGCCGAGGTCTGTGAGCATGCCGACGTAATCGACGCCGCGAGTTTCCTTGTCGAAGTAGCGGTAGGTTTTTGATTTTAGCCCGAGATATTTGATGATCGACGGGTGGTTTGGCCATGTTGGATCGGACAGCCAAATGGTGGCCTCTGGGGCTGCCATTTTGATCAGTTCGAGGGCTTGGCGGATCGCACCTGTGCCGCCCGGAGTGGCGACGGCGGCGATGCGGTCGCGCGGGATGGTGTCGCCAAGGATGAGGCCAATCATCGCGTCAGAGAACGCAGGGTCGCCCGCGAGGCCGACGTAAGCTTTGGTCGTTTGCTCTTTTTGCAGACGCTTCTCGGCCTCTTTTACCGCGCGCATGACGGGTGTGTTGCCTGACGCGTCCTTGTAGACGCCAACGCCGAGGTCGACTTTGGTGTCGCGCGGGTCTTCGCGGTAGGCTGCCATAAGGGCGAGGATTTTATCGGCAGGTTGGGCTTTGAGATTATGCAGCATTAGGCGGCTCCGGTTGCGATTGGAAGGTCGGCGTACATGCCCCATTCGGACCATGAGCCGTCGTAAAGTGCGTGGTCGGTTTTGCCGATCCGCTCGAGTGCGAGGCAAAGGATTGCGGCGGTCACGCCAGACCCGCAAGAGGTGATCACGGGCTTGGAAAGGTCCGCGCCCGCGGTGTCCATCACGGCGTGGATTTCGGCCTTGGTTTTCATGGTGCCGTCTGCGTTGATCAGATCGCCAAAGAACACGTTGCGCGATGATGGGATGTGACCCGAGCGCAGGCCCTCACGGGGTTCGGGTGCTTCGCCCTTGAAGCGGGCCGCACCGCGTGCGTCAAGGATGGTGTGATCGCCCAGCTTTGCCGCGCGGGCCACTTGGGTCACGTCGCACACCATCTGATTTTGACGGCTGACGGTCATGTGGCGGTCGCGCACAACGGGGGGCATATCAGAGAGGGCGCGGCCTTCGGCCTTCCACTTTGGCAGGCCACCGTCGAGCACGGCGATGTCCATTTTACCCATCAAGCGGAAGAGCCACCAAACGCGGGCTGCAGAAAACAGGCCCGCACCATCGTAGACCACAACCTGGTGACCGTCGCCGATGCCCATGGCCCGCATACGCGACATGAACTTCTCAACGGGCGGTGCCATGTGGGGCAGTTCGGAGCGGTGATCGGAGATATCGTCGATGTCAAAGAAGCGTGCACCGGGAATATGTTCGGCGGCGTATTCAGCGGCAGGAACCCTGTTTTCGGCAGGCATATACCAAGAGGCGTCGATGATGCGCAGGTCTGGGTCTTTGATATGGGCGGCGAGCCAATCGGTGCTGACCAGCGTTTTGGGGTCATCAAGTGTAGGGGTTGTCATGGTGGCCTCCTGTCGTCGTAAAACTCAACGACTGACTATCCCGTGCGGCCCTGTCTGACAAGGCGCGTCACGTAAATCGGGCGCCCCGATTGGAGCGCCCGAATGCCGACGAATTATAAGTGGCGATTAAGCCATTTTGCTTTTCACGAGTGCCACGACAGCCGTCAAGATGGCACCGCCACCGCCGCCACCGATAAGCGCTGTCACAAGGCTCATTGCATCGCCGCCCGAGAGCATGCCCAAGATCTGACCACCGCCAACGCCGCCAACAAGACCTGCAATCGTGTTACCGACTGTGCCAAGTGACATGCTTTCTTTTGCTTTGCCGATTGCGTTGCCGCCAATTGCGCCAGCGACGAGTTGTCCAATAATTGCTTCCATAGTCCCCATTATCCTTCTGTTACAGGCCGTGATTTTTCACGCCAAAGGCTTGGCCCAAGCCAAAGGTTGCGACGACCCTAACAGGTGGGCATTATGTCGCAATAGGGGTTTTTTATAAGGGGATTTCCCCGTAAAATCAGTCGCCGTGGCGCAACAGGCGTTGTTTCTGGCGGCCCCAGTCGCGGGCGGCCTCCGTGGCGCGTTTGTCGTGGTTTTTCTTGCCCTTACCAGTCGCGATCTTGAGCTTCACGAGGCCTTTGTCGTTGAAATACATCACCAGCGGCACGATGGTCATGCCCTCGCGTTTGGTCGCATTCCACAGGCGCACCAGTTCCTTGCGCTTGCAAAGGAGCTTGCGCTTGCGCCGTTCCTCGTGGCCGAACATGGCCCGATCGTAGGGTGCGATATAGGCGTTGGTGAGCCAAAGTTCACCGTCATCAACGCTCGCGTAGCTTTCGGCGATGTTGGATTGCCCAAGGCGCAAAGATTTGACTTCGGAGCCGTGCAGGATAATGCCGACTTCGATATCTTCCTCGATGGCATAATCGTAGCGTGCGCGCCGATTTTCCGCGAGGACCTTGTAGTTCTTGTTATCGTTTTTGCTTGCCATGGTGTTTATCAGATAGGCGATGGTGCGGGCCTGCACAAGAGAGCGGGTGCACTGGTAAGCTGTGCGCGTGGCGTTATGGTGTGGATAGGTCACGGAGCGGGGTCAGATATGTTTGTTCAAATTGCGATTGGGAGTTGTTTGCTGCTGGCGTCGATCTTGATTGCGGGTGTCAGTTTCTGGGTGATGGAATGGGCGTTTGTGCGTCATAGCGTCTGGCTGGCCCGTCCACCGCATCGCCCCAAGTTGATCTTGGTGCTGGTGGTTGCTGCGATCTGGATTTTGGCACAGGTGACGGCGGGGGTCTGGATGTGGGCGTTTGCCTTTGTCGGGCTGGGGGTATTTGAGACGCTTGAACTGGCGGTTTATTTCTCGCTGGTGTCGTTCACGACGTTGGGATTTGGCGATGTGCTGTTGCCAGTTGAATGGCGTTTACTTGCGGGGATGGCGGCGGCAAATGGTTTGCTCAATTTTGGCCTTGTGACCGCGATCTTGGTGGAGGCGTTGCGGCAGATGCGCAATCATCAGATTAGCAGTCTTGAGCGGAAGCAGCGATGACTGTGCCTGTCATCGACAACGCGCGTGCCCGGCATATTTTTCTGAGCCGTCATGGCTTGGCCGCGGCACCGCGTGGGGCAGGTCGGGGCGATGATCTGGCGGGGGTTATTGGTGATCTGGGCTTTGTCCAGTTGGACAGCGTCAATACCTTTGCCCGTGCGCATGATCTGATTTTGTGGTCGCGTAGGCAGCAGTATCGGCCTGAGGCGCTCGGTCATGCCTTAGCGCACGACCGCCATGTATTCGAGCATTGGACCCATGATGCCGCCGCCATTGATATGGCGCTATTTCCCCATTGGCGGCACAAATTTGCCCGTGATGGCGCGCGGTTGGAGAGCCGTTGGAAGGCATGGCGGCGCGACGATTTCACCCAGAAAATCGATGATGTTCTGCGCCAAATTTCGGACCACGGCGAATGCGGATCTGGCGATGTTGGCAAGGGCGAGAGCCGTGGATCGGGCGGCTGGTGGGATTGGCATCCGTCGAAGACCGCGCTTGAGTATTTGTGGCGGTCCGGGCAATTGTCGGTGGTCCGTCGCGACAATTTTCGCAAGGTTTATGATCTGACCGAGCGGGTGATTCCTGCGGAGCGATTGAATGCGCGGATGGACGAGGCTGACACGGTTGAGTGGGCGTGTGGGGCGGCACTCGACAAGCTTGGGTTTGCCACCAGCACCGAGATTTCCGCGTTTTGGGATTTGGCGACGAAGACAGAGGCGAAGGCTTGGGCGGCTGCGGCCTTGGCCGATGGGCGGGCGATTGAGGTCGATGTTATGGGCGCAGACGGTACGGCAAAGCGCGTGCTGGCGCGGCCTGATGTGATGGATCAAGTCGTGGATATGCCGCAGAACCGCGTGCGGATTTTGTCGCCCTTTGATCCTGCCTTGCGTGACCGTAAGCGGGCGGAGTGGCTGTTTGGCTATCACTACAGGATCGAGATTTTTGTGCCTGCGCCAAAGCGGCAATACGGCTATTACGTGTTTCCCGTGATGGAGGGCGATCAGTTGATCGGGCGTATTGATATGAAACGGAACGGGGATGTTTTGGATGTCACGGCGTTTTGGCCTGAAGCTGGCGTCGCGATGGGCGCGGGGCGGATAGCAAGGCTGGATGCGGAGCTTGCGCGGGCGGCAAAGTTTGGTGGTTGTGGTGAGGTGCGGTATTCGAAGGAGTGGCTGCGCAGATTTGAGGAAAGTTAACCAATTTTGACCATTGCGCCGAAATTGTCAGCCAAACTGGAAAAACACGAAGGTGCAGATTGCAGCGAAGGTCAAGATTGAGCCCACTCTACTGATTTTCTGTGGCGCAGCGAATGGCGGCTTTCGAGGACAAGAAGATCGCTCGCAGAGAAGCGGAGAACATGGCCCATATCGTTTGTGAGTTTAACTTGCCGCTCGTAGTATCTCTATCAGGTCCAAATGAGTTAGCGAAAACGGGTTCCCTTTCATTGAGGACGCCTTAACAGCGGCATCAGCGACAGCTCCATAGTCGCCCGAAGACAGTCCCAGTTCCTTGAGGCTGCGCAGGCCCAGTGTGGTCGACCATAGCCTGAGTTCGATAAGCCCCTCACCTTTACGACCCATGGCAAAGTGAGTGTCAATTTGCTCCAATACCCAAGACAGCCGGCCGTGAATGTCGGTATGTTCCTCCGCTTTTCGTAAGTGACTTTCGAGCACTGCAGGCAGCAATGTTCCGCAAACTTCACCGTGGGGTGCATTGGTTTTGCCGCCGATGACACCTGCAAAACCATGAACGGCTCCCAGTCCTGCATTGGCCAAAGCCAACCCGCCACAGGTGCTGACCCAAGCCATCGCATCCCACGCATCCGGCGCGTCGTTTTCAACCACAGCACGCAGTTCGCGCAAACCAACCGGAATAGCCGCGCGACAAATCGCGTCGGTCATCAGGTTTGATTTGATCGATAGGTAAGGCTCGATCACCTGTGTGACAGCATCCAACCCTGCGGCAAGTGTCACATGTTGCGGCGCGCCTTGCATTAGGCCCGCGTCAACAATGGCAATCTGCGGGATCATGCGTGGGTCGCGTAAGCTGACCTTCAGGCCACGTTCAGGCACAGAAATCACGGCGTTCTTCGTCACTTCTGCACCAGTGCCTGCTGTGGTCGGCATTGCAATCATCGGAATTGGCGAGGCGTCCAGTGGGCGGCCATCTCCTACGACTTCAAGATAACTTAGGGCAGGCCCCGCGCAGGGGATCAGGGCTGCCAGCGCCTTGGCAAAGTCAATGACGGACCCTCCACCAAGCCCGATCACAACCGCCGGACGGAACCCTTGCAGCCCCCCCAAGGCACGTTCGATATCGGGCAACGACGGTTCATTCTGGCAAGCCATTGTTTTTATTGTGAGTCCCGCGTCACGGCAAGACGTCACCAGCCATTCGGCCCGCTTGGCATTGGCCCCATGAATTAAAAGAACGGTTTCGCCAAAGCCTTTTGCAATGCTCGCCGCTTGCTGGCTTTGACCGCGTCCAAAGTGGATGGTTTGGGGGCTGGAGAATGAAAACATCGATCTATTGCCTTATGAAGCGAGTGCCAAATTGGCAGAAACGTAGCGATTGGCCATCTGCGACAGCGGGACCGGATTAATCTTACCGGCCATGCCCGCCGCACCAAATCGCTCGAACCGATCTTTGCAGACGGCGGTCATCGCGTCGACACCTGGAGCAAGATATTTGCGCGGGTCGAACTCGCTTGGGGTCTCAGCAAACACCTTACGAATGGCCCCCGTCAGCGCCATGCGCAGATCAGTATCAATATTAACTTTGCGCACTCCGTGATTGATGCCGCGCTCAATTTCCTCAACAGGCACGCCCCACGTGGGCGCGATTTGTCCGCCATAAGTGTTGATGATATCTTGCAGGTCCTGTGGGACCGATGACGAGCCATGCATTACCAAATGCGTTTCAGGAATACGTGCATGGATCGCCTGAAGCGCATCCATCGCCAAGATGTCACCGTCTGGCTTTCGCGAAAACTTATAGGCCCCATGCGATGTGCCAATCGCGACTGCTAGCGCGTCAACTTGCGTCAGGCGCACGAATTCAGCAGCCTCATCAGGGTCCGTCACCAAAGATGCGCGGTCCATGACGCCGTCAAATCCGTGACCATCCTCAACCTCACCTTTTCCAGTCTCAAGCGAGCCTAGATGCCCAAGCTCCCCTTCAACCGAGACACCTACAAGGTGCGCCATCTCGGTCACCTTTGCGGTCACTGCGACGTTATAGGCAAAATCGGCAGGTGTTTTGCCGTCACCCTGCAACGATCCGTCCATCATCACCGACGAAAACCCATTGGCGATCGCGGACATACATGTGGCAGGCGAATTGCCGTGATCTTGGTGCATGCAAACAGGGATATGCGGATAAAGTTCGATGGCCGCGCGGATTAAATGCGACAGCACGATATCATTGGCAAAAGCACGTGCACCACGGCTGGCCTGCATAATCACCGGACTATCTGTCGCGTCAGCCGCAGCCATAATCGCCAACATCTGTTCCATATTGTTTACGTTAAATGCAGGTAGCGCATAGGTGTGCTCTGCCGCATGATCGAGTAATTGGCGAAGTGAAACGAGGGCCATACTGTAAATTCCTATTGCGCAGTCGCGCGTTCAGTCGTGTGATAAGTGATGAGCCGTTCAACCTCGGACCGCGACCCAAGAATGACGGGGACCCGCTGGTGCGGACCTGTGGGCGCGATATCTAAAATTGGGGTATGCCCCGTAGAGGCCGCTCCACCCGCTTGTTCAATAATCATGGCCATGGGATTAGCCTCATACATCAGCCTGAGCTTGCCACCCGCATTGCGGTTATTGCTATCGGCGGGATACAAAAAGACGCCGCCACGCGTCAAAATGCGGTGGATTTCGGCAACCATTGATGCAGTCCAGCGCATATTGAACGACCGAAGCCGCACACCCTCTTCGCCTGCGACACATTCGTCGACGTAG
This sequence comes from Yoonia sp., assembly GCA_023955335.1. GTDB lineage: Bacteria > Pseudomonadota > Alphaproteobacteria > Rhodobacterales > Rhodobacteraceae > Yoonia. The sequence continues at coordinate 7,465 of JAGSGF010000062.1, forward strand.
CGACGCACAGGCGCGTCCCAATAGCGATAGCGCGAGGTATTGATCGCGAATTCGGACGTCTCGGCAGGCACTTTCATATCGGGGTGGGTTAGTCGAAAATCTCCGGTGCCATGCTGACAGGTAAAGCCAGCAACCTTGCCACCAACAGTAAGAACAAACATCAACGAAGGGCCATAAATCGCGTATCCCGCGCAGACCTGATAACGCCCTTTGTGCAGGACATTGCGGTCCCCGTCCGACTGCACCTGCATCACCGCGAAAATGGAGCCAACGGACAAATTCACATCCAAATTCGACGAGCCATCCAAAGGGTCGAAATACAGCAGATAGTCCCCTGCCTCGGGATCCTTCAACCACGTGACTTCCTCGACTTCTTCCGACACGAGCGCCGCAAGGTGCGGGCTGTTTGCACAAATCCGCTCAAACTCATCGTTCGCCAAAATATCGAGAGTCTTTTGTGTCTCGCCTTGAATGTTTGTCGCATTGGCAGAGCCAAGGTTGCCCTCAAACGCACCATTGCGCACATGGTCCGCGATGACGCGACATGAACTCGCGATATCTTCAAGCAGGAAGATCAGGTTAGGGTCTAATGCGCTTTGCGTCAAATAGCGCCGCAGGGTCATATCAGTCAAATTACTTCCTCAAAAACTCATCGTGGCATGGACGGCCTTTTTCCAAGACGCATATTTGTCCTGCCGCGTGGCCTCTTCCATTTTCGGTGTAAATTCGGTTTCGCAGGCCCACCGCGCGGCGAACGTCGCCTGATCAGGATAGAGACCAACATGCATGCCCGCGAGCCAAGCGGCACCAAGGGCAGTCGTTTCGCGAATTTTGGGGCGATCGACTGGTGCGCCAATAATATCGGACAGAAATTGCATCGCCCCATCGCTTGCCGACATGCCGCCATCAACCCTCAAGGTCGGTTGCACGCCCGTCGCTTGCCAATCGGCAGACATAGCTTCTAGCAAATCACGCGTCTGATACCCCACACTCTCCAGCGCGGCCTTAGCCATTTCAGCAGGGCCCGTGCCGCGTGTCAGTCCAAAGGCGGAGCCACGGCATTCGGCATTCCAATAAGGTGCGCCCAGTCCCACAAAGGCTGGAACAATCACAACATTCTGATGCGGGTCGGCTTGAGCTGCCAGCGCTTGTGTCTCGGCCGCGTCGCTGATGATATGAAGGCCGTCACGCAACCATTGCACAACAGCGCCCGCCACGAAAATCGAACCTTCCAGCGCGTAAGTTGGCTTACCGTCCAACTGATAGGCAATCGTGGTCAATAGGCGATTTTTCGACACAACAGGCGTCTCGCCTGTGTTCAAGAGCGCAAAACAGCCCGTGCCATAGGTTGATTTCATCATGCCCGGCTCAAAACAGGCCTGTCCCACCGCAGCCGCTTGCTGATCACCTGCAACGCCGCAAATCGGGATTGGCACACCAAAGATGGCCGCGTTGGTCTCGCCGAAATCAGCAGCGCTGTCTTTGACCTCTGGAAGCATCTGCATCGGGATATCAAGCAGATCGCAGATGGTCTTGCTCCAGCGTCCCTTGCGGATATCGTAAAGCATTGTGCGCGCAGCATTCGTCGCGTCTGTCGCATGAACCGCACCGCCCGTCAGCTTCCAAATCAGGAAACTATCAACCGTGCCAAACAGCAATTCACCATTGCTTGCGCGGGCACGGGCACCTTCAACATGGTCAAGAATCCAACCCAACTTGGTGCCCGAAAAATACGGATCAACCAAGAGGCCCGTGCGCTCGGTGATCATCTCACCATGGTCGGCATCGCGCAAACTGCGGCATTGATCGGCCGTGCGCCTATCTTGCCAGACGATTGCATTGTAAATGGGTTCACCCGTGGTCTGATCCCAAACAATCGTGGTTTCACGCTGATTGGTGATGCCAATTGCGGAAATCTGGCCCGCCGAGATACCCGCATTTCTCAAAGCGTCATTGCAGGTAGCAAGCGTTGTCCCCCACAAATCAAGCGGATCGTGTTCGACCCAGCCTGAGTTTGGGAAATGCTGTGCGAACTCTTTGTGTTCGCTGACCACAACACCCATCGCGCTATCAAACACCATCGCACGGGTTGATGTCGTGCCTTGGTCAATTGCGAGAATATAGGTCATGTGTGGCCTCGATGAATTAGTTACAGGAATGCCAAGGCCACACGAAGCGGCGGATCATTCGACTGTCTTTGAGAACTAAGTAGATGGCAGGGTATCTGGGGCCAACAATGTGGCCCCAGATGTTTAGCTTACTGCCAAGACTTGATCAGCTCGTCATAAGAGATCGTGACAGGTGTCTCGTCCTCATTCTCAAGCTTCGGCTGTGGCGCACCAGGTGCGTCAAACCAAATCTGCGGATCAACTTCGTCGTTCATCACTGGGCCAAGTTCGCCCTGAACGCCTGATTGCTGCAAACGGATCAGGATTTTTTCCTGATCAGCACAAAGCGCATCAAGTGCTTCTTGTGGCGTTTTCGCACCGGACATAGCGTCGCCGATGTTCTGCCACCACAGTTGTGCCAGCTTTGGGTAATCAGGAACGTTGGTGCCTGTTGGCGACCACTGAACCCGTGCTGGTGAACGGTAGAATTCGATCAAACCACCAAGTTTCGGCGCACGCTCGGTAAAGCTTGCATCTTGGATCGTTGATTCACGAATGAATGTCAGACCAACATGGCTTTTCTTCACGTCGACGGTCTTGGATGTCACGAACTGCGCATAGAGCCACGCAGCCTGCGCACGATCAACTGGTGTCGATTCCATCAGCGTCCATGAACCGGCGTCTTGGTAGCCGATTTTGGTGCCTTCGGTCCAATATGCACCGTGTGGCGAAGGTGCCATACGCCACTTTGGCGTGCCATCTTCGTTCATCACGGGCAGATCAGGTTCGATCGACGCAGCAGTAAACGCAGTGTACCAGAACATCTGCTGTGCGACATTGCCTTGGGCAGGAATTGGACCCGCTTCAGAGAATGTCATACCAGCAGCAGCAGGCGGCGAATACTTTTGCAGCCATTCGATAGCCTTCGTCACAGCATAAACTGCGGCTGGCCCGTTAGTATCGCCGCCACGTGCAACGCATGATCCAACAGGTTGGGATTTTTCGTTCACACGAATGCCCCATTCATCGACTGGCAAACCGTTTGGCTCGCCCTTGTCGCCAGCACCAGCCATGGAAAGCCACGCATCAGTATAGCGCCAACCCAAAGACGGGTCTTTCTTGCCGTAGTCCATGTTACCAAAGACATCGCCTTCAACGCCCATACGTGACAGGTCACGACCCGTGAAGAATTCTGCGATATCTTCATATGCAGACCAGTTCACAGGCACGCCCAGCTCATAGCCATACTTCGCGAGGAAGTCTGCTTTGTTCTGCTCGTCGTCGAACCAGTCAGCACGGAACCAATAGAGGTTCGCGAACTGTTGGTCAGGCAACTGATAGACTTTACCGTCTGGACCGGTCGTGAAGGAAATACCAATGAAGTCCTCCAGATCAAGACCAGGGTTGGTCACAGCAGCACCTTCGCCGGCCATCCAGTCGGTCAGGTTACGCGCCTGCTTGTAACGCCAATGCGTGCCGATAAGATCGGAGTCGTTGATATAGGCGTCATAGATGTTTTCACCTGACTGCATTTGTGTCTGCAGCTTTTCAACAACGTCGCCTTCACCGATCAGGTCATGCGTGACCTTGATGCCCGTGATGGCTTCAAACGCAGGAGCCAGAACGGTGGACTCATACGTGTGAGTGCCAATCGTCTCGGACACAACGTTGATCGACATACCAGCATATGGTGTTGCCGCGTCGACGAACCACTGAAGTTCGGCTTCTTGGTCAGCGCGTGAGAGCGTCGAAAGATCGCCAATCTCAGTATCAAGGAATGCCTTAGCGGCATCCATATCGGCGAACGCAGGTGCGGCAAGCATGCAAGCAGCTAGGCTTAACGCAGTCGTTCCTTTAAGTCGCAAGTTCATTTTTGTTCCTCCCTAAAAATAGAACATTCAAGACAATCCCACTCTTGCAAACTGGATTGCCCATAGTGCCGTCCCTCAAACCCAGCGGAAAACCGCAATGGCGTAAAAGAGACATACGATCAGTGCTCCCCATTGGGGGGCGCTGAGCAGTCCAAGCCAAGCCAAATTGATAAAGGCCGAGCCCAGTAGCGTGATGAACAATCTGTCACCGCGCGTCGTTTCGATCCCAAGGACACCGTTACGCGGCACCTCGGGATATTTGATTGCCAAGATCGTAAAGGTGATCAAGGTTAGTGCGATCACGCCAAAGAAAGCGGCGGTCGGCCAAGTCCATGCCATCCAGTCCATTGTTTTTCTCCTCTTTCTTTTCTTACACGCGGCCTAGGGCAAAGCCCTTGGCGATGTAGTTGCGAACAAAATAGATCACCAAAGCGCCCGGAATGATTGTGAGAACACCCGCTGCAGCGAGGACCCCCCAGTCGATCCCAGCAGCACCGACGGTGCGTGTCATAGTGGCGGCAATCGGCTTGGCGTTCACCGATGTTAACGTCCGGCTCAGCAGCAGCTCAACCCAAGAGAACATGAACAAGAAGAACGCCGTCACACCGATCCCTGATGCCACGAGTGGTGTAAAAATACGCAAGAAGAACCTCGGAAACGAATAGCCGTCGATATAAGCAGTCTCGTCGATTTCCTTGGGCACGCCACGCATGAACCCTTCTAAGATCCATACCGCTAACGGCACGTTGAACAAGGCGTGCGCCAAAGCCACAGCGATATGCGTGTCGAACAAGCCGACCGAGCTGTATAGCTGAAAGAATGGCAGTGCGAAAACCGCTGGTGGGGCCATCCGGTTGGTAAGCAACCAAAAGAACAAGTGCTTGTCACCCAGAAAGGTATAGCGGCTGAAGGCATAGGCAGCAGGTAGTGCGACAACCAACGAGATGACCATGTTCATGACGACATATATCATCGAGTTCACGTATCCCATATACCACGACGGGTCCGTCAGGATCGTGATGTAGTTGTCGAACGTCAAGTCTTGCGGCCAAAGTGTGAAGCTGTTCAAAATCTCCGAATTGTTCTTCAGGCTCATGTTCAAAAGCCAA
>JAGSGF010000073.1 GCA_023955335.1 Yoonia sp.
GGCAACTGGACGAGGTCTTCGTGAAGATCAATGGAGAGATGTATTACCTATGGCGGGCAGTAGATCACGAAGGTGAGGTGCTTGAAAGTTATGTAACCAAGCGCCGAGACCGCAAGGCAGCATTGAAATTCCTCAAAAAAGCAATGAAGCGCTACGGTCAACCAGAAGTAGTTGTGACAGACAAACTACGCTCCTATGGCGCTGCAATGAAAGTCATCGGTAACGTGGATCGGCAGGAAACCGGTCGCTGGGTAAACAACAGAGCTGAGAACTCTCATTTGCCATTCAGGCGACGAGAGAGGGCGATGCTAAGATTTCGACGAACAGCAACGTTACAGAAATTCGTCTCAGTCCACGCGTCTATTCAGAACCATTGCAATCAGGAACACCATCTCTACTCACGCACTCATTTCAAGCTAAACCGTGCCGCTGCACTCGCTGAGTGACTTCAATTATTGAGCGCATAGATTTCGATTGCCCCATCAATCTGATGCTTGCAATCATTAATCTGACAACACCTAATTTACCCATTGCGGCTCAGATCTCAAATTTTCGCGGTTTATTTTTTATGCGAGTTGCGACTGCAAAGATCGCCATACAAATTCGAGCGTGGCATCAATCTGTACTGACTTTAGGCGCACCGCGTGGAAATCCGATACGATTGGGGCGTGGACCGGCGAGAGACGCACCAGTTCGCCCGACTGTATCCATTGTTTTGCATAATGGTCGGGCAGACATCCGATATGACTGCCCGAAAGCGCGAGATAGGCGGTCAATTCCATTGTATCCTGTGCGACCCCGTCTGAATGATTGAGCAGCACCGGATCGAGGTCGTTGTCGATTGGGTTAAAGACAAAACTATGCGCCGAAATTTTCGATGTGGCCAAAGCCACCTTGAGCGCCTTGGGATCAGACACCGACGCGCAAGGGTGATTGGGGCTGCAATACAAGCTGCTGGCTTCTTGATAGAGGGGGACGGCTTCTGTTTCTGTCGGGATGCGTTCGTTTCCGGCGATGCCAACGATTGCGATGTCCAAGCGATTGGCGCGCAGTTCTTCTAGGCAGGCAAGAAAGTCGAAAATACCAATATTGATCGCAAGATCGGGGATATCGCGACGCAGGTCTCGCAACACCGCAATGAGCGGGTTGTTGGGGTCCGTCACCATACAATCCACCACCCCAATGCGCAGGCGTTTTTGTGGTGCGGTACCGATAGCGTTCAGTCGTACGGCTGACGCATCAACGTAGGTCAGAAGTTGAGTGACCTCTTGCAAAACCTCGTGCCCTGCCTTCGTAAGTGCAAATCCTTGTGGACCGCGCTCGCACAAACGCAACGCAAGCCTGTCTTCAAGCTTTGCGATATGCGCGCTGATCGCAGGTTGGGATATGCCAAGTGCGCCTTGCGCCTTCGCAAACCCTCCAGCAATGGCAACCGCTTGGAACACACGCAAAAGCCGCAGATCGATGTCGGAAAGTTTCACGCTGGAACCGCCTTTGCATCTAACGCCCAAAAAAGCCGCGTTATGCGACGCTGTAGACGAACTGATGCAAACATAAGCACTTATGTATGGTTTTGTACAACACGCTTTCCTAAACTTATCTATAAGACCGGACAAACCAAACAGGAGACATCCAATGGGGATCACCAAAATACTTACCGCTTCCACGGCCATCGTCATGGCTCTGAACAGCGCCGCTTGGGCCGAAGAGCTGACCATCAGCGCTTGGGGTGGCTTCTTTGAAGAAACACTGGCCGCAGAAATCTATCCCGGTTTCACCGCCGAGACTGGGATCGAAGTGCGATCGATTGCGCAGCCTGAAGATTCCACGTGGATGACGCAGCTGATGGCGGCCGCACGGGCCGGCCAAGCGCCTGCTGATTTGTCGCTTGTTGTCGACGAAGTGCTTTTGCGAGGCAATGAGGTCGGTCTTTGGGCCGAACTCGACCCCGCTGCCATGCCTGGTACAGAAAGCCTGTTGGACGGGTACGTAAAGCTGAACGGTGACGGCAATGCCTTCGCGGTGGGCGCGCTCGCGTTCTACACGACATTTGTGACGAACACTGATTTTGACGCAGATGCACCCGCAAGCTGGGCTGAGCTGTGGGAGCCAAAGTGGGATGGCAAGCTGGGCATCGTGACCACGCCAAATTCTGGCCTGCTCGAAGTCACCGCAAAGACCTTTTTTGGCGGCGTAGATGTTCTGCAAACGCGCGACGGGATTGAACAGGTTATCGCCAAGATTGCAGAACTTAAGCCACAGGTCAGCCTTTGGTATCGTGATGAAGGCCAGTTCCAGCAATCGCTTGAAAGCGGTGAGTTGAATGCCGGTCTGTATTACCATGATGTGACGATGCTCTCCGTTTGGGACGGCCTTCCTGTCGCGTCAACTTTCCCGGCGGAGGGCGGGATCGTGTCTGATGCTTATTGGGTCGTACCACGGGATTCCGAGCATATCGAGGCGGCCGAAAAGTTCCTCGATTACATGAGCCGCCCAGAGGCGCAGGCCCTGATGGCGCGGATGATGGGCGTAACGCCGATCGTGCCACGCGACAGTATGGACCTTACGGACGAGGAATTCGCAGCTGTTGGAAGTGACATTGAACCGATCCGCGTCCAAACAGAAATCCATCTACGTGAGGGTGACTGGTTAGAGACGAAGTATCAGGAAATGATCGCACAATAAGTCCTCTGCGGTGGGGTGTTCGCATCCCGCCGCGCCCTTGATCCGGAGCACCCCCCATGGCCGCGTTGACGATTTCCAATTTGCGAAAATCTTTTGGCACGTTTGACGCGCTTAAAGACATTTCCATCTCCGTGACGGATGGGGAATTCATCTGTCTTTTGGGGGGGTCTGGCTGTGGCAAGACAACGATACTAAGGTTGATCGCGGGGCTAGAAACCCATGACGATGGGCAAATTTTGCTTGGGTCGGATGACCTGACCGCAATCCCTTGCCACAAACGCAACATCGGGATGGTGTTTCAATCGCTCGCATTGTTCCCTCATCTAAACGTCGGCGACAACGTCGCTTACGGTATGCGACTGGCGGGCTTCCCCGCGGCAAAAATCACTTCAGAAGTCTCACGCCTGTTGAATTTGGTTGGCTTGTCAGGCCTCATGGATCGCTCTGTCGCCGCGTTGTCCGGCGGCCAGCAGCAGCGCGTTGCGATTGCCCGTGCGCTCGCCCTACAGCCCCAAGTCTTCCTGATGGATGAGCCGTTCTCGGCCCTCGACGCCGCCCTGCGTGACCAGATGCAGGAAGAAATCAAACGTATACAGCGCGACCTTGGCATCACAACTTTTTTCGTTACCCACGATCAACGTGAGGCAATGGCGCTTGCGGACCGCATTGTCGTAATGAACGACGGCAAGATCGAACAGGCCGCCAGCCCAGAAGAGCTTTATACCCGTCCTGCCACGCGTTTTGTGGCCGAATTTATCGGGATCAATAATATCATCGCGCGAGATGGCCAGATGCCCATCGCGGTGCGTCCCGAAGCACTTGTCCTTGGCGCATCTGGGGACGGGATTAGTGGCAAGATCATGCGGCAACGACGGCTTGGTGCACTTCTTGAGCGTGAAATAAAAGTGGGTGGCCAGACCCTTTTCCAAAGCGAAATCGCGGGATCAGGCGTCAGCTTCGATATCGGTGCAGAGGTCATGGTGTCATGGCCCGATGAGAAGGCATGGGCGCTGCCCGCATGATGCGTATGCCGTCATATGGGTCACGTCTGATCAGTGGGTTGGCGTTTGGCGTAATGGCCGTTTTTTTTGTCGTGCCACTCATTTTCATGATTGTGGTCAGCTTTTACCAACCCGATCCGATGGGGTTCTACAAAGTTGATTTTGTATGGGAAAATTACGCAAAATTCTTTTCCAGCTTCTACTATACAGTCTCACTGCGGTCGCTTTATTCGTCAGCGCTTGGTGCGGTCCTTGTCGTCGCTTTCGCATTCCCGCTGGTGTTGTTTGTGTCCGATCTAAGCCGCAGCCACCAACAATTCTGGATCATCTCGTTGTTGTCGCTCATGTGCCTCAGCGAGGTGATCATTGGCTTTGCTTGGCTCATCTTGATGTCGCAAAGCGCGGGCATCCCCGGGTTTTTGGAATGGATAGGCCTTTGGGACAATCCAAGGTCCCTTTCGCCTAGTTTTGGGGCCATGATGATCGGCCTTGTTTTCCTCGGATTTTCCATCGTGGCGTTGATCCTTTACCCATCCGTGTCACGCCGTGACCGCAGCATCGAAGAGGCCGCAGTCACCCTTGGCACACCGCCGCGTCTGGTTTTTTTCAAGATCCTTCTGCCGACGTTTCGCGCCAGCTTGGTCCCCGTGACGCTTACGATGTTCGTCTATATGCTGGGCGTCTTCGTGATGCCCACGATGCTCGGGCGTCCTAAGGATTGGACCATGACCGTTATCATCAGCGACAAGGCGCTTGGGGATGCGAATCTACCATTGGGGGCGGCCTTGGCGGTGGTCATGTTGATTGTGACTGTGCTTGTCCTGATCGCCTCGGCCGTCCTCACACGCAGGCGCACGCCATGAGAACACTATACTTCTGGATCATCGGGACCTTGCTTATTGCGCCTTTTGTTGTGGTGCTTGGGGTGTCGGTCGGCGCGTCGTCAAACATCGCGTTTCCGCCCGAATCGCTGTCTATCATCTGGTACCGCGAACTGCTGACGGAACCCGAATGGTTGGCCGCCATCGGCCGCTCGCTCCTGATCGCGGTTGTTGCAGGACTGATCGCCACCGTGCTGGCCCTTGCGATCAACTACGTCCTTTGGCGCACGAAAACTGGCTTTGCCAAAGCCACCTTTGCGCTTGGTCTTGGACCGTTTTTGTTGCCCCCGATTATCCTTGCCCTTGGGGCCAGCCTGTTCTGGGCTCAGGTCGGCTGGTATGGCCGCATGGAGGCGACGATCATTTCGCATGGGGTGTTCTTTGTAACACTGCCGCTGGTCATCATCGCACGCGGGTTCGCAGCCCTGACCGATGAGGTCGTCGAGGCTGCCCAAATGATGGGGGCAACGCCTGCACAGGTTTTCCGCACCGTCGTTTTCCCGTTGGTGGCACCATATGTGTTTACCGGTTTCGCGCTGGTCGCGATCATAAGCGTCAACGAATACCTGATCGCCAACATGATTTCCGGCTTCGTCGTCGAGACACTGCCCATTAAGATTTTCAACAACGTACGGTACGGCTACTCGCCCGTGGTCGCGGCAGCCTCAATATTTTTCGTGGCCCTGACTGTCACGATCCTGCTGATCTTGTCACGGATCACAGACCTCGTGGCTCTTTTCGGAACATCCAAGGACACATAAGATGCAGCAACTGAACCGCCAAGACCTCGAAGATGTTCTGCTCGGAACCGTCATTATGGGTGCAGGCGGAGGCGGTGACATCGCCGAAGGACGTGCCATGATCGATGCGGCCTTTGCGGCAGACAAGACCTTTGATCTCGTCACCCTCGACGAGGTGCCCGATGACGCCTTGATCTGCACACCTTATTTGCTTGGCTCCATCACGCCGCTCAGCGCGAAAGAGGAATGTGTCTACGCGGGACTTACGGACTCAGATGTTGATCCAATACTGCAAGCCTATGCCGAATTCCAAACCCATTTGGGACAGGAATTTTATGGCACGACGGCCTGCGAACTGGGCGGATCAAATACTGCTGCGGCGTTTTTTCCCGCCGTGATGAACGGGCACAAAATTATCGACGCAGACCCTGCCGGCCGCGCCGTGCCCGAGATAACACATTCCACGTACTACCTCGCGGGACTGCCGGCCGCACCGATCTATGCGGTCAATCAATTCGGCGAGTCCTTCTTGATTGATAAAGTCAAAGACGACCAACGTGCCGAGACCCTCGTCCGTGCCCTCAGCCAAGTCAGCCGCAACACAATTGCAGCGATTGACCACGCATTGCCTATGCGCGATTTGCGCGATGCCTTGATCCCCGGCACAATTTCTATGGCAATGAAGTTAGGCAAAGTATGTCGCGACGCGATGGCCGCCGGAGCCGATGCGGCTGTTCAGGTCGCGACGGTTGGGAGGGGTGCCGTTGTGTTTTCAGGGGCGGTGTCTGATCTAACCTATCAAACGGATGAGGGCTTTACCGTTGGCCAGATCGTGTTGGCTGGGCAAGGCGCGCATCAAGGTTCCCACATGAAGATCAGCGTCAAGAACGAGAACATGGCCTGTTGGCTTGACGAAACCGTCTTCGCCACCGTGCCTGACTTGATATGCCTGTTTGACGCTGAAACGGGGGCACCAATAGCGAACCCTGACGTCAAACAAGATCAGTTTATACAGGTTGTCATTTTGCCAGCGCCTGCAGCGTTCACCGGCGAGAAAGGTCTTTCCATTTTCGGGCCCAGCTACGCGGGGATCGATGCGGCCTTTAGATCACCGTTGTTGATTTAAAAACCAAACCCAGCAAAGCTTTTTCGCAGAACGTCATTTACGCAATCAGCCGCAATTCTGAGGTCACAAATTCATGAAATGCGGGCGTTGAAGGCACCTTCTTAGTAGGGTTTCAGCCAATTATTGGGCACTGTCAGACAAAACGAGCTTGAGACGGGCAGGGTGGTCTCGTAGCCTCGCCGAATGACAAAACACTCCCCATTCCGCTACTTTAAAACGCGCCCCGAGATCATCCGCTTGGCGGTGATGCTTTACGTTCGGTTTCCGCTTTTGCGCCGTAATGTGGAGGATCTTTGCACGAACGCGGTGTTGGTGCTGGCATTACCCGATTTGCCACTGTCGCCAAATATAACGCGCGCATACGTCGCCCTCGTTTATTCGGAGCTGCTGTTTTAGGCAATGCTCTGCCCAGTCAAATGCAGACCAGCCTCGAGA
>JAGSGF010000036.1 GCA_023955335.1 Yoonia sp.
TGACACCAGTAACTACGGCTTTCACGCAGGTTACCTCTACGACATGGGAACGGTCGTTGTGGGCGGCGAATTGGAATACTCAGCCCTCGATTTTGACGACTTTGATGCGTCAGTGCTGCGGTTGAAGGGCCGTGTCGGATACGACGCTGGTGCGTTTATGCCGTACCTGACCGTTGGTGGCGCCAAGTTGACTATCGAAGATGGTTCTGACGACAGCGACAACGGGTATTTCTACGGTATTGGCGCAGATTACGCGGTGAACGACAGTATCCGCATTGGCGCTGAATTTCTTCAACACGAGTTTTCAGATTTCAATGATGGCGGCGCAGATATTAGTGCGCAAACCATGTCACTGCGAGTCGCCTACACCTTTTGATATACGGCGTAGAATAAATAGAGGTGGCGCGTCCGTAAGGGCGCGCCATTTTTGTTATGCCGGAAGGTGTATATTGAACCGTGCGCGGATCGCTGCATCACTTACGGGGTCAAGGGAGGCATCCGAAGGTTTGGCCAAAATCGCTTCTTTTCGCGCTGTGGCGTTTACCAGCAAATCAGGTTTGCCTTTCTCTTCCCATTCCTTGGGGGACGTGCGGTCCGCAGTTGCCGGATAAACATATTCCGTCTGCATTAATCCAAGCGTTTGGTCCGATCCCAGATAATGACCCGGTCCTTTCAGGCAGACCTCGCGCATTGTCTCGATTCCCAAGGTTTCGTCGGTGACTTCGATCCCGCGCACACAGCGCAGCGCTTGCCCTATTAGGTCATCACCTAAGATCAACGATTCCATGCAAAAGCCCAGTAATGACGCATGCATTCCGGCGGCTTCATACACCATGTTCAGGCCTGTCAAGCCAGCCAGGACGTTGGATGCCATCTGTTCCCATCCCGCTTGCATATCGGGCAATTTTGCGTCCGCGATCCCCGCTGGTGCCCCACCGCAAAGCCCGTAGAACCGGTGCATTTGGGCGCAACCTGCGGTCAAAAGGGCCTGCTCGCCCGATCCGCCAGACATCGCACCGGTGCGCAAATCTGATACAAATGGCCAAGTCCCGAAGATAGCAGGATGCCCCGGTTTGATGCTGTTGACGTAGACGACGCCCGCCAGACATTCTGCGACCGCTTGCACAATCGCACCAGCGATGGGGGCAGGGGCTGTCGCGCCCGCTTGGCCTGCTGACAGCAGGAGTATCGGCATACCGCCTGCGATGCATTTCTCCATCACCTCGCAGCTTTCAGTCGCGAATTTCATTGGCGGGACCACGAAGCAGTTGGAATTGGAGACAAACGGACGCTCGCGCCATTTGTCCTCGCCGCCTGCAATCATGTGCAGCATCTCAAGGCAGTCTGCGACAAAGTCAGGCTCTGTGAACGATGCGCCAACGTGTTTGGTCGTGCCGGTGCAGGCGCCGTAAATCGTATTGAGGTCCATCTCGCGGTTGTCCGAAATATCGCGGCACACCATGGGGCGTTGAAGGAAATGGATGTTGTCCATCTGCTGTACGATTTTGGCGGCGTCGTGCAAATCTTGCACGGTAGATTCGCGGTAGTTGCGCCCATGCACATCGACCACATGAACCGCCGCACCTGCGGTTCCGTAATGCACGCGGGTTCCTGACAGGTCCAGATCATGTTTGGGGTCGCGGCCGCAAACTGTGATCGCTTTGTTCGTCTTTTCCAGCATCGCAAGGACCACGGCGCGTGGAAACCGGAGCCTGCCGTCATCGCCCATGATTGCGCCAACCGCAGTCATGTAATCCACGCCAGATTGTGGGGCATCAACAAGACCAATTTCTTCGAGTGCGGTCAGCGCTGCTTCGTGGATACGGGCGACGTCTTCGTCGGTCAAAGGGCTATAGCGACCGCCGGACATGCCGGCCTTAATCGGACGCATATCTGTCGGCAAAGGGGCCGCGCGCGCAGCAGTACGGGCGGCGCGGCCCCCTGACCTGCGCGGCGCACCAACGACTTTTGCCGCAGGCGCATTGTTTACAGGTGTGGTGTCTGTTGTATCCGTCATGGGGTCAACTTTCTGATAGGACTTGAAAAAGGGCTGCGCTTGATCAATTGATCGCGGGCCGTCCTCTTGCTGCACGCCCGCGGCGTGCGCCTATCGTGCGCATAATCACAATAATCCTTGCGATATGTCCGACCACGCTCTTCCTCCACCTTCTGGTAGCACTAGAAAAGAGGGGAGTTTATCAGACGTCTGATCCATTTACGACGTGGCGGACAGTTTGCGACATGCTCAGCCCAGCATAGCGTCCACGTCTGCACCGGGCATCGCGCCAGAGAGCGCGGTGAAATCGCCGTTTTCCAGCATTGCACGGCCCGCATCAAAGATGGCTTGATGCGTCACGCGCGCCAAAGCAGACCCGAGCGAGAGCCGTGCTGCACCCGCTTGCGCAAATGCGGTCAAGCTGTGTTTGGCAAAGCGACCAGCGACCAAAACATTCACAGGCTTGTCGGTTGCTGCACAAATGCGCGCAACATCCGCCATCGACGGCGGCATCGGCGCATAAAGGCAATCAACACCAACCGCGTCAAATGCTTGCAAGCGGCGGATCGCCTCGTCGGTATCATAGGCCCCGACCATGATCCCGTCCGCGCGGGCGGTCAGCACAAAATCGCGCCCGACAGCACGTGCTGCTGAGGCCGCAGCCTTCATTCGTTCAACCGCTAGATCAAAATCATACGCGGTTCCGGCGGGGAATTGGATATCTTCGATGCAAATGCCTGCAAGGCCGGTTTCGGCTGATAATTTGACGGTCAGCGCACATACGTCTGGATCATCGCCAAAGCCGTTTTCAAAATCACCCTGCACAGGCAATGTGGTCGCCGCGCAAATATCCTGCGCATGGGCCAATGCTTCGTCGCGGGTGACTGTGCCGCCGTCGGGTCGCCCGAGTGTAAACGCATGTGCCGCAGATGACGTGGCCAGCGCGCGGGCCCCCATGCGTGCCATCATTTTCGCCGATCCAGCGTCCCAAACATTGCCCAAAATAAACGGGGTCCCTTTGACGTGTAGCGCACGGAATGTTTCGCCAATCTGTGTCATCGTTTTCCTATTCATGTGCAGGCCTTTGCAAAGGCAACCAGCCGTGTCAGCGCGTTGGTATAGGCGTCGTCATCAATGGTCATCGCAACGCGGATGTGACCAGCGGCGGCCTGACCAAAGCTTTCGCCGGGCATGGTGGCGATCATTTCCGTGTCCAACAGGGCGTTCGAAAACGCCTCTCCGCTGAGCCCCGTCGCACGGATGTCCAGCATGGCGTACATCGCCCCCTGAATAGGGACGGCGCGGACAACGTTTTGGCCCGCGAGCGCATTTAACGTCAGGGCGCGACGGCGCAGAAATGGAGCTGCGACCTCTGCTTCGACCTTTGGTCCTTGAGTGAGAGCAAATGCAGCGGCGTCCTGAATAAAACCGGGGACGCCATATGTCGTATGGGTGCTTAAGTTGATCAAACCTTCGACGACCTCGGAGGGGCCACAAACCCAGCCCACGCGGCTGCCTGTCATCGCATGGCTTTTGGACATGGACCCAACCACGAGCGTCCGGTCCGCCATGTCCGGCAGCGCGCGTGGGCTTAGGTGTGTGCCGTCCCAAATCTGCGTGTCATAAACCTCGTCCGAGATCAGCCAAAGGTCGTTGTCACGGCAAACGGTGGTGATGCCTTCCAAGGTGTCACGGCTATAAATGACGCCGGTCGGATTGTTTGGCGAGTTGATCAAAAGGGATTTTGCCTCTTTTGCGGCGGCGGCAATAACATCCGGTTGCGGTTGAAAATCATCCTCCGGGCGGGTCGGGATCGCGACCGGAATGGCGCCTACGCCACGGATGGTGCCGGGATAGGTCGCATAATACGGGTCAATATAAAGCGCACAGTCGCCCTCGTCGCAAACCGCGTGATGGCTGGCAAACAGGGCGGACTGACCACCCGGTGTGATCATGATATTGTCGCGTGTGGTTGGCACACCGGTCCGGTCTGCAATGCGGCGGGCAACAGTATCGCGCAGCGCATCAGTGCCAGGCACCATCGCATAGCCCGTATGTCCGCCCATAGCCGCTTTATGCATGGCCTGTAAAATATCACCATGGGTGCGGATGTCATGCTCGCCAATGGTCAGTTCAAGAACGGGCTGGCCCGCGTCTTTCATCCGGCGGGCACGGTAAAAAACATCCCATCCGTCAGAGCCGCCACCAGTGATATTTGTGATGCGATTTGATAATTTCATAGACAGATTGGGACGACAGCCGCCGTGCTAAGTCAACCCGCGTTCTGCATCAATTTGCGTGGCCCTGACCCGCCTTGGCCTTTTTGATCTGCCGGAGTGAACGCGGTGCCGGGGTCAATTTCAAAGGCTCTGATGGCGTGGAATGCAAGGCGGTTTGCGACGCTTGGGGGCGCATATCTGATTGACGGTGCCACGGTTCTTGGGACAATGGTGGGAGGGCAGCGAGATAGGATTTACAATCATGACGACGTGGGTGGCGCTTTTGCGCGGGATCAATGTGGGTGGCCAGAAAAAGCTGCCAATGGGTGGTTTGGTGGAGGTTTGTTTGGGGCTTTGGCCGCACAGTACGCCGAAAACCTACATCGCCTCGGGTAATCTGATATTTGACGCAACGGGCGATGCGGCCACGTTGGCGACAGAACTCGGCGCAGCGATCCTGGCGAAATTCGGATTTGAGGTTCTGGTATCGGTGACTGAGGCCGGCGCGTTCCGCAAACTGGTCAAGACCTGCCCTTACGCGGGCACAAACGGGAAAGGCGTTCACGGCTTTTTCTGTTTCACAGTTCCAAGCCCCAATTGGGATCATATCAACAAGTTGAAGGTCGGGGGCGAAGGTATTGAAGTGTATCACAATATTGTCTGGCTGCATACGCCGCAGGGGATCGGGAAATCCAAGCTGGCGGCCAACCTTGTTGCGACAATGGGCCATGCGCCAATGACTGCTCGCAATATGAATACCTTGAACAAGCTGGTGGAAATGCTGGACGACTGACCTGTTGGGTGCTACGAAATCGATATGAAAAGCATACGCATCATTATTTGCTGCATTATTTCCGTCTGACATTCGTCGCGGGCTGCTCTTTCACGTTTCATATGAAGTAAGAAGTTGTTAAGCCCGCAGGCATCACCTGCGCGAGGCACCATGACCCAAATTCGACTGCACAACACCAAAACCCGCCGCAAAGAAGACTTTGCTCCGATTGATCCAAGAAACGTACGGATGTATCTGTGCGGGCCGACGGTCTATGACCGCGCGCATCTGGGCAACGCCCGTAACGTGCTGGTATTCGACGTATTGTTCCGTTTGCTGCGGCATGAATATAGAGATAAAGCAGTGACTTACGTGCGGAACTTCACAGATGTTGATGACAAGATCAATGCACGTGCGGCCGCAAGTGGGCGCGATATCGGCGATATTACCGCCGAGACAATCGGCTGGTATCACGACGATATGGATGCGCTTGGTGCTTTGCGTCCGACGCATGAGCCACGTGCGACCCAGTATATCGCGCAGATGATCGCGATGACCGAAGATCTGATTAAAAAGGGGCATGCGTATGTCGCCGAAGGTCATGTGCTGTTCGCTGTCGAAAGCTATGAAAACTATGGCGCGTTATCTGGCCGGTCCATCGACGATATGATCGCTGGTGCGCGGGTCGAAGTCGCACCTTACAAACGTAATCCGATGGATTTTGTCCTGTGGAAGCCGTCAGGCGATGGTCAACCCGGTTGGGAAAGCCCGTGGGGCTATGGCCGACCGGGGTGGCATATTGAATGCTCTGCGATGGCGCTGGACCTGCTGGGCGCGTCGTTTGACATTCACGGCGGCGGTAACGATTTGCAATTCCCGCACCACGAAAACGAGATCGCGCAGTCGACCTGTGCAGGCCATGATTTCGCAAATGTTTGGCTGCACAACGAAATGCTACAGGTCGAAGGTAAGAAGATGTCCAAGTCTTTGGGCAATTTCTTTACCGTGCGTGACCTGTTGGACAAAGGCGTGCATGGCATGGTGATCAGGCTGGTGATGCTTGGCACGCACTATGGCAAGCCGATGGATTGGACCGAAAAGAAGAAGGGCGAAGCTGAAAACGCCTTGCGTAAATGGTACGGCATCTTGCAAGGGCATGGCTTTAGTCCTGCGTTGATCAAGGCGCTAAAGGCCGAAGGCAAATGGAAAGCGGACGCTGAATTCGTCGGCGTATTGGCAAATGATCTGAACACATCGGGTGCCATTTCGCGGCTTCATGTCCTGTCCAAGAACAAGACAGCTGCGACGTTGGCCGGTTTTGCGCACGGCATGGAAATGCTTGGGTTGGTGAACGACTGGGCAAATATCCCGATGTTTGATGGCGGCGAAGGTGGGGCGGATGTTGCCCCTGCGATTGCGGCTAAGGTCGATGCGCTTTTGGCCCAACGGGCTGCGGCGCGGGCGTCAAAGGATTGGGGCTTAGCCGACGAGGTCCGCGACATCCTGAACGCGGCCGGCGTGCAAGTCACTGACGTGGGCGGGCAGGCGACGTGGGCACCGGGCCCCGATTTTGATGCGGCTAAACTGGGAGATGTGTGATGACCAAAGAACGGCTTTACCTGTTCGACACCACACTTCGCGACGGGCAACAAACCCAAGGTGTGCAGTTTTCAACCGCTGAAAAGCAGCAGATCGCAACGATGCTTGATGATCTCGGGATTGATTACATCGAAGGCGGATGGCCGGGTGCGAACCCTACGGATTCTGATTTCTTTGATGCTGCCCCCAAAACACGCGCGACCATGACCGCCTTTGGTATGACCAAGCGGTCAGGTCGGTCTGCTGGCAATGATGACGTGCTCGCGGCTGTGATGAACGCGAATACGCCTGCCGTCTGTTTGGTTGGGAAAAGCCACGAATTTCATGTGACGACGGCGCTTGGGATCACGCTGGCAGAAAACATCGAGAACCTTTCCGCCAGCTTTGCACATTTGGTGGCCGAGGGCCGTGAGGCGCTGTTTGACGCCGAACATTTCTTTGACGGCTACAAGTCAAATCCAGCCTATGCACTCGCGGCAGTCCATGCCGCATATGACGCTGGTGCCCGCTGGATCGTCTTGTGTGATACCAACGGTGGAACCCTGCCGCATGAGGTCTCGGACATCGTTAAGGCCGTCATCAACAGCGGTATCCCTGGAACGCACGTAGGCATCCATACCCACAATGATACCGAAAACGCGGTGGCGAATTCGCTTGCCGCTGTGTTGGCAGGTGCGCGCCAAATCCAAGGTACGCTGAACGGTCTTGGTGAACGCTGTGGCAACGCAAATCTGACGACGATCATTCCGACGCTCTTGCTCAAAGAGCCGTTTGTAAGCCAGTTTGAAACAGGCGTGACCCTTGATGCATTAAAAGGGCTGCGTAAATTGTCGCGGTCGCTTGATGACATTTTGAACCGCGTGCCTGCCAAACAAGCGGCCTACGTCGGGGCGTCTGCCTTCGCCCATAAGGCTGGTCTGCATGCCAGCGCGATTGCCAAAGACCCTTCGACTTATGAACATATCGACCCCGCCACCGTCGGCAACAGCCGCATCGTACCGATGTCCAATCAGGCCGGGCAATCGAACCTGCGCGAGCGGTTGGTCCAAGCAGGGCTTAAGGTCGAAAAGGGTGATCCCGCGCTGTCGCTTATTCTTGACCGGATCAAAGATATGGAATCACGCGGCTATTCTTACGACACAGCCCAAGCAAGCTTTGAACTGCTTGCACGAAACGAGCTTGGCCTTATGCCCGCATTCTTTGAAGTGAAACGTTACCGCGTATCCGTCGAACGCCGCCGCAATAAACGCAACCAAATGGTGTCGCTGTCAGAGGCCGTCGTCGTGGTGAAAGTGAACGGCGAAAAGGTGCTAAACGTCTCGGAAAGCCAAGGACCGGACGGTAAGGACCGTGGTCCTGTCAACGCTCTTTGGCGCGCCTTGGCCAAAGATTTGGGGCCATACCAAGATCTTATCGAAGATATGCATTTGGTCGACTTTAAGGTCCGCATCACGAACGGCGGCACCGAGGCTGTGACCCGTGTCATCATCGATAGCGAAGACGGGCAGGGTCGTCGTTGGTCCACCGTGGGCGTTTCCGCCAACATCGTGGATGCGTCATTTGATGCGCTGGTTGATGCGATCAATTGGAAACTGATCCGCGATGGGGCTGTCAGTCTATGAGCCTCAATGCTTGTGCGGCACTTGTTGAACGCAGTGATCCAGACCGGTTTCGTGCCACCATGGCCGCACCTGTTGCTGCACGGCGGGTGCTGTTCCCGATCTATGCGTTTAACGTCGAAGTCACCCGCGCGCCTTGGGTCACCCAAGAAGAGATGATCGCGGAAATGCGATTGCAGTGGTGGCGCGACGCGCTGGAGGAAATCGGTGCAGGCGGATCCGTGCGCAAGCATGAAGTTGTCGATGCGCTTGCTGGTATTCTTGATCCGGAAGGGGCCAAAACCCTTGATGATTTGGTCGCAGCACGGCGATGGGACGTCTATAAGGATGCGTTCGAGGACCGGTCTCATTTGAATGAGTACATCGATGCGACTTCGGGCGCGTTGATGTGGACCGCAGCGCGTCTGCTTGGTGGCACAGATGAGGCTGGCGGACGTGCTTTTGCATATGGTGTCGGGATAGCGAACCTTTTGCGCGCCGTGCCTGATCTTGAGGATCGCGGCCGCAAACCGCTGGTCGATGGTACTGCGGCAGGTGTCAAAGCCCTCGCGCTGGATGGTCTGGCATCTTTGAAACGGGGTAATGCGCCCAAAGCTGTCAAATTGTCAGGCTTTCAAGCGGCACCAATTTTGAAACAAGCCATAGCGGACCCGTCTCGCGTCGCAAACGGTACCCTTGGTTTGGGCCCAATTCGGCAGGCAACGCACCTAGTCAGGATTGCGCTGTCAGGCGAATTTTGGCCGCGTCGCTAACCAGATCAACGCACCACCTGCCAGCACCAAGAACGGGACCATCGCAAGGTTCACGGCTGTCCAGCCCTCCACGGCTGAACCGCCCGAGCAGTTCATCAGGCCACCGGATGCGAGCGACGCAATGGTGACCATGCCAAACACGATCATATCGTTCATGCCTTGAACCATACCGCGCTCATGGGGGGCATGCGCGCTGGCCAGCATGGTGGTGGCGCCGATGAAGCCAAAGTTCCAGCCAATTCCAAGCAGGACAAGAGTGACAAAGAAGTTACCCAATGCCACGCCCGACAAGGCCACGATTCCAGCGCCCATTAGAATCAAAAGGCCCGTCGCAATGATCTTTTCGACGCCAAAGCGGGCGATCAAATGACCGGTAAAGAATGACGGTGCAAACATGGCCAACACATGCGCTGACACGATGTCGTTGGCATTGTTTTTGGTGAACCCGCAGCCCACGACGGCCAAGGGGGTCGACGTCATCACAAGGTTCATCAGTGAATAGGTGACCATCGCGCAAATGATCGCGACGAGAACGCGCGGATCGCGCAGCAATTCCATCCGGCTGCGTGCTTCGGGCGCGTTTGCTGCGATAGGTTCGTCCTTGCTGCCTTTGGGCAGGTCAAGCCAGAAGAACAGCATCATGCCAACAATGTTCAATGCAGCCACGGCCAGATAGGTCCCCAAGAAAGGGACGACAAATGCGTCTTGGACCAGCTTGTTCAATTGCGGGCCAACGATAGCTGAAATCAGTCCGCCTGCCATCACGTATGAGATGGCTTTGGGGCGGAACGCTTCTGATGCGGTGTCTGTGGCTGCAAATCTGTAGAAACCTTGGGCCGACATATAGATGCCTGTAATCAGTGATCCGACAAGCAAAACGCCAAATGATCCGATATAAAGCCCGTATGCAGCGACCAGTGCGCCGACCGCCCCTGCGATTGCGCCAACAACAAAACCAAGCCGCCGTCCGTGCCGTTGCATCAGTGGACTAAGCCATGGCGCTGTGATCATTGATCCAAACACAATGAACGATATTGGCAACGTCGCGAGGCAGACGTTGGATGCCAACATGCCCCCCGCCAGACCTCCGATCACAAAGATCATCGGCATTTGTGCGCCCAAAATCGCTTGTGCAGCGACAAGGACAGCGACATTGCGTTTTGCGCGGCGATCATCAATCATATCAGTCATGGGGCAATCGGTAGTCCTGCGCTGCCAAACTGGCAATGGGTATTTCAGGCCGCGTCGATTATATGTGCGAATGATCCCGATACACGGCCATTGCGCAAACCCATATCAGGCAGGGCTGTGCCCGTTGCGTCGGATGCGGTGAACAACGGTTTGCCATTTGCAAACATGGTTGATGCGTAGTGGAATTCGTGTGCATTCCACGGGCCTTGAAGCGGGCCAGCGTTTGCGGTGATCATCCGGTAGCCCAAGTGCAGTTTTCGCTTTGCAAAAGACGTCCCGAGGTCAAGCAATCCTGCCATCTTATGGTGAATACCATCTGCGTCGGTCAGGGTTTGTCCTAGGGTCATGTATCCGCCGCATTCTCCATATATATCAGATGTTTGTGAAGCGTTCCGAAGGCTTTGCATGAAGGCTGTATTCCCGGCCAATTGGCCTGCGTAAAGCTCGGGATATCCGCCCGGAAGATAGACAAGATCGGCCTTCGGAACCGGATCATCATTGAGCGGCGAAAAGGTCTTGATGCTTGCGCCAGACGCGTGCCAATCGGCCAGAAGATGCGGGTACGCAAAGGCGAATGCAGCGTCTTGCGCGACGGCAATGCGGGTTGCGGGATGTGGCATCGGCAGGTTTGCAGCGAATTGCGTCTCTGATCCAAGGGCACGCACGGCGTCCAAATCAATACCGGCACGCACGGCCTCCGCTGCCAGATTTAGGAATTCATCAAGGTCGCTGCGTTCTTGCGCCTGTACCAAACCCAAATGTCGGGATGGCATCCGCAAGGCGGGGTTGCGCCGGATGGTCCCCAAGATCGGTATGTCAATCGGAGCCAAAGCTGCGCGTAACATCGCCTCGTGGCGGTCAGAGCCGACGTTGTTCAATATGACGCCTGCAATCGGCACAGTTGGATCAAATTGCGCAAAGCCTTGGACAATGGGGGCAACGGATTGGGCCATGCGGCCTGCATCGACAACAAGAACGACTGGAATATTTAAAAGACGCGCAAGATCAGCACTGGCGCCTTTGCCGTTTGGTGGAGCGCCGTCAAATAGTCCCATCGCCCCTTCGATGATTAGGTCGCCTTGGGGGGCCAGCCCGCGAATACGCTGGGGTGTCATCGCCCACGCATCTAGATTGAGGCAGGGTTGCCCACAGGCCGCTTCGTGAAACCGTGGGTCAATATAATCGGGGCCTGATTTCGCGCCAGATACCGCTATCCCGTCTTGGGCAAAGGCGCGCAGCAATCCAAGGGTGACCGTAGTCTTACCGCTTCCGGATGCGGGCGCGGCGATCACAAAACGCATTAGGCAGATTCGGCAGGACGGCCACGTCCAAGTGGGTCCAGATTGCGGGGTGCTTCGCCAGCTGCTTGGCCTTGCCAATCTAGGACCTGGCGCATCAAAACAGATTGGCCGACGCAAATGATGGCAGGTGGTTCCATGCCCGCAGCGGCGATATCTTCGACGATTGTGCCCAAAGTGGTCTCCAAAACGCGCTGATCGCGTGTCGTGGCCGTTGTTACAACTGCAACAGGTTCAGACATAGGCCGACCTGCGGCGATAAGTTTGGCGGATATTTGGGCGATATGTTTCATGCCCATATAGATCACCAAGACCTGGCTGCCTTTGGAAATCGATACCCAATCAAGCGATCCTGGCGTGTTGCCAGATTGGTCGTGGCCCGTCACAAACGTAACCGATTGGTTCACATCGCGGTGGGTGACGGGAATGCCCGCATAGGCCAGCCCGCCGATTCCTGCAGAGATACCGGGGATGATCCGCACGGGAACGCCATGCTGGACAAGTGTTTGGGCCTCTTCACCGCCGCGTCCGAACACAAATGGATCGCCGCCCTTAAGCCGTAGAACCTTTTTACCTTCGCGGGCCAGATCAACCAGCCGCAAGGATATATCGCGCTGCTTGGCGGATGGTTTGCCGCCACGCTTGCCTGCGAAAATATGTTCGGCTTGCGGGGCCCATTCCAGAATGGCCTCTTGCACAAGCGCATCATAGATCACCACATCCGCCTGCCGCAGCGCATTAACCGCATGCAATGTCAGCAGACCCGGATCACCCGGACCTGCACCGCAAAGCCAGACCCAACCGGCCTCGAGTGTGGGCCATGCGTGGGCGGGGAGGGGAACGTTATGTGTCATGGATGCCTTATGCCCCGAAAGCCTTTCGTTGAAAAGCTGTCAAACGACGCCTGATTGCGGATTGGCGGCATCGCGTTTGGTTCCTATAGTCCATTTCAGATGACACAGATACCGATCCCAAAATTGCGCCGTGGCTGGACCACAGGCGCGTGTGCGACTGCCGCGACAAAGGCGGCGTTGGCGCGCTTATGGGGCGGCGCATTTCCGGATAATGTGACGATCACTTTGCCAAAGGGCGAGACGCCGACATTCGCGCTCGAGCACACCGCCGCAGGTGATGGCTGGGCCGAGGTGGGCATTATCAAAGATGCAGGCGATGACCCTGATGTCACCCATGGTGCGTTGATAATTGCGCGGGTGGCGGCATCGGATGGTGGGGTTGTGTTTCGCGCAGGCGTCGGCA
Source organism: Yoonia sp. (assembly GCA_023955335.1). Lineage (GTDB taxonomy): Bacteria > Pseudomonadota > Alphaproteobacteria > Rhodobacterales > Rhodobacteraceae > Yoonia. The sequence goes on from JAGSGF010000036.1 coordinate 12,704, forward strand.
TCGGAACGGTGACCAAAGCGGGATTGCCGATTGGTGTGGGTGAACCTGCGATCAATCCGGTCCCGCGTTTGATGATGGACGAAGTTGTCGCCGAAGCCGCAGCCTTTTACGGCGAAACACCTGATGTAACGATCACCGTGTCCGTCCCCAATGGTGCGGAGCTGGCAGCGAAAACATGGAACCCCCGGCTTGGGATTGTTGGTGGGCTTTCTGTATTGGGCACCACAGGCATTGTCCGGCCATTTTCATGTGCGGCTTGGATCGCCTCCATTCATCGGGGCATAGATGTAGCACGGGCTAATGGGCTGACCCATGTTGCGGGCTGCACGGGCTCCACGAGCGAGGCCACGGTGCAGGCGCTTTACGGGATGCCCGATCACGCGATGCTGGATATGGGGGATTTTGCGGGTGGGCTGCTAAAGTACCTCGTGAAACATCCCATTGATAAAATGACGGTTGGCGGTGGGATTGGTAAAATCACCAAGATGGCGCAGGGCGCTGTCGACCTGCATTCTGGTCGGTCGCAAGTTGATTTTGCGACCCTTGCAGAGTGGGCAGATGCCCCTGATTTGGTCCACTGCAATACTGCGTTAGAGGCTGTGACCCGCCACCCGCCGCTTGCTCAAATCGTGGCCGATCGCGCGTTGATACAGTTGAATAAGCGATTTGGCGGTCCGGCCTATGACATTGTGATCATCGACAGGGCAGGCACCGTTTTGGCAAGGACGTGCGCATGACCATTTTATTGCTGGCTGGTTCTGGCGAAGCCAAAGAGATAGCAACCGGGCTTGCGGCGCTGAACTTGCCAGCAATTGCGTCACTTGCAGGGGCGACGCGCGCGCCCAAGCAGCTTGATATTCCAACGCGCGTTGGCGGGTTTGGCGGGGCAGACGGGTTTCGGGATTATCTGGCCGAGGCAGGCATTCACGCGGTCATCGATGCGACCCATCCTTATGCATCCCGAATAACGGACCGGACCGCCACAATTTGTGCCGAGATTGGCTTGCCTTATCTGCATGTTCTGCGCGCGCCGTGGATTGCGCAGGCCGGTGACAATTGGACGGAAATCGCCTGCGAAGAAGATGCCGCTGCTTTGATCCCCAAGGGGTCCACTGTGTTTTTGGGAACCGGGCGGCAAACGCTGGACCGTTTTTCAGGGCTTGCTGGTTGCCGCGTGATTTGTCGCCAGATTGATCCACCGTCTGCAGCATTTCCATTTGAAGGCGGCGAGTTTTTGATCGGGCGGCCGCCATTTCCTGTCGCAAGAGAGAAGTTGTTATACGCGCAGCTTGGTATCGACTGGATTATCGTGAAAAATGCAGGCGGGGACGCGAGTGCGACCAAGCTGACCGCCGCAAGAGAGTTGGGCATTCCCGTTTTGATGATCGCGCGACCTGCCAGCCCCAAGGCCATGCGCGTTGATAACGCGGCGGATGCATTGATCTGGGCGCAAGCACTGTGACCGACCGGATTATTGTCGGGCCTGCATGTCTGGAAGAAGGCTCGGATTGGCTGGCAGGGATCGAGCCGCGCTTTGCCGCGATCTTGCCCCATGTTTCGCCATTACCGCTGCGGTTGAAACCTGACGGGTTTGGCCCGCTTTTGCATATTATTCTTGGGCAACAGGTCAGTGTCGCGTCGGCCAACGCGCTTTGGTCCAAACTGCAAGCAGCGGACATGACGACCCCGGTGGCGGTTAAATCAGCGACGCAGGGTGATCTGCGCGGGCTTGGCCTGTCGCAACAAAAGGCGCGGTATGCGCATGCGCTGGCAGACGCTGACATCGATTTTGACGGACTGCACAATGTGCCAAGCGACCGCGTGATCAAAACGCTTTGTGCCGTGAAAGGCATCGGGATGTGGACTGCCGAAGTCTACACCATGTTTTCGCTTGGACGCGCGGATGTCTTTGCACCCGGTGATCTGGCCATTCAAGAAGCTGCCAAACTGCTATTTGACCTCCCCGAGCGGCCCACTGAACGGACATTGCGCAAAATGGCGGATGTGTGGTCGCCGTGGCGGTCGGTTGCGGCGCGGCTGTTCTGGGCCTATTACGCATCAACAAAACAAAAGGACGGCATCATATGACACGGGCACTTAACGCGGGGCGCAAAGACGCTTTTTCGGGCGAAACACGGTCTTGTGTGATTTTCCTGCATGGTTACGGGGCCAATGGCGCTGATCTTTTGGGGCTCGCTGACCCACTGGCCGAGCATTTGCCAGACACAATGTTCATGTCGCCTGATGCGCCAGAGGATTGCGCCGGATCGCCGATGGGTTTTCAGTGGTTTCCGATCCCTTGGATTGATGGATCCTCCGAAGAGGAATCGCGCGCGGGTATGATGCGGGCGACTGATGATCTGAATGCATTCTTGGACGGCGTTATGGTCGACGAAGATCTGCTGCCCGAACAAGTCATCGTATTGGGCTTTAGCCAAGGCACGATGATGGCGCTGCACGTGTTGCCACGCCGCGAAGACACTGTTGCAGGGATCGTCGCGATTTCTGGCCGTTTGTTGGAACCCGATGCGTTGAAAGATGATGCGCTTTGCAAGCCGCCTGTCTTATTGATCCACGGCGACCAAGACGATGTGGTCCCACCGCAATCCTTGCCAGAAGCAGCACAAGCATTGGAAGATGCTGGCTGGAAAGAGGTCTATGCCCATATTATGCAGGGCACCGGCCACGGCATCGCGCCCGATGGCTTGGAGGTATCCCTTGCGTTCATGCGCGAAAGATTGGGGTACTAAGTTGCACCCTGTCCTAGGGGTTGCCCTTTGGTAATCACTATATATAGTTTTACCTAAGCGGCCGGAGCGGGGCTCCCGCTCTGCGCTCGTAGGCACAGGGTAGGGGTGATATTGACGTGATCGAGGCTGATTTCCGAACTGAATTTGTACGTACACCCGGGATTCTAAAAGACAAACCGGCGCTGGTTTTGAATGCGGATTATAGGCCCTTGTCCTATTTTCCGCTGTCGTTGTGGCCTTGGCAAGATGCGGTAAAGGCGGCGTGGCTGGATCGGGTCGATATTGTCGCCGAATACGATGATGTGGCGCGCAGCCCGTCGACGACGATCCGCATACCAAGCGTCGTGGTGCTGAAAGACTATGTGAAATCTCAAAAACGCGTGGCCTTCACACGCTTTAACTTATTCCTGCGTGACGAGTTTTGCTGTCAGTACTGTGGTGCCAAAGGCGATTTGACGTTTGACCATGTGATCCCGCGCGCCTCAGGTGGCGTGACCAGCTGGGAAAACGTTGTTGCGGCCTGCAGTCCGTGTAATTTGCGCAAAGGGTCAAAGTCTTTGCGGCAAGCAGGGCTGTTTTTACGCCAGCCACCGCGACAGCCAGAGGCGTCGGCTTTGCACAATGTCGGCCGCAAGTTTCCGCCGAACCATCTTCACGTAAGCTGGATGGATTTTCTCTATTGGGATGCCGAGTTGGAAGCATAGGATAGCGTGAAGGTCTCTTGCGCTCTATGGGAAACATCGGAGTCACCAACCTTGGATGTGGTGTGGTTTATGGTGTCTGGAATGAAGGTTTGTCCATCGGCATGGGGTGACTAGACCGTTACTCTGTCCGGTTTGGGAGTAGCGTTTGCTGCTTCAAATTTGCCAAGTTGCTTGCAACCAAGTGTGACGAACCTGGGTGCAATTACGCAGCTAATCTCAAAGAATCATGGAGGCCGTTGGGTGACACCGGTAAACCCTAATGAGTGCCAACAGAGTGTTGGGGGGGGGCGTATGTTTCGCGTGCCGAGATCAAAATTTTCAACAAAACGATCTGACGGCACGGCTTGTCCGCAGACTGTTCGATCTTGACGGTCTGGTTGTGCGTCGTATCCTGACACGGCAATGCGTTGCGCCCGCAATTGATCCAAATTTGCTTGGCGCTTGGTCCATAAGCGATCAGATGCTCTGGCGGTCGCCGAGGATGTGTTTAGGTCAACGGAGCAGGCAGTATAGAAACGTCTGTTTTTTGACATAGAAAGCGACGAAAAGGACGGTATCTGTGAATCTGATATTTCCCTTCAGGTAATCCGGTGCTTTGCTGCGCGCGGGGGCTGAATTATGGATGTGAACAAATTCAGTGGCTTGATGTGCAATGTCGCGAAAACTATGGTAGCTTTCACGCAAGAACATCAACGAAAAATGACCATCGTGCTAGACTTTCAGAGAACTGCGGCGTAGTCAGTCGTCGTTAGCGCTAACAATAATTCGGAGCACGAAATGGCCTCTCGCGTAATTCCTGTCGAGACTTTTGATCTTGTCATTTTTGGTGGCACGGGAGATCTCGCGCGCCGCAAAATTTTGCCCGGCTTGTTCCGCAGGTTTCTGTCGGGGCAAATGCCTGCTGATGCGCGGATCATTGGTGCGGCGCGGTCCGACCTGGATCAGGCCGGCTACCGGCAAATGATCAAGGACGCGATCTTGGAGTTTGGCGGCGCCGAAAAGACTAATGCTGATGGTCTCGCTAAATTCTTGGATCAACTGGATTATACGCCGATTGATGCAAAGGGTGAAGCGGGTTGGAAAGCCCTCTCCGGGATGGTCCGCAGTGACGTTGTTCAAGCGTTCTATTTCTCAGTTGCGCCAAGCCTTTTTGGCGATTTGGCGCAGCGTTTGCACACCAATAATATTGCGACGAAAACAAGCCGTATTGTCGTCGAAAAACCGTTCGGCCGCGATTTAGCAACAGCCAAGGCACTGAACAAATCGTTGGCTGATCACTTTGACGAATGCCAGATTTACCGCATTGATCATTACCTTGGCAAAGAGACCGTTCAAAACCTGATGGCTGTGCGTTTCGGAAATGTGCTGTTCGAGCCGCTTTGGAACAACCATTATGTCGATCACATCCAAATTACGGTGGCTGAAACCGTTGGTGTTGATGGGCGCGGTGCATATTATGACCGGTCTGGTGCGATGCGCGATATGGTCCAGAACCACTTGATGCAATTGCTTTGCCTGATCGCCATGGAGCCCCCAAGCCAGTTTGGCGCCGATGAGGTCCGTGACGAAAAGCTGAAGGTTATTCGCGCGCTCCAAGACGTGGAGTCGAATCATCTTGTGCGCGGTCAGTATGATGCGGGTGCTGATGGCGCCGGATACCGCCAAGACGCTGAAAATCCACGCAGTCTCACCGAAAGCTTCATCGCGATGCGGTGCCATATTCATAACTGGCGGTGGGCTGGCGTGCCGTTTTACCTCCGCACTGGCAAGCGGATGAAATCCCGCGTGTCCGAAATTGCAGTGGTGTTCAAAGACCTTGGGCATTCGATTTTTGAAGGCGATGAAAAGCGGCATCGTAATATCTTGGCGATCCGGCTTCAGCCGAATGAAGGCATGGATTTGCAGGTCACGATCAAAGAACCGGGGCCGGGCGGAATGCGCCTGATTGATGTGCCTTTGGACATGACATTTGCCGAAGCTTTGGGCGATGATGCAGAGGATGTCACAGATGCCTACGAGCGGCTGATCATGGACGTGATCCGCGGAAATCAAACCTTGTTTATGCGCGGTGATGAAGTCGAAGCAGCGTGGGCGTGGACCGATCCGTTGATCCAAGGCTGGGAGGACCGCAATGACGTGCCCAAAACCTATGAAGCGGGATCAACCGGACCAGAAGATGCACAGATGTTGCTGCACCGTGATGGCCGTCGCTGGCGTGACCTGAAGGTCTAAGTCGGCTATACCCCTTGCATACACCACTTTTTGAAGGATCCCAGTGATGGATTTCAAAGAATATCCCGACGCAGACCTGATGATGATCGACCTTGCCAACCAATTGGCGGGCGATCTGGAAAACGCATTGCTGACCCATGATCGAGTATCGTTTGCCGTGCCCGGTGGTACCACGCCAGGACCTGTGTTTGACACACTCAGCGCCGTTGATTTGGATTGGGACCGCATTGACGTGTTGCTGACCGATGAACGCTGGGTGCCAGAGACATCGGATCGGTCAAACACCCGTTTGCTACGTGAACGTTTGCTGGTCGACAAAGCTGAGGCTGCAACGCTGATCCCGCTTTACGCCGATGCCCCGACGCCTGAGGATAAGTTACCATCCTTGGCGGCTGCCTTGGATCCAATGTTGCCGATTTCGGTTATGTTGCTGGGCATGGGCGCGGATATGCACACCGCCAGCATTTTCCCAGAAGCAGACCAGTTGGATGCCGCGTTGAACGGCGCCGATAATTTGGTTGCAATGCGTGCCCCCGGTGCGCCGGAGCCAAGGATCACTTTGTCAGCCAAGGTTCTGAAGGGCGCGATGTGTCGTCATATCGTCATCATTGGCGATGAAAAGCGTGCCGCATTGGACAAGGCCCGCCACCTGAAACCGCATGAGGCCCCTGTGGCCGCAGTGCTCTCGGGATCAACGGTGCACTGGGCAAGGAACTAGACCATGTGGAATACGCTTAAGGCGCATCGCGCCGCAGTCGTGGATCGTCGGTTCGAGACTATGCTCGACACGGCCCGTGCGGCTGATTTTTCGGCAATGGCTGGCGATATACGTTTGGATTATGCGAAGACGAATATCGATGCGTCCGGCCGCGGACTGTTGCTTGATCTGCTCGAGCAGACTGGCGTTGCGGCCAAACGCGAGGCGATGTTCACGGGGGCGCCGATCAATGAAACCGAAGGCCGCGCCGTGCTGCATACAGCGTTGCGCAATCTCGATGGTGGACCTGTTCACGTGGACGGCGTGGATGTCATGCCAGAGGTGTTGGATACGCTTGCGCGTATGGGCGGTTTTGCCGAATCCGTTCGGTCGGGTACCTATGCAGGTCAGGGTGGCCGCATCACTGATGTCGTGAATATCGGGATTGGCGGGTCTGACCTTGGCCCCGCGATGGGCGTGCTGGCAATGGCCCCATATCATGACGGGCCGCGCTGCCATTTTGTGTCGAACGTTGATCCTGCGGATATCGCGCAAGTGCTCCGGTCTTGTGATCCGACAACGACCTTGGTGATTGTCGCGTCCAAGACGTTTACCACAATTGAGACAATGAAGAATGCCCGCACGGCGCGTGCATGGATGTCTGAAAAAGTGACGGATGTTGGCGCGCAATTTGTGGCGCTGTCGACCGCTGCTGACAAGACCGCTGAATTCGGTATTGATCCGTCCCGCGTGTTCGGTTTTGAAGACTGGGTCGGTGGTCGTTATTCGATGTGGGGTCCGATTGGGCTATCGCTGATGGTTGCCATCGGTCGCGACGCATTTCATGCGTTTCTGCGTGGTGCTCAGGCGATGGACGTACATTTCCGCAATGCAGAATGGACTGAAAACTTGCCTGCGCTACTTGCTATCGTCGGGATTTGGCACAATCAGGTCTGTGGGTATGCGACCCGCGCTGTATTGCCTTATGATAACAATTTCAGCCGCTTACCAGCCTATCTTCAACAGCTTGAGATGGAAAGTAACGGGAAGCGTGTCAGTATGGATGGCGCTGATTTGGCGGTACCGTCCGGTCCTGTCGTTTGGGGCGAACCCGGGACAAACGGTCAGCACGCGTTTTACCAGTTGATCCATCAAGGGACCCGCGTGGTTCCGTGTGAATTCTTGGTTGCTGCGCGTGGTCATGAGGATGCGTTGCATCATCAACACCAGTTGCTGGTGGCCAATTGCCTGGCTCAATCAGAGGCGCTGATGAAGGGGCGGGGCCTGGATGAGGCGCGTTCAAAACTGGCTGATAAATTCAAAGGCCATGAGCTTGATCGTCAAGCCCGTCACCGCGTGTTTCCGGGAAACCGTCCGTCGATTACAATTGCATACCCCCAATTGACTCCGTTTGTTTTGGGCCAGTTGATCGCGCTTTATGAACACCGTGTGTTTGTTGAGGGCGTTGTCTTGGGGCTAAATTCATATGACCAGTGGGGCGTTGAGTTGGGCAAAGAATTGGCCACCGCACTACAGCCTGTTGTGGAAGGTACGCAGTCTGTGGCTGGAAAAGATGGATCGACTGCTGGGTTGGTTGATTTCTTACAGGCCCACGGGGTCTAAAGTGTTGCGGCAGCGCTATGGGGGCCGCTGCCGCAAGTGATCTAGACTACCATCAGCAGCAAGACCGGCAAACCGATTATGCCGCCACCTACGATAATCACGAGAGAGAGAAATAGACCTTTGAACATCGGGAAACCTTTGCGTTTTGAATGTGCGCAACAGGTAGTTTTGACCGCCGATCCGCCCATGAGGCAGCATGTCGCAGAGAGACATATTTTGGGATGTAATTGGAGCGGGTAACGAGAATCGAACTCGTAACTGAAGCTTGGGAAGCTTTCGTGATACCTTTTCACCATACCCGCTCAATTGGGATGTCGATAAGCCGCTGCGGCTGGGGCGTCAACACCGTTTCCGGAAATCGTATCCTCAAGACAAGGATGACTGGTGGTGGCTTAGGCTTGAAGTTTTCGGCGTAAATAGCTTTGGATTGGCATTTCGACAAACCGATTTAGCAGCGTTGCAAGCCCCAAGCTTAGTGCCGCCGCAACAAGAAATACGCCCCAAATATGCCAGACCGTTGTGGCGCCCAATGCGCTGGCCTTATCGCTACGATAGACCACGAGGGCACCGACCAAAATCAACGGCATGTGAAACAAATAGATGCCCATGATGTTGTGCGAAATCAGCGCCCATGGCCCACGGATACCTATCGTCAGCCCCGCCGTGCAGATGATGAACAGACTGGCACCAATGGCCACCAATGCGCCATTCACGGACCAGTACGATACCCAGAACGTCGCGTTTGTCGCACCATAAATCCATGAGGTTGGGTCATGGATCGGCAAGAAAAGTGCGACATAGAACAACACAGCGCCCAGACAGGCGCACCCAATGCGACGCCCCGTCGTGCGCGTGCATTGCTCGATCCGGGCGGAATGATTGTTTTTTAAAATCGCCAATGCGATCCCAACAAGAAAGGGCGTGATCCTGTAGTAAGGTTGAAAGTAGAGCGCCTCTGCCAAGGGCAATACCGTCTCTCGTTCAAGCAGGTGTGTGAACAACACAACCGCTTGGTCGGGGTGCGGCGCAAGTGCTGCATATCGCAAGGCCAAGCTACTGAGAATGGCTGCGCCTGCCCACACAAACGGGTGTCGCGATTTTAGCACTAGCCAGATGACGGCTGGCAGTGTGACGTAAACCAGCATCATCAATTCCATCGACCAGCCAACGGGCACAATGGCCTTTCCCGTCGTCAAAAACTGGATGAATGCTGCTGCTAGCATCACCTCTGAGACAGAGTTTTTTTGGGCAAGAGCAAAGACTATAATCGCAATGTAATAAAGCGGTATGATCCGTGACATCCGCCGCACATAAAAGGCGCGCAGGTCAAGATTTCCAGTCTTTTGCCAGCTTGAAATCAACCCCAAACTTAGCAGGTAGGCGGAGACCATAAAGATGATGTCTACGCCAAATGGTTGCCAAGTGAAATTCATCCAAGCGGGATAGCGCGCCAATATGGTTGGTAGGGATGCATCGGGGGCGAACCGAATGACACCGTGCAGAACATGGAACAGGACAACATGAATAATCCCGACGCTGCGCAAGATGTCGATTGTCGCATTGCGCGACTGTGGTCCGCCACCTTTGATCATTTTGCGCGACGGCGACGACGCCCTTCGCCTGATCCACCCGTGTTATGATTGACATCTGGAAGGGTCACGATCGAGTTGAGGATTGGGAATGGCTCCACCGCGTTCGGGATCGCAGAGGCATTCACAAAGTGTTCTTGGAACCTTGGCTCGAGTGCTGTTTCAATTTTGTGGATGGTGTGCACAGTCGCCTCGATCTCGGTCCGCGCGTCGCGGTTGAGCAGCGCGATCCGTGCGCCTGTCCCCGCTGCATTGCCTGCCGATGTGACCTTGTCCAGTGGGGCGTCTGGGATCATGCCCAGCACCATTGCGTGTTTAGGGCTGATGTGCGCGCCGAATGCGCCCGCAAGCACGACGCGGTCAACACTATCGACTTCGAACTTGTCCATCAGAAGCCGCGCGCCGGAATAAAGCGCGGCCTTGGCCATCTGGATTTGCCGGATGTCCACGTTGGTCACAGTGATCAGCGGTCCGCCGTCTGAAGTGCCATCATACACAAGGTAGGAATTCGTGCGTCCTTCGGGGAAGCAGTTGGGCGACCCTGTCTGTTCCGCCGATCCGATTAAGCCGGGTGCGTCGACGATGCCTGCCATGCGCATTTCGGCGACGATTTCGATGATGCCGGATCCGCAGATACCCGTGACGCCAGTGGTGGCGGTTTCCGCAGCGAAACCTTCGTCGGTGTTCCACAAGTCGCAGCCGATCACCTTAAAGCGCGGCAGCTTCGTGACGGGGTCGATTTCAACACGCTCGATCGCACCAGGCGCGGCGCGTTGGCCGCTGCTGATCTGGGCGCCCTCGAATGCGGGGCCCGTGGGGGACGAGCAGGCCAATACCTTTTCTTTATTCCCCAACAAGATTTCCGCGTTGGTGCCAACGTCGACGATCAAAACGAGGTCTTGAGATTTATCTGGCGCTTCCGACAAAGCAACCGCTGCCGCATCTGCGCCGACGTGTCCTGCGATACATGGCAGCAGATATACCCGCGCGGACGGGTGCAAATTCAGATCCAGTTCGATGGCCCGCAGAGATAAGGATTCTGAGGTGGCCAACGCAAAAGGCGCTTGCCCCAGCTCGAACGGGTCGATCCCCAGGAAAAGGTGGTGCATCACCGGGTTGCACACGAACACGGCGTCCACGATCAGGTTGCGGTCGATTTCAGCCTCGGATGCGATTTGAACGAACAGCGCGTTCATACCTTCGCGGACGGCAGTGGTCATCTCGTCCGCACCCGACGGGTTCATCATGCCATAGCTCACGCGGCTCATCAAATCTTCGCCGAACCGGATTTGCGGGTTCATGATACCTGATGATGCGACAACATCGCCAGTCTGCAAATCACACAGGTGGGCCGCGATTGTGGTGGAACCAAGGTCAACAGCAAGGCCATAGATCGTGCCTTCGTAATACCCCGGCCAGACTTGCATGATACGCGGGCTAAATGTGTCGTCACCCAAGTGGACCGCACAGGTGACCTTCCAGTCCCCCTTGCGCAGGGCAGGCTGCAAAAGCTTCAACACGCCAAGATCAGCCTCGAGCGCGGGTAAGTCCCATTCCTTGCGTAACGCCATGATCAGCCGTTCCAGATCACCGGTCGGCTCGTGCATGTCGGGTTCTTGCACTTCGACGTAATATAACCGCGTTGACGGGTTCATCGTGATGTCGCGGGCCTCGGCGCGTTTGCGGACCACTTGTTTGTGGACTTGGCTTTCGGGCGGGACGTCGACGACGATGTCGTTTTGAACGGTGGCTTGGCAGCCCAAGCGACGGCCTTTGGGTAGGCCGCGGATCGTGTCATAGCGTTCTTCGACAGAATTCCATGCGGAAAGTGCGTCTTCTTGCACGGTCACACCGTGTTTGGAAAATTCGCCATAAGACGGTGTGATTTGGCATTTGGAACAGATGCCGCGCCCACCGCAGACGCTGTCAAGGTCCACGCCGAGTTGCCGCGCTGCCGTCAGGATTGGCGTGCCGACCGGAAAGTTGCCGCGTTTGCCAGAGGGTGTGAAAATCACAAGTGGATCGTTGCTCATTTTAAGCCCTATCAATTGAGTTACCGCGACCTTACCGGATTGATGGCAGGGCGAAAGCGCGAACCCGTCACAAGTGCGCCTAACAGCGGCATTTTGGGGCTAGTGTCGCGGGCATATCCATGCGACACGACATCCGCAACACGATCACACATCCCAAGGAGACAGGTTGATGGAAATTCGCGAAGCACTTACTTTTGATGACGTTCTTTTAGTGCCCGCTGCATCGTCGGTTATGCCGTCGACTGCTGATACAAGCACCCATGTTACAAAGTCGATTGCCATGAACATTCCGCTGCTATCAAGCGCGATGGATACCGTTACCGAAGGCAAGATGGCGATTGCCATGGCGCAGGCAGGTGGCATTGGTGTTGTTCATAAGAATTTGGACATCGAGGCGCAGGCGTTAGAAATCCGACAGGTGAAACGGTTTGTATCTGGGACGGTTTATAATCCGATCACGTTGACCCCCAATCAAACGCTCGCGGACGCCAAAGTCTTGATGGAACGCTACCGCGTGACGGGTTTCCCTGTTGTGGGCGCTGATGGCCTTGTTGTTGGTATTGTCACAAACCGCGATATGCGCTTTGCGACCAATGATGCGACCCCTGTGAGCGTGATGATGTCCACGAAAAACCTTGCTATGTTGCGCGAACCTGCCGATCTGGATGAGGCCCGATCCTTGATGCAGGCCCGCCGGATTGAAAAGCTTCTGATCACCGATGCTGATGGCAAGCTGACGGGGTTGCTGACGCTGAAAGACAGCGAGCAGGCCGTTTTGAACCCGATGGCATGTATGGATGAGCTGGGCCGCTTGCGCGTTGCGGCGGCGACAGGTGTTGGCGATTCAGGCTTTGAGCGCACAGAAGCGCTTGTTGATGCGGGCGTTGATTTGATCGTCATTGATACGGCGCATGGCCATTCCGAAGGCGTCGCGCTGGCGGTTGAGCGTGCCAAGAAGCTGTCGAGCACACTACAAGTCGTGGCAGGTAACATCGCCACGGGCGCTGCAGCCAAAGCATTAATTGCATCCGGTGCTGATGCTGTGAAGGTTGGTATTGGACCGGGGTCGATTTGCACGACACGCATGGTTGCCGGTGTTGGTGTTCCGCAGTTGACGGCTATCATGGACTGCGCGGCTGCCGCGGGCGATATTCCTGTCATCGCTGACGGCGGTATCAAATTCTCCGGCGATTTCGCCAAGGCGATTGCCGCAGGTGCGTCCTGTGCGATGGTTGGCTCGATGATCGCAGGAACGGACGAAAGCCCGGGCGAGATGATCTTGTATCAGGGCCGGTCTTTTAAGTCCTATCGCGGTATGGGCAGTCTTGGGGCAATGGCACGCGGGTCTGCGGACCGTTATTTTCAGAAAGATGCCGCAAGCGACAAGCTGGTACCCGAAGGTATCGAGGGGCAGGTGCCTTATAAAGGCTCTGCTGGTGCTGTGGTGCATCAGTTGGTCGGCGGCCTGCGGGCGGCAATGGGCTATACTGGGAATGCGACGATTCCAGAGATGCGTAAAAATTGTAACTTCGTGAAGATCACCGGTGCGGGCCTGAAGGAAAGCCATGTGCATGACGTACAGATCACGCGCGAAAGCCCAAACTACCGGATTGGGTAGTGTTATGAAGGTGTTACGCCGCATTATGAAGGTAAAAATTTGACCCCTGCAGCCAGATATGCGGCGGCGATTGATGTGCTTGATCGCGCAGCTGAAGGCCAGCCGGCTGAAAAAGCTCTGACCGCATGGGGCCGATCAAATCGTTATGCAGGGTCTAAGGATCGGGCGGCTGTACGCGATCACGTTTATGATGTGTTACGGCAGAAACGGTCACTTTCTCACCATGGTGGCGGGGCAACCGGCCGCGCGTTGGTCCTTGGTTTGTTGCGGTCGCAAGGCATTGATCCCAATGATTTTTTTGGCAGTGGCGGGTATGGCCCAGATGCGCTGTCACCGGATGAAAGGCAGGGGCCTTCAGGTGCGATGGATGACCCCGTAGCATTAGATATGCCCGACTGGCTATGGCCAATTTGGACCGCTGATCTTGGCGATTCTGCGGCGATATCTGCGCGGTGTTTGCAGTCACGTGCGCCCATCGCTTTACGGGTAAATTTGCGTCGTGGGTCCCGTGCCGCAGTGCAGACGTCATTGGCGGCTGAAGGCATTGAAACACAAACGGTGGCAACCGCTTCAACGGCGTTATTGGTGACGCAAAACGCCCGCCGTGTGCGTCAGTCACAGGCATTTACACAGGGGCTTTGTGACCTGCAGGACGTATCATCCCAGCAGGCAGTGGCAGGGCTTTGCGTGCCAGCAGGTGCGCGTGTTCTGGACTATTGCGCAGGCGGAGGTGGTAAGGCGCTAGCGCTCGCGGATATGCATGATGCAACCATAACGGCTTATGACATTGCGCCTGAACGTACCGTTGATATCGCGCCACGAGCGGAGCGTGCAGGTGTCGCAATTGAGGTTATTCGGACACATGAATTAACGTCACAAGCGCCCTTCGATGTCGTGTTTTGCGATGCGCCATGTAGCGGGAGCGGAACGTGGCGCCGTACGCCGGAAGCTAAATGGTCGATTAGTTCCGATAAACTGTTTAAATTCAGCAAATTGCAAGGCGAAGTTATTCAAGATGCATCGCGTTATGTGGCAGCCGGTGGCATGCTGATTTATGCAACTTGTTCTGTCTTGCGTTCGGAAAACAACGACATTGTGAATATGTTCTTGACCCGTTGTCCCGGATGGACTTGTCTGTCGGTGTCGCAACGCCTTCCAGATGCGGAAGGCGACGGATTTTTTCATGCTGTTTTACAGAATGTATAAAGCAACCTATGATTGCGATACGGGTGTAGGTTGTTCGTTAGGTTTGGAAGTATTCATCCTAAATTAACTGGTTCTGCCCCATATTGAATTGTAGCTCACGGGGAACAAAAAAGTGCACAGTGCGGAAGATGCCGAGGGCAGGATCAATAGAAACATACCGTCTTGGCTCGTGGTTGCGACACTCTTCGTCGTAGCTGCGGTTTGCGTTGTAGGTTTATTTTGGTCGTCAACCGTTCTTTTGCAGGGGATGTTTGTCTCCGGCGGGGTGGCCGCAATTTGCGTTGCAGCCGGTCTTATTTGGATCGAGGTAACTGCACGCAGACGTCTTAGTGTGGTGCGCGCCGCGATGCTAACAGTTGTAACGCGCGATCCTGATCACGCGTTCCTGACCGATGTTGATGGTAATGTTATCGCATGGAATAAGCATGCATCGGACAAATTTGGGGATGTAGAAGGGAAAAGCATTGGGGGGCTGTTCACTTCAATTCTTGTAAACCCCGATGCAGCATTGTTCCGGCTTTTGGAACATGCTGACACTTTTGGTTCCGGAAAAGAAGATATCGTGACGCGCGGCGGTCACTACCGGTTGATCTTAACAAAAGTGGACGAAGACACATATCTTTGGCGGTTAGAGGAAACAGGGAAGGCAAAAAACCTGGTTTGCGCGATAGCGATTCCCTATCTATCCCCCTGCTTACAATTGGATCGCGGGGTGCAGTGTTATTTGTGAACGAAGCTTGCCGTGCATTTCTAGGATATCGTCCCAAATCCATAAATGATATCTTCGGAGAAGCGCCACTGCGAAGCGGACAAGCGCGGACCGTAGCCGCATCTTCGGGTGATATGAACGTGACCGCTGCGGTTGTAGACGGGGTTACGGGGCGCAAAGAGGTGTATTTAATCCCGAGTGACGCGGATTTTGGACCGCGCGAATTGTCTGCTGAGTGGGACGCGATTGAAGATCTTCCGGTCCCGCTTCTCAAGATTTCATCTGATGGAGCCGTTCTTGCGTCAAATCGTGAAGCGCGCAGTTTGTTGGGGATTGCCACGACGGATGGCAAACGTGTTGGCGATATGCTTGATGGATTGGGGCGACCCATTGGGGATTGGCTGCGCGAAGCGATCGATGGACGCGGTGGCTATGTTTCGCAATTTTTGCGTGGGCGTGGTGATCATCATGATACGTTTGTTCAGGTAACGCTGAATACAGCGGGCGGATCAAGTGATCCTCATTTGATTGCTGTTTTGAATGACGTCACGGAACTGAAAACGCTCGAGGCACAATTTGTTCAAAGTCAAAAAATGCAGGCGATTGGTCAATTGGCTGGGGGTGTTGCACATGATTTCAACAACCTGTTGACGGCGATATCAGGCCATTGTGACCTGTTGCTGCTCCGGCATGATCAGGGTGATCAAAATTATGGCGATCTGATTCAAATTCACCAAAATGCAAATCGCGCTGCCAGCCTCGTGGGTCAACTGCTCGCGTTTTCGCGCAAGCAAAACTTGCAGCCTGAGGTAATGGACCTGCGTGATACGCTGTCGGATCTAACTCACCTTCTAAATAGATTGGTCGGCGAAAAGGTAATTTTGACCCTTTCGCATGCACAAGATCTTGAGCAAATCAAAGCGGATAAGCGGCAGCTCGAGCAGGTCTTAATGAACCTTGTGGTCAATGCGCGCGATGCGATGCCGAGTGGCGGCGAAATTCATGTTGTGACCCAGAACGTGACCTATCATGAACAGCTAGAGCGTGATCGTGCCATCGTTCCGCCCGGCGATTATGTTTTGGTTAAGGTCACCGATGAGGGTCACGGCATCCCTCCCGAGCGGCTTCCCAAGATTTTCGAACCGTTTTATACGACCAAACGAACGGGTGAGGGGACTGGACTAGGGCTTTCTACGGCTTATGGTATCGTCAAACAGACTGGTGGCTTCATTTTTGCCGAAAGTGAAGTTGATCGTGGCACCGAGTTTTCGCTGCTGTTTCCTGCCCATGAAGTCACTGTGGCGCCGGCGCCCAAACCTGTTCCGGTTTTGCCAAAACCGCTTTCTGGCTCGGATGAAGGCGTTGTGCTGTTAGTTGAAGATGAGGCACCGGTGCGTGCATTTGCATCGCGCGCATTACGATTGCGCGGATACACTGTACTCGAGGCGGATTGCGCTGAAACAGCATTATCAATGCTAATGGACCCAGACCTAAGCGTCGATATCTTCGTGACAGATGTCATCATGCCGGGAATGGACGGGCCGACATGGGTGCGCGAGGCCCTGTCTGACCGTCCTGACACTAAAGTGGTTTTTGTGTCCGGCTATGCCGAGGACGCATTTGGAGACGAAAGTAATCAAATACCCAATTCGGTGTTTTTGCCTAAGCCGTTTTCACTGAATGATTTAACGGTCACGGTGCGTGCTCAACTTGAGCTGGGGAGAGCGGGCGCCTAGTGATTTGAGAGTGCGACGAGGTGGGCGGCTGATCCGGTCAATGCGGCGTAGTCATCTTCTATGACGCTGACGCGGAAATTCCCCATGAAGCCCGCAAAACGTCCTTTATCGCGGAACGCGTCACCAAATCCAAATTCCGTCAGATACGGCGCAAAGGCGCGGGCAACGCCACCCACGAGGTAAACACCTCCGAACGGCAACTGTATTAGCGATAGATTTCCACATACCGTTCCAAGAATACGGGTAAACATATGTGCTGCTTCTGATGCGCGCGGGTCGGACCCATCAGCACAGGCGGCCATGATATCTTTTGCTTTGGCTTCCGCCGATGCACCGGCTTCTTCGCCTAGGAATGCATAGACCCGTTCAAGACCGCGGCCTGACAATACGTCCTCAACGGCGGGAAATCCGTGTGCATTGGAGACAAATTGACACAACTGCAATTCGCGTTCGGTGCGGATGGGCAAATTGGCATGCCCGCTCTCGGATGGCGTAACGAGCCGCCCGAAGTCGGTGTCAAAGACAGGTGCCGCGTTAAATCCGGTGCCAACGCCAACCACTAGTCGCGCCGCATTCGGCAGCCCCGTTGGTCCGTCGATAATGGTGCGGATATTGGCGTCATCGAGGTAACCCAGCGCGTGACCTTGCGCCTGCAAGTCATTAAGTATTGCGACAGTGCCTGCCTTGGTCGCGCGTGCAAGGGTGTCTTTGTCGATCGTCCAATCAAGGTTTGTCATCGTGGCGCGGCCATCGCGCACGGGACCCGCGACTGCGACACAGGCTGCAATCGGGTCTACGCCACCTTCATCATCGATGTAGCGTCGCAAAACAGTCTCCAGCCCGGGGTAATCCGCGTTTGAGTAACGCCGAATCGTTTCGCCAAGGATTTGACGTCCGTCGGCCAATGCCACCCGCGTGTTTGTGCCGCCGATATCAGCGACGAGCGCATATTTGTTCTTTGGATGGGTCATTGACGTAGCCTTTATCCGCGCGCGATTGCGGTTTTGAGAGCGTAATAGGATGCTTTTGGGGTGCGTTTGAGCGTGTCGAAGTCGACATGTATCATACCAAACCGCTTTTCATACCCGAATGCCCATTCATAGTTGTCCAAAAGCGACCAATAGAAGAACCCCTGAACATTGGCTCCGTCATCAATTGCGCGCTTGGCTGCCATGATGTGGTCAGACACGAATTGGGTTCGTTCAGGGTCGTAGACTGCGCCGTTTTCAACAGTGTCGTCCCATGCCATCCCATTTTCGGTGACATAAAGCGGCAGGTCGCCGACGTATTCGCGCGAAAGCCGCGTAAGGAAATCGTACAGGCCTTGGGGGTAAATCTCCCAATCCATTTGCGTGACGGGCAGGTCGCCCGGGACGTCCCGCACGCCGGGCCAAGGTGCATCGGGGTCGGCCGTGACGCGGTGGCGCGTATAGTAATTCACCCCAAGAAAATCGATTGGTTGGCTGATTTGCTCCATGTCGTCTTGCCAGCCTTCGGGCATATGCGGGCCAAACCCGTCAATAACTTCGGCGGGGTAGGTTCCTTGGGAAATCGCCTGAATGAACCACCGGTTGTAGATGCCATCTTGCAAGTTCGCGGCTGCAGCGCTTTCGGCCGTATCGTCAAGCGGTGTGATATGATCAAAATTGAGCACGATACCGCAGTTTTTCATACCCTTACCGCGCAGGCGTGTCATCGCCGCGCCGTGCGCCAAGTTGATGTGGTGCATGGCACGTGCCGTGGCGCGGATGTCGCGCAGACCAGGGGCGTGATGTCCAAGGAAATGCGATAGAAACGCGACACACCAGGGTTCATTGATGGTCGCGATAGAGTCCATGCGGTCGCCGATTTTGTCGGTGATCA
>JAGSGF010000023.1 GCA_023955335.1 Yoonia sp.
ACGGCTGCATTAACGGCGACCTTAAGGTCATCGGTTGCGATATAGGTGTCGGTGCCTTTGAACTGCATAACTTGTCTTTCGCTGAAAACGTTTTGCTGCAACCTACTGGGGTTAAGGGGCATCATCAACTGTTGCTGATCGTCTAATTTCAGGGGGTGACATATCGCAAAATCGGGAGTAAACGGACGCAAAATGAGGGGGCAACCGATGTCAGATTCCGCAACGAATACAGATGTCGCCAACATAAAGGGAGCGACGATGAAAGCAGAAACTTTCCTGCCAGAAGATTACCGTCCGGCCGATACAGAACCATTTATGAATGATATGCAGGTTGAATACTTTCGCCGCAAGTTGTTGAACTGGCGGAGTGAATTGCTTGAAGGTAGCCGCGATACCGTTGCAGGCATGAAGGATCAGACCCGTAGCATTCCAGATGTTGCTGATCGCGCATCCGAGGAAACTGACCGTTCGTTAGAGCTGCGCACACGTGATCGCCAGCGCAAGTTGGTTAGCAAAATCGACGCTGCGCTGCGCCGCATCGACGAGGGCGAATTTGGGTATTGTTCCAAGACGGGCGAACCTATTTCGCTCAAGCGCTTGGATGCCCGTCCGATTGCAACCATGAGCCTTGAGGCGCAAGAGCGTCACGAGCGCCGTGAAAAAGTCCACGGCGACGATTGATTATGACTAAGCCGCGCCAATCAGTCGTGATTGTTGGTGCAGGTATTGGTGGCCTGACGGCTGCATTGGCCTTCGCCCGTAATGGGGCGGAGGTTTTTGTTTTGGAGCAGGCGTCTGAGCTAAAAGAGGTCGGCGCTGGCATTCAGATCACGCCAAATGGTGCGCGTGTCTTGAATGCTTTGGGACTGGTCGATGCCTGTGCGGCGCAAAGCATTGCAGCACAGGCCGTTCAGCCGATGGATGCGTTAACAGGTCGGCCTGTGACGCGTTTTGACTTAACCACACGGTCTCCCGCATACCGTTTTTATCACCGCGCATCGTTGCAATCTATGTTGGCGAACGCGGCACAAAAGGCTGGCGTAGGCATTCGGTTGGGTCAGCGGGTCACGTCTGTTACAGCCCAAGGCACCGTAGACACCAGCGCTGGTCCCTTGCATGCAGATATCGTTGTGGGCGCGGACGGCATACATTCCGTCACGCGTGACTTGTTTGGTGGTCCAAAGGCAGCATTTACGGGCCAAGTGGCGTGGCGCGATATTGTTGTTGCGACTGACGCGCCCGCACAGGCGCAAATCTGGATGGCCCCGCACCGTCATGTTGTGACGTATCCGCTGAAAGGTGGATTGTTGAATGTCGTCGCTGTGCAAGAGCGGGCTGATTGGGCGGCGGAGGGGTGGGATCACAGTGATGACCCAATGAACCTGCGGTCTGCATTCTCGGACTGCGCCCCGGACCTGCAAGCGATTTTGGCCCAGACCAAAGCCCCAAGCCTGTGGGGATTGTTCCGCCATCCGGTTGCCCCTGTCTGGTCGAAGGGCAATGTTGCTCTGCTTGGTGACGCGGCCCATCCGACGCTGCCATTTCTCGCGCAAGGTGCGAATTTGGCGATTGAGGATGCCTATGTGTTGGCCCGTTGCTGCGCAGAGCAAACATCGGTGCCGTCGGCGTTCCGGCGGTATCAGCAATTGCGCCGTGACCGCGTCGTGCGTGCGATTGCGGCGGCAAATGCCAATGCCCAGAACTATCATCTATCGGGGATCAAACGGTCAGTGGCGTTTGCCGGTTTAAAGGCGCTTGGTGCCGTTGCACCCAATGCCTTTATCAACCGACTTGGCTGGCTTTACGATCACGATGTAACGCGCTGATTAGATAGATAAATCAACCCAAACAGGGACGTGGTCAGACGGCTTTTCACGTCCGCGGAGGGCACTTTCGATCCAGCAATCATTGAGCAGATCTGCACATTGCGGTGTCAACAGGAAATGATCGATGCGAATGCCGTCGTTGCGGTCCCATGCGCCTGCTTGATAGTCCCAAAATGAATAATGCGCGGGGCCTGTGTGACAGGCGCGGAAGGCTTCGGTAAAGCCAAGGTTCACGATTTTGCGAAATGCTGCACGGCTTTCAGGCCGGAACAATGCGTCATCTGTCCAAGCGCTTGGACGTGCCGCATCTTCTGGTTGTGGAATGATGTTGTAATCTCCGCACATTAGCGCAGGTTCCTCTCGCGACATGAGGTCGCGGGCGCGGTGATAAAGCCGATCCATCCATGCTAATTTATAGTCGAATTTTGGACCAGGCGCTGGGTTGCCATTGGGCAGGTACAGTCCACAGATACGGACGGGTTTGTCGCCGACAACAGTGGCCTCGATCCAGCGAGCTTGCGCGTCAGTGTCGTCACCGGGCAGGCCGCGCGTGACGTCCTCTAGCGGAAGCTTGGACAAGATTGCGACCCCGTTGAAGCCCTTTTGTCCGTGAGTTTCAACATTATAGCCAAGGTCTTCGATTATTTGGCGGGGGAATCCTTCGTCGACGGATTTGACCTCTTGCAAGACCGCCACGTCAGGCTGACTTTCTGTCAGCCATGTGGTCAGCGTGTCAATCCGCGCTTTGACGCCATTAATGTTAAATGTCGCGATTTTCATGGACGCCCCTTTGGTTTGAGAGTGTTTTGACCGATTGAACGGCAGGCTGCAAGTCGCCGCGCCTGCATTTTAAACTTGCGTCAATTACTCTATGCTCTAACGAAGTGTACAACAAAAATAGCAGCGGACGGCTTTATGAAAGATACTGATAGTGTGACACGGCCATCGGCTCGTGATTGGGTTTTGACGTTGGCGCAGTATCGCGACCCGTCGACGTGGCGATCAAGCTTTGAATTGGTTGTAACCGTCGTACCGTTTCTAGCACTTTGGGTGGCTGCGTGTTTTGCATTGCCGTACAGCTACATCGCCGCATTTGCCATTTCCGTTTTGAATGGTGCGTTCTTGCTGCGTTTGTTCATCATTCAGCACGATTGCGGACATGCGTCATTCCTTGCGAACCGGACATTGTCTGATTGGATCGGGCGTGCATTGGGTGTGCTGACATTGACCCCTTATGACGTGTGGAAGCGCACTCATGCGCTGCATCACGGCCATCACGGTAACCTTGATCATCGCGGTATTGGCGATGTGATGACGCTAACTGTAGATGAATTTAAGGCGCGTGGCCTGTGGGGGCGCTTGCGGTACCGCGCGTACCGCCATCCCGTAACGATGTTTGTCCTTGGTCCGTCATACCTGTTTTTGCTGCAAAACCGCTTGCCGTTTGGCCTGATGAAGTCCGGATCCAAGTATTGGATTAGCTCCATGGGGACGAACCTTGCGACGGCTGCTGCTGTTTTCACGGTGTATTGGTTCTTGGGATTAGGCGCTGTTTTCTTGGTGTTCTTGCCAACAACAATCGTTGCCGCGTCAATCGGCGTCTGGCTGTTTTACGTCCAGCACCAGTTTGAGACGACTGAATGGGACACGACAGAGGATTGGCAATTGCACGATGCGGCCCTGCACGGGTCATCGCATTATGATCTGCCTGCGGTTCTGCGGTGGTTTACAGGCAATATCGGCATTCACCATGTGCATCACCTGTATTCGCGCATTCCGTTTTATCGCCTGCCAGAGGTGTTGCGCGACCATAATGAATTGGTCGAGCAAAGCCGCATGACAATCTGGCAAAGCTTTAAATGTGCGAGCCTTGATCTGTGGGATGAAAAATCGCGCCGCTTGGTGTCATTCAGAGCCGCAGCGGCGCTCTAACTACAAAACGCCTTGATCGAAAAAGCCTAGATTGAAAACGACGTGCCGCAGCCGCAAGAGCTGCTGGCATTGGGGTTGTTGATCACGAACCGTGCGCCGATCAATTCCTCGCTAAAGTCGATTGTGGCTGAAGCGAGGAAGGGCAGGGACACTGCATCAATCAGTACTTTTTCGCCTGATCCTTCGAGAACCAGATCGTCGTCTTTGGGTTCGTCGAGGTCGATTTCATACTGAAAGCCCGAACAACCGCCGCCTTCAACCGCGACCCGTAGGGCCTTACCTTGCGCAGCCGCCCCGATCTCGGACAGTCGCTCAAAAGCGCGTGGGGTCACTGTGGGGGGGAGCATCAGCATTTTGCCAGCCTTACATGTTTGATTTGTTTCCAATATAGGTGGGCGAGGCAAAGACGACAAGACTGACAAAAAGGGCACGACCAATGACAGCCCCCTACGCGACGAACCCCGACAACATACGTGGCCGTCTATATCCCGAAGAAGAGAGCTTTTTCCGCTCTCCGTTTCAGCGCGACCGCGACCGGATTATCCACGCGAGCGCATTTCGCAGGCTCAAGCATAAGACCCAAGTGTTTATCGAACACGAAGGCGATTATTTTCGCACCCGTCTGACACATTCGATCGAAGTGGCCCAAGTGGCCCGCACGGTGGCTGCGTCGCTGGGTTTGAATGCAGAACTGACCGAGGCAATCGCGCTGGCCCATGATCTGGGGCACACGCCTTTTGGTCATACCGGCGAAGAGGCGCTTGACCGCATGATGCAGCCTTACGGTGGCTTTGATCATAATGCGCAGGCGTTGCGGATCGTGACGGATCTGGAACGTCACTATGCGGAATGGGACGGGCTGAACCTGACGTGGGAATGCCTTGAAGGTATTGCCAAGCATAATGGCCCCGTTACGGGGGACATCCCGTGGGCGCTGACGGCGTATAATGATCGCCATGATCTGGAATTGCACACCCATGCCAGCGCAGAGGCGCAAGCCGCGGCCTTGGCCGATGATATCGCGTACAACAATCACGACCTGCATGACGGGCTGCGCGCCGAGCTGTTTAGCACCGATGAATTGGCTGAAATGCCGATTTTGCGCGATTGCTTTGCCCGCGTTGATGCCAAATACCCTGATCTTAATTATTACCGTCGGCGCCACGAGGCGCTGCGTCGGTTCTTTGGCGTTCTGGTTGAGGACGTGATCACTGTCAGCCGCCATAACTTGGCTGAACTTAATCCGCAGTCGGTGCATGATATCCGCCATGCGGGCCGCATGATGGTGCAATTTTCACCGGAATTATGGACGGACCTCAAGGTCATTCGCAAGTTTCTGTTCGAGCGTATGTACCGCGCCCCCAGGGTGGTCGAAATGCGCGTTGTGGTCACCCAAATGGTCGATGATTTGTTTACGTTTTTCATGGATAAGACCGATGAATTGCCAAAACAGTGGCGCAAAGATGTGTCCGATGCCCCGCATAAAGTGGCCTTGGCACGTATCGTCGCGGATTATATTGCTGGCATGACGGACCGCTTTGCGATCCAAGAACACACGCGCCTGATTGGCGGCGAAGAGATACCGAAAGGCGTTATCGATGGCAATTGAGGCTGCAGCCGGGGCGATGCAGCCCGTTATGGCGTTCGCGCTTGTGGGGGCATTAGGCGTCGGGTCGCAATGGCTTGCGTGGCGCTTGCGGATGCCTGCCATTGTGCTGATGTTGGTTGCGGGAATTGTCATTGGACCCGTGCTGGGCATCTTTGATCCGGCGCGCGATATTGGCCCGTTGATGGGGCCGATTATCTCAATTGCGGTTGCGATAATCCTTTTTGAGGGCGGTCTGACGCTGAATTTTCATTCCCTGCATGACGCAGAGAAGGGCGTGCGTCGCTTGGTATTTGTTGGCGCACCATTAGGTTGGCTGACGTCGGCGCTTGCGCTGCGGTACGGGGCAGGGCTGTCATGGGAAAGCGCCACGGTTTTCGGCGGCATTATGATTGTCACAGGCCCTACGGTGATTGCACCACTGCTGCGCACGGCGCGCCTATCGCGCAGACCCGCCGCCTTGTTGCAGTGGGAAGCGATTGTAAACGACCCCATCGGCGCATTGGCCGCCGTGTTGGCGTTTTCGGTCGTATCTGCGCTGCACACGAATTTCACCGCTGGAGAGGCGATGGTCGAATTGGCCGTTGGAATTGGCTTTGCCGCTGTGGTCGGTTGGGCTGGTGGATACGGGCTTGCGCGGGCGTTCAAACGGGCATGGGTGCCGGAATATATGAAGGTGCCTGTACTTTTTGCGCTGTTGCTGGGCGTCTTCGCCGTGTCCGACGCCGTGCTGCACGAAAGCGGGCTGTTGGCTGTGACCATTATGGGCATCGTGATCGCGAATTCCAATTTACCGAGCTATGACGAGTTGCGCCGGTTTAAGGAGCACGCGACCGTTTTGTTGGTGTCAGGTGTGTTTATTTTGCTGGCGGCAGGACTGGATGTCGGGGCCTTGGCCCAATTGGACATGCAGGCGGTGTATTTTGTGGCACTTGTTATTCTTGTGGCCCGTCCATTGACGGTGTTTGTGTCGTTGCTCGGGTCCGGTCTGCCGTGGCGCGAACAGGTGTTGGTCGCCTTTACAGGACCGCGCGGCGTTGTGTTGGTTGCCGTGGCGGGTCTGTTCGGGGACCGCTTGCTAAACCTTGGGTTCGCGGATGCGGCCTTGATCGGCCCGCTGGCGTTTGTGCTGGTCGCGGTCACAGTTGTTTTGCACGGGTTTACGTTAAAACCATTCGCGCGGTTCCTTGGATTGACCGGCGCAGATAGCCCCGGCATTTTGATCGTTGGTGGGTCCGCATGGACCACGGCCTTTGCTGAGGCGCTGAAAAAAGCCGACGTGCCTGTCCTGATGACCGACCCGAACTATGGCAATTTGCGTAGCGCGCGTGCGGCTGGGATCGACACGTTCTCGGGTGATATTTTGTCCGAAGCAGCTGAGCATCGGCTTGAGCTGGTCAGCGATGCCACGCTCATCGCGGCAACGTCGAATGATGCATATAATACGCTTGTTGCCACGGACCTCGCGCCGGAATTTGGCCGCGACAACGTGTTCCAAGTCATGCGTGAAAAAACAGAGCGCGCGCGGCATCAACTGCCCCGTACCTTGGGTGGTCGCAAGTTTGGCCCCGAGGAAACGCACCGCGGATTGGACCGTCTTGTCCGGCTTGGCTGGACGTTCCGTATCACGCGCTTGTCCGAGGAATTCACGTTTGATCAGTGGCGTGCTGACCGCACCAAGAGCGCATTGATCGCCCGTATTTCCTCTGCCGGAGACATCAAGCTGATCCGCCGCGACGACGACGTTAAGGGCGCGCCTGATGTGCGTATCATCGCGCTGCGCCCACCGGGTGATGACCAACCTGATGGTCCGGCCCAACCGCCTGCTGATAGCTGACATTGACGACCACGGCTGGCGTGTTAAACCGCGCCCAACACCTTACAAAGGACGCCTCTCATGAACCTGTTTGCTGATATCCGTGGCTTGGTCATCTCTTGCCTTGATGCAATGGTGGCCGATGGCATTTTACCCGACGGCTTGGCGATGGGTGCTGTCACAGTGGAACCCCCGCGTGATGCGTCGCACGGTGATATGGCAACAAATGCGGCGATGGTGTTGGCTAAACCCGCTAAGATGAACCCACGTATGATTGCGGATGCGCTGGCAGAACGTTTGTTGGCCGACGACCGTCTGGTTGCGGCTCAGGTTGCTGGCCCTGGATTCTTGAATTTGCGGTTAGCCCCCGCGCTTTGGCAAGGTGTGGTGAGGGCCGCGCTGACAGATGCGACATTTGGTCAATCGACGCTGGGAGCAGACAAAAAGATTCTGGTCGAATATGTGTCCGCGAACCCGACGGGTCCGCTGCATGTTGGCCATACGCGTGGCGCCGTGTTTGGTGACGCACTGGCCAGTTTGCTGGCTTATGCCGGTTATGACGTGACCCGCGAATATTACATCAACGATGGCGGCGCACAGGTCGATGTGCTCGCCCGGTCTGTTTACCTGCGCTACCAAGAGGCGCACGGCCAAAAGGTCGCGTTTGAGGATGGCACATATCCCGGTGATTATCTGATCCCTGTTGGCGAGGCGCTTAAGGCGAAGGTCGGCGGTGAGTATATGGGAAAAAGCGAGGATGTCTGGCTTGCGGATGTTCGCGAGTTTTCGACCGAGGCCATGATGGATTTGATCCGTGCAGATTTGGCCTTGTTGGGGATTGAAATGGACAGCTTCTTTTCAGAAAAAGAGTTGTATAACAGTGGCCTGATTGAAAAGGCGATTGCCGAACTAGACGCTAAGGGCTTGATTTATCGCGGAACGCTTGAGCCGCCAAAAGGCAAGATGCCTGATGATTGGGAGCCGCGTGAACAGACATTGTTCAGGTCCACCGCGCACGGTGATGATGTTGATCGGCCGGTTCAAAAATCGGATGGGGCGTGGACCTATTTTGCGCCGGACATCGCGTATCACTATGGCAAGGTTCAGCGTGGCTTTGATCAGCTGATTGATGTTTTTGGCGCAGACCACGGTGGGTATGTTAAACGGATGAAGGCTGCCGTTTCGGCGCTGTCGGACGGAAAAGTGCCGCTGGATATCAAGCTGACCCAACTGGTGAAGCTGATGAAAAACGGCGAAGAATTCAAAATGTCAAAGCGGGCAGGTACCTTTGTGATGCTGTCGGACGTTGTTGCGCAAGCGGGCGCAGACGTGACCCGTTTCCACATGTTGACGCGGAAAAACGACGCGCCGTTGGATTTTGATTTTGCCAAGGTTCTTGAGCAGTCTAAGGATAATCCGGTTTTTTACGTACAATACGCAAATGCCCGAGTGAATTCGGTACTGGGCAAGGCGCGGGCTGCGGGCATTGCAGTGGATGACGCCACGCTTGCGGCTGCCGATTTGACAAAATTGAGCCATGAGGCCGAGCTGGCAGTCGCGAAAAAGCTGGCCGAATGGCCGCGTTTGGTCGAGATTGCAGCAAAGGGCCACGAACCGCACCGGATTGCGTTTTATCTGTATGATTTGGCCTCTGAATTCCACGGATTGTGGAACAAGGGCAACGACGACGTGAGTTTGCGGTTCTTGCAGGACGGTGACAATGCCACAACACAAACGAAAATTGCCATGATCCGTGCCGTTTCGGTTGTTATTGCGGCTGGCCTTGGTATTCTTGGCGTAACCCCAGCGGAAGAGATGCGCTAAAGCGTGCCGCCTCTGGGTTAGTTTTGAGGCAACCCAACCGGTTAGCAGTGATCGGGCAGTGAGGCAAAAATGGCAGTTTATGATCAGGGGCACGCCCCCATTACCGGTGCTGCCCGTGCCGGTGCTTTGGTGAATTACGCAGGCGCGCTGGTATCTTGTGCATTGATCGTCGGTGTCGGCGTTTGGGGATATAAGCTGGTGGTGCGCGATGTATCCGGAATTCCAGTTGTCCGCGCGATGGCAGGTGACATGCGCGTTTTGCCAACGAATCCTGGTGGTGAAGTATCCAACCATACAGGCCTTTCCGTTAACGAAGTTGCAGCCGTGGGCGAAGCAGCCGCCCCCGAAGATAGCGTGGCCTTAGCCCCTATGACTGCTGGTTTGGCGGATGAAGATCTTGAAGCACAGCCGATGGCTGAAGCCAGCGAAGTGTTGGCGGTTGATCCTGTGGTGTCCCCAGAGGTGCAGGTGCCAGTTGTGTTGAATGGAACGCAGGCAGTTAACGCACCACTGTCAACGAATGATATTCTCGCATTGGCCGATCAGATTGCGGCGGGTGTAGCCCCGCTTGCTGGTGGTGCCGTCGTTGCACCGACGCTAAGTGCAAACGGGCAGGCCGTGGTTACCCCGTTGGTTGCCCGTAACGTGCCGGGTGTGTCTGTGTCGCTGCGCCCCGCACTGCGGCCTGCAACATTGGTTCCAACATCTGCACCTACGGTCGCTGACGCAGTGGCTGCCGCAGTGGCTACGACGAACGAGCCACTTGTGACAGCTGCCGCTTTTGCTTTGGGAACCAACCTTGTGCAATTGGGCGCGTTCCCAAACGCCGAGGTTGCGGCGACAGAATGGACCCGTTTGCAGGGGCGCTTTGGCGATGTGATGGGCGGGAAGGCCCGTGTCATTCAGGCCGCCACATCGGGTGGTAAGGTGTTTTACAGACTGCGCGCTCAGGGGTTTGGTGAACTGGGCGACGCGCGCCGGTTCTGTGCCGCATTGGTTGCGGAGGGCACAGATTGCATCCCTGTTGTTGTACGTTAAGTGCCAAATGCGAGCATTCTAGGCCCTGAAGGTCAGGTTGTAACCAGTTGGGAACGCGAATTTTTTCGTGAAATTGACCCATTCGGTTTTATCGTCTTTGCACGCAATATAGATACGCCAGATCAGCTGCGTCGTCTGACGTCTGACCTGCGAGATGTGGTGGGGCGCGATGCCCCGATTTTGATTGATCAAGAAGGTGGCCGGGTGCAGCGCCTGCGCGCGCCTCATTGGCGAGAATGGTTGCCGCCTTTGGAACAAGCTGCAAGAGCATCTGACCCTGCAAGGTCGTTTTACCTGCGGTCGCGGATCATGGCGGACGAATTACGCAGTGTTGGGATTGATGCGAATTGCGCGCCTACATGTGATATTGCGGGCCCTGACACACATCCGTTTTTGCGCAATCGTTGTCTTGGGACTGATCCTAAAACGGTGATCCAGAACGCACGAGCCACAGCGGACGGTCTGCTGGCTGGTGGCGTGCTGCCTGTGATGAAGCACGTGCCCGGGCACGGGCGCGGGTCCGTAGACAGTCACCTTGATCTGCCAGTTGCTGACGTTGCGGTAGAGGTCGCGGCAGATTGGGATTTCGCTCCGTTTAAGAGTTTAAACGATCTACCGATGGGTATGACCGCGCATATTATATTCAGCGCTTGTGGTCTGATGCCCGCAACGCAAAACCCCGATATGATTAAATTGATCCGAGACGCGATTGGATTCGATGGGCTGCTAATGACTGATGATATCTCAATGGAGGCATTGTCGGGTTCTGTAGCAGACCGGACGACAGCATCAATTGCTGCGGGATGTGATGTGGTTTTGCATTGCAATGGTGATATGGCAGAGATGCGTTGCGTCACAAATGCGGCCGGATCTTTGACAGATGCGGCGGCTACGCGTGCTGCGGCAGCCCTTGCGCAACGCAAATCCCCGGATGACATTGACATTGCGGCGCTCAGCGCGGAACTTGAAGCGCTTTTGGCGTGAGGGATACGTGACAACCGATCAGTTTCAAGAAGACACGCAACGTGTCAGCGAACGTGTCGCCGCCGAGGCGCTGATCGTTGACGTCGGCGCGTTTGAAGGGCCGCTTGATCTGCTGTTGACCTTGTCGCGCACCCAAAAGGTGGATCTGCGCCAGATTTCCATTCTCGCCTTGGCTGAGCAATATCTGGCGTTTGTTGAACAGGCCAAGACACTGCGGCTTGAGCTGGCAGCAGATTACTTGGTGATGGCCGCATGGTTGGCATTTTTGAAATCGCGTTTGCTGTTGCCACCTGATCCAACGGAAGAAGGGCCATCAGGCGCCGAATTGGCCGCACATTTGGCATTTCAGCTTGAACGCCTCGAAGCCATGCGCAATGCCGCCGCCAAATTGATGGCGCGTGACCAGCTGGGGCGTGATTTCTTTGCCCGTGGCATCACCGAAGACGTGCAGCGCGTGCGCCGTGTGACCTATACCGCGACTTTGCTGGACCTGATGCAGGGCTACGCCCGTATCCGGACCAAAGATGATTTCCGCCCGTTTATTCTGGACCGCGAGGCCGTGATGACGATGGAACAATCCTTGGCCCGCATGCGGCATCTGATTGGTTTCGCTGGCGATTGGACCGATATCGTCAGCTATTTGCCCGAAGGCTGGGAGCTTGATCCGGTCAAGCGCCGCTCTGCCACTGCTGCGAATTTTGCAGCGTCTTTGGAATTGGCCAAAGAAGGCAAAATTGAAATTCGACAGGGCGAGGTTTTCTCGGCCATTCAGATCCGAAAAAGAGAGCCGCGCGATGGCTAAACCTGACAATGACAGCCTTTTTGAGGCGCCCCCCATGGCCGAACAGGAACGCATGGTTGAGGCGATCCTTTTTGCCACTGCGGACCCTGTCAGCGTGACCGAATTGACGGGGCGGATGCCGCATGGCTGTGACCCTGCCGAGGCATTGGTCCATGTGCGTAAACGCTACGCAGGACGCGGTGTGCATCTGATCAAGATTGGCGACGCATGGGCGTTCCGCACCGCAGGCGATCTTGGGTTTTTGATGCAAAAGGAAACGGTCGAGACCCGCAAGCTATCGCGTGCTGCGATCGAGACTTTGGCGATTGTTGCCTACCACCAGCCCGTCACGCGCGCCGAGATTGAAGAAATTCGCGGTGTGTCTGTAAGCCGTGGCACCGTGGACCAGTTAATCGAAATGGAATGGGTCCGCATTGGCCGCAGGCGCATGACGCCTGGTCGGCCTGTAACCTTTGTCGTGACGCAAGAATTCCTTGATCACTTTGGCCTTGAGAATGCGCGCGATCTGCCAGGGCTCAAGGAATTGCGCTCTGCCGGACTGCTGGAAAACCGACCGCCGCCGGGTGCTTCGCAATTGACCGGGCCCGATGACACTGAAGACGATGATGATGACGACGATCAAGTGGAAATGTTCGAAGAGTGAAATTTTGTTGGCCAAACTTTCGCTAAGATGACTTAAAATGTTTGGAAAGTTTAAGTCCTTGCCCTTGGTAATTTGACTTTATGTCCACACCATACAGCGCATCTGGCATCGCGCTCATGTGTTCATAGACCAGCCGCCCGACGACTTGGCCGTGTTCCAGAACAAATGGTGCCTCGTGACAGCGGACCTCTAGAACCCCGCGAGAGCCTGTTCCACCAGCGGCGGCATAGCCAAAACCGGGATCAAAGAAGCCCGCGTAATGCACCCGAAATTCACCAACCATCGCCAGATAAGGTGCCATTTCGGCGGCCTGCATGGGTGGGATAATAATGCTTTCGCGACTTACTAGAATATAGAATGCACCGGGATCGAGGATAATCCAGCCGTCTTTGGTATGCACCTCTTCCCAATAATCCGCAGGGTCGTAATGGGCGAGCAGGGACAGGTCGATAACGCCGGTATGTGGTTTGGCGCGGTAGCCGACGAGCGTTCCGCTGGCGGGCTCCAGATCGACCGAGAACCCGAGGCCGTCGGAGATCACTGGATCACCCGAAACGATTGGTGTGACCGCATGTAACGCACGTAGGTCATCGTCGGACATAAACGTCTGCCCTTGGCGAAAAATGATCTGGTTGAGCATCTGGCCCTGACGGGCAACGACAGAAAATGAACGCGGGCAGATTTCAACGAAAAGCGGACCAATATAGCCAGCAGGCACGCGGTCAAATTCAACGCCGTGATCGGTGATAATGCGGGTTAAAAGATCAAGCCGCCCGATGGACGACTTTGCGGATGCCGCAGCGGTCATCCCAGCGGGCAGGGCGAGCTGTTCGAGCAGTGGGACCACATAGACGCAGCCTTTTTCCAAAACCGCACCTTCGGTCAAATCGATGGCGTGCATTTGGAAGTCAGCCAAGCGTTTGGTCACTGTCCGGTTACGTCCCGCAAGGAACGACGCGCGGACACGGTACGCCGTGGCTCCAAGGCGCAGATCAAGCGACGCAGGTTGGATTTGACCGTCAGCAATAGGGGCTGACGCCGTGATCGCGCCACTGGCCATCAAATCGCGCAACTGGTGGTCTGCTAGAACGCCGGAATGTGTCATCATGTCCCCTTTGGGATTACAAAAACGCCCGCCGCGGTGAAACGCAAACGGGCGCTTGTTGTTGGTCGGGCTAGCAGGACTCGAACCTGCGACCTTCCGTCCCCCAGACGGACGCGCTACCAGACTGCGCTATAGCCCGACTGGCGGTGTTCATAGCTGATTTAGACGGGCAGGCAAGACCCAAATCACGCGGACTGGCGGATACGGTCGCGCAGTGCAGCGAGCTGAGTAACATGGGGTGAAATTGCGTCTGCGTTGCGCCGGAGTGTTGCCGGGTTGGCGGCCACGAGCAGTGACAAAATCAGCGGGCGCGGTGCCGTCGGCGTATCACGAGCATCTGGCAGGGCGACGATGTTGTCAGGCTCAATGTTGTCAGTGTCTGCGATTGGCTGTGGTATCTCTGGGGTGCTTTCAACAACTGGCAGGATGTCAGGACCCGTAGCACCGGATGTCGAACCAAGTGTCATAACATGCTTAACCCCTTGTTCTCGAAGTAACTTTTGCGCACCTTTGATCGTCATACCCTGATCGTGCAGAAGGGCTTTGATCCCAGCCAAAAGCTGTATGTCTTCTGGCCGATAATAGCGGCGGCCGCCTGCACGTTTGACAGGTTTTATCTGTGAAAATTTGCTTTCCCAGAAACGCAGAACATGGGTTGGCGTATCCAACGAGGTTGAAGCCTCGCTGATGGTGCGAAAGGCACTTTGTGATTTTGCCATGTGTTACCTAAGTCCTTACTTATTGCCTGCCGCGACCCGATCCTTCATCAAATGCGACGGACGGAACGTCAAAACGCGGCGGGGATGGATTGGGACCTCTTCGCCGGTCTTTGGATTGCGGCCAACGCGCGCAGCCTTTTCACGAACCGAAAACGTCCCAAATGACGAGACTTTCACGGCCTCGCCTGACACAAGCGCATCGGACACGTGGTTTAATACGCTTTCGACCAAATCGGCACTTTCGTTACGTGATAGTCCAACTTGGCTATGCACGGCATCCGCCAGATCCATACGCGTCAAAGTATTGTCAGCCATTGTATTCCCCTGAGTTGTTGCAGGTGACTTTGGCCGATGGGTTTTTCAGAGTCAATAACAAGGACTTGGACGGCAGTCTTAAAGGTGACAGTTTGCCTACCAGCGCAAAACAACAGCGCCCCATGCGAGCCCGCCGCCGATTGCCTCTGTCACAAGCAAGTCACCTTTTTTGATCTGCCCGTTTTCCACGCCCACAGACAGGGCCAGAGGGATGGATGCAGCAGAGGTGTTGCCGTGATCTTGCACCGTCACAATAACGCGGTCCATGCCAACACCAAGCTTGCGCGCGGTGGATTTGATGATCCGAATATTGGCCTGATGGGGCACAACCCAATCCACGTCATCTGCGCCAAGGCCGATTTTATCCAGCGCGGTATGCGCCGTTTGCGCCAGCTTTTCGACAGCATGTTTGAAAATCTCCTGGCCTTGCATTTTCAGCACGCCAGTCGTTTGGGTCGAGACGCCCCCGTCGACATACAGCAGATTGCGGTGGGTTCCGTCCGAATTCAGATCGGTGGATAAGATACCACGATCTGCGTTCGTGCCTTCGCCGGTTTGCGCCTCAAGCACAACCGCGCCCGCACCATCGCCAAACAAAACGCATGTGGACCGGTCTGTCCAATCCATGATCCGGCTGAACGTTTCCGCACCAATCACGAGCACACGGTCCGCTTGACCCGACACAATCAGTGCATTGGCGTTGGTCAATGCAAATGTAAATCCCGCACAAACGGCTTGAATATCAAAGGCAAAGCCCTTGGTATTGCCAATATTGGCTTGGACCATGGTGGCCGCAGATGGAAATGTCAGATCGGATGTAGATGTCGCCAAAACGATTGCATCGATGTCATTCCCAGTCAGGCCTGCCATCTTTAGCGCGGCATTGGCTGCGTTGGTCGCAAGGTCAGATGTATTTTGATCGGGCGCTGCGAAATGGCGTCGTTCAATGCCCGAACGGGACTTGATCCACTCGTCGGTGGTATCGATCGATTTTTCAAATTCTGCGTTGGGGACGACGCGGTCAGGCAGGTAATGCCCGACACCGATGACGACTGCGCGACGGGTCATATGTTAACCATCCGTTTTGGAGTTGGAGCCGGTCTGAATCGTATCTTGGGCAAGCGCTGCCGCAGATGCAACCCGCGCGGCGAGTTTGTCTGAGAAACCAGATTGCGCCAGGCGGTATGCGAGGTTCAGCGCGGCGGCCATACCAGTTGCATCGGCCCCACCATGGCTTTTTATGACTGTTTGGTTCAGGCCTAAAAATACGCCCCCGTTGACACGGCGCGGGTCGATTCGCTTGCGCAGACGGTTTAGCGATCCACGGGCAAGAAGCGCACCAAGCATCGAAAACGGCGTTTTCATCAAAGATTCGCGCAGGAGGCCCGAAATGAGATTCGCAGTGCCTTCGCCAGTTTTTAGCGCAACGTTACCAGTGAACCCGTCGGTGACGATTACATCAACGCGGGTAGAGGGGAGGTCACCGCCTTCAACGAATCCGATATAGTCGTATCCGCCTTTGTCAGCGGCCTGACCTATCAGTTCATGTGCGACCTTCAGCTCGGCGCGGCCTTTGTGTTCTTCGGTGCCCACATTCAACAGCCCAATGCGCGGGCGTTCAATGTCCAAGCCATTGCGCGCATAAGACGCCCCCATAAGAGCATATGTCAGCAAATCATCTTGGTCGGCGCGAATATCTGCACCTGCATCAAGCATCACGTTAAACCCCGCAGGGTTCCGTGACGGCCAAAGGCAGGCAATCGCGGGGCGGTTTACGCCTTCGGCTTTGCGCAGACGCAGCATTGAAATCGCCATCAGCCCGCCGGTGTTTCCGCACGATACGGCGACGGCGGCTGATCCATCGCGCACGGCCTCTACGGCTGACCACATGGAGGTTTTCTTGCCATTCCGCAGGACATGGCTGGGTTTGTCGGTCATTTTCACGACCTCAGATGTATCCCAAATCTCGACACGGTCGCTTATTTTGCGCCTTGCGAGCATTGGCGCCAGCTCTGCACGCGGACCATGCAGAATAGCGCGGGCCAAAGGTTGGCTGGCTAAAAACATAGAAAGGCCCGCGACAACAGTCGCAGGCCCTTTATCGCCGCCCATAGCGTCGACGGATACGATATGTGCGGTGTTCGCCGCGATGTCCGTCTGTGCTTGGGTCATATTCTTAACTTACAGCTTATGCTGCGTCGTCGTCCAGTTCCACGTCAGCGGATGCGATCACTTCGCGCGTGGCGTAGTGGTTGCAAGACGGGCAAATGTGGTGTGGACGCTTCAGCTCGCCGCAGTTGTCACATTCGTTTGGGTTCGCTGCAACAAGCGAGTCGTGGGAACGACGGTTGTTACGACGGGAT
Source organism: Yoonia sp. (assembly GCA_023955335.1). GTDB lineage: Bacteria > Pseudomonadota > Alphaproteobacteria > Rhodobacterales > Rhodobacteraceae > Yoonia. The sequence goes on from JAGSGF010000023.1 coordinate 16,974, forward strand.
TTGGATACTTTGTTCTGCTGGACGGCCATGTCTCAACCCTATGATAAAAGGGCCGTTTTGGCCCGTGTGATTTAGTCTTTGGGGCGTCCTAAGCGATTGGGACAGCCTTGTCGAGACTGGATGTATTAGAGGCCGCGAACATACTGCGAATTTATAGCAGCGCAACCCCTTACGGCGTCATGTGTTAATCAGTGCCTTCGCCCTTATTTTGCAGGGCATCGCGCAGCGCACCAAGACCCGCAAACGGCTTTGCATCATCGTCCGTCATGGGCGCCAAATCTTTGTCTGTATAAACCGCTTCGCCCAAATTTGCGCCATCTTTACGTGGATAGGGGGGCAGGGCGAGTGATAATGCTTCGATCATCACCGCCGCAGCATCCACGGATTGTGTCAGCGGTTCGGTGTTTTCGTCGGCGGTCATTTCGACCTCTTCCTCGACGGGATCTTCAAAGTTGGCAATATAACGCCGCTGGACAGATTCTTCGATGCGGGTGGTGACCGGATCAAGCGAGACCACGCAGGCCTGCACAACTGTCGCGCCAATTTTGGCGGTTAAGGCCCAGTCGCTGCGCCCTTGGGGTGCAAATTCACCGATAAAGCGCAGTTTTTTGACGCCCAAGATCCCCAAATGCTCTGCAATCGCTGCACAAGTGGCCGCATCTGGCTGCAACTCAAAACTGGTGTTGTTCTTATTCGACAGATCGCCAAGGCGTATCGGGTGGGTAGGCAATTCAGCCAATGGTGCTTCCATTCTTGAATTAGGGGGCTTGCATGATGTAGAGGGGATAAAAGGCATGAGCCACCAAAGCAAGGGGCAGTCCCAATGGGCAGCAAGGCATTTACAATCGCGCGACGAATGACAGCCATGGTCGCATTGACTGCAGCGATCGCCTGCACCCCGATTATCCGCAATCACGGCTATGTACCGCCGCCCGAGGATTTGTCCTTGATTGCCGTTGGGGTCGACACCCGCTTATCTGTGGCAGCCACCGTTGGTCCGCCCACATCAGGGGGCATTCTTGATCAAAGCGGGTTCTATTACGTGTCCAGCAAGTTCCGGCATTTCGGCGCGTTTGCCCCTGTGGAAACAGAACGCCAAGTTCTTGCCATCAGCTTTGACGAGGCCGGCCTCGTCAGTAATATCGAGCGGTTTGGCCTGCAAGACGGCAACGTGATCGTATTATCGCGGCGCGTCACCGACAATGGTGTGCGTGATTCGACCTTCATTCGCCAGCTGCTCGGCAGCCTTGGCCGCGTGAACGCTGGCGATTTCTTGGGTGAGGGTTAAGCGTCTTCTGGCGCGAACGTCAGCGCAACGCCGTTGATGCAATAACGGAGACCGGTGGGCGCGGGCCCATCGGGAAACACATGTCCCAAGTGCCCGTCACACCTGTTGCAATGCACCTCGGTGCGTTTCATGAAAAACTTGCGGTCCACGCTTTCGCCGACCAAATCGCCGCTCATAGGTGCAAAGAATGATGGCCAGCCTGTGCCGCTTTCAAATTTGGTGGCTTGTTCAAACAGCGGTGCCCCGCAGCCCGCGCACATGAATGTACCTGCGTCCTTCGGGAAATCGTCATGCGTGCCTACGCGTTCCGTGCCATGTTCGCGCATGACTTTGAACGCCTCGGTGGAAAGCTGCGCCTGCCACTCGTCTTTTGATTTGATGATTTTATCCATGGTTTGTTTCCCCTTTGCGCATTTGCTTTGTTAATGTAGGGCGCAAGCGACCATTCGCCAAGATGAGGGATGATGACAGTTTTGCCAGCCACCGCCCCGATCTTGTGCCGTATGGCCATGTCGGCAGACGACGTCGCCGCCTGTCAGGCGCTGCGGTATGCTTGCTTTCATGGAGGCACCGGGCTGGATGCTGATCAATTCGATGTGCTGTCGGACCATGTGATGGTTGAACGGGACGGTGTGTTGGTCTGCACATTGCGCCTACGGGTTTTGCCTGATGGGGCGGATTTTTCGGGCACGTATACTGGCGGTTTCTATGACTTCGGCCCGCTCAAGGGGCCAACGCTCGAGGTAGGTCGGTTTTGCGTCGCACAAGGCGCATTTTCTTCCGATGTGCTGCGGCTGGCGTGGGCTGCGATCACGCAGCGCGTTGATGCCTGTAATATCTCCCATTTGTTTGGCTGTGCGAGTTTTGCCGGGACCAATCCCGTCGCCTACGCCGATGCGTTTGGCGTGCTGCAGGCCAAGCATTTAGGGCGCATAAAGATTGCGCCAAAAGCCACTGATAACAAAAAACTTTCTGAAATTAATTCTGCCGATCATGACCCGCGTCTCGCCCTGCAGCAGATGCCGCCATTGTTGCGATCCTACCTTGGGATGGGGGGCTATGTGAGCGATCATTTGATCGTGGACCACACGCTGGGTACCCTGCATGTGTTCACCGGCTTGGATATTGCAACAATCCCTGTCGCACGGGCGCGGTCGTTGCGGGCGCTTGCTGCGCAAACAGAAGGGTTGCACATGGGGCCGCTGCGCACTACCTGACCCGCATGGCACGCACACCCTTACTCCAGCTCTCCGACATCGGCCTTACTTTTGGCGGTGATCCTGTATTTGAAAACCTGTCTTTGGTCATCCAACCGGGCGACCGTGTCGCCCTTGTGGGGCGCAACGGATCAGGCAAGTCCACCTTGATGAAGGTCATGGCCGGATTGATCGAGGCTGACAGTGGCACCTGTGTCGCGGCGACCGGCGTCAGCGTCGGCTACATGGAACAGGATCCCACGATGGAAGGGTTCGACACGCTTGGTGCCTATGCCGCCAGCGGATTGCCCGAAGAAGAAGCCTACCGCGTGGATATGGTCGCTGAAGGGCTGAAGTTCGACCCAATGAGCGACCCCAAAACCGCATCTGGCGGGGAACGCAGGCGGGCAGCCTTGGCCAAACTGATGGCCGAAGCCCCGGAACTGATGTTGCTCGACGAGCCGACAAACCATTTGGATATCGAGGCGATTGCTTGGCTCGAGGCCGAGCTGAAATCGACCCGCGCCGCATTTGTTCTGATCAGCCACGACCGGGCATTCCTGCGCAACCTGACCCGTGCGACCCTGTGGATCGACCGCAGCGAAGTCCGCCGCGCCGAAGAAGGGTTCGACGGTTTTGAGGAATGGCGCGACAAGCTGTGGGAAGAAGAAGACCAACAGCGTCACAAGCTGAACCGCAAGATTAAGGCCGAGGCCCGTTGGGCTGTTGAGGGCATTTCTGCGCGGCGTAAACGGAACCAAGGACGTGTCCGTGCCTTGGCTGAATTGCGCGCCGAAAAGTCCGGCCAGATCAAGCGGCAGGGCACGGCAGCCATGGCGTTTGACGGTGGATCAACCTCGGGCAAAAAGGTAATCGAGGCAACTGGCCTGACCAAATCCTATGACGGCAAACAGATTGTGCGCGGCTTTGACTTGACTGTGCAACGCGGTGATCGCATTGCGTTTGTTGGGCCTAACGGTGTTGGAAAAACGACTGTTCTCAATATGTTGCTGGGCAAAATTGAACCTGATGAAGGTGTCGTCAAGCTTGGCACAAACCTAGATATCGCAGTGTTTGACCAAGCCCGCGCCGCACTTGATCCCAATATGACGCTGTGGGAAAATCTGGCATCCGATCCCGTGCTCGGTGTGTCCGGAAAGTCCGACCAGATCATGGTGCGCGGCAATCCCAAACATGTTGTTGGCTACCTCAAAGAATTCCTGTTTGACGAAGCCCAAGCCCGTGCGCCTGTTCGGTCGCTGTCAGGCGGCGAAAAAGCCCGCCTGCTGCTCGCCCGTCTGATGGCACGCGAAAGCAATGTGCTGGTATTGGATGAACCGACCAACGACTTGGATATTGAAACGCTTGATCTGCTGCAGGACATCCTTGGGGAATATGACGGCACTGTCATGCTGGTCAGCCACGACCGTGATTTCCTTGACCGCGTAGCAACGACGACCATCGCGATGGAAGGCAACGGTCAAGTCGTGGCTTATGCTGGCGGCTGGACGGATTACCGCCAACAGCGGTCTGATTCGATGCCTGATGCACCCAAATCAGTGGGCAAGCAGATGTCCAAGGGCGGCAAGCAATCGGGCACAGTGGCGCGAAAGACAGCATTGTCGTTCACCCAAAAGCACCGTTTGGACGAGTTGCCGAGCGTTATGGAAAAGCTGAACGCCGAAATCGCCAAGCTCGAAGTGCTATTGTCGGACCCAGAGTTGTTCACAAAACAGCTCGCCAAGTTTGAAAAAGCGACCGATGCATTGGTTGCGCGTCAAACAGCGTTGCAAGATGCCGAAGAAGAATGGCTTTTACTTGAAGAAAAGGCCGGATCATAAGCGATCCGGCCCTCGTTTCTTGTTTCAAAGCATCCGTTTGGCTTAACCGTCGAAATCCACCACTTCCATCAACCTCAGCGCCGCAGGGCGGTTCGCAGCGAGGTCCGTCAGTGCCACGTCGTCTGTGGTGAATTCACCCCAGCTCGCGACGATATCAGACACCAAGGCGCCGTCCAAAACGGGATATTCGCTGTTGAGCTCGGCATAAATGCCCTGTGCGACCGGTGACACGAGGAACTCCATCAACTGCAACGCTTCTTCGCGGTTCGGGGCTGCCTTGGTCATCGCGACACCGGACACGTTTACATGTGTGCCGCCGTCTTCAAACGTCGGAAATACAATTCGCACAGAGTTAGCCCATTCGGTCTGTTCTTCGTCAGTCAGCATTTGCCCCATGTAATAGGTGTTTCCAAGGCTGATATCGCATTCGCCAGCCCAGATTGCTTTGACCTGCGCGCGGTCATTGCCTTCGGGTTTGCGGGCAAGGTTGGATTTCACGCCAGCGGCCCAAGCGGTTGCACCGTCTTGTCCAAGATGCGCGATTACGGCGGATGTCAGCGCAAGGTTATAGTCGTGCAGGCCTGAACGGGTGCAAATGCGACCTTCCCATTTGGCGGATGCGAGGTCCTCGTAGGTGGTGACTTCACCTTCGGCCACACGGTCGCGACTTGCATAGATGATGCGCGCACGGGTTGTGAGGCCAAACCACAAATTATCAGGGCTGCGCAGGTTTGCAGGCACGTTTGTCGCCAGACTATCGCTTTGCACAGGCTGGATCACATCCGCATCCACAATCTGCTGTAGGTTTGCGATATCAACCGTCATCACCAGATCAGCAGGCGAGCGTTTGCCCTCGGCCTTTAGCCGCTCGACCAAGCCATCGTCCACAAACGCAAGGTTCACAACGATACCCGTTTCGGCTGTGAACGCGTCCATGACAGGGGCGATCAGATCAGGCTGGCGGGTGGTGTAGATATTGACATCCGCCACGGCAGGGCCCGCGATTGCGGCGCAGGTGGTGGCTAAAAAAATGCGGCGTAGGGTCATGGGAAAAATCCATTGGGTTTGCGTTTCATTGTAGTGTCATAACCTGACTCTTTTTGTCGGGTCAATACCTGAATGATTTAGTCAGGCTTGTCTCTCTGCGAATTTGACCTGATCCCAAAGCGCGTCCATTTCCGCCAGATCACTTTGCGCAGGGGTCTTACCCTTCGCTTTAAGTGCGTCTTCTACTTCGTTGAAACGGCGTATAAATTTTGAGTTTGTACCGCGCACCGCTTCCTCTGGATCAACGCCAAGATGCCGCGCAAGGTTGGCCATCACAAACATCAGATCACCGAATTCTTCGGTCACTTCTGCTTGCGTCAGCGTGTCGCGCGCCTCGATTAACTCGCCTGCTTCCTCGATGATTTTATCCAAAACATGCGTGGTGTCCGGCCAGTCGAATCCCACACGGGCCGCCCGTTTTTGCAACTTTACGGCACGCGTCAGTGCCGGAAGCCCTGCTGCGACACCGTCCAACGTCCGTGATTTGGCCCCACGTTCCTGCGCCTTGATCGCTTCCCAGTCTGCGGTTTGCTGTTCGGCCGATTTATCGCGCGATTCGTCGCCAAACACATGCGGGTGGCGGGCGACCATTTTGTCGGCGATAGATTTGGTGACGGATTGAAACGTAAAATGGCCGGCCTCTTCGCCCATGGCGGTATGATAGACGGTTTGAAGCAGCAAATCGCCCAGCTCACCTTCTAGATCTCGCCAATCTTTGCGGGCGATCGCGTCAGCGACCTCATACGCCTCTTCAATCGTGTAGGGCGCGATGCTGTCGAAATCCTGCTCGATATCCCATGGGCAACCCGTTTCAGGGTCCCGCAGGCGGCGCATGATCTCTAAAAGGCGCGGCATGCCGCCATTTGGGTCGTGGATTAACGTATCTGCCATTGCGCGGGCCCTCTCATTGTATTCAACTCACACTATAATTCAGAACGCAGGAGCGCCAGCAATGCCCGTCATAAACCGGATCGCAGATTACACCCCCGATATGACCGCATGGCGCCGCCATCTGCATACGATCCCCGAGCTGATGTTCGAATGCCATCAGACAGCAGCATTTGTGGTGGCGCGGTTGCGCGAGTTTGGCATTACCGAAATCCACGAGGGGATCGCTACAACCGGCATCGTCGCGATGATCGAAGGGCAGGGTGACGGGCCCACGATCGGCCTGCGTGCCGACATGGACGCGCTGCCGATGCAGGAGGAAACAGGCCTGCCTTATGCCTCTACCGTCGATGGTATGATGCACGCCTGTGGGCATGATGGGCATACCACGATGTTGCTTGGGGCGGCGCGATATTTGGCCGAAACCCGCAATTTCAAAGGCCGCGTTGCGCTGATCTTTCAACCCGCCGAGGAAAACGGTGGCGGTGGAGAGGTCATGGTCAAAGAAGGCATTCTGGATACATTCGACATCAAAGAGGTCTATGCGCTGCACAATGCACCGGGCGTCGAGGTTGGACATTTCTATACCAATCCAGGGCCGATTATGGCCGCGGCTGATAGCTTTGACATTCATATCACGGGCAAGGGTGGCCACGGAGCGATGCCGCATGCCACTGTTGATCCGATTATGGCAGCTGTTGGGATCGCAAACGCGATTCAGACGATTGTGAGCCGGAACAACTATTCTCAGGACAACTTAGTTGTGTCGATCACGCAAATTCATACAGGGTCTGCCGATAATATCGTGCCGGAAAAGGCCTATATGAACGGGACCGTCCGTACCTTTGATCGCGCGGTGCAGGGCATGGTTCTGGCGCGACTAGAGGCGATCGTGGCAGGGCAAGCGGCGGCTTACGGCGTTGAGGCGCATATGGATTACCACGTGGGATATCCGGCAACGATCAACGATGCAGGGCGGACAGAATTCGCTGCGCAGGTCGCGCGTGAGATCGCGGGAGATGCAGGTGTCAATGCCAATGCTGGCCCGGAGATGGGAGCAGAGGATTTCGCTTACCTGCTCGAAGAACGCCCGGGGGCGTATCTTTTTGTTGGCAATGGCGACACAGCTGGCTTGCACCACCCTGCGTATGATTTTGACGACGAAGCTGCCGCTGCGGGCGCGTCATTCTTTGCGAAACTCATCGAACGGGCTTTGCCGCTTTAAGGAATTAAATCATGAGTTTAGAAGACGCAAAGACGCAAATAGATCTGGCATTCACCCGCAAGGATAGGCGCGGTTTGGCCTTTGAAAATGCCTTTAGCGGGGCCACGTCATTTATGCGAAGGGCGTATAGCAAGGATATCGCGAAAGCCGATTTGGTCGTGACCGGCATCCCGTTTGATCAAGCGGTGACGCACCGCCCCGGCGCACGGTTTGGCCCGCGCGCGATCCGCGAGGCATCGACATTGCAGCCCTATGATCCGCCCTATGGCTGGGACGGGTTTGATCCATTGTCCGAATTTGAAATCGTAGATTATGGCGATATGGCGTTTGATTATGCGGATGTCACAGGTGTGCCTGATTTGGTGCAGCAACACATAAAAACTGTTATTTCCCAAGGGCCTGCAACGGTTACTTTAGGTGGAGATCACTTTATTACGCTGCCGATTTTGCGCGCATACGCCGAAAAATTCGGACCACTTTCGATCATTCAATTTGATGCCCACTCTGATCTTTGGGCCGATGATGACATGAGCCGGATCGATCACGGTACATTTATGTATAAAGCCGTCAAGCTGGGGCTGGTTGATGTCACACGGTCTGTGCAGATCGGCATTCGCACTGAATGTGACGATTATCTGGGCATGCCATACATTGACGCACGTAGTGTTCACGAAAAAGGCGCTGCTTATGTCACTGAAAAGGTGAGGAAAATCGTAGGTGATGCGCCGACTTATGTAACGTTTGACATCGATGCATTGGACCCTGCGTTTGCCCCCGGTACCGGCACGCCGGTTTGGGGCGGTCTGGCCAGTTGGCAGGCTGCTGCGATCCTGCGGGATTTGGCGGGAATCAATATGGTCGGGGGTGACATTGTCGAGGTGTCACCGCCCTATGATACCACCAGTGCCACGGCCATCGCGGGTGCACATGTTGCGATGGAACTTTGCTGTTTAGCGCTCTGGAACAAAAGGAAATAATCCATGCCTGCAATGCCAATCAGTGGAAATGATCTTGCCCGTTTTTCGGGGCCTCAAACGTTCATGCGCCTGCCAGAAGCAAGCAGCGCAGAGGGGCTTAACGTTGGCTTTATCGGGGTGCCGATGGATATTGGAACGAGTTGGCGATCTGGCACGCGGATGGGGCCAAAACAGCTGCGTGAACAGTCGGCTATGATCCGGCCTTATAACATCCAAACTGGGGCTGCTCCGTTTGATGCGTTGCACTGCGCCGATCTTGGTGATGTGCCGATAAATACGTTTAGCTTGAGTGAATCTATTCGTTTGATAACAGAAACTTATGACTCACACCTCATGTATGATTTTATTCCGATGGGGTTGGGCGGTGATCACACGATGTCCCTTCCGATTTTGCGGTCGATTGCCAAGAAACACGGGCCTGTCGCTTTGGTGCATGTTGATGCCCATGCCGACGTGAACGACGAGATGTTTGGAGAGCGCGAAACTCATGGCACAGTGTTCCGCCGCGCGTATGAGGAAGGGTTGATCGTGCCCAACAAAGTCCACCAGATTGGACTGCGCGGCACCGGCTATACGGCTGATGATTTTACGGAGGCTGCGGATTGGGGGTTTACCCAATACCTCGCCCCTAGTTTGTGGCATAAGTCATTGTCTCCATTGGCAAAAGACATCCGCCAACAGATCGGCGATACGCCCACATATATCACCTATGATATCGACAGCTTGGATCCCAGCTTTGCCCCTGGAACTGGCACGCCAGAGATTGGCGGGCTTACGACAATGCAGGCGATGGAACTGATCCGCGGGTTGCGCGGGCTGAATATCGTTGGCTGTGATTTGGTCGAGGTGTCACCGCCTTATGACCCGAGCGGGAACACCGCATTGACCGGCGCAAACCTGATGTTCGAATTGCTATCGATCCTGCCGGGGGTTCCGTACCGTTAGGGGGTAATTTCCAATCAATTACTGGATAAGTTAAGGCAGAAACAAATGAGGTTTTCAAAAATGGGTTATTTGGTTGCCGCGTTAACGGTTGTTGTGATGCTCGGGTTCTATGTGCGCCGCGCGCCTGTGCCGCTGATCCTCGACGTGCCGCGTGTCGAGGCTGATACCGCTACGTCCGGTGGCTTTACTGCCGTGCGTCCGTTTGACGGTGATGCAGAGGATTTGATCGCGCGGATCATGCAGATCGCCTTAGCCACGCCGCGCACGCAAAAACTATCGGATAATCCATTACAGTTTGCGACCCGCAGCCGGGTCATTGGCTTTCCTGATGTGACTGCGGTTGACGTTCATGGTGGTGTTCTGATCATCCATGCGCATTCGGTGTATGGACAGTCTGATCTGGGCGTCAACAAAGCCCGCATTTTAGATTGGTTAGACCGGCTTGGCCCGCTTTGATTGCTTGACCGTATGTTGGTTTTCGCGCACTGGTATGATCCATGATTGCTCAAGATAAAATTGCCCAAATTATTGATCGGTTTCAGTTCCTGGAAGCCAAAATGGCCGAAGGGGTCTCTGGTGCAGAGATCGCCGCATTGGGCCGTGAATATGCCGAATTGCGTCCTGTTGTGGAGACTGTAACGGCCTATCAGGATTTGATTAATCAGGTCACTGAAGCAGAAGAGATGCTGGGCGATCCTGAGATGCGTGAATTGGCTGAAGCTGAATTACCTGACCTGAAGATAGCTGTCGCGGCGTCAGAACATGAGGTTCAGTTGGCGTTGTTGCCCAAGGATGCCGCCGATGGCCGCCCTGCATTGTTGGAAATTCGCCCCGGTACCGGAGGTGACGAGGCCGGCCTGTTTGCCGCTGATTTGCTGCGCATGTACCAGCGATATTCAGAAAAGAAGGGGTGGAAATTCGAGATACTGGAAGAAAGCCTATCCGAGCTTGGTGGCGTAAAAGAAGTCGTTGCCCGCATTGTCGGAGACGGCGTGTTTGCCCGCATGAAGTACGAATCAGGTGTTCACCGCGTGCAGCGGGTCCCCGAGACCGAAAGCGGGGGGCGTATTCACACCTCTGCTGCGACCGTTGCCGTGATGCCAGAGGCTGAGGATGTTGATATTCAGATCAGCCCGAATGACCTGCGCATTGATACCATGCGCGCGTCCGGGTCCGGTGGTCAGCACGTCAACACAACCGACAGTGCGGTGCGTATTTTGCACATTCCCACAGGGATGATTGTTGTCAGCGCCGAGAAATCGCAGCACCGCAACCGCGTGATTGCGATGCAGGTTCTGAAAACCCGCTTGTTTGATCTGGAACGTCAGCGCGTTGATGGTGAACGGTCCGCAGACCGCAAGGCGCAGGTCGGAACCGGCGACAGGTCAGAACGGATTCGCACCTATAACTTCCCCCAAGGCCGCATGACCGATCACCGTATTAACCTGACGTTATACGCGTTGGGTCAGGTTATGCAGGGCGATTTGGATGAAATCATTGATGCGCTGCAAGCAGATGCGCAGGCCACATTGCTGGCCGAGATGGGCGCGTGACCGACGAATTCACCGGATCGGTTTTGGTTCTGAATGCGACCCGTTTGCTGAAATCTGCAGGCGTTCCCGATGCAGCCCGTGATGCCCGCCGCCTATTTTCCCATGTGATGGGCGTAGATTCCAGCAGATTGACCCTGACACTACCAGAGCCGGTTACCGCCGAAGATGCCGGAGTGTTCGCAGCCCTCATCGCCCGTCGCCAAAACAGAGAGCCCGTGTCGCACCTCACTGGTAACCGTGCGTTTTATGGCCGCGACTTTGCTGTCACGCCTGCCGTGTTGGACCCGCGCCCTGAAACTGAAACCTTGATCGAGGTCGCTTTGCGATCGCACTTTACCAAGATGATTGATCTGGGAACCGGATCGGGCTGTATCTTGGTCACATTGCTGGCAGAGGTCCCGCGCGGGCTGGGTGTGGGGGTTGATCTTAGTCCCACCGCACTGGCTATAGCTGCGCATAATGCCCAGACCCACGGTGTCGCGGATCGCGCTTCATTTCACTGCGCTGATTGGTTGGATGGGATCAGCGGTCCCTTTGATCTGATCGTTGCCAACCCACCTTATATCGCGTTGGACGAGATGGCCGCGCTTAGCCCCGAGGTGGTTCAGTTTGAACCGCAGATGGCCTTAACGGACTATGCCGATGGGCTGACCCATTACCGGCAGATCGTGACCCAAGCGGTTCCGCTTTTGTTGCCTGATGGCCGGTTGATCGTTGAAATCGGCCCCACGCAGGGCGAGGCCGTGTCCCAGATGATGACACAGGCGGGCTTGTGTCATGTTACGGTTATTTCCGATCTGGATGGTCGCGACCGTGTTGTCAGCGCCCAGTTGCCAGGTTTCACGCCTGAAAAGCGCGGATAATGGCTTATTTTCATGTATTTTTGTAATTTGTGCTTGCCCTGTACGCGCCGCAGTTGGTATTGTCTTGTCATCGGACGGTTGAACCGCAGATTTATATGTTCCGTCGATAGTCGCCATAACATCGCAAGGTCTCGGATATCCGCCAGCTGTTGGCGCTGAGAAACCTAAGCGCAAAGCAAAAGCCTAGAGCTTGACGAAAGCATTTTCATGAGATCAACGAAGTCACGGTCACGCGGCAACAAAAACCGCAGCAACAACCGACCTTCGGGCGGGAGCATCATTAATCGGGTGTTCGACAGCTCTGGTCCTGATGGCAAAGTGCGCGGCACGCCGCAGCAGATCATCGAGAAATACAATCAACTTCACCGTGACGGCGTCTTGTCCGGCGACCGTGTGGATGCCGAAAACTTTGCCCAGCACGCCGAGCATTACACGCGGCTGTTGGCCGAAGCCCAACGCGAAGTCGACAGTAAGCGCGAAGAGCAAGAGGCGCAGAACCGTGAGCGTCAAGTAGAGCGTGACCGCGAACGCCAAGATCGCCTGAAAGCCCAAGAGGCCGCTGCAAACGATCCATCGACGGCCGAACAGCCAGAGATTGCAGAGAGTGGACGGGCTGATGCCGGACCTTCGGACGCTGGACCCACCGATTCTGGACTTGTCGAGACCCCAGAAGCGAAGGACGCAGAACCGCCCAAGCAGGTGCGTAAACCGCGGCAGCGCAAACCGCGCCCGCCGGTCGTGACCGCGCCAGAGGTTGCCGAGTAATTATAAAAACCCGTCGCATCGCGGCGGGTTTTGCATTTGAAGGGTCGAAGCCGATGACTGCAGCTGAATTTTGGAACAACATGGCAGACCGCTATGCCGCGCGTCCCGTCGGTGATGAAGCATCGTATGAGGCGACCTTGGCGGTGACGCGGTCCTATCTAACCCCCTCGTCACACGTCTTGGAAATCGGGTGTGGCACCGGATCAACTGCGCTGCGTCTTATGCCGGATGTGGGCCAATTTCACGGGACCGATTTTGCAGATAAGATGATCGCCATTGCGGCTGCAAAAACCAGTGGTGAGCATGTAACATTCTCTGTTTCCAGTGCGGACGCTGGTCCCGATGGTCCGTTTGATATGGTGATTGCATTCAATCTTTTGCACCTGCTGGATGACGTGCCGAGGACATTGGCCCGCGTATCTGCGCAGTTGAAACCTGGTGGTGTGTTCCTGTCAAAAAGCGCGGTTCTGGGCGAGGGTGCCTATCATCTTGCCCGCATCCCGATTGCAGTGATGCGTTTGTTGGGCAAAGCTCCTTACGTGAAATTTATGAACCGCGCGACGTTGGGCCAGATGATAACTGATGCAGGGCTGATAATTGAAGATGCCCGTCAGTTGCCTGAAGGCAGTCGTAACCGATTTATTGTCGCCCGCAAACCTTAGGCGTCGAATGCGCGGGCCAAGGCGCAGAACTCTTCTAGACTAAGTTGTTCGGCCCGCTCTGTCGGTTTTATGCCTGCGATTTTCAAATATTCTTCGGCATCTGGTGACAGAGATTTTAGCGCAGATCGCAACATTTTACGTCGTTGATTGAATGCGGCTGCCACAACACGGTTCAGCGTCGCGGGGTTTGCTTCAAACCGTGGCGCAGGCAGAGCACGCAGATGCACAACGGCTGATGATACCTTTGGCGGCGGCGAAAATGCCTCTGGTGGAAGGTCCATCACGATGCTTGGATCGGACCGCCATTGCGCCAAAAGCGCCAAGCGACCATACGCCTTGGTCCCGGGTTGCGCCACAATGCGTTGCGCCACTTCGCGTTGGAACATCAATGTAAGGCTGTCCCAGAACGGAGGCCATTCAGGTGGGGTCAACCAGCGAACCAGCAATTCAGTGCCGACATTATAGGGCAGGTTTGCCGCTACTTTGATCGGCGGCGTCAGATGCACGAGGGGGTTCACATCAAGCGCATCCCCATTGATCGCTTGCAATCGTCCGGGATAGGCCGCTGCGATTTCGGCCAAAACGGGCATGCAGCGCGGGTCTTTTTCGATGGCCAGCACGCGACGTGCGCCTTCTGCCAACAATCCGCGCGTCAGCCCTCCCGGTCCGGGTCCAATCTCAAGCACATCCGCGCCCGTCAAATCTCCTGCCAACCGCGCGATTTTGGCGGTCAGGTTCAGATCGAGTAAAAAGTTTTGCCCAAGCGATTTTTTGGCCGCCAGATCATGGGTCGCAATGACGTCGCGCAGCGGAGGGAGGTTGTCGATCGTCATGATTTTTTCCGAGCCAAAATATGTCCGCCGGAGGCTCCGTCAGACTTAAACATTACGTCCATCCGCCATTGTGCGCGCCATTCGCAAAGCAGCGATCATCGACGTCGTATCGGCCATATCCCGCCCTGCGATATCAAACGCGGTGCCGTGATCGGGTGACGTGCGCACAAACGGCAGGCCCAGTGTGACGTTCACACCGCCGGAAAAATCGAGCGTCTTTATCGGAATTAAGGCTTGGTCGTGATACATGCACACCGCAACATCATATGATTTGCGCGCAGCGGCGTGGAACATTGTGTCAGCTGACATCGGACCCGTGATGTCCATGCCTTGCGCACGCAGCGCGTCCAGCACAGGTGTGATCATCTCAATCTCCTCGCCGCCCATATTGCCGTTTTCGCCTGCATGCGGGTTAAGACCAGCGACGGCAATCCGTGGTGATGACAGCCCAAAATCCCGCCGCATAGCGGCATGTGTGATTAAGATCGTATCTGTGAGCAGGCTTGCCGTTAGGTGGGTGGCCACGTCAGCTAGCGGGATGTGGATCGTGGTCGGTACAACGCGCAGCATGTCGGACGCGAGCATCATCACCACGCGGTCTGCGCCAGCCAATGCGGCCAAATACTCCGTGTGCCCCGGATAGGCGAAATCGGCCCCGTCGATCAGCGCTGCTTTATGAATTGGCGCTGTGCAGATCCCGTCTGCCAAGTCCAGTTGCACCAGATCAACGGCTTCGGCGATGGATGCAATCACACCCTGCGCATGTGTAGGATCCGGCACACCTGCAACGGCATTGCTACCAAAGTCGCGGGCCAAGACGGGTAGGGCGTGTGCAGATACCAGTGCCGCATCTGAAGCGTCACTGATTACCTGGAATTGGGCCGCTTTGGGCAAATGCCTTGGATCGCCGATCCAGACAAATGTGTCTTCATCCTTCAGGGCCACCCATGCCCTATAGGCGATTTCAGGACCGATGCCTGCGGGTTCTCCACAGCTGATGGCGATGGGTTTACGTGCGATCATCGGGTTGTGATGGTCGCCGATGATCGCAGGTCTTCTAACAAAGCATCTGCAAAACCTGCTAGCCGTTGGCTTCGCAGTCGGGCGCGCACGGCCTCTGGGTTGACGCCTTCGGTCGCCGCGTTTGTCCGGCCACAAAGCATCAGGAACATCAGTGTCTGGCCGTTGCTCCGTGTGAGGTTGTAAGACGCCTCGTCAGTATCCAAACGCGCCAGCTCAATGGCCACATCTTGGGGGATGTCCGCTGGCGCAAGGCTTTGGCGTTCCAGAACGTCCTGCGGCAATCCTTTCGCTTGGCCGTAAAGATCGTCGCAGGTGTCGACGCTATCGGCCAATTTTTGGGCAGCGCGTAGGCCACTGTCGGATTGACCGCCTGCCAGATAGAATGTCGCGTAGTCGATGGCCGTTGGTGCCAAAGATGCCGCTTGAACTTCGCGGATTGCACGCATCTGGAATAGGGCCACGCCGTTTTCGATGGGCAATGGTGCCGTCACTTCACCCGGTGACAGGCCAAGGATGAGGCTTTGCAGTTGTGCCGGATAGTTGGTGATCGGCAACCACCCCAAGCGCCCGCCATTGCCCTTGCTCGGCAGCGCAGAAACGCGGCGTGCTTGTGCCTCGAATGCTGATGTAGACCGCAGCTGGCTGATCCGCTGTGCGGTGGCCATGGCTTGGGCTGCCTGTGGTGGTGGCGCTGCAATGATGATTTCAGACAACAAGACTTCGATAGCAGAACCACCTGACCCGGTTTGCGCAATTGCGCGGTTCACGTCGGCGTCTGTGATCGTCACCTGTGATCCAAATCGGTTGCGCACGTAATCGCGCCAGCTCACACCGATACGCACGAAATCACGGAGTGTTTCCTCAGATACGCCATTGGCGCCAAGGAGTTGCAAGAATTGATCAAGCTCCAGATTGGCACGACCTGCAAATTCGCCCATCGCGGTGCGCAGGCTTTCGTCGGTCATACGCAGACCTGCACGGGCAAGCGCGCCTTCTTTCAGGCGGTCTTCAATCAGCGCGTCGCGTGCGACTTCGTCCAAATCACCAGAGGTCCGAAAGACTTCGAGCATCCGTTTGCGTTGGTCTAGCTCGAACCCTGTAATCGCGCGGTCGTTGACCGTGATTACCGGTTGGAACGTCCCTTGGGCTATGGTCTGCGACCCCAGTATCAGGGTCAAAGCGAGAATGAAAAAGCGCATTGGTCTGCCTCTTGTCTTGGTCATGGGGCGCAGGCGGCCGCGGGTCCCGCGCTGCCTTTTGCCGAAAATCCGTTCAGCGATACCGATAGCCCATAGCTGGTCGATGCGTCCACTGTAGTCGATGACGTATACCTGCGCGAGACCGAAAGATCGACCGTCACACATTCGTTTTTATATTGCATGCCAACACCTGCAAGCGCTGGTTGGTCATTTGCTAAATCATAGCGTGCTTCAAGGTTCACTGCCCATGCGGGCGCTAGCTGGACTGTGCTATCAAGCGTCCATTCCGAAACCGCGTCTGGTCGGCTTTCTGTGTCGTCGGCTGCCTGCCAAATGTAGGCCGCGTTCAGGTCGACCCACTCGTTTTGCCAGCCAAGTCGTGCCGCTGCCCGTGTCAGGCTTGCGTCGTCGTCAAAAAGGGTTCGCCCGTCGATCTCAAAACCTGATCTCGCTGTGTATTGCCCCGCAAGAAGCCAGTCTGATGATGTTCCGTCAAGGCCTGATGACGGGTTGAACGCGCTGACGTCAATGTCCCGCAAGACTTGCCCGAAGGTCAATGTGGATGTCGCCCCTTGTGCCCCGATCCGTGTCCATGTGGCCCCGATGGCCGCTTGTGCCCCGACCTCGACCGCGTCATCGCCAGAATAACGAGAGGTGTCGAACAGGTTCGCTTGGTCCAGATCTGATCGCGTGCTGTCCTCATTTGGGGGCGTGACACCGTAAGCGTCAGACCACGAGAGCGCGATGGTTGGCTCCAACAGGTGCTGGGTACCGTTTGCTGCTGTGGTCGCAAGCGGGTACCGCAAGGTCAGCCCCACATTTGGGACAACGCGCACGCCATTGCCGTAATCCGCGTCATCATTGACCCCGTACCAATCAGCCCGCACACCCGCATCTGCCCGCAGCACGAAGCCAGCCTCTGTGATCCAATTGCTGGTCACGCTGGCGTTTGCACCGGCACGTGATACGTCACGTGCGCCGTCCCCGTCAGTATCTCCGTACCGATATGCGGTGTCCGCCGACGCCCCATAGCGGAAGGTACTGCCAGATGTCAGATTCAAGCGGTTTTCATACGATAAACTGCCCGTGATGGGGGGCAGGGACGCGTTGTCTTCGTCGTCGCGCAGAGTTTGATAATAGGTCAGGTTTACTTGGGTCAGGTCTGTGTCGCGGACCCGCAGCAGGGTGACCGCACTGTCGAGCCTGTCTTTGTCAGAATATCCGTAGTCTAATAAATACGCATTATCCGAGGCGGATTCTATATCGAACGTCAGTGCGTAGTCTTGGCCAAGGGCAAATGTTCCATCGGCGAACAGGTAGGACCGCGCGCCGTTTGCTAGCGTGTCTTCACTGATAGCGGCATTGATTTTCAGATCGCCGCGAATGAATGCTTGGCGGTATTGTGCCTCGAGCGTGCGGGTCTCGGCAGACAGGTAGGGCGTCAATGTGACGTCGCGGTGATCGCCGATCCGCATAAAATACGGAATTTTGATACCTGTTCCCAGGAGGTCGGTGGTCCGTAGTGTCGGGATCAGCAGCCCTGTCGCCCGCGTAAGCGTCGGATCGGGCAGCCGCATCCGTGGCAACCAAAAGATTGGCGTGCCACGGATCAGGAACTGCGCGTCGGTGAAGTAAAGCTGCTGCGCATCTTCGTCGTGCACGACTTTTTTAGCGCGAATTTCCCATAATGGCGCACGTGTCCCGCAGACCTTGCAAGACGTCGCCGCCACTTTGTAAAGCTGGCTATAGCGCCCGTCTACGCGGTCAATTTGGTTGGCTGCAAGTTGTAGCTGTTGGTCAAGGACCAGCCGTGCGCCACGCAGCATGCCGTTTTCCAGTTTAGGATCAAGCGATGCCTGATCTGCGGTTATGATCGTCCCGTCAGATGCCTGGATCAGGATCGGCCCTGTGATGGTCAATCTGTCCGATGACTGGTCGTAGATCACTTGCGCCGCCGACAGTCGGGTGCCGTCATAGAACACTTCGATGTTACCGCTGGCCACAAGTTGCGCGCCGCCTTGGACGGTCACGGTATCCGCGACAAGGGTTGCTGCCCCTTGGGACAAGGACAGGGTAGGGAACATCAAAAGGAAAGCTAAAAGGGCACGCATTAGCCGTCCTCTTGATGCAAAAGCATACCAAGCGAAAGCCCGATTGCCGCCATTGGCGGGGCCCATGCGGCCAGCAAGGCGGGCAATTGCCCGTTTTCACCCAAGACCTGTGCAAAGTTACGGATAAAGTAGACTGCGAATGACAACAGGATCGCGAAAAGCACCATCATGCCAGTCCGTCCGCCGCGTTGATGACGTAGCGTGAAACTTGCTCCGATCATGACCATCGCCACAAGAAACAACGGTAATGCGAGCTCCATCTGGAACCAGACTTGATGCCGTTGCGCTGAAAATCCTGCGGCTTGCAGCCGGGTGATGAATGTGGGCAAGTCCCAGATGGGGATCGAAGACGGTGTTCCAAAGCTATCGCGGATTTCGTCGGCAGTGAGCGTGGACGGAATCTCGAGGAGTGGATGGGTGGTCGCAAGCGCCTCTGCGTTTACACCACCACCCAAGGGCCAGCTTTTGGCGTCTTGCGCGATCCACGCACCGTCCTGCAGGGTGGCGAGTGCGGCCTCAATGCGGCGCGTCGGGCCAAGGTCGCCCGCAAATGTGATAAAAGTCACGTCTCTTAGAACTGTGCCATCCAGATTGGCGCTCGCTGCGCGGATCACGGTTTGTCCGTCTGCATTTCCCTGCCGCAGCCAAAGCCCCGACGCCCCAAGCGACAGGACAGAGCTTTCGCCACGCAGTGCATCGCCCCGCTCCTCGAATTGACGCGATGTCGCCGCCACGATGGGATTGAGGATCGCCACGGACGCGATGCCGATGGTCAGCGCCACAAGCAGTGGGGAAATCAACGCGCGCAGTGCAGATCGCCCCGCCGCCCGTGTCACGACCATTTCAGACGATCGCGCCAATCCGAGAAACAGCGCGATCGTCGCCAAGATCATAATCAGCGGCAGGATGCGGTAGATCCCTTGCGGAACATTAAGAAGTGTCAGCGCCAGCACATCGCCAAAGCTGGCGTCAACGCGACTGTAACGACGCAGCTGCTCAACCAAATCAAGGAACACCATGATCATGAAAAACACCCCGAATACCCCCAAAAAGGTGATCGCAAAGCGTTTGGCAAAATAGCGGTGCAGGATCATGGCAGGACCTCGGCGCTTGGGCGACGTTTGAACAAATAGGGCTTTGTCGATACAAACAGCAGGCACCAGATAAAGACGATGCCGATGACGCTGGGCAGATAAGACATGAACCAAAGCGATGCGTCTTGGCGGGCCATATTCAGGCCAACGGTTTCAACCGCTTTGATCACGATAATCAGAAACACTGCAAACACGATCTGTCGCCAGACGCCAAAGCGGCTGAACCCGCCAACCATAAGTGCGGCGAACCCAAGCAGTGATGCGACCAGTCCAAGCACCGATTGGCTAAACCTGTCATGGGCAGTTGCCAGCAGACGCGCGGCGGATTGGCCTGTTTCGGCCTGCAGCGCGGCGGAGGCTTTTAACAACTCAACCGTACCCACCTGGGATGCGCGCCGCCCTTCGTTGGGGGTGATCTTGATGAAGGCGCCGATATTATAGGCAAAATCCTCAAACGTGGTGGTAAACAGTTTCTGATCGGCAGTGCGCAAGGTCTGGGCCAGCCCGTTGATCATCACCAATTGCGCGTCACCTTGTGTGCGCACAAGGAATGCTTGGGCCGCCGTGTAGGTCACGTGGCTTTCTGGATCGCGGATGTCGGACAAAAAGATGTTCCGCAATTCGCCGTTTGGTGTGATGTCGCTGATGTAAAATGTGATCCCGTCGCTGGGCTCAATAAACCGGCCTTCGGTCAGCAGGTGGGCGGTGACATTCTGCGCAATCTCGGCTTGGCGTACATCAAGCTGGGCCAGTGAGCGTGGGACAAGGACATGCATCAGGACCGTCATCAGCATCATGACGATCACCCCGAAATAAACCACAGGCCGTGCGAGCCGGAATGCAGAATACCCCGTCCCTTGAACCACGACCATCTCGGATTCAGAGATCATGCGATTGGTTACATAAACCGCTGCTGCAAACCCCGCGAGAGGCAGCGCAAGCCGGATCACTGCGGGCAGGGACAAAGCTGTGAATTCCAGAAATACTGCCGCCGACTGTCCATCTGCAATCAGCTGGTCAAACAGCACAACTGCGCGATCTATCCAATAGACCATCACCAGCACAAAGCTGAAAAAGCCGAACAGCACCATAAGCTGAGACAGCATATAACGGTCAAACCGTGCCACGTGGCCCATCCCTTCGATCAACGCTGCATATTGTGGGCCAAACTAGCCTAAGCCGCGCTGGGACAAAACCGTAATCTGGTCAATTGGCAGGTGGCGGGCTAGGTATTGCCAAAACCTAACGTCTAAGGACCCGTTTCACATGACTGCATTGACCGATTTCACATTTTCCACGACCGATCTGAACCAGGTGTCCGGTTGGGATGGCACGATTGCCATTTTTGTTGGCGCTGACGCCAAACTTGATGCTTGTGCGCGCAAAGTGAACACATTGACCCGTAAAACAGTGGATCGGTTTGTTGCAAGCGATGCGTTTGATGGCTTGGCGGAAGGCGCGGCTGTGCGTTTGGCGTATCCGACGGGGCTTTCCGCGGATGCCGTAATCGTCGTCAAGCTGGGCCGCAAGCCAACCCAAGACGCCGCCCGCAAGGCAGGTGCTGCACTTGCCATTGAAAAAGGCCCGCAGCCGATGCTGGTTCTGGCCGGAAATTTGGGCCGTGGGGCGGAGGTCGCGCTGGGGCTGATGCTGCGTGATTATGCATATGTTGATCATAAGACGGCGGACCCAAAGCCGCGCGGGCCCGTGACCATTATGATGTCCAAGCCTGACGTCGTTGATGCGGTCGCCCTGCGTGCCGTGGCCGAGGGCGTGTTTTTTGCCCGTGATCTGACCAATGCCCCCGCCAATGACCTAACCACCGCCAGCTTTGCTGATCGCTTGGCGGAGATGCAGGCGCATGGCCTTAAGGTCGAGGTGTTGGAAGAAGACCAATTGGCCGAACTGGGCATGGGCGCGCTGCTTTGCGTCGGACAAGGATCTGCCAGCCCGTCCAAGGTTGTTGTTATGCAGTGGAATGGTGGCGGCGATGAAGCCCCGTTTGCCTTGGTCGGCAAGGGCGTGGTGTTTGACACAGGTGGCATCAGCATCAAACCTGCGGGCGGCATGGAAGACATGACCATGGATATGGGCGGCGGTGGTGTCGTGTCGGGCGTCATGAAAACGCTGGCGATGCGCAAAGCAAAGGCCAATGTCGTTGGTCTGATCGGTATTGTCGAAAATATGCCGTCAGACCGCGCCGTGCGCCCCGGTGATGTTGTTACCTCCATGAAGGGTGACACGATTGAAGTCATCAACACCGATGCCGAAGGCCGTTTGGTGCTGGCCGATGTGCTTTGGTACGCCCAAGATCGGTTTGCCCCCAAAGCGATGATCAATTTGGCGACACTGACAGGCGCGATGATTATCGCACTCGGGCATGAGAATGCAGGTGTGTTTTCAAACTCTGACGACCTGAGCGCAGCATTCCTAAAGGCAGCTGGGGCCGAGGGGGAAGGCGCATGGCGTTTGCCGATGTCGCCTGCCTATGACAAGCTGATCAAAAGCCGCATTGCGGATATGAAGAACACGGGGGGACGCCCCGCAGGGTCGATCACAGCGGCGCAGTTTTTGGCGCGTTTTGTGAGCGATGACACGCCGTGGGCACATCTTGATATTGCGGGCGTGGCATCTGTGAAGGGGGCCACGACACTGGCGCCCGCAGGTGCAACTGGCTGGGGCGTTATGGCGCTTAACCGTTTGATTTCAGATAATTATGAGGCATAAGTGGGCGCTGTATATTTCTATCATCTGACCGAAACCCCGCTAGAGGACACATTGCCGATGCTTGTGGGCAAGGCGCAAGGTGCTGGTTGGCGTGTGCTGGTGCGTGGTCGGACGCCTGCGGTATTGCAGCGTCTGGATGCGCGTTTATGGCAAGGCGCGCCTACGTCGTTTCAGGCCCATGGCATGGCTGGGGGTCCGCATGATGACAGCCAGCCAGTTTTGTTGGGCGTGGATACGCCCGCGGACGGGTTTGGCTGCGTGATGTCCGTGGACGGCGCTGACGTCACCGCCGCAGAGGTCAGCGTGTCGATGCGGACCTGCGTGTTGTTTGACGGGTATGACCAAGATGCTTTGGCTCATGCACGCACGCAATGGAAAGCGCTGACAGGTGCCGGATGTGAAGCCCAATATTGGGCGCAGGACATGGGGTCATGGATCAAAAAGGCTGAAAGCGCGGGCGCTTAGAAACTGTATTCGGGATCAAAGTCGGCAGGAATCTCTGTTGAGGTGACACTGCAAGACATCACTCCGATGAATGCCAAAAGTATGATGTATTTCATGTGCTTGCGTCCTTACCTTGAGAGTATCAGTTCACCGTCTTTGATGGTGATGCTGTCAAAATTGTTCAGATAAGACATCCCCAAAAGCGATCCGTTCATTTGGCCGTCATTGACCACGGCGCGCACGCGGGTGTCAGTTATCGCACCAAGGCTGACTGTATCAAGCCGCACGGCTGCGGTCCGTACAGTGCCATTCGCCGTGTTGGCTGTGCTAAGGTAAGATAGTGCGAGCGGGTTCAGGCCGATGCGTTTTGCGTCTTCTTGGGTCAGGACCACTTGGGTCGCACCTGTATCGACGACAAATGCGATGGGCACATTGTTGATGTCGAGCGTCAGATAATAATGCCCGTCACGCGCACGGGGGAGCACGATTGTGGTGCCGTCCACGACCAATTGGCGCGGGGTGATCGTGCGCTGAATTTCCGGCCACATGCCGATCACCGCGATCGCCCCCATAAAAATCAGGACCCAGATGCCCATTTGCTGCAGCATTTTGCCAATGTTGGTGCGACTAGCCAGCACATACGATAGCAAAATCGCGCCCCCGAGAAGCGACAGGTAAATGGCGTCGGCTGTTTGATCATTGCTCATGACAGATCATATAGGGCTTAGGCGGCCATTCCAAAAGTCTCAAGCAAGCCATCAAGGATGAATTGTACGGCAAGGGCCGCCAAAAGCATGCCCAAAATCCGCGTCAGGATGTTAAGTCCGGTTTTACCCAAGAGCCGTTCAAGCACAGGCGCCACAAGAAAGGCGAGAAGCACCGACAGCAGCACTAAGAACATTACGGCGGCGATGGCAGCCATATCGGCGGCGCCTTCGGCTTGGCCGGCAAGCAGGATGATGGTTGTGATCGCACCCGGCCCGACGATCAGCGGCATAGCAAGCGGAAAGACAGACGGATCGTCGGCGTGATGGATTTCAGAAACATTGTCCTCGCGCCGTTCTTGGCGTTTCTGGAATAGCATTTCGAGGGCGGTGAGAAACAACAACACGCCGCCCGCGATGCGGAAAGCAGGCATGGAGATCCCGATAAAGCCCAGTAATGCCTCGCCCAAGAACAAGAACGCCAGCATCAATACTGCCCCAATGAGGCAGGCCCGCACGGCGATGATACGCCGTTGCGACGTGGTCATGCCGCTGGTCAGGGCCAGAAATATCGGTGACAGGCCCATCGGATCGATAATGATGAACAGCGTGGTAAAGGCCGCAATCAGGGCTGGTAGGTCTGTCATGATACGCTTTCTGCGCGGGAGGGACCCCGCTTTAATGAATGGTTATCGCAAGATGATCAGGATTTCTGCGCCCGTTCAAGCCTTTCAAGCGATTGCATCCAAATGGCTTCGGCGCGCTCAAGCGCATCCATCACTTCGGCGTATTTCTTGTTCCAAGTTGCAAGCTCGCCTGCTTTGCCGTCTTCATACAGCGCAGGGTCAGCGAGCTTTTTCGCAAGTTTGTCGCGCATTTCGTTGATTTTCTTGACGCGCTCTTCGCCCTTTTTGGTGTCGGAACGCATGGCTTGCAGCTGCTCGCGGCTGGCTTGTTTGGGCTTTGCGACCGGCTTGGGCTTATCTTTGCCCTTGGGCTTTTCTGGTGTCAGCAGCATTTTGCGGTAGGCTTCAAGGTCGTCATCATAGGATGTGACGTGCCCGTCTTTCACGAGCCACAGCCGATCGGCGACCATGGACAGTAAGTGCATGTCGTGGCTGACAAGGATCACGGCGCCTGTATAGGCGGTCAGCGCATCAACAAGCGCTTCGCGAGATTCGATATCAAGGTGGTTTGTCGGCTCATCGAGGATAAGCAGATGCGGGGCAGGGAGCGTGGCCAGCAAAAGCGACAGACGTGCCTTTTGGCCACCGGACAAACGCCCGACTTCGGTGTCAGCTTGATCAGCACCAAGGCCGAAACCAGCGAGGCGGGCACGCAGTCTTGCTTGGCCTTCAGAGGCGCGTTCGCGCATCAGGTGTTCGAGCGGCGTTTCATCAACATAAAGTTCGTCAACTTGGTGCTGCGCAAAGAAACCGATCCGCAGTTTGTTCGATGTGACCATATTGCCGCTTGCAATTTGCAGGCGGTCGGACAGCATTTTCGACAGGGTCGACTTGCCCTCACCGTTGCGGCCAAGCAGCGCAATGCGGTCATCTTGGTCGATGCGCAGGTTCAGATCACGCAGAATGATCGTATCGCCGTAGCCGACAGATGCATTCTCAGTTGCAATAATGGGCGGCGACAGTTCTTCGGGCTTTGGGAATGTGAAAACGGTCCGCGCCACATCTTCTGGTGCGCGAATTGTTTCCATCTTTTCCAGCGCTTTAACCCGGGACTGGGCTTGCTTTGCTTTTGATGCTTTCGCTTTAAAACGGTCAACGAAGGCCTGCAGGTGTTCGCGTTTCGCATCTTGTTTCTTGGCCGCTGATGCCATGAGCGCGCGTTTTTGCGCACGCTGTTTGGCAAACATATCGTAGGTACCAGTATAATAGATCAGGCCCTTGTCTTCGAGGTGCAAAATGCCACCGACGGACCGGTTCAGCAGTTCGCGGTCGTGCGACACGATCAGAACGGTATGCGGGTATTTCGTCAGGTATGCTTCAAGCCAAAGCGCGCCTTCAAGGTCAAGATAGTTTGTCGGCTCGTCGAGCAATAGCAGGTCAGGTTCAGAGAACAGAACGGCGGCAAGGGCCACACGCATCCGCCAACCACCAGAGAATGCAGAGCAGGGCTTCAGTTGTTCTTCGTGCGTAAAGCCAAGTCCACGCAGGATCGATGCGGCGCGGGCTTCGGCGGACCATGCGTCGATATCTACAAGACGCGTTTGCACTTCGGAGATGCGTGTCGGGTCCGTGGCGGTTTCAGCCTCGGCCAGCAGGGCTTCGCGTTCAACATCGGCACGCAGCACGGTGTTGATCAGCGATACCTCGTTGCCGGGAACTTCTTGGGACACGCCGCCGATTTTCCAACCGCGTGGAATGTTCACAGTGCCATTGTCGAGCACCATTTCACCGCGAATGATTTTGAATAGCGTCGTTTTGCCAGATCCGTTGCGGCCCACAAGGCCAACCTTGTGACCAGTCGGAATGGTGACGGATGCGTTTTCGACCAATGTGCGGCCAGCGACGGAATATGTGATGTCTGATATTTTAAGCATGGGGTCGCTTTGCCTGATGTAAAGCCTGCCGTCAATCACCGCTTTTCAAGTCGCAGGCGTCATGTTAGTTCGCGCGCATCAATTCATGGGGGCGCAGCCCCGAACACCAGCAAAAAGAGGCCCATCATGGCAATTCAACGTACTTTCTCGATCATTAAGCCAGACGCCACAAAGCGTAACCTTACAGGCGCAATCGCCGCCAAATTTGAAGCTGCTGGCCTGCGCATCGTCGCATCCAAGCGCATTCAGTTGTCTTTGGCACAAGCACAAGAATTCTACGGTGTGCATTCCGAGCGTCCGTTCTTTGGTGAATTAACCGAATTCATGATTTCCGAGCCAATTGTTGTTCAGGTTCTTGAAGGCGAAGACGCAATCGCGAAAAACCGCGAAGTTATGGGCGCAACAAACCCAGCAGACGCGGCAGACGGCACAATCCGTAAAGAATTCGCACTGTCCATCGGTGAAAACTCCGTTCACGGGTCCGACGCACCAGAAACAGCCGCCGAAGAAATCGCATTCTTCTTCTCCGGTCTTGAACTGGTTGGCTAAATTGGGCTGTGCTTAACGCACGCTTTATACGTTAGAAAAGCCGCCGCGCAGATGATGCGTGGCGGCTTTTTTATAAGTTATGATGCGGTTTTTTCAGGTGACGTTTTTGCTAATTCACTTAAACAATTTACGTTCTCATACCATTCTGAAAGTTTTGGAAGTAGAGATGACAACGCAAATTCTTCGGCCCCAACCAAAACTGCTAGTAGATTTGAACACGTGTAATCTGCTCTAGGCGCGTTCGCGAGCACCAACTTATCAAGGGTCCTGAAGGTGTCTTCCCTATGCTTGGAGCTAGCAAAATCGATCTCAAACCATTCTTCGTGATGCTTCCAATAATTTGCTCCCGCATTGATAGCTTCGGCAAAGCTTAGATTATTATTTAGCATTGGTGGTAGTTTTAGAGGAGATTGTTTACTTAAACCCAAATAAGCCCTCGTCGCAGTCATATACCCTTGAACAGCCACGAAGCCGTACCCAATGAAATATTCACCTGCATCACATAGCCCATCTGATTCAGGGTCAGCAGATATTGAAATTCTATTACTTATCTCTACGACCTGAGTGTCGAGTAGTTCTAGGTGCCTTGTCAGCATCCCAATATAATGTGGATTCATAATGTCGGACATTATTTTGACTCTTCTTTAGCAATCACACCGATTCTGTTCAAAAACGTCTCTAGCTCGGATAGTTCCACGTCAAATGTTGCGGCTTTTATTTTGTCAAAACGCGCCCTAAGCTTTTGTTTTTCTACACCTTTGCAGTCATTCCATGGGCGGCCTTGCAGCGCCATGTGCAGGACGTAGTACATGATGAAATGCGGGCGGCTGCCTGATTGCAGTAGACGTGTGTAGGCTGCATCTGAGCT
>JAGSGF010000002.1 GCA_023955335.1 Yoonia sp.
CACCAAGAAAACTGATCCAGACAGCGCCGATGATTGCAAACGTCACCCCGCGCAAGCCGGGCAAACCCATCCAGGCACGGCCCATGTAAAGCCCTGCACAACCGCCAAACCCACCCGACATCAGCACCCAACCGTGATAGGACGAGAACGGGTGAAAAATGCCTTGGTAGCCGCCCAAGGTCGTCACCACGCTTAACGCCAGCACCGCTCCAAGAAACGCGACGCAGAAAAAGGCCAACAGAATGCTCTGTTCACCCTCGGTCAGTGTAATGCGTCGGCAAAGGCGGACGAGCGGTGAAGTTAAATTATTCATGTTGGCGATTAACTAACATGGACAAGCCGATTTGCCGACATGCAGTTGCGAAATTGACTGTTTCAAGACCGGTCAAAACCGCCGCCAAAAAGACATAATTACTTTTCCACATCTACCCTGAAATTTTTCAAAAAATCTGCCTATTTTCAAAGGCCTAGATGGCACGAAACACCAAACTGGCACCGTTCAAACAATGCCGTTTCCCCGTTGGTGCCGGACCGTCGTTAAAGATATGGCCAAGGTGGCTCCCACAACGGCGGCAGTGGCATTCTGTGCGCTTTGAAAACAACGTATTGTCTTCTTTGGTGCCAATCGCATCTGTCAGGCTCGCGTAGAAACTCGGCCAGCCAGTGCGACTGTCGAATTTCGTTTCACTGGCGTAAAGGGCGAGATCACAACCACGGCACACGTAGGTGCCAGCAGCATAATTTTTATCCAATGGGCTGCTGCCGGACCGCTCCGTGGCTTCATGGCGCATGACTTGGTACTGTAGATCGGTCAGCATGGCGCGCCATTGGGCGTCAGTCCGTGTTACTTCGAACGTCTGCGCATACAACGCTGCAGGCGCAATCGCGCTTCCGAGAACGGACAGGGTGAATGTACGGCGGTTCATCATTTTCGGACCTCTAAGTCATAAAGCAATGATATGATGTGTAAGGCTGGTCTTGTTCGGAAAATAGATATTTCAGTTAAAAGCACGATCATGTGAAGCCTGCGTAATCGTCTTGCCGTGATCTTGCGCCAAAGTGTCCGACATTGGTCAGAAGCTGGCCAAAACTTCATCGCAACATGCCCGACGAAAATCACCCGATCAAAGCACCAATGTTACCTGACCAACTGCAAGCACATCTCCGGACGGGGCACCTGTCTGTGATCCACCTAGCGGCTCGTCGCTGATCGCAAGCACGCCACCGTCCATCTGGTCGATCAACGTTGCGGGCACATTCATCGTCGTCTCTGGTGCGCCCATTGGCCAAACGCCCAACGATACCGGAGGCTTGTCATCGGCAATCAGCCAAACCTCAAGCGCCCGCCCTGTGCGTGGGCCGCCAGCTGTCCGGTTCATCAACAACATCCCTGCGCCGGGGTCAAAGCGTGCCAGAACAACAAAGCTTGCGTCTTCAGAAACGACTTCAGCGACAAAGCTCGGACCATCATCTTGCAAGAAATTGGTTTGGCTCAGCGCGAACAACACAACGGCAGCCGCAGCCACCCCTGCCAGCACAGGACCAAAAGACCCCAGTCGCGCAAACAAGGATTGTTTCTTGTCAGGCGGACCAAAGAGCGCCTCTTTTATCCGCTCTTCTAACGCGGCAGGCGGTGAAACAGGGGCCACATCGTCCGTGAGGCTCGCAAAATTCTCGACCCACATGGCGTAGTGGTCCCGCAGTTCAGGGTCCACAGCCAGCACGTCTTCAATCGCCTTTTCTTCGGCAGGTGCCAATAGCCCAAGGGCGTACTCGGCAGCGAGGGCCATCTCGTCGTGTGCTTCCATGTCATCGGTCATCGTGACAAACACTCTTTCAACTGGATCAGACTGCGGCGTAACCACGTCCGAATTGTATTGAGCGGCACATCATACCGCGTTGACAGCTCTTGATATGTTTCGCCTTCCAGATAGGCGCGGCGCACGGCGTCGGATCGGTCAGCGTCCAGTTCGGACATACAGGCTATGATTTGGCCCCGCTCTGACGCTGCAATCGCCATCGCCTCCGGGTTTGGGTCTGCACTGGCCAAATCTTCTGCCGCATCCAAACCATTGCCCTGTATCCTTTTTCGCGCCCTCAAACGGTCAATCGACAGGTTCCGCGCAATCGTAATCAGCCACGTCATCGGGCTCAGGCCGTTTATCTGGTAGCGATCTGCATTGCGCCAGATTTTGACAAAAACATCCTGCAAGGCGTCTTCGGCCTCAGTCGGATTACCTAAGACACGCAGACAAACACCAAAAAGTTTCGCCGACGTCGCCGCATAAAGTGATGAAAACGCAGCGCGGTCGCCCAAGGCGCATTTTGCGATGTAATTTTCAATATCGGCAATTTCGGCCATCGGTTTGTTCATCCCATCGGTTTGGGTTATTTTGACATGATCGCCAAGAAACGCAACATAGCTGATATACGCACCCTTCCCCTTGCGGCGTGGCGCGTTATGTTGCATCAAAACAGCATCAATATACCGGTAAAAGACGCGACAAGGGAAGCGACATATCATGGCTGACGGAACGACAAAAATGGATGCGAAACCAACCGAAGATATCTCTGTTCGCGAGGTATTCGGCATCGATAGTGATATGAAAATCAAGGGCTTCGCGGATCGCACAAACCGCGTCCCCGAGATCGACAGCACCTATAAGTTTGATCCTGACACGACGCTCGCGATTCTGGCTGGTTTTGGCTACAACCGCCGCGTCATGATCCAAGGCTATCATGGCACAGGTAAGTCGACGCATATCGAACAAGTCGCCGCCCGCCTGAACTGGCCTGCCGTGCGCGTCAATCTGGACTCACACATCAGCCGGATCGACCTGATCGGCAAAGACGCCATCAAACTGCGCGACGGCGTGCAAGTCACCGAATTCCACGAAGGCATTTTGCCTTGGGCGCTGCGCAATCCTGTTGCGATCGTATTTGATGAATATGATGCGGGCCGTGCAGACGTCATGTTTGTGATCCAGCGCGTGCTGGAAGCCGACGGGAAGCTGACCCTTTTGGACCAAAACGAGATCATCACGCCCAACCCGTTCTTCCGCCTGTTTGCGACCGCCAACACGGTTGGCCTTGGCGACACAACCGGTCTTTACCACGGCACACAGCAAATCAACCAAGCCCAGATGGACCGTTGGTCACTGGTCGCCACGTTGAACTATTTGTCGCATGACGCTGAAGCTGCGATTGTTTTGTCCAAGTCACCGCATTTCAACACTGAATCGGGCCGCAAGATCATCAGCCAGATGGTCACCGTCGCCGACCTGACCCGCACCGCGTTCATGAACGGCGACCTGTCGACCGTCATGTCCCCACGCACCGTGCTGGCATGGGCCGAAAACGCACGCATCTTTAACGATGTAGGCTACGCGTTCCGCCTGTCATTCCTGAACAAGTGCGACGAGCTTGAACGCCAGACAGTCGCCGAGTTTTTCCAGCGTTGTTTCGACATGGAACTGCCGGAAAGTGCAGCAAGCATGAGCTTGGGGTAACACCATGAACGCACCGTCGGACAACCCAGCTGATCCGTTTAAAAAGGCCCTCGCAGAGGCCACTAAAGTCATGGCCAACGATCCGGACTTGGCCGTGACCTATTCGGTCGATCCTGCGGGCCAGACTGCCGATAGTATCCGCCTGCCCCAAGTCAGCCGCCGCATGACCCGCGACGAGGTGCTGCTTGCACGAGGTACCGCTGATGCATTTGCGCTGCGCCACAAGTTCCACAACGCCAAGACAGCAGCGAAATACATGCCTCGGGGCCAGATGGCCAAGGACCTGTATGACGCGATGGAAACCGCACGGATCGAGGCCGTCGGCGCGCAGCATATGCCCGGCACTGCAGGCAACATCGACGCAAAAATCAACAATGAGGCGCTGCGCAAAGGCTATGACGGGATTACCCAAGCAGCCGATGCACCGCTGGCCACCGCCGCTGGGTATTTGATCCGCCACTTGGCCACAGGCCGCGATCTGCCCAAAGGCGCCGAAAATGTCATGAACCTATGGCGTGGGTTCATTGAGGATCACGCGGGCGATACGCTTGATAACATCGGGGACTTGATAGGCGACCAACAGGCATTTGCAAAATTCACCCGCCAGATGATCTCTGATCTTGGGTACGGCGATCAGTTGGGCGATGATCCCGACGGGCTTGATGACGACGAAGACACCGAGGCCGAAACTGGCGAAGACGAAGAAGAACAGCCCGATAGCACGGGTGAAGACGAAGACGGTGAAGAGGCCGACGCCTCGCCAGAGCAGACCCAAGAAGACCAGCAAGACGCATCCCAAGCCGAAGTCAGCATGGACGACCAAGCCGACACCGAGATGGGTGAAGAAACAGAAATGCCAGACGGCGAGGCCCCGATTGAGCCGCCCGCGCCAATGCCTGTGTCTGATGCAGATCCAAACTACCGCGTGTTCTCGTTAGACTATGACGAAGAAATCCGCGCCGAAGATTTGGCAGAAGCCGCAGAACTTGAACGTCTGCGCGCCTATCTGGATCAGCAGTTGGAACCCCTTAAGGGGGCCGTGTCGCGCTTGGCCAACAAACTGCAACGCCGCTTGCAAGCCCAGCAGAACCGGTCTTGGGAATTCGACCTTGAAGAAGGCATTCTTGATGCCGGCCGGTTGGCGCGTGTTGTTGCATCGCCCACGACGCCACTGTCGTTCAAGCGCGAAAAAGACACCGACTTCCGCGATACGGTTGTGACGCTGTTGCTCGATAACTCTGGTTCCATGCGTGGCCGCCCGATTTCCATCGCCGCGATCTGTGCCGATGTCATGGCCCGCACGCTTGAACGCTGCGCCGTGAAGGTCGAGATTTTGGGCTTTACCACCAAAGCGTGGAAAGGCGGCCAAAGCCGCGAGAAATGGCTGGCTGACGGGCGCGAGGCGACCCCTGGTCGTCTGAACGATCTGCGTCACATCATCTATAAATCTGCAGACGCCCCATGGCGCCGGACCCGCAACAACCTTGGTTTGATGATGAAAGAAGGCTTGTTGAAGGAAAATATCGACGGTGAGGCGCTTGAATGGGCGTACCGTCGCGTTGCGAACCGTCAAGAGCAGCGCAAGGTTCTGATGGTTATTTCCGATGGCGCACCCGTTGATGACAGCACATTGTCGGTCAATCCGGCCAACTATCTGGAAAAGCATTTGCGCGATGTGATTGCCATGGTTGAGAAACGCAAAGCAGTTGAGCTGGTAGCGATCGGCATCGGCCACGATGTGACGCGGTACTATGACCGCGCCGTTACGATCACTGACGTCGAACAACTGGCTGGTGCAATGACAGAACAGCTTGCCAGTCTGTTTGACGACGACCCACGAAAACGCGCCCGCGTTTTGGGGATGAAAAACGTCGGATAGGGACCAATTTCCGAAGGGAATTGGCGCCTCCAGCGCAAGTCGTTTTGGCCAGCATTATCAGAGGAGCCATGTGCAATGTTTCAGACGTTTGAAAGCAGCTCATCACCGCAACAAGGCCCGCCTCGGCTGATGGCATTGCGTGCAGCGATGGCAAAACATGGCGTGGATGCGTTTTTTGTGCCGCGTGCAGATGCGCATCAAGGTGAATATGTTGCCCCGCGCGATGCGCGTTTGGCTTGGCTGACAGGGTTCACCGGATCAGCCGGATTTTGCATCGCGACCGCTGGTGAGGCTGGGGTCTTCATTGACGGGCGCTACCGCGTTCAGGTCCGCGACCAGATTGCGGCGGATTTCACGCCCGTGCACTGGCCCGAAACATCGGCCGCACAGTGGATCAAAGCCAATCTGCAAACAGGTGCGAAAATCGGCTTTGATCCGTGGCTGCACACTGTTCAGGACGTCAACGACCTGACCGCAGCGTTGGATGGCATGCAGATGTGCCCGACACCAAACCTAATCGACGAGATTTGGGGAAATCAGCCAGCCGCGCCGATGGCCGCGTTTATTGCCCAAGACGTCAGCCTGACAGGCGAAGACAGCGCATCCAAACGCGCCCGTCTTGCCAGCGCGCTAAAGGCCGATACAGCCGTGATCACCCTGCCCGATAGCATCGCGTGGCTTTTGAACATCCGCGGCGCGGATATCGAACGCAACCCTGTTCCACAGGCATTTGCGGTTTTGCATAAATCCGGCGCCGTTGACCTGTTCGCAGGACTGACCAAGGCTGATGCCATCGCCGACCACTTGGGTGCAGATATCACAGTGCACGATGTCGCAGGGTTCACGAGTGCGATCGCAGCATTGACTGGATCTGTGCAGATCGATCCGAAATCGACCCCGGAAGCAGTGCACAACGCGCTAACTGCAACCATTGTACATGCACCCGACCCTTGCGTGTTGCCCAAGGCAATCAAGACCGATGTTGAAATCTCAGGTGCACGTGCCGCTGCCTGCCGCGACGGCGTGGCCATGGTGCGGTTTCTGGCGTGGCTTGATGCGCAGGCCCCAAAGGGACAATTGACCGAGATTGATGTGGTCAAAAAGCTGGAAACATTCCGGCGCGACACAAACGCCCTGCGCGACATTAGTTTCGAGACGATCTGCGGCGCGGGAGCACATGGCGCAATCGTGCATTACCGCGTGACCCAAGACACCAACGCACCCGTCAAAACCGGCGAGCTGTTGTTGGTGGACAGCGGTGGTCAATACGTCGATGGCACGACCGACATCACCCGCACCGTCATCGTGGGGAACCCGACCAATGAGCATCGCATGTGTTATACCCGCGTCCTGCAAGGTATGATTGCACTGTCGCGCGCGCAGTTCCCCAAAGGGGTCGGTGGTCAACATTTGGACGCGCTGGCGCGGTTCCCGCTTTGGACCGCAGGCATGGATTATGACCACGGCACAGGCCACGGGGTTGGCAGTTACCTAAGCGTGCATGAAGGCCCCCAAGGCGTTTCGCGCCGCTCCACTGTCCCGCTCGAGGTGGGAATGATTGTCAGCAATGAACCCGGGTACTACCGCGAGGGTGCCTTTGGCATCCGCATTGAAAACCTGATTACCGTGATCCCTGCCCCCAAAGGTATCGACGACCGTGATATGCTGGCGTTCGAGACCTTGACGCTTGTGCCGCTTGATCGGCGCTTGATCGACCTGTCACTCCTCTCCCGAACCGAACAGGACTGGATTGATCAGTATCATCGCGATACGGTCACCGTTCTTGGACCGCATGTTGACGCGGCCACTGCGGATTGGCTTGCGTCCGCCTGCGCCCCACTATGACCTACAAAGGAATGCTACCATGACTGATCAGATCCAAATTCGCCCCGCTGGTGGGACATGGGTTGTCCGCGCTGCAGGGGCTGTTCTGGGCGAAAGCCGCAATGCGCTGGAACTCATCGAAGGCGACTATCCGCCCGTCATCTATTTCCCGCGTAGTGACATCGCGATGGCCTTCTTGGACCCCTCCGTCACAGTATCATCGTGCCCGCACAAAGGGACGGCCAGTTATTATTCGATCATCGCCAAAAGCGGTGAGATGAAAGACGCGGCTTGGTCCTATGAGGCACCGCATGACGCAATCGCACAGGTCAAAGATTATCTGGCGTTCTTTCCGGGCAAGGCGGCGGTTGAGCAGCTTTAAGAATGTTCTTCGCGCGCGGTTTCGGCCAATGCAGTGTTCATCTTGCGCAATGCATCAACCTGAAACAGTGCGCCCCATAGTTCGGGCGGGCTTTCATCACTGCCAAGGCTGACCACCGGAATAAACCCGTGATTGCCCTGCTCGAACATTGGCATAGCTTGTTCCAGCGTGGCATTTCCGTCGATATACACCCCTTCGCCGATCAACTCCCAACATCTGTCTTCGGGGGCCGCCCGTTTGGCATCCGTTGGGCGCATAATCGTGGCCACGCGGAATGTGGCCAGCAGATAGGCCTGCGGACCAGCCGCCAGATGCACATTGCGCCGTTCCAGCTGGGTCAAGAAAAACGACCGATCCACCAATGATGATGCAAGCGCTGTGGACAATGATACAGACACCATCACCGCCATCGCGGTCTGCCAGTCACCCGTCAATTCAAACACAATCAGCGTTGTAGAAATAGGCGCGCCCAAAACGGCTGCGGCAACCGCACCCATGCCTGCCAACGCATAAAGCGTGCCTTCGCCCGACACCTGCGGCAAAATGCTGGTGGCGATCATCCCAAACGCCAATCCAGTCAGCGCACCGACCATCAAGGACGGTGAAAAGACGCCGCCGCCCATGCGCCCACCGATAGTGATCGCGACCGCCACCACCTTGAGCACCGCAAACACAATCGCTTCGTGTAGGACCAACTGCCCGGTCAGCGCAGCTGACGTGGTCTCGTACCCGACCCCGATGATATGCGGCCAAAAGATCGCAAGCCCGCCCAGCATCGCACCCGCAACCGCAGGGCGTAGAAACCGCGGCAACCCCATGGCAGCTTGCAGGCCCGTACCGATGTCTTCGGCCCAGAAAATCGCACGCATAAGAACAACAGCGACCAAACCACAAACCAATCCAAGGATCAGGAACGCGGGCAATTCAACATAGAACGCCAGCGCGTTTTGGACGGGCAACACGAATTCGGTCACATCACCAAATGCAAGTCGGTTGATCACCGTTCCCGCGACGGATGCAATCACGATGGGCGCAAACGCATGCACCGCAAAATGGCGCAACACAACCTCGAGCGCAAACAATGCACCGGCCAGCGGAGCGTTAAAACTGGCCGAAACACCGGCGGCAACAGCACAGCCCAGCAAATCACGCCCCGTAATGCCGTTGGCACCCAACCAGCGGTTCACAAGCGTGGACACCATAGCGGCTAAATGAACCACAGGGCCTTCTCGCCCCGACGACCCACCAGTGGACAGCGTAATAAGACTGGCAACAGCCGAAGCGATTCCTTGGCGCACTGTCACCCGACCCTCATTTAGTGCGGCCCCTTCGATCACATCACTGACTGACCGGGCACGCCCGTCATCGGTAAACCAATGCAGGATCAGACCAACCAGCAACCCGCCACAAACCGGCAGCAACAAAACCTGATACCACGCCAAATCAGCAGCGAAGCTATGCAAACGAGCGGTATCGTCGGTGCCATAAAGCATGCCTTGTAACCAATTGATCCCAAGCCGGAAAAACAATGCAGCAAAGCCCGCAGCGATCCCGATAGCCAGCGCGATAAACCAGAACTGCAACTGGGATGGACCGCGTGATTTCATGATGGCAAAGGCATCCGAGCTGGCACGGCGAAAATCACGCCAACTCTGTCCGATCAATGTCCTAAACGGCCCCGACATGGTTGCCTCACCTCTGGTCTTGGCAAACGTCGCCCGCTAAGGTTACGGCCATGAGTATTTCTTCTGCAATAGATGCGTTGTCATCCCTTCTAGGGGATCGGCTGTCGCGGTCCAAGTCTGATTTAGACATTCATGGGCGATCAGAAACCCACTTTGCCCATATGCCACCCGATGCGGTGGCCTACCCGATGTCCACTGCCGAAGTCGCAGAGGTCGTAAAAACCTGTGCGGCCCACAATTGCCCTGTGATTCCATGGGGCACAGGCACGTCTTTGGAAGGGCACAGCCTTGCGCTTCGCGGTGGGGTCACTGTCGATCTAAGCCGAATGGATGCGGTTCTGACAGTCAACGCGTCTGACATGGACGCCACTGTGCAACCGGGTGTCACACGCGAGGCATTGAATACGCATCTGCGCGATACCGGCCTATTCTTTCCCGTAGATCCGGGCGCAAATGCATCGCTTGGCGGCATGACAGCCACCCGCGCGTCCGGCACGACGGCCGTGCGCTACGGCACAATGCGCGACAATGTTTTGGGCCTGACGGTCGTGCTTGCCGATGGGCGTGTGATCCGGACAGGGACCCGCGCGCGCAAATCATCCGCCGGGTATGATTTGACAGGATTGTTCGTCGGATCCGAAGGGACGCTGGGGATCATCACAGAAATCACTCTGCGTCTGCACGGCCAACCGCAAGCGATCTCATCGGCGATCTGCGGATTTGATACCGTCGCAGGGGCCGTAGACGCAGTGATTGCCTCTATTCAAATGGGCATCCAAGTCGCGCGCATCGAACTCGTTGACACAGCGAGTGCGCTGGCGGTCAACGCCTACTCGGGTGCCGGTTTTCCGGCCTGTCCACATCTATTGTTGGAATTTCACGGATCGGACACAGCCGTAGCCGAAGACGCCGCAACCTTTGGTGAAATCGCCACAGACCACGGCGGGCACGGGTTTGACTGGTCGTCCAAGACCGAAGACCGCAACCGCCTGTGGAAGATGCGCCACGATGCCTATTATGCAATTCTTGCGTCGCGCAAAGGCGCAACAGCGATTGTCACCGACGTCTGCGTCCCCATCTCGCGATTGGCCGACGCATTGCTGGAAACGCAAACTGACATCGCACAATCCGGCATTCCGGGTCCAATTTTAGGCCACGTTGGCGATGGCAACTTCCATGCGATATTACTGATCGATCCTGCAAGCCCGTCTGAGATGAAGACTGCGAAAGCGCTCGCGGCGCGTATGTCCGAACGCGCCCTTGCGATGGGTGGCACTATTACAGGCGAACATGGCGTGGGTATGGGAAAGCGAGACTATATGCAGGCCGAACACGGCGACGCATGGGCCGTGATGGGGGCAATTAAGACGGCGCTCGATCCAAAAGGGATCATGAACCCCGGCAAGCTCGTGCCGCCGACCAATTAGGGCATTAACGCGCGGGCAGCTTCGCGGGCGGCATCAGTGATCGTGTCACCGGATAACATGCGCGCGATCTCGTCCACGCGGGCGTCAGCATCTAACGGCACGACAGTCGAGATGGTCCGGTTCTTGGTTTGATGCTTTTCCACACGCCAATGATGACCACCAAGGGCCGCCACCTGCGGTGAATGCGTCACGACCAAAATCTGACCTTGGGCTGCGAGTTCAGCCAAACGGCGGCCCACCGCATCAGCAGTAGCACCGCCGACACCGCGGTCAATCTCGTCAAAGATCATCGTCAAACCAGCGTCCGTCGCAGTCAGGCAAACCTTCAGCGCGAGCAAGAACCGCGACAGTTCTCCGCCTGACGCAATCTTGTTGATCGGTCCAGCAGGCGCGCCCGGGTTGGTGGCCACGGTAAAGGCCACAGCGTCACGGCCATCAGGCCCCGCATCCGCAGCCGTAACTTCGGTGACAAACACCGCGCGTTCCATTTTCAACGGCGCAAGCTCGGCGGCCATCGCCTTATCCAACGCCTTTGCAGCCTTCACGCGTTTGGTACGCAAACGATCAGCACCGGCATCATAGGCCGCTTGGGCAGTTTGAAGATCGCCCTCCAAGGCCTTCAAATCATTGGCACTTCCGTCAAGGATAGCCAAGCGGCCACGCAGGTCATTGGCAAAGGTCCCTAACTCGTCAGGGGTGACATTGTGCTTGCGCGCCAGCCCCCGAATAGCAAACAGGCGCTCTTCGACATCTTCCAGCTCGGACGGGTTAAACGACAAATGCTCCAAGCAACGGGCAACGCCCTGTCCGGCCTCATCCAGTGCAAGTGCAGCCCGTTCAAGCGCGGCGAGTGGCTCGTCCAAAGCCCCTTCGGCCTTATCCGTCACACCACCCAGCCAGCGGGTTGCATCCGACACCATGCCATCAGCGCCGTGCATGCCAATCGCCTCGGACGCCTTGATAATATCTGCGCGGATTTTCTCGGCAGCCTGCATCATGCGGCGTCGGGTGTCCAACGTGGCCTCTTCGCCCGACTCTGGCATCAACTTGTCGAGTTCGTCGACAGCGTGGCGTAGGAAATCTTCTTCAGCGCGAGCCTCCGCGACACGCGCCTCGGCAGCCGTTAACGCCTTTTGGGCAGCGGACAGCGCACGCCAAGCCACGCGGGATTTGGACACATCGGGGGCAAGCGTCGCAAATTCGTCCAACATGTCACGGTGGCCACGCGGGTTCAGAAGCCCGCGATCATCGTGCTGACCGTGCAATTCGACCAACGTCTCGGACAATTTCCGAAGCACATCACCGCTTACACGGCGGTCATTGATCCATGCGGTTTTGCGGCCATCGCGCGTGTTGATCCGACGTAGAATGACTTCGCCATCCTCGACCTCGATGCCCGCTTCATCCAATACAGCGCGGCCCGCATGGGTCGCAGGCAGATCAAACGCAGCCGTGACTTCTCCCTGCTCAGCGCCAGAGCGAACCAGTTCGGCACGCCCCCGCCAGCCAAGCACAAACCCAAGGCTATCAAGTAAAATGGATTTACCTGCCCCGGTTTCACCTGTCAGCACATTCAGGCCGGGCTGGAACGAAAGTTCCAACCGGTCAATGATCAACATGTCACGAATATCTATATGGCGAAGCATTACTACGTAGGATGGGTTTTAACCCATCCCCCTATCACAGCCATTCACCACGAATAACTTGGCGGTAAACCGATGAAAGCCAACTATCACCCGCTGTCGACATCGAAAGCCCCTGCCCTGTCAGCAAGGCAAAGCTATCCTGATACCAGTCGGTCGATTGATAGTTATGGCCCAAAATGGCGCCCGCCGTCTGGGCTTCATCCGTCAGCCCAAGCGACAAATAGCCTTCGACCAAACGGTGCAGCGCTTCGGCGGTGTGCGATGTGGTCTGGAAATCCTCAACCACAATACGGAACCTGTTCACGGCCGCCGTATAGTGTTTACGCTTTAGGTAATACCGGCCAATTTCCATTTCCTTGCCAGCAAGATGGTCAAAGGCCAGATCAAATTTCAGGACCGATGACCGCGCGTATTCCGTATCGGGATACGTCTCGATCACCGTGCGCAAGGCCTGCAACGCTTGGAACGTCAAACCCTGATCGCGGCCAATTTCATCAATTTGGTCGTAATAGGATAGCGCCAGCAAATACTGCGCGTAGGCTGCATCTTCGGACGCCGGATAGAAATCCACGTACCGTTGGGCAGATGCACGGCTATTCGGGTAGTCGCCATCCTTATGAAACGCAAATGCCTGCATAATCAGCGCACGTTTGGCAAAATCCGAATAAGGATACAGTCGCTCGATCTCGCCAAAATAGATTGCGGCGTCGTCCGGTTGACCGCGCTCCAGCTCGTATTCGCCGCGCTCAAAGATTTGCGCAGCAGTGTACTGTTCCAACGCACCTGTGCCCGCAGGATCAAACGCCCCACACGACACCAGTAAAACAAGGGCGGACACGCCACAAAATCTGCGTCCCACACGTCCGATCTGAAACTTGGCTTTTGACATCAACTGCCCCTGCACTTCAAACGTCGCTCTGGGGTCTGTCCCGCAGGCGTCTTGCGCATTGGTCTAGCATAGAAAAATCAGGTGCAAAATGCCTTTTGCGCTCTTGCGCGAAACTCAGATCACGCAACAGCAAAAAGATCGGCATTACTGACGCCCACACCGGGCAAACGGGCGGCAATTTTCGGATCACACCGCGTCCAACGCCACGCATCTGGCTGGGCAAAAAGCGCCTGCAACAAACGGTTTGTCATCGCGTGGCCAGCCCGTACACCGGTATAACGTCCAAGGATCGGCGCACCGGCAGTATACAGATCACCCAATGCATCCAACATCTTATGGCGCACGGCCTCGTCTGCGTGGCGCAAACCACCGGGGCTTAGGATCTGATCACCGTCAACGACAACCGCATTTTCCAATGTCCCGCCCAAGGCCAAACCATTGGCCCGCATCGCCTCAACATCCGAGGACCGGCAGAATGTACGGCTGTCACACAGTTCGCGCACAAATGCACCATTCGCCATATTCAATGTCTTTGCCTGATGGCCAATCGCGGCATCCACAAAATCAATATCAAAATCTATTTGCAGACTTGTGGCTGGTGACAGCATAGCCATCGCGGGGCCGTCTTCGACGATCACGTCGGACAGGATTTCAATCGCATACAGCGGCACCGCGTGACGGGTCAGACCCACGCCAACGATACCGCGCACAAACGCAGCCGCACTGCCATCCATGATCGGCACTTCAGGACCATCAATATCAACAATCAGATTGTGCACACCGGTTCCTGACAAAGCAGCCATCAGGTGTTCGATCGTCGACACAATCAAACCGGCAGGGTTGGTCAGGCGCGTGTTAAGCGGCGAGACAACAACATTGTCCCAAACCGCAGCAAGCCTGTTGTCACCAACAACGTCCACACGGCGAAACACGATACCTGTATTCGCAGGCGCAGGCCGCAGCACAAGCGTCACCGGAGCGCCGGTATGAAGACCGACCCCCGTAAATGTGACGTTTGATTTCAGCGTGGTTTGCAAGTCATTAACCTTAACGGGTGATTCATCTTTGTTGCGCCTTAACTAAGCGTGGCGCGCTCAGCGCTCAACTCACTCTTTGCAACGGTCTGAAACATCCATGAAACAAGATGACAACACATTGTTTTCAAACGAAAAAAGCCGCCCACATGGGGGCGGCTTTGATCTTGTAGTGTCGTTTCCGTTTTGGTCTAGTTCGCCTGACGACGCAGGAACGCAGGGATTTCGATGCGCTCTTGCTCCGGATCGGCTTCGGCAATTGGCTCCTCGTAGATCGGCGTGACCTGTGGCTGTTCACGCTCTGGCTGTGCGTCTGCAGCGGCACCCGTCATGCGGTTGATCAGGCTGTTGATGCCAAACCGTGGACGCTCACCTTCAGCGACGGCAGGCGCAGCAGCCGAGCGGTGACCAGGTGCCTTTGACACAGCGGCCTGCAAACGGGCCATTGCTTCTGGCGATGGCGTGCCGGCGGCAGGTGCACGTGGAGCAACAAACGCTTCAGGTGCATCCATCTTTGGTTCAGCGCGCGGTGTGTACGCTGGTGGCGGCAGGTCATCGGTTTCAGCCAATGCTTCGTGGATATCAGAAAAGTCATCCTCGACCGGCTCAACCACCCGGGCATCATCCAGACCTTCAAACAATGTCTGTGCAACCGGCGCCGGCTCTGCACGTTGCGCCGCAATCGGAGCAGCAACAACAGGCGTGGCGACAGCCGCAGCAACAGGCGCAGGTGCAGGTGCATCATCAACTTGAACCTGCGGCTTCAACGGGGCAGCCATAGACCGACGCGGCAATGGCATATCTTCGGGACGGGTCGCAGCGTCGATACCAGTGGCAACAACAGACACACGCATCCGGCCTTCCATGCCTGTATCAAGCGTGGACCCCACGATGATATTGGCTTCTGGATCAACCTTTTCACGGATTTTATTGGCTGCTTCGTCAAGTTCGAACAACGTCAGGTCGTAGCCGCCTGTGATGTTGATCAACACGCCGCGTGCGCCTTCGAGCGAGATTTCGTCAAGCAGCGGGTTCGCGATGGCTTTTTCAGCAGCCTCGATGGCGCGGTTTTCGCCTTCGGCTTCGCCTGTGCCCATCATCGCTTTGCCCATTTCGTCCATGACGGCGCGCACATCGGCAAAGTCGAGGTTGATCAGGCCCGGACGCACCATAAGGTCAGTCACACCCTTAACGCCTTGGTAAAGAACATCATCAGCAAGCTGGAATGCTTCGGTGAATGTTGTCTTTTCATTGGCAAGACGGAACAGGTTCTGGTTTGGAATGATGATCAGCGTATCAACGACCTTTTGCAGGGCCTCGATGCCATCTTCGGCTTGCTTCATGCGCTTGCCGCCCTCGAACTGGAACGGCTTCGTCACAACACCAACAGTCAGAACGCCAAGCTCACGTGCCGCCTGCGCGATGATCGGCGCAGCACCGGTACCAGTGCCCCCGCCCATACCAGCCGTGATAAAGCACATGTGCGCACCAGCAAGGTGATCGACAATCTGTTCGATACTTTCTTCAGCAGCGGCGGCACCCACGGTTGCGCGCGCACCAGCGCCCAGACCCTCAGTTACCTTCACGCCCATTTGAATGCGTGCAGCGGCCTTGGCGTGCTGCAGCGCTTGCGCGTCAGTGTTGGCAACGACGAATTCGACCCCGTCCAACTCTTTTTCGATCATGTTATTGACGGCGTTGCCGCCTGCGCCACCTACACCAAATACAGTGATACGTGGTTTCAATTCTTCCTGACCGGGAATGGAGAGGTTCAATGTCATTGCTCTGTCCGCCTATTTTTTTGGGCCCGTCCCACCGGGGCTTTTTCTCTAAATTAGGTCAACAATAGACCCATCGCCCCTGCAGGTCACGCAAAAACCGCAAAATCGACACCAAATATGGGGGATTTTTGTGACATTTGCGCCGGATTTGGGTCCGTCGGCAATATCTTGCGTATTACCAGTTGTCCTTAAACCACTTTACGGCACGCTTTAGCGACCGCGCCGGGTATTTGTCGGCTGGAATTTCAAAATCCCACCATTCGTCTTGCGGGTGTGCCGCGAACAACGTCAGGCCAACAGCGCTGGAAAACGCCGGACCAATCGCGGCCTGCGGTAACCCTTGCACACGCAACGGACGTCCAAGGCGCACCTGCTGACCAAGTATCTTGGATGCCAGCCCGTCAAGGCCCGGAATCTGGCTTGCACCTCCTGTCAGAACGATCTGCTGGGATGGCAAATGTTCGAATCCAGCGGCGTCCAAACGCACGCGGACTTCTTCCAGAATTTCTTCGACACGTGGGCGCATGATGCCGATCAATTCAGCGCGCGACACGGTGCGGCGGTCATGTTCATAATCGCCTGTGTCGCCGCCAATTTCGATCATCTCGCGGTCATCCATTCCCGTGGCAACAACGCCGCCATAGAATGTCTTGATCCGCTCTGCGGTCGCCATCGGCACCGACAGACCCATAGATATATCACCCG
Organism: Yoonia sp.; assembly: GCA_023955335.1. Taxonomy (GTDB): domain Bacteria; phylum Pseudomonadota; class Alphaproteobacteria; order Rhodobacterales; family Rhodobacteraceae; genus Yoonia. Next base: position 16,762 of record JAGSGF010000002.1, read on the forward strand.
TCACATGGTCGCCGCCCATACGGACGGTATCGGCGTAAATCATGTGTTTTTTCATAAACACCGAAATGCTCGTGGATCCTCCCCCAAGGTCGATACAGGCCGCACCCAGTTCCTGTTCATCCTCGACGAGCGACGAAATACCGGACGCATAGGCGCTCGATGCAATACCTGCCAATTCAAGATCACAGCGTTTGATGCAAAAGAAGATATTCTGCAGCGCAATGCTATCCACCGTCAGCATATGCATGTCACAGGTCAGCTGATTACCAATCTGGCCACGCGGATCGGCCATGCCAGACCGGTGATCCAGTGCAAAGTTGACAGGCTGCGCGTGCAACACGTCACGCTCTTCACCGTAATCAGGCACATCACACGCGGCCATCACGCGGCCAATATCGCCATCTGTAACCAGACCGTTTTCAATATCAACTGCGCCATCAAGACCGTACGACTTGGGGCGTCCACCAGCGATACAGGCGATCACGTGGTCAACACGCACTTTCGCCATCTTCTGCGCCGCCTGTACGGCCGTACGAATGGCGCGTTCAGTTTCCTGCATCGCGTCGACTTCACCAAACTTCACCCCGCGTGAACGGGTTGTGGCCGCACCGATCACACGAAACGAGGACTGACCAGCCAGCGATCCGATACCATCGGCACCTCGGAACGTCTCCGGGCCATCGAACCGAAGAACGAGACAGGCAATTTTGCTTGTTCCGATGTCCAGAATGGCAATCACACCGCGCTGCATGGCCGCCTTGCGCATATTGCGCATTGCACGTTGGCTGTCGTATAAATCGCCCATTAGTTGTCTGCCTCTGTATGGCTCACGCGACGAAATGCGTCGGCGGCTTCTTTATTCATTCTGAGTGTTGGTCGGTCGCCATTGCGCATATCCACAACGGCGACATCGCGGTCCAGCATGTCGCGGGCCTGATGCAAAACAATAACGCGATCAAGCGCAGCCACAGGGTTTTCGCCCGGCAGCAAGATCCGTTGATCACGGTCCAAAACAACGTCCCACCGCCGTTCGCCCATACGGACAAGGCCGCGCACACGCTCCGCAATCGGCTTGGCATCGCGGAACAGCGCGAGTGCCTCCGCGATATGAGTTTGCGCGCCGTCACCTGCGATCAACGGCAAATCAAGCCGTTCAGCGCGGTTCGCCACAAATCCGGCGAACGTGCCCTCTTCGTCCAACAGGCGTAATTCAAGACCGTCCCGCCAAAGCGCGACCGGCGTGCGCGGCGTGATATCCACGTTCAAAACACCTGCATCCCCAACACGCACACGGGCAGAGCGCACTGCATCCAGCGCCTCTACCGTCGTGCGCATGGCTTCCAGATCAAGATCAAACGACGAGATCGGAAAAGCGACGGGCAATTGCGCCAAAACAGTTGTCGTCAGCGCGTCGTCCGCACCGGTCACATCCAATGATGCGACCATAAACTCGGGGCGTTGCTGCACACCCTCTTTCAGTTTTTGCAACTTAGCAGCCGCCATTTCACGGTTCTCGTCATGGCTGTACCAACTGACCGCAATAATCGTAATCAAGGCAAGCGGCACGCCCACACGGATCATGCCACGAAAACCGGGCGTCAGCATCATGCGCTGATAGCGATATTTCCATTTGGATGGGGCCGGATCGCGCGGCAATGCGCGGTGACGGCGTGTGGCGGTTAGCGGTCGCATGATGCGTCCTCCACCATCCAGCGGCACAAATCAGGGAACGAAATACCCATCTTTGCAGCTTGTTCAGGGGCGAGCGATGTCGGGGTCATGCCAGGTTGGGTGTTTGTCTCGAGCAAAATCAATCCATCCAAACCACGTGACGCGTCCCACCGGAAATCAGTGCGGGTCAAACCGCGGCAGCCCAGCACGCGGTGGGCACGCAAGGCATAGTCCATGCAGGCGTCAAAAATGTCGGCAGGAATATCGGCAGGGATCACATGGCGCGATCCGCCTTGTGCGTATTTGGCGTGATAGTCATACCAGCCGTCGACAATGATATCCGTAACCGTGAGCGCGCGGTCACCGACCACCGTCGTCGTCAACTCGCGACCAGGGGCATATGTCTCGACCATCACGTGGTCGGGCATATCCGCTGCCAGCTTTGGCGGACCGTTGGCAGTTTCATCGACGATATAAATGCCAACGCTGGAACCTTCGTTAAATGGCTTCACAACATATGGCGGGGTTAGGACATGTGCGGCCTGAACATCAGCGCAGGTTGCAATCACCGAATGCACAAAGGGCAGACCGTGGGCTGCGTAGACCTCCTTGGTGCGCTGCTTATCCATTGTAACGGCAGACGCCATCACGCCAGAATGCGTATACGGGATCTTCATCCATTCAAGCATACCTTGCACGCAACCATCTTCGCCCCAGCGGCCATGCAGGGCGTTGAACACAACATCAGGAGAAATATCTGTCAAACGCGCAGCGAGATCGGGGCCAGCATCGACCTCAATCACGTCATATCCCGTTTCCCGTAAAGCTGCGGCGCATTCGGCGCCCGAACTCAGCGAAACATCACGTTCCGCCGACGGACCACCCATCAAAACAACAACTTTCGGGTTTGCCCTGCTCGACATAACCCACCACCTTTAACGCAGGCCTTTGCGACCCGTCATTTATACTTGATCCTGCCAAGGACCTACTCCCAATTTCAGGAGCGTTTGTTCTTTATTAGGCGTGTTAGGACCCGTTACGATGGCCTACCCGCATAATTTCCCATTCTAGCGTGATACCACTGGAATCGTAAACCTTTTTTCGCACCAGCTCGCCCAAATCTTCCAAATCGGCGGCGGTGGCACCGCCAGCGTTGGTCAGAAAATTTGAATGTTTGGTATTCATGACGGCCCCGCCAAGCGTTGCACCGCGCATGCCCGCGTCATCAATGACCTTCCACGCCTTGAGGTCATGCACGTCATCGGCCTGCCCTGTGGACGAATATCCAGCCGGATTGCGGAACGTGGACCCCGCCGTGCGGTCCTTGGTTGGCTGCGTCGCGTCGCGCTTGGCCAACTGGTCATCCATGCGCGCAGCCAGTGCATCAGCGTCGCCCGCCGGGGCCAACAATCTTGCGCTCACGATCACCGCGCCATCGGGCAAGGATGACCTGCGGTACGCCAACTGCAAATCCGCGGCAGGTAAGTCCACCACGGCACCATTGCGCATCACAACTGCGACGCTTTGCAAAACATCCGCCGTGTAGCTGCCATAACAGCCCGCGTTCATGCGCACAGCACCGCCAATCGTCCCGGGGATGGTGCGCAGAAACGTCAGCTCAAGCCCCGCCGCCGCAGCCTTACGGGCCACATGCGCATCCAACGCTGCCGCACCTGCGGTCACAACTTGATCGTCAAAACTGATCGCGTTAAAGCCACGCCCAAGCCGGATCACCACACCAGACACACCGCCGTCACGGACAATCAGGTTTGATCCAACGCCCATTGGGAACACGGGCACATTGGGGGCAAGTGCGGCCATAAATGCAGACAAGTCATCCACATCGGCAGGCTGAAACAGCACATCCGCAGGGCCACCCACACGCATCCACGTCAGATCAGCAAGGCTGCGATCTTGGGTCAATGTGCCGCGCACCTGCGGTAAATTCTCAATCATAGCTTAGTCCTTAAAACGACGACGTAGCAGCAAATGGCCCAGCAGCGCACCCGCCCCTGCACCAATCAGCGCAGGCAGCAAAGACACCATCGCCACGCCAATCGCAAACAAAGGATCAATGCCAACAGGCGTTGTTGACGCGAAAATGAAAATCGCAACTGCTGCCGCCAATAATGACATAACAGTGAGTGCCAGTCCCGATTTTTGAGCCAACATCAACCGGGCCATCACGGCAAACGGGATCATCGCTGACACAAACATCACTGCGATTATGGCCACGTCAGCCATTTAGTCCGACCAATCGCTTGGCCCAGCGGATCAAATAAACAAGCGGCCAGCGGAGCACAGACATGCCAGCCACCAAGGCAATCAATCCGATCCAAAGGCCGTTCTGATACGTCACCCAACCCAGTAATGGAATGCCAACTGCAATCAGCAAATAGGCGCGTTGCCACAGGTTATCCTTGGACGGGATCATCGCCATGACATTGGCGGCCAGCAACCAAAGGGCGGCACAAATCAATGAAGGGGTCATCATTTCGGAAGCTCCGGTGTTTCGCCCCGCAGGCGCGCATAGATATATCGTAACGGATTGCGAAACATCGACACGAAAGCGGCAGCAGCAAGCACGCCTACGATCCATCCAAAATCGACACCGATCCAGATGATCAACACAGGCGCCAGCAACAAGAGCGTCAGCCCCGGCGCATATTGGCGGCGCATCGGCAGCAAGGCCGTAATCACAGCCAACAGCACCCAGATGCACCCTATGAAAAGCGACGTCGTCACATTTTCAACCGGTCAGGCAAGCCACTCGCCCAAGCGCTGATCGTCCCGGCTCCAAGACAAACAACCATGTCACCGGGTTTGGCTTGTTCGCGGACCAATCGCTCTAAATCGTCCTCGGATGCCACGGCACGCGCATGGCGGTGACCGTGGCGGATCAGGCCAGCGACCAGATCATCACGGGTAGCGCCTTCAATCACGTCTTCACCGGCAGAATATACATCCGCGATGCCAACGACATCAGCATCGTTGAAGCAGGCACAGAATTCATCAAAGTGGTGGTGCAAACGGGTATAGCGATGCGGCTGATGCACCGCGATCACGCGGCCTTCGCTGGCTTGACGTGCGGCCTTCAAGACAGCCGTAATTTCCACCGGATGATGCCCATAGTCATCAATAATCGTGACACCATTCACTTCGCCCACCTTCGTAAAGCGACGGTTCACCCCGCCAAATTCCTTTAGAGCCTTGCGGATTTCATCCTTCTTAAGCCCCAAATGACGCGCGACAGCCACGGCCGACAGCGCATTGCTGACGTTGTGATCACCAGGCATCGGTAATTCGCAGTCTTCGATAATGTCGTCTTCGGCCTGCAACGCCACATCAAAATGGGCAACGCCCGCCTTATAATGCAAGTTCACGGCGCGCACGTCAGCTTGGGCATTAAAGCCGTAGGTCGTGACGCGGCGATCTGTCAGCTTCCCGACCAGCGCCTGCACCTCTGCATTGTCAGTGCAACAGACTGCCAAACCATAAAACGGAATACCCGACACAAAATCATAAAACCCCTGGCGGAGATTTTCGATCGTCCCCCAATGATCCATATGCTCTGGGTCGATATTGGTCACGATGGCGATTGTCGCGGGCAGACGGTTGAAGGTGCCGTCGCTCTCGTCAGCCTCAACCACCATCCACTCGCCTTGCCCCATACGCGCGTTCGAACCGTAAGCATGAATAATACCGCCGTTGATGACAGTCGGATCAATCCCACCTTCATCCAACAATGCAGCAACCATTGTTGTGGTCGTCGTTTTGCCATGCGTTCCCGCAACTGCAACGTTTGATTTCAAGCGCATCAGTTCGGCCAGCATTTCCGCACGGCGAACAATCGGCAAGCCCTTGGTGCGGGCTTCGTCCAACTCTGGATTCCCAGATTTGATCGCGGACGAGATCACGATAACCTCTGCATCTGCCAAATTCGCCGCTGCCTGCCCTTCAAAAACAGTCGCACCAAGCTTGACCAAACGGTCCGTGATCGGCGTGAATTTCAGGTCAGACCCCTGCACGGTATACCCATGTTCCAACAGGACCTCGGCGATGCCGGACATGCCGATACCACCAATGCCTACAAAGTGAATAGGGCCTACATCAAGGGGCAGTTTGGTTGCAGTCGCGTTCATTACTTGTCTTTCATTTCTTCTTTTGTGGCCAGATCATCGACCAGCGCCACAAGGCGCTCCGTTGCATTTGGTTTGCCACATGCCGCAGCCATTTGAGACATGTTCAAAGCCGCCGCACTGTTGGTCAGCACGTCCGTGATTTGTTCGACTAAAGCCGCCTTAGTAAAAAGTCTTTCGGGAATCAAGATCGCTGCACCCGCGTCGACCATGCCGCGCGCATTCGCGGTTTGATGGTCACCAGTTGCTGCCGCAAACGGCACCAAAATCGCAGGGCGACCAATCACGGTCAGGTCAGCAATCGTCGATGCGCCCGCACGCGTGATCACCAATTGCGCCTCTGACATACGGTTCGGCACATCGTCAAAAAACGGCTGCACATCAGCATCAATTCCAGCATCTGCATAGAAAGTCGCGACGCGCATCCCGTCTTCAGCACGTGCCTGATGGGCCACGCGGATATTTTGGCGCAGGGTTTCGGGCAAGCTCGCAATCGCCTCTGGGACAACGTCGGACAAAATGCGCGCGCCCTGACTGCCGCCCATCACGAGGATCGACATCGGGTAATCACCGGGCGGAATATAGCCCGCACCTGCGCGGTCCAAGATCGCGGCGCGCACGGGATTGCCAACGTCGACACCGATCACACCATCTGGCAAATCAGTAGGCCACGTCCCGCAAGCAACAGTATGCACACGCTTGGCGAACACTTGATTCACACGGCCCAACACACCGTTTTGTTCATGGATCATACGCGGCACACGCAGCGTATAGGCGGCCACCATTGCAGGGATCGCGGGATACCCGCCAAAGCCCACGACAACATCCGGCTTGTCACGGAGCATGCGCCACTGCGCACCACCGATGCCCCACAAAATGCGCAAAGGTACGGCCAGTTTGGCAACAAGACCGCCACGGGCAAAGGTCGCTGATTTCACCACGTTAATTTCGACCGCGTCAGGAAAGCCACCCGCATAACGGGCACCACGATCATCGGTCGACAGCTTTACACGCCAGCCGCGGGCCAACATCGCTTCGGCCAGTGCCTGGGCGGGAAACATGTGACCGCCAGTGCCTCCGGCGGCAATTACGAGTAACTTGGTCATCGGCCTCTTCGCATCAAAATATCACCAATTTCGCCTTGCGGACGGGTGCGGGTGAACGCCAGCAGCATGCCCATCGCAATGCCGCCTGCAATGATGGACGAGCCACCATAGCTGACAAACGGCAAGGTCATGCCCTTGGCTGGAAGCAACCGCACGGCCACCCCCATGTTGATCATCGCCTGCACGCCAAACGCACAGGCCAGTCCGGTACCGGCAAAGCGGATGAACGGGTCACGTTCCTTAAGCAAACGCAGCAAGCTACGCACGACAATCACACCATACAGCGCGATAATCGCAAGCACACAGATCAGCCCGTATTCCTCGGCGGCAACCGCGATAATGAAATCTGTATGGGCATCTGGCAGCGACCACTTCACTTGGCCTTCACCGACGCCAACACCAAAAAACCCGCCTTCACGGATCGCATTGGTGGCATACCCCAGCTGGGTCGTCGGGTCCAAATCAGGACTTAGAAAGCCATCAATCCGGCGGGCGAAGTGTTCGGAATTGGCGTAAGCAAACCAGCCAGCCATGACGACACCCGCGCAAACTCCTGCAAGCAAGAACATCGGCGCACCCGCAACAAAATACATCACGCCCCATGAAAACAGCACCAAAGCAGCTTGACCAAAATCTGGCTGCAACGCCAAAAACGTGCAAATAACAATCGTCAGGATAAACGAATACATTCGGCCCGGCGGGCCACCAATCTCGAGAGCGGCGGCCATCAACCATGCAGCCATGACCACAAATCCGGGCTTTAGAAACTCCGACGGCTGCAACGATGCAAATCCAAGCGAATACCAGCGCACCGCGCCTTTGCCAAAGTCAGTGCCGAAAAACGGCAGGCCCATAAGGGCGACAAAGGCGACAAGAAATCCAAGAACAGCCAAACGGCGGACCATTTGTGGTGTCATCATCGACGTCAGCAACATAGCGATCATCGCCACCCCGCCAAAAATCGCCTGACGGGTCACGTAATGAAACGGCTCAAGCCCGTTTTTGCTGGCCAATGGGGGCGACGACGCCAATCCCAGCAACAGCCCGATGCCAAACAGCATCAGCACGCAGCTCATTGTCCATTTATCAATTGTCCGCCACCATCGTGGAAGAACAGGGTCACCCGCATAAACCGGGACCGTGCCATAGACCATTTCCGTCATGGGATTACCGCCAATACTGCCTCAAATCGCCCGATTTTTCGGGTCTGACACCACTTCTAGCGGGTTTGCCCCCCTATTTCTACTGCAAATTGTGGGTGCGCCAAATCTTGCTGGCGTGTCGCAAATCTCTGCTCTTGCACATTTGCGAATTTCGCGGCACCTCGGTCACATGCAAGTCAAAACTCTTATCATTGGCGCAGGTGCCGCAGGCATGATGTGCGCCGCCCACGCCGGCAGCGGCGTCCTTATCATCGACCACGCAAAAGCAGCGGGCGACAAAATCCGCATTTCTGGTGGCGGGCGCTGCAATTTCACAAATACGGGCACGACGGCGGCCAACTTCCTGTCAGCCAACCCACATTTCGCGAAATCCGCGCTCAAACGCTACACCCAATGGGACTTCATCAATCTCGTCGCGTCCCACGGAATTGCGTACCACGAGAAAACGCTGGGTCAGCTGTTTTGCGATAATTCGGCCAAAGACATCATTGCGATGCTGCATGCACAGATGGCAGGCGCGCAGCTATGGCTGAAAACTGACGTCGGCGATATCAGCCACAACGGCACGCATTTCACTGTGCAAGTGACAAAAGACGGCGCGATCCATACGGTCACTGCCACCAATCTGGTCATGGCATCAGGCGGAAAATCCATCCCTAAAATGGGTGCAACAGGCCTCGGTTACCAAGTGGCCGACCAATTTGGCCTCGACGTGATCACCCCGCGCCCCGGCCTTGTGCCGCTGACCTTCACCGATGACCGGTTCAAGCCACTTGCAGGCACTGCCCTGCCCGCCCGCGTCACCGCAGGCGACACAAGTTTTGACGAGGCACTGCTGTTCACTCACCGTGGTCTGTCTGGCCCCGCAATTCTGCAAGCATCATCGTACTGGCACGAAGGCGAGGCAATCCGCACCAACCTTATCCCGCAGATCGATCTTTATACAGTACTTCGCGATGTGCGTATCACAATGGGCCGCAAGGCGCTGACCACGGTCATGTCACAACACCTGCCTGCGCGGCTCGTCAGCTATTTGGCCGACATCATGGACCTATCAGGGAACCTTGCTGACCGGTCAGATGCCAGCCTGCAAGTGGTCACTGACGCGCTGTCGAACTGGGAAATCACGCCATCAGGCTCCGAAGGGTACCGCACCGCCGAAGTTACGCTTGGCGGCGTGAACACCGACCACCTGAACTCCAAAACCATGGCGTCCAAGACGATGCCGAACCTCTACTTCATCGGAGAATGTGTGGATGTGACAGGCTGGCTTGGCGGCTACAACTTTCAATGGGCGTGGTCATCGGGTTGGGCAGCGGGCCAAGCAATTCAGTCGTAGGATGGGTTTTAACCCATCACCACTTGGACCTGCGCCATAAAGTCATCACCGCGCGTCTCAAAGCTATCGTATTGATCGAAGCTGGCACAAGCAGGTGCCAATAGCACAACATCGCCCGCGTCAGCATCAACAGCCGCCGTAGCTACTGCAACCTCCATCGTACCGCATACAACGGTTTCAACCCCGACCAACTGACGGGCGAAATCTTCGGCCTCGCGCCCGATTACATAGGCCTTTTGCACAGCGCCGATATGCGGCAACAGCGCATCCAGCCCACCATCTTTTTGCAAACCACCACAAATCCAACGGATCTTAGGAAACGCCTGCAACGCCTTCGCAGCGCTATCGACATTCGTGGCCTTGCTGTCGTTCACAAAACGCACGCCGTCTTTTTCGCCAACCAATTGCGACCGATGTGGCAAGCCACCAAAACTGCGCATCGCGGCCTCGATCCCCTTGGGACTAAAGCCCAGCGTGCGGCAAGCAGCATATGCAGCGCAGGCATTTTGATGGTTATGCGCACCCGGCAGTCCGGCAATATCGCGCAGATCAACAGACGTCACCTGGCGGCCCTTGCGGTATTCAGACAAGAACCCTTTGCGCGCAAATACAGACCATGCGGCGTTTTCGAGCTTGCGACCAGAGGACACCTGAATAACGCGGTCATCGGCCGCCCCCATCGCCATTTGGTTTGCCAAATATTCGCCCTCAGGATCATCCATCCCGATGACACAACGATCCGGTCCGCCCTCGGCAAACAAGCGACGCTTGGCGGCGAAATAGCCCCCCAAGCCCGCATGGCGGTCCAGATGGTCTGGCGAAATATTCGTCATGACCGCAACATCAGGGGTCAATGCGCGGGCCAAGTCGGTCTGATATGACGACAGTTCCAACACAACGACCTCGCCATCATGCGGCGGGTCAATGTCCAGCACCGCACGGCCAATGTTGCCAGCCAATTGGGTCGCGCGGCCATTCTCTTGGACGATATGGTGGATCAAGGCGCTTGTGGTCGATTTCCCGTTTGATCCGGTGACTGCAATCACACGCGGGCTGGTCGTAAAACCCGACCATTCATCCGTGGCAAACGACTGAAAGAATAAACCGATGTCATTATCAACAGGAACGCCTGCCCGCCATGCGGCCGCAATCACGGGGTTTGGGGCGGGGTAAAGATGCGGAATACCGGGGCTGACAATCAGGCGGGCGATGCCATCAAAGCCGCCTGCTTTGGACAAATCATGCAATGTGAACCCGTCCGCTTCGGCCGCATCGCGCGCCGCTGCACCATCGTCCCAAACAACAGCCGTGGCACCGCCTGCCTGCAGCGCAAGCACAGCGGCCTTACCAGACCGGCCAAGCCCCAAAACCGCGACGGTTTGCCCGTCAAAACCCTGCACTGGAATCATTGCCACACCCTTTTTGAAGTTGTGCAGACAGTGCCGCTAGACCCGCGCAGAAACAAGACCACGGGTGTAATGTTCGTGTAAGTTTTGCGTGCGCCGAATTTGGCAGCCTAGATTAGCCGCGTTTGGCGATGACAGCAGCAAGGGTTTGTTCGTTTCGCGCAATATCGGGGTGGTCCGCAGGCAGGTTGCCTTGCAAATGGCAAGCGCCTCGCGGAAAAGCCCCTCTGCGCACCAAAATTCGCCTCGATAATGCAGCAAAGAACCATCATCACAGTGCCGCTGCAGAGGTTTTGAAACAACTCACGGTGTTGCGCAAAAAGCCTTTGGCACACAGCGTCGCTCAGCACCCTGTGCAAGATTATATGTCACTTCCTTCATCAGTTGATCTGCGCGGTTATGTAACTCGACGTCAGCCATAACCTCTAAACTCAACGCTTCGATTAGATCTCCGTTAGGGATATCTTTTTCACGTTGACTGGTAAGCGCTTCTAACTCTGTTCGCGTTTCGACGTGGGAAATGCTGCTTGCGCAATTGCTACGAATTTTCGCGCCTCAGCGTTGGTATCGCTTTCGTGCTCAGTATTCAGCAGCTTTCCCAAACGCTTCAGACTGTTTTTGTGTAAACGCGAGAGCAAGGGCTTCAACTTGAACGTATCTTGCACCCAGATAAAGCGCGGCGACATTGCCGGAGCTAGCGCACCTTTAATGTTGCGAGGCCAATCATCGCCAGAATGAGCGAGACGATCCAGAACCGGATGACGATCTGCGGTTCGGCCCAGCCCTTTTTCTCGTAGTGGTGGTGGATCGGGGCCATCAGGAACACGCGTTTGCCTGACCATTTGAAATACAGGACCTGAATGATCACCGACAAAGCCTCGACCACGAAAACGCCGCCGACGATGGCCAAAACGATCTCGTGCTTGGTTGCGACAGCAATTGCGCCCAATGCGCCGCCCAAGGCCAAGGACCCGGTGTCGCCCATGAACACAGCGGCGGGTGGGGCGTTGTACCAAAGGAACCCAAGGCCACCGCCGATCAGTGCCATGCAGAAAATCAAAATCTCGCCGGTATCAGGCACATAATGCAGGTCCAGATATTGGGTGAAATCGGTGCGGCCCACGGCATAGGAAATAATTCCAAACGTGGCGGCTGCAATCATCACGGGCATAATCGCAAGACCGTCAAGGCCGTCTGTCAGGTTCACCGCATTGGCTGATCCAACGATCACGATGATCGCGAATGGAATGAACATGAACCCAAGGTTCAGCAGAGTATTCTTCAAAATTGGGACCGCCAGCTGGTTGGTCAAATCAGCGGGATGATACTGCGCAGCCCAGTAACCCGCGATCGCAGCAATCAAAAGACCAAGCAAAATCCGCACCTTACCAGACACACCTGCCGTGGTTTGCTTGGATACTTTCGCATAGTCGTCAGCAAACCCGATTGCGGCAAATGACAGCGTCACGAACAACACCATCCAGATAAACGGGTTATCCAATCGCGCCCAAAGCAGCGTGGAAAATGTCAGCGCGCCAACGATCAGCAAACCACCCATCGTGGGGGTGCCGGCCTTGGCAAAATGCCCTTCGGGGCCGTCTTCTCGAATTGGCTGCCCCTTGCCCTGCTTGCGGCGCAGAACGTTGATCAACGGCAATCCAAAAATGAACCCGAAAACAAGCGCGGTCATAAATGCGCCACCCGCGCGGAAGGTGATATAACGAAACAGGTTAAAGAAATCGCCGCCATCAGAAAGCGCGGTCAACCAATAAAGCATAATCAAAAACCTCTGTATTCGTATTCAAGTCTTAGGCGTTGCGATGCCCGAGTTTGCGGATCGCGTCAACGACCAGAGACACCTTACTGCCCTTGGACCCCTTCACCAACACCACATCACCCGCATCCAACAGTCGCCCGATTTGGGCATTCATTCCAGCTGCATCCGCCGTCCATTCGCCGCGCTGGCCCTCTGGCAGGGCTTGGTAAAGGTACTTCATACGCGGCCCCACGCAGTGCACAACATCCAAGCTTTGCAGGAATTTGTCGTGGGCGATGGCGCGGTGCATTTCATGCTCTGATGGACCCAGTTCCAACATATCACCCAGCACAGCAATGCGGCGGCCTTTGACAATCCGACCAACATTATGGCGTGGGGTTGCCGCTGCCAAAATTTCCAGACTTGCGGTCATGGATGTTGGGTTCGCGTTGAATGCATCATCGATCAAGTCCAGCGTATGTTCTGGTACGGCAGGGTCCAGCACAACGACTTCCCGCGTGCCGCGCCCATCCGGTGGCGCCCATTTCGCAATGTCACGCGACGCCTGCCCCACATCCGCGCCAAGCGCGTCGACCACGGCCAGAACACCAACCGCATTCATGGCAAAGTGCCGTCCAGGCAAGCCCAGCTTGAACAGGTATTCCACCCCAGCATGCGCGGCACAAACAACGGTCGCGTCATCAGTCAGCCGCACGTCGGTCGCCTGCCAATCAGTGCCATGCATACCAAACAAGACTTGCTTGGCTCCCAAAGCGGCTGCTTTTTCTTGCAAAATTCCCGTTGTCAGAATGTCCGCGTTCAAGACAGCAATCCCGCCCGACACCATCCCGTCCATGATCGCGGCCTTTTCGCGCGCGATGCCCGACACGTTTTCAAATGCTTCCAAATGCGCGGCAGCTACCGTCGTCACCATCGCCACATCCAATTGCGCCATCTGCGCCAGCGGCGCGATTTCACCGGGGTTGCTCATGCCAATCTCGATCACGGCGAACTGCGTATCTGCGGGCATCCGCGCAAGCGTCAGCGGCACACCCCAGTGGTTGTTATATGATGCCTCGGCGACATGGGTTTTCCCTTGCGGGGTCAAGACAGTGCGCAGCATTTCTTTGGTCGATGTCTTGCCCACAGACCCTGTGACCCCAACCACCTTCGCACGTGTGCGGGCACGCCCGGCGCGGCCCAAGGCCTCTAACGCGATCAGCACGTCATCAACCACCAACAGTGGCGCATCAGCGGCGACCCCGGCAGGGCGGTGCGTGACCAAAGCTGCCGCAGCGCCTTTGTCCAAGGCCATGGCAACAAAGTCATGCCCGTCGCGCATGTCCTTAAGAGCAACAAACAAATCTCCCGACGCAATCGTGCGCGTATCAATCGACACGCCCGTGGCAGACCAGTCACCAATAGACTTACCACCTGTCGCCGTAGCAGCATCTGCCGCCGTCCAAAGCACGCTCATATCCTGCCCTCCAATGCGGCCACCGCAACGCTGGCCTGTTCGACATCATCAAAGGGCAAAACCACGTCGCCCACAGTTTGACCGCTTTCATGGCCTTTGCCTGCGATGAGCAGGGCGTCACCCGCAGACAGCCCATCCACGCCCCGCAAAATCGCCTCGGCGCGGTCGCCAACTTCGGTGACACTTGGTGTTCCAGTTCCATTCAATGCACCCGCCAAAACCGCAGCACGAATAGTCGCAGGGTCCTCGGACCGTGGGTTATCGTCGGTAATAATCACAACGTCCGCGTGTTCAGACGCAGCCGCTCCCATCAACGGGCGCTTGCCAGCATCACGATCGCCGCCTGCCCCCACAATCGCAATAATCCGACCCATTACATGCGGGCGCATCGCCTTCAGCGCGGTCGCAACAGCGTCGGGCGTATGAGCGTAATCGACGAACACAGCCGCACCATTATCGCGGGTCGCCGCCAGCTCCATCCGGCCACGCACGGTCGTCAGATGTGGCAGCGTATCAAATACGTCTTGCGGCACCCCCCCCGCCGCAATGACCAAACCAGCCGCGAGCAGCACGTTATCCGCCTGAAACCCGCCAATCAGATTAAGCCGCGTCTGATGCGCCTTGCCCTGCCATTCAAACAGCAGGTCCTGCCCCGTGGCATCAAACCGCTGGCCCTTCAGGCGCAAACGGGCATCGACGCTGCGCCCGACGCCAATAACCTCTTGGCCGCGATCCGCACATATATCGGCAACATGTGGGCCCTTGGGGTCATCCAAATTGATCACAGCGACACCGTCGTCAGCCAACACACGGGTAAACAACCCCAGCTTGGCGGCGAAATACGCCTCGAATGTTTCGTGGTAATCCAGATGGTCCTGCGTGAAATTCGTGAACCCTGCAGCAGCCAAAACAACACCGTCCAAACGCCGTTGGTCCAACCCGTGCGATGAGGCCTCCATCGCGACGTGCGTGATGCCGTGCGCCGCAGCTTCAGCCATGACGCGGTGCAATGTGATCGGTTCAGGCGTGGTGTGTTTCAGCGGATGGGTCCAAGCGCCTTCAACGCCCGTGGTGCCAAGATTGACCCCCGCAATATCCATCTCTTCCCATATTTGACGGGCGAAGGTGCTGACCGATGTCTTGCCGTTTGTGCCTGTCACGGCAATTACGGTACGGGGATGCGCACCGAACCAAAGCGACGCGGTCAGGGCCAATGTCTGGCGCGGGTCTTGGGCGACGATTAATGCGGCGTCAGATGCGGCCAGCTCAATAGCAGCAATCTCGGCGCCCTTTGGGTCCGTTAAAATCGCGGCAGCGCCCATGCGCAAAGCGTATTGAATAAACTCGGCCCCATGCACCGCAGCACCGGGCAAAGCGGCGAATAGCACGCCGGGTTTCACATTGCGGCTGTCAACCGTCAAACCCGTAATCTGGGCATCGCGGCCCGACTGCGCGGCCAAGCCCAATGCGGCCAAGGATTTCGTCTGTCGCCCCATATCGCTCACTCTTCATTAGTTTGAGGTGAGTGTTACACCGATCGCCTCTGAACTGTCCACTTGCGGACGCAACCCAAGCAACGGAGCTGTGCGGCGGATCATCTCTGCGGCCACAGGAACTGCGGTCCAACCGGCGGTACGACGCGGCTTTTCGCCCGAATTCTCGGACGGCTCGTCAAAGGTGACGATCAACACATATTTGGGGTCGTTGGCAGGGAATACAGACGCAAATGTTGCAATGACCTTGTCATCATAATATCCGCCCCCACGCTCCTTTGGCTTATCGGCAGTGCCCGTCTTGCCGCCAACTTCGTAGCCCGCAACCTCACCAAAAGATGCGGTGCCGCGCACAACCACCTGGCGGAGCATATCGCGCGCTTGCTTGCTGATCTCTTCACTGACAACACGTGGGCCATTCTGCGGCGTGGAGCGGCGGATCAACGTCGGTTCAATCCGTGTGCCACCGTTCAACAATGACGCGTATCCGGCGGCCAAGTGCAGCGGCGACGATGACAGGCCGTGGCCATAAGATATTGTCATCGTTGAAATTTCTGACCAATTATGCGGCAACAGCGGCGCGCCTGACGGGGCCTCTGAAAGCTCTACCGGTGTGGCTTCCATGAAACCAAGCGACTTGAGGAATTCTTGTTGGCGCTCTGCACCAATTTGCATTGCGATGCGGGCGGTCCCAATGTTGGACGACTTTACAACCACATCCATTGTGGACAATTGCGCACCGTAATCATGGAAATCACGGATCTTGAAACGCCCCCATTGCAGCGGGCCTTTGGTGTCGATCATCGTGTCTTGACCGATCAAACCAAGTTCCATCGCTTGGGCGACTGCGAAAATCTTGAACACAGACCCAAGCTCGTACACGCCCTGCACCGCACGGTTAAACAGCGGGCTATCCGACTGATCACCAGTGGTCAAAACCTGCGGACGGTTGTTGGGATCAAAATCAGGGAGCGACACCATCGAAATGATCTCGCCTGTATGCAAATCCATCAAAACGGAGGCGGCACCCTTGGCATTCATAATCGACATGCCACCAGCAAGGACCTCTTCGGCAGCGGCCTGCACGGTCAGATCAATAGACAACGAAAGCGGTTCGCCCTCGCGCGCTGGATCACGCAGACGTTCATCAAATTCACGCTCCACACCAGCAACACCGATGACCTCGGCGCTTGCGACACCTTCGCGGCCATACGATGCACCGCCAAGGATATGCGACGCAATCGCGCCGTTCGGATACAGGCGCATTTCACGCGGGCCAAACAGCAAACCAGTGGAGCCGATATCATGTACAGCCTGCATCTGTTCAGGCGAAATCTGACGGCGAATCCACAAGAATTTTCGGTCACCCGTAAAATCAGCCAGCAGCTTTTCCTCTTTCAATTCAGGGAAAATTTTGACCAATTCGCCCGCAGCATACACAGGGTCAACCATGTCTTGCGGATGAGCGTACAAGGAATGTGTTTCCAGATTTGTCGCAAGAATACGGCCATTTCTGTCAGTAATGTCAGCACGTTGCCCGATGATTGGGTTGCCCTTTACAGTCGCCACTGGCTCTTCGGGGGCGGCACCAGCCAACGCGCCCATGCGCATCCCGATCGTGCCAAAGGCAATCGCAAACATTGCACCCAAAACCAGCAAACGGCCTTCGGCGCGCAAACGGGCGGTATCGCGCATCGCTTCATGGCGCAGACGCAGGTTTTCAGCCTCGATCGCGTGGGTGTCTTCACCACGGTCGCGGGCTTTTAATATGCGTGCAAGTGGCCGGAGCGGCGTGCGGATCATAGCGCATCCTCCCCGCGTGGAACGGGTGCGCTGTTGACTTCAATCGGCACGATGATCGGCAAAATATCAGGCAATGGATAAATAATCTGATCTATGCGTCCAAACGCGTCTGGCATTAGCGGCAACAGGCCAAGACGGTCAAAATTGATCTCGGCTAAGTCGGACAAGCGGTCAGGACGGTTCAAATACGCCCATTCAGCGCGCAACATGCGAAGCCGTTCGTGGTTGGTGCCGATTTGGGCGTGCAAACTGCGGACTTCGCCCAAAGCATCGCGGGTTTTATAGTTTTCCTGATAGGACCAAAACGCCAGCCCCATAACCGCAAGTGCGGCCATCAAATACAATACGGTCCGCACCTACCTGCTCCCCTTGTTCATCATTGGCATACCCAGTTTTGCCGGGTCAATGTCTGCTGCGGGCGCATCTGTGCGGGTTGCCACACGCAATTTGGCCGACCGTGAGCGCGGGTTTGCAGCCAGCTCTTCAGCGTCGGCAATGATTGCTTTGCGTTTTTTGACGGTAAAAGCCGCCGCATCCTGGATGGTTTCTGGCGCGTAGCGGTTGGCATTCGCCATGCCACCGGATCGGGCCTGCAAGAACCGTTTGACCATGCGGTCCTCTACGGAATGGAACGTCACAACGGCCAATTGCCCACCGGGTTTCAGCGCCCGTTCAGCGGCCATCAGACCCATCGCCAACTCGCCGTATTCGTTGTTTACCGCAATGCGCAACGCTTGGAACGTGCGGGTTGCAGGGTGTGACTGACCGGGCTTGGACCGCGGCAAACAACCTGCAACAAGGCTGGCCAATTGCAATGTGGTTGTCAGTGGACGGGCCGCAACAATCGCCTTGGCAATGCGCCGCGATGCGCGTTCTTCACCGTAAAGGAAGATGATCGACGCAATATCAGCTTCATCTGCCTCATTGCAGATATCAGCGGCTGTTTTCCCAGTCTGCGACATGCGCATATCCAACGGGCCATCACGCATGAACGAAAATCCACGCTCTGCAATATCCAGCTGCATGGACGACACGCCAAGATCCAAGACGACACCGTCAAGGTCAGACGCATATTCATCCAGCTTGGAAAACGTCCCTTCGACGCATTCGATCCTGTCGCCAAAACCGGAAATCCAGTCAGCAGCCATTTCAAATGCAAGCGGATCGCGGTCCACCCCAATGACTTTGTCGGCGCCAGCAGCCAGCAATTCACGGGTATAACCGCCATTGCCAAACGTGCCATCAAGCCAAACACCCGTGACAGGTGACACCGCCGCAATCAACGGGCGTATCAGAACGGGAATGTGTGGGGATGTCGGTGTGGCAGCAGACATCAAGTCCTCCTAGCTTTCTTCCAAAAGGGAAAGCGGATCAAAGTCATCCGGCATATCATCCAGCCATGCGGACATGTCTTCCGCGACCGTGGCAGTGAATGTGTCAGCCTTCCAAATCTCGAAATGGTCACCCACCCCGCGGAAATATAGTTCGCCATCTTTCAGGCCCAGCTTTTCGCGCTGCCGGATCGGCATGACCGTGCGCCCGTCTTTGTCGATCTCCATCTTCATGGATTGACCGATATAGAGGTGGGATAGCTTTTTCTTGGCGGGCGAGCCCTTGGGCATCGCGTTGATCATATCGACCAGTTTACCAAATTCAGCGACCGTATAAACGTGCAACTCTTGCTTAAGGTGCTCGCCATACAAAAGATACATGCGGGGGTTCAGGCCGTCGGTCCAGTCAGGATCTTGAGATTCCAGTACGCGACGAAAATCGGCAGGGATCGACATGCGCCCCTTACCGTCCACCTTTTGGGTGTGTTCGCCTGTAAAACTCAGAACCACTGTCCTCTTGGACCTTTCATTGCCTCGACGTCCAAATGGCGCCGTTAAAAACGTGTCTTCAAAACGAAAAAGGGCGGATTGAAGAAGCTGCCACTACTCAATCCGCCGCTTTCGTCCCGCTTGTGCGGGTTATGTCCAGCTGCGCGCGCCACCTGGGGGGATGTCTGCTCGCTCGCGCGCCGGATTCTTCGTTGGGGTAAAGACAAGGCCTGTATGAAACCTGCATTTTGCCGTGGGGTTCTTTGTCGCCCCTTGTTGTCATGTTCTCGTCGTTACCGTGCATCCTTAATGACTGATGTAAGGCCATCGATCAACAGCTTTTTGGGAATTCATGGTACAATATGGTGTTTTACGGTGTTATCCACAACCAGATCTTGTGGTGAATTGTGAAAACGCCACCCCGATAATGTATCCAACCGTGAAACAATCACTACATGTTGTATGTATTGAGGTAAAATCACAGTGTTCCAGATAATCCCAAAAAACTTATCCACAGGCAGCGGTAATTTTGGACAAAATAGGAACATCTATAAAATGGACGAAAGGAGTCCCCGGAATTCCACCGAATCTCGTATTGAGAGCCACGATTCTGTTGTGATTCCAGACATTCCCAGATGGGATCAGTCAGCGAGCCATTTATACATGACCTGCGCATCGACCATGCCCAACGCGGGGTGATCAAACGCTTTTGGCAAGGTGCCGACAGTCTCAAAGCCCAATTTATGCCAAAGCCGGATGGCCCCAACGTTCGACGTCAGTACAAAATTGAACTGCATGGCGCGGTAGCCCTGCGCGCGGGCTTGGGTCTGCGATGCTGCGCACATTTGTGCCGCTACCCCCTGCCCTTGTGCATCCACACCAACAACATAGCCGCAGTTGCACACATGCGCCCCGCCGCCGCGTTGATTTGTCTTTATATAGTAGGTGCCGATAATCTGGCCTGCGTCCACGGCCACATAGCAGGCGGCGGGTTGGTCCATCCAATAAGACAGCGCCGCTTCTCGCGAGATGTCAGGATCAACGGCGTAGGTGTCGCCTGCGCGGAACACAGGTTCAAGCAGGGTCCAGACGGCATCTGCATCGCTGCGTGTTGCCGTCCGGATCTGCATTTAAGCCATACCACCATCGATGAACCGACGCGCCATTGCACGGTATGCATCTGCCATCGGGCCGTCCCCCGCCGCAATCGGTGTACCTGCGTCACCCGCAAGCCGCGTATCAAGATCAATCGGCAACGCCCCAAGGAACGGGATACCAAATCTTTCGGCGTCAGCCGCTACGCCGCCATGACCAAAGATATGCGCCTCGTGCCCACATTCGGGACATAGATAAGTAGACATGTTTTCAATCATGCCCAGCACAGGCGTTTTCAGCGTATTGAACATGTCGAGCGCTTTGCGGGCATCCAATAGGGCAACATCCTGCGGGGTGGACACAACGATAGCGCCAGTCAGCTCCGTTTTCTGACACAGCGTCAGCTGCACGTCGCCCGTACCGGGTGGCAGATCAACGATCAGCACGTCCAGTTCGCCCCATTCGACTTGCCCCAGCATCTGCTGCAAGGCGCCCATCAACATCGGGCCCCGCCAAACGATTGCCTTGTCAGGGTCCATCATCAGGCCAATCGACATCATCTTGACGCCATGCGCCTTAAGCGGAATGATCGTTTTGCCGTCAGGGGACGCGGGGCGTTTGCTGACACCCATCATGCGCGGCTGACTTGGACCATATATATCGGCATCAAGCAGACCGACGCGGCGGCCTTCACGGGCCAAGGCAACGGCAAGGTTTGACGATACTGTCGATTTACCGACACCGCCCTTGCCAGAGCCAATCGCCAGAATGCGGTCCACACCAGTGACCTTTGCAGGGCCAGCCTGCGGTGTCGGATGGCGCCCAACCTTCAAAGATGGCGGCTCTGGCGCCTTGGGTGCAGGGCCGTGGGCCGTCAAAACAACGGATACAGACGTGACACCATCCAATGCCTTAACAGCGGCCTCGGCAGCCTGACGCTGTGGCTCCATCTTTGCAGCCATACCCGCATCGGGGGCCTCAATCACAAATCGGACCGTGCCCGCATCAACGCCAAGCGCACGAATCATATCGCGGCTGACCAGCGTGCCGCCATCCGGCAAATCCAATTTCGCCAACGCGCCTAGAATGTCATCTTTTGTAATCGCCATGATCCGTCGCCCCAATTCATATCGTGCCTATTTGCATAGCTACATGTCGCAGGTTTAGCCAAAATCGCAAGGTGGCAAACTGACCTGCACAATTAACCAACACTTTCATGACGTTAGGGCAGCTTTATCTATGCACTTGCTGCATAGCAGCATTGACCAATTGTGGTATTGTGCAGATGCAGCATTATCCTACATATTGATCACAACAGAAGCGGAATACGCCGCAAACGTCGGAAGACACATTAAGAAAGATAGCATCATGGCTTTTATCACTGATACACGCACAAACGGCATCACACTGGCACAGCGCTTTGCAGCCTTGCGCGAAAACTTCGCCGCAGCCCGCGCCCAGCGTAAAATATACAACACAACAGTTGCTGAGCTGGCAAACCTGTCGGACCGTGAACTTAGCGACCTTGGCCTGAGCCGGTCATCCATCAAAAGCATCGCACTTGACGCCGCATACGGCAAATAATTAACGCATTTGATGCACACTCCTCCCTGTTTAAGTGCATCAAGTCTGACCCTTCGCGTCCTCCTCCCTGTAGACGCCTAGGGTTATTGGAACGGCGGCGACACCTACCTCCTCCCGGGTGTCGCCACCACCACCAAGTTTCGGTCCTGCCACCTCCTCCCGGTGGGCCCGATTTAACCACAGCGGCAATCTTACTCCTCCCGAGTGATCCGCTGTGAGGACGCGGCCCACGTCTTTCTCCTCCCGAGACATATGTGGACCGCCGATCATTAAAGACGGTCATGCTCACCTCCTCCCGAGCATGGCCGTTTTTTTATGTCCAAATTTTCGCAGTACTCCGCGACGGAAATGCGCGGCCCACCCGTTCAATGATCACACCACCAACAAAGGGCCGTGATCATGCAGCTAATTCCACATATATTTCTGGTACTCGCAGGCGGGCTGAGCCTTGCAGGGGTTCTAACATCGCAAACGCTGCTTTAGGCGCGGGTGTCTTTCGGTGATCCCATCACCATATAACTGGTGATCGACCGGACATGCGGCACAGTACCCAAGACATCTGTATGAAAGGCCTTGTAGGACGGCAAATCGGCCGCCTCGACCCGAAGTATATACTCAAACGCACCAGCCACGTTATGACATTCGGCCACCTCGGGGGCAGCTTGCATCGCATGCTCGAACCCCTCCTGTGCCGCTTTGGTATGCTCTGCCAAACCAACGGCAACATAGACGACATAGGCCCGTCCCGTTTGATCGGGATCAAGCCGCGCGCGGTAGCCCTTAATCACCCCACTGCGTTCAAGCTCTTGCACGCGCCGGAGGCAGGCAGACGGTGACAACCCGACAGCTTCGGCCAGCGACAAATTACTGATACGTCCATCACGCGAAAGAGCACGCAATATTTTGGCGGATATTTGATCAATCTTGCTCATGGATTGCGCAAATAACGGATAACTGCGCAACTTGGCAATTCAATTGCGCCAAAGTCCGTCTATAGATGCGCCATGACATACACAATTTTCATTTCACTGATCGGGTTCGCCTTTGCGTCATCCATCACGCCCGGCCCGAACAACCTGATGCTCATGGCGTCGGGTGCAAACTATGGCCTGCGTCGGACCATCCCGCATATGTTGGGCATTAGCATTGGCCACGCGTTCATGGTGTTCATGGTTGGCTTGCTGCTATTGCAGATATTCGACACCTACCCTGTTTTGAAAACCGTCCTCAAAGTCGTTAGCGCAACCTATATGCTATGGCTGGCATGGAAAATCGCCAATGCGGTCCCACCAGAGGCGAAATCGGTCAAAGGCAAACCCTTCACATTTCTGCAAGCCGCCGCCTTTCAGTGGGTCAATCCAAAAGCATGGTTCATGGCCATCACCGCGATCAGCGCCTATGCGCCGCAATCGTTTGGCGTGACCACAGGGGCTGCCATCGTCGCGGTCATCTTTGCGTCCGTAAACCTGCCATCCGTCACCGTTTGGGCGTGGATGGGCGTGCAAGTCCGCCGGTTCTTGGGCTCTGCTGGACGCTTGAGAGTGTTCAACATCACAATGGCTGTGCTGCTAGTGGCCTCACTTTACCCCATGCTAACGCATTAAAACGGCACATCATCCGCTTGGTCCGCACTGACGATAAAGCGGGCGACCACGTGTTTGGACCCTGCCTTATCAAACTCGATCACCAGCTTGTCGCCGTCGATACCCATGACCTCGCCGTACCCAAATTTCTGATGAAACACGCGGTCAGCAATCGTAAATGCACTTACGGCCGTCATATCAATCGTCATATTGCTGGCCACAGCGGGTTGGGCCACACCGCGCTGCTGGCTGCGGCTTTGTAAACGCCGCCATCCGGGCGAATTATAGACATTCGCATCCGCTGCCTTTTGGTGCAGATCAGACCCATAGCCCTCTTGCACCGCTGGATTGGCGCTCGCCGCCATGCCCGCAGCACCGTACCCGCCACCGTATAATCCGGGCGGGGTCAGCACATCCACATGTTGCTCTGGCAATTCATCAATGAACCGAGACGGCATCGCCGATTGCCACTGGCCATACACCCGTCGGTTGGCTGCAAAGGAAATTGTACAGATCGCTTCGGCGCGGGTAATCCCCACATAGGCCAGACGGCGCTCTTCCTCTAATCCCTTTACACCGCTTTCATCCATCGACCGCTGGGACGGGAACAAGCCATCTTCCCAACCGGGCAAAAACACTGCGGGAAACTCCAATCCCTTGGCCGCGTGCAGCGTCATAATCGACACCTTCTCACCCTGCTCGACGGTCTCGTTGTACATGATCAAGCTGACGTGTTCGAGGAACCCTTGCAGGTTGTCGTGGTTTTCCAGAGACTTCACGAGTTCCATAAGGTTCTCCAACCGACCGGGGGCTTCGGGCGTTTTGTCATTTTGCCAGAATCTGGTGTACCCCGATTGATCTAAAGTCAGTTCTGCAAACGCGCCATGATCTCCTCGGATGGCTTCAGACCCAAGCCTCAAATGCCTTGCTCCGTCTTTTAAGACTGTCAGTCGCACTTCCAGCTTGGCAGCTTTCGCTTTCCAAATTTCGACCTCCCTTGCCAAGATCGGCCTTTCGCTCCTCAATCTATCAATTTCAGAAGAAACTTCAGCGGCCTCAGCGTCCAACACCTCAGCGTTACTGATACATTCGAGAGCCCGAATTTCATCACCAGAAAATATCATAACCTGTCGCCAAAACTCGAAACATTCGCCTAATTGCACAAGACTCTTAAGCCCCTTGCCGCCCAGCAGCTTGCCATCGCAAACCATCCGCGCACCCTCAATAAGGTTCACGCCATTTTCACGCGCTGTGCGCTGAATTGTCTGCACGGCCTTTTCGCCAAGACCTCGCTTGGGCGTGTTCACAATGCGTTCAAACGCCAGATCATCGTCCTGAGATACGGCCAGCCGGAAATACGCCATCGCATCGCGGATTTCTAAACGCTCATAAAATCGCGGACCGCCGATCACGCGGTACGGCAGGCCAATCGTCAGGAACCGGTCCTCGAACGCACGCATCTGATGCGAGGCGCGCACCAAAATCGCCATGCTATCAAGGCCGACCTTATCCAAGCCCCGCGTGCCGCGCTGCAAGGCCTCGACCTCTTCACCGATCCAGCGGGCCTCTTCTTCGCCGTCCCAATGGCCGATTAAACGCACCTTTTCCCCGTCTTGTTCGGCGGTAAACAACGTCTTGCCCAATCGGCCCTTGTTGCCTTCAATCACACCAGATGCAGCGGCCAAAATATGCGGGGTAGATCGATAATTCTGCTCAAGCCGGACAACGACAGCACCCGGGAAATCCTTTTCAAACCGCAAGATGTTACCCACCTCGGCCCCGCGCCAGCCGTAAATCGACTGGTCGTCATCGCCTACACAACAGATATTCTTATGCTTGGCCGCCAAAAGGCGCAGCCATAGATACTGAGCAACGTTCGTATCCTGATACTCGTCCACGAGGATGAATTTGAACCAGCGCTGATACTGCTCCAGCACATCCTCGTGCTTTTGAAAAATCGTGACCATATGCAACAAAATATCGCCAAAATCGACGGCATTCAGCTCGCGCAGGCGGGCCTGATAGGCGGCATAAAGTTCGATCCCCTTATGATCAAACGCACCACCATCTGCGGCAGGCACGTTATCAGGCGTCAGCGCGCGGTTTTTCCAGCCATCAATGATCCCGGCCAACATGCGCGGCGGCCAGCGTTTTTCGTCGATGTCGGTGGCACGGATCAATTGCTTCATCAGACGGATTTGGTCGTCGGTATCCAAAATCGTAAAGCTCGATTTCAGCCCGACCAATTCGGCATGGCGACGCAGCAACTTGGCGCAGACCGAATGGAACGTCCCAAGCCAAGGCATCCCCTCGACGGCTTGCCCCATCATAGCGCCCACGCGGTTCTTCATCTCGCGGGCGGCTTTGTTCGTAAATGTAACCGCTAGAATTTGATGGGTTTGCGCATTGCCTGTCATCAACAAATGGCCAATGCGTGTGGTTAGCGCCTTTGTTTTGCCCGTGCCAGCCCCAGCCAACATCAACACTGGTCCATGTACGGCCTCGACAGCTTCGCGCTGCGCAGGGTTCAACCCGTCCAAATAAGGGGCAGCACGGCCAGCCATGGCACGCTGGGACAACGGAACGGCGGCCTCAAAGGCATCATCTTCGGTATAATCATTCATGCCGACCACCATAACCACATTCGCTGATGTGTAAAAGCCTTGTTCACACTCTGTTCCACCCGCTTTTTCCGAGCCCAAATATGTCCGCCGGAGGCACCTTCATTTGCAAAAATCACCTTCCCCCCGTGCGGTGAACGTCCTATCCTCGTGCCTATGTCATTGCACAACAGATACCCCGCCATATCCGACCTGAAATCACGCGCCCGCAAACGCATTCCGCACTTCGTGTGGGAATACCTCGATAGCGCAACGGGGGCGGAGATTACGCAAGCTCGGAACCGCTCCAAGCTCGACGACATCCTGCTCAGCCCGTCAATCTTGCACGGCGAATTCACGCCGGACCTCACCACCACCTTTCTGGGCCGCGACTACCCCCTGCCCGTGGGCATCGCACCCGTCGGCATGTCCGGCCTTATCTGGCCCGGCGCGGAACAAATGCTGGCGCGAACAGCGGCGGCGCAAGGCATCCCCTACACCATTTCCACTGTCGCAACTCAGACACCAGAAGACGTTGCGGGCGACATCGGCGATCAAGGCTGGTTCCAAATATACCCGCCACGCGACCCAGAAATCCGCACCGATATGCTTAAACGCGCCCGTGACGCGGGCTTTCATACCCTTGTGATGACCGTCGACGTGCCAGTGGCGTCGCGGCGCGAACGGCAAACACGCGGCGGGCTGCAACAGCCGCCACGGCTGACACCGCGCTTGGCCATGCAAGCCGCAAAGTGCCCTGCCTGGCTCGCAGGTATCCGCAAAACCGGCATGCCGCGGATGAAGCTAATGGACAGCTACGCCGACCAGAAAACCGCCCTCCCCTCAAACCAGCATGTGGGTTATTTGCTGCGGACCTCGCCCGATTGGTCCTATATCGACAAACTGCGCGTTGAATGGGACGGACCGCTTATCGTCAAAGGCATCAGCCTCCCAGATGATGCAGCGGCCCTGCAAGCACGCGGCGTCGACGCGCTTTGGATATCCAATCACGCGGGCCGCCAATTTGACGGCGGGCCAGCAACCATTGAACAGCTCCCCCTTGTGCGGGCTGCGACGACCTTGCCGCTGATCATGGATAGTGGGATCGAGGGCGGGCTCGACGTCATTCGCGCTCTCGCCCTTGGGGCTGATTTCGTAATGCTGGGGCGGGCTTTCCATTACGGCCTTGGTGCATTGGGTGAGCCGGGTGCTGCGCATGTTCTCGACATTCTGCGCCAAGACATGATCGCTAACATGGGCCAACTTGGCTCAAGCAGCATTACCGATTTGAACGGGCGTTTGCGGTGAAATAAGTCTTGCCAGCAGCCGGAGGTATCGCGCTCGGCTGTTTACGTCTCCCTCTTTTTGTGCAGAAATGCTGCAACTGCAAAATAGGAACCTAAATTCATGGCCGACTTCCAGAAAATCCTGATCGCCAACCGTGGTGAAATCGCCATCCGTATCATGCGAGCTGCCAATGAGATGGGCAAGAAAACGGTCGCGGTTTTCGCAGAGGAGGACAAGCTGGGTCTGCACCGCTTTAAGGCCGACGAGGCCTACCGCATTGGCGAAGGCATGGGGCCAGTGGCCGCATATCTGTCGATCGAGGAAATCATCCGCGTCGCCAAAATGTCCGGTGCTGACGCGATCCACCCGGGTTACGGCCTGCTTTCGGAAAACCCCGATTTTGTAGACGCTTGCACTGAGGCTGGCATCACATTCATCGGCCCGAAGGCCAAAACCATGCGCCAATTGGGTGACAAAGCCTCTGCCCGCGACGTCGCAGTCGAGGCAGGCGTCCCCGTCATCCCTGCGACTGGGGTGCTGGGCGACAACATGGATGCGATCAAGGTTGAGGCCGCTGCTCTTGGCTATCCTTTGATGCTTAAAGCGTCATGGGGCGGCGGTGGTCGCGGTATGCGCGCAATCATGAATGAAGACGAGTTGGAAGAAAAGGTCCGCGAAGGCCGCCGCGAAGCCGAATCTGCATTTGGCAACGGCGAGGGGTATCTGGAAAAGATGATCATGAAGGCCCGCCACGTTGAAGTCCAAATTTTGGGCGACACCCACGGCGAAACTTACCACCTGTGGGAGCGGGACTGTTCCGTACAGCGCCGTAACCAAAAGGTCGTTGAACGCGCGCCAGCCCCATATCTGTCTGAGACCCAACGCGAAAAAATCTGCCAGTTGGGCAAGAAACTCTGCCAGCATGTGAATTATGAATGCGCAGGCACGGTCGAGTTCCTGATGGATATGGACACGGGCAAGTTCTTTTTTATCGAGGTCAACCCGCGCGTCCAAGTCGAGCACACCGTGACAGAAGAAGTCACCGGCATCGACATCGTGCGCGCCCAAATTCTGATCGCCGAGGGCAAATCCATTGTCGAGGCCACAGGCTGCGCATCGCAATATGATGTCAAGCTCGACGGTCACGCGTTGCAATGCCGTGTCACGACCGAAGACCCGCAAAACAACTTTATCCCCGACTATGGCCGCATTCAGATGTACCGTTCTGCCACGGGTCCGGGCATCCGGCTTGATGGTGGCACCGCCTATTCGGGCGCCGTCATCACCCGGTTCTATGACAGTTTGCTGACCAAAGTCACCGCACGTGCGCCGACCCCCGAAATGGCCATCGCCCGCATGGACCGCGCATTGCGCGAATTCCGCATTCGTGGCGTGTCGACCAACATCGCGTTTGTGGAAAACCTGCTGAAGCATCCGACGTTTTTGAACAACGAATACCACACCAAATTCATCGACGAGACACCCGGCCTGTTTGATTTTAAGAAACGCCGTGATCGGGCCACCAAAATCCTGACCTACATCGCGGATATCACCGTGAACGGGCATCCGGAAACCGTTGGCCGTGTGAAACCCGCCGCTGACGTCAAATTGCCCAAGCCGCCTGTAAAGCCGACCACAGATGTGCCAGATGGCACCCGCCAAATCCTTGAGAAATCAGGACCAGAAGGCGTGGTCAACTGGATGCGCGATCAATCGCAACTGCTGATCACCGACACAACCATGCGCGACGGGCACCAGTCCCTTTTGGCGACACGGATGCGGTCCATCGATATGATCAAGGTGGCCCCTGCGTACGCGACCAAAATGAACCAACTGTTCAGCGTCGAATGTTGGGGCGGAGCGACGTTCGACGTGGCCTACAGGTTCTTGCAAGAATGCCCATGGCAGCGCCTACGCGACATCCGCGCGCATATGCCAAACATCATGACCCAAATGCTGCTGCGCGCGTCCAACGGCGTTGGTTACACCAATTATCCTGATAACGTGGTGCAATCGTTTGTGGCCCAAGCGGCGGAGTCTGGCGTCGACGTGTTCCGCGTGTTCGACAGCCTGAACTGGGTTGAGAACATGCGCGTGGCGATGGACGCCGTGGGCAAATCCGGCAAGGTCATTGAAGGCACGATTTGTTATACAGGCGACCTTCTTGATCCCGACCGCAGCAAATATGACCTGAAATACTATGTCGGCATGGCCAAAGAGCTGGAGGCAGCAGGCGCGCATGTGCTTGGTCTGAAAGACATGGCTGGGCTGCTGAAACCTGCTGCTGGACGTGCTCTTGTGACAGCGTTGAAAGAGGAAACAGGCCTGCCGATCCACTTCCACACGCATGACACATCAGGTGCGGCAATCGCGACTGTGCTGGCGGTATCTGACGCGGGCGTTGACGTGGTTGATGCGGCGATGGATGCATTGTCGGGGAACACATCACAGCCGACCTTGGGCTCCATCGTCGAGGCGCTGAAGGGCGCCGACCGCGAAACTGGCCTTGATGTAAAAGCGATCCGCGAGATCAGTAACTATTTTGAGCAGGTCCGTGCGCATTACACCGCGTTCGAATCCGGTCTGCAGGCCCCTGCCTCTGAAGTTTACTTGCACGAGATGCCCGGCGGGCAGTTCACAAACCTCAAGTCGCAAGCACGGTCCTTGGGCCTTGAGGAAAGGTGGCACGAGGTCGCGCAGACCTATGCGGATGTGAACCAGATGTTTGGTGATATCGTCAAGGTCACACCATCGTCCAAAGTTGTGGGTGACATGGCCCTGATGATGGTCAGCCAAAACCTGACCCGTGCACAGGTTGAGGACGCAGCCACAGACGTGGTCTTCCCCGACAGTGTTGTGGACATGATGAAAGGGGCGCTTGGGCAACCCCCAGGTGGCTGGCCAAAGGCAATCCAAAAGAAGATCCTTAAAGGTGAAACGCCAACGACGGACCGCCCCGGCGCGCATCTACCTGCCATCGACCTAGAGGCCACGCGCACGGATCTGTCCAAGCAGCTTGAAGGGCGTGACGTCGATAACGAGGACCTCAACGGCTACTTGATGTACCCCAAAGTTTTCCTTGATTACATGGGCCGCCACCGGACATATGGACCAGTACGCACCCTGCCAACCAAAGCGTTCTTTTACGGCATGACCCCCGGCGAAGAGATCAGCGCCGAGATTGATCCGGGCAAAACGCTTGAGATCCGCATGCAAGCGGTGTCCGAAGTATCCGAGGACGGCGAGGTCAAAGTGTTCTTTGAGCTCAACGGTCAACCGCGCACGATCCGCGTTATGAACCGGCTTGCTGCGTCCGAAAAGGTCAGCCGACCAAAAGCCGAAGCGGGCAACGCCAACCACATCGGCGCCCCCATGCCCGGCGTTGTGGCGACAGTGGCAGTAGTCGCGGGCAAGAAAGTCAAAGAAGGCGACCTGTTGCTGACGATTGAGGCCATGAAAATGGAAACTGGCATCCACGCCGAACGCGACGCGGTCATCAAAGCCGTGCATGTGAACGCAGGCAGTCAGATCGATGCCAAGGACCTATTGATCGAACTGGATTAACCGGGAGGGCTTGGACCAGTACCAGCTGACGCTGGAACAGGGGCAAGCCCGTCCACGCCGCAAATGAAAGCGTTGGATCAACGGCTGCGGTGACATCGCGTTATTGTGGGATTTGGGGGGCGCTAATCCTGGATCGATCTGTGCAGGGGCTTGATCTCCTATGGTGAACGGCAGGATGTTACGTTTGGGACGGCGGATGCGCAGCCCTGATGATTTAAACTTTGCCCCCGCAAATACGTTGCGTACTTGGTTTGTCTTTGGCAAACATTCGGCATGACAAAAATTATCGTGATCACCGACATTCATATCACCAGCGTGGGTGACGCTATCATCGGGCTTGACCCCATGGTGCGCTTCCAAACCGTATTGGATGCGGCCCTGACCGACCACCGCGACGCCGATATGCTGATCCTCATGGGTGATCTGACACACCACGGGACGATCGACCAATATCAACGTCTGAATGATGCGCTGGCAGATTGCCCAATTCCCGTGATCCCGATGCTGGGAAATCATGATCGGCGCGATGCGTTCTATGCGGTGTTCGCGGACGCCCCCAAA
Organism: Yoonia sp.; assembly: GCA_023955335.1. Taxonomy (GTDB): domain Bacteria; phylum Pseudomonadota; class Alphaproteobacteria; order Rhodobacterales; family Rhodobacteraceae; genus Yoonia. Next base: position 48,209 of record JAGSGF010000002.1, read on the forward strand.
GACGGGGGCGGCTTCGCGCAACATCACGTCGACCTTGACCATCACCGGATCATAACGCTCGATACGTTGGACGGCCCGCCCTACCCAACTGGCCACCACGCAGGACGGCTGTGCGCAGACCGTCTGGCTTGGCTGCAAGATCGGCTAGATGGCGCTGGTGATCTGATTCCTTTGGTGTTTTCGCATCACCCTCCGTTTGACACAGGCATCGTTGGAATGGACGCAATCAAGTTGGCGGACGGAAATCAGATGCTCGACCTGCTGGCCACACAAACACATGCACATCTGTTTTGCGGACATATCCACCGGACAATATCGGGCAGCCTGCGCGGCGTGCCGTGGACCATGTTCAAAAGCCCCTGCCATCAAGGGGTACTTGATCTAATCAATCGCGATTCGTCCCTATCCATTGATGAGGCCGGTGCGTACGGGCTGTTATTGCTGCCCCCTGACGGCGTTGTGGCACATAGCCAAGATGTCGGCCCAAGCAGCGTAATCCAGCGTGACCAAGCGTCTGAATAGAGCTCAACCCAGAAAAATTCAAAAACCTTCAATTTTGGCCTTGCGGACAGCGGCCACTATTTGTAGATCACGTTTCATGGATGCGGGCGTAGCTCAGGGGTAGAGCGAAACCTTGCCAAGGTTTAGGTCGAGAGTTCGAATCTCTTCGCCCGCTCCAATTTAACCAACAAACCCAGTTGGTTACGACAAGGTCACCTTCGGGTGGCCTTTCGTCGTTTTAGGCCACAGGTTGCCCTAACCGTACGGCTAGGGACTTGGCGGATGCAGCCCTCCCGCCTATAAGACCCGCAGTATATACCGAAAAAGGACATGTCATGCGCACTGCCACGATCACCCGCAAGACCGCCGAGACCGATATCACCGTGACCCTGAACCTCGATGGGACAGGTATTTACGACAACCAGACGGGCGTTGGGTTCTTTGACCACATGCTCGACCAGCTGTCGCGCCACGCGTTAATTGATATGACCGTGCGGGCATCCGGTGATTTGCACATCGACGACCACCACACGGTCGAAGACGTCGGCATCGCAATCGGCCAAGCATTGACCACGGCTATGGGCGACAAAAAGGGCATCGTGCGTTATGGTTCCTGCCACTTGGCCATGGACGATGCGCAAATTCGTGCAGCACTGGACCTGTCCGCACGCCCCTACCTGATCTGCAATCTGGACCTGCCGTTTGGCAAGATCGGCACGTTTGACACAGAGCTGGTGCGCGAATTTTTTCAGGCCCTTAGCACGCACGGCGGCATCACCTTGCACATCGACAAGCTGCACGGGTTTAACACGCACCACATCGTAGAGGCCGCGTTCAAATCCGTGGCCCGCGCCCTGCGTGATGCATTGGAAACCGACCCGCGCAAGGCCGATGCAATCCCGTCCACCAAGGGCAGCCTATGACCACGGTTCTTATCGACTACGACAGCGGCAATCTCCACTCTGCGCAAAAAGCGTTTGAACGGATGGCTCTGGAAACCGGCGCTGGCCTTGTCGTCGTGTCCTCGGACGCCGATGTCGTGGCCCGCGCTGACCGAATCGTCCTGCCCGGCGACGGGGCATTCCCGCATTGCCGTGACGAGCTGTTCGGGCGCACCGCATTGGCAGAGGCCATAACCGAGGCCGTCACAACCCGCGCTGTCCCCTTCATGGGTATTTGCGTCGGCATGCAGATGTTGGCAACCACAGGGCACGAATACGCACCCACAGCAGGCTTTGACTGGATCAGCGGCGACATCCGCCTAATAAATGCACCCGGTCAAAAGATCCCGCACATGGGCTGGAATGATTTGATCATCGACAGTCCGCACCCGGTTCTGGATGGGATCAAGTCCGGCGATCACGCTTATTTCGTGCATTCTTACGCGATGGACGTGGCCGACCCTGCCCAGCGCTTGGCGCATGTGGACTACGCCGGCGATATCACGGCAATCGTTGGGCGCGACAATATCATCGGGATGCAGTTTCACCCCGAGAAAAGCCAAGACAGCGGGTTGCGCATGATCGGCAACTTCTTGCGCTGGACACCCTGATACACACGACAACAGGCCCGTCGCCTGCTAGCCTTGGCGCATGAACCGTCGCGCATTCCTCATCATCACCGCCGCCACCGCCCTGTCGGCTTGCGGGCGGCGTCGGGATGCAACACCTGCGACCCGCAGTGCACAACCGCTGTACCCGAATGAAACGCCCGAACTGCGGGCCTTGGTCAACAAATACGCAAGCATTCACGAAATTCCGACCGGCCTGATCCACCGCGTCATTCAACGCGAAAGTGATTACAGGCCTGCCGCGCGCAACGGCCCCTACTACGGGCTGATGCAAATTCTCCCCGAAACCGCCCGCACCATGGGCCATCGCGGTTCAGCGTCTGACTTGCTCGATGCGGAAACCAACCTAATCTACGCAGGCAAATACTTACGCGGCGCTTGGCTCGTGTCTGATGGAGACGAGGCCACCGCTGTCAGTTGGTACGCGCGCGGGTATTATTACGAGGCAAAGCGCCGCGGTCTTCTGGTCGAGACTGGACTGCGGCCAACTTAGACTACGGCGCGGATCAACCCGCGCAGAGAATTGCCCACGAACACAGCCTCGGCGGCCACGACATCGGCCCAGCGCAACTGTGCCTCAATCGCGCGGCTATCAGCAAGTAACGACGCCCGTAATACCCCTGATAGAACCCCGTCCGACAAAGGCGGCGTCAACAAAATGCCATCCCTTTGCACAAACACATTCGTAATCGTGCCTTCGCTGACAAACCCGGCTTGATTGACGAAGATCACTTCGTCCAAACCTGTCGGCAAGGCAGCACGGGCGCTATCATAAAGTGCGCGGTGCGTTGTTTTCACCGCAAACCACGGGTCATCCGCATCTACCATCTGATCAGCCAAGCCGATCCGCCATTGATCAGGAGTCGCCCCCGCAGGCACAGCCATCACGTTTAATCCGCCTGATAGATCGACCGTCAAACGCACACGCAGCGGCACTGACATATCCAGCACCGCGACAGCGGCATCTACAATTTCTAGGTCAGGTGCAATCCCCAACCGCGCACAAGTCGCAATCAGCCGTGCACGGTGCGCAGGCCAACGAGGCATCCCATCAGGACCCGCGCCAAAGGTCTCGATCACTCTCAGGTCGTCGGGGCAAGTGTCGCGAAACGTGCTTTCCATAAGGCTTCCTCATATTCAGCTTCGGCGGTGCTATCATATACGATCCCGCCGCCGACGTTTAGACGGACATCACCGTCTTTCCCGACCAGCAACGTGCGGATCGCCACATTGAACCCCATTGGGCCTTCAGGTGACAGCCAGCCAATCGCGCCACAATAGGCATCGCGGGGGGCATCCTCTAGCTCTGCAATAATTTGCATGGCGCGGATTTTCGGCGCACCGGTGATCGACCCACATGGGAACAAGGCGGTGAACAAATCTGTAACGGTCAAATCGGGCCGCAACTGCGCCTGCACCTCTGATGTCATCTGGTGCACCGTTTCATATGTCTCGATCGAAAACAGCTTGGGTACTTTGACGGACCCGATCTCGGCCAAACGGCCCACGTCATTGCGCAACAAGTCCACGATCATCAGGTTCTCGGCGCGGTTCTTGGGCGAACTCATCAGCCAGCTCTTATTGGCATGATCCATCTGAGGGGACGCGCCACGGGGCATGGTGCCCTTCATCGGGCGGGTCGTGATCAAGCCTGTTTCATCGACGCTAAAGAACAACTCTGGCGACCGCGACAGCAGCACATCATCGCCAAGGTTAACATAGGCCCCGTAGCCCACGGGTTGGCGCACCTTCAACGCAGCGTATAAATCCGCCGGATGACCCGTCATTTGCGCGGTCATCGGAAAGGTGAAGTTGGCCTGATACACATCGCCAGCTGCGATGTACTCCTTAAGTGTGACCATGGCAGCAGCATAGCGGTCGAAGCCCCAAACAGGTTCTGGTGCCGTGAGTGCAGGCGTCGTTCCCATCGGGGTCGGTCCATCACAAGCCACAGGCGCATCGAACACCCCAAACTGCAACAACGGCAACCGCCGCCCGTCAGGCATCAGATCGTGCAGCTTGCCCGAAAATGCATAGCCCAGCTCATAGCTCGCCATGCCCGCCAGCCAATGACCAGCGCAGCGTGCGGCCTCCATCGCGGCCAGAACCGCAGGCACATCATCCATCTCATGTGCAACCAAAATGTTATGCGGGCGGGCAAACGCAGTGCCAACACCCAGCGGTCCTTTGTCAAAGATGATATCCATGCTGCAGCCTATATTGCGCGTTGCCTTTCACTTACACGCCACGCCAGCAACTGCCAACGCGGGGATGCGACGCATTGCGCACAAAAAAGGCCCCCACCCCCATGTGTAAGGGCAAAGGCCTCATGTGAAATGCAGTTTGCCTTACTCGATACGTACCCAGTTTTGCCCAACACAAATCAAGCCGCCAGCAACACAGCCTTTAAGAACCAGTGCGTTGCCCGACACGGACATCTTACCAATATAAACCTTGTCGTTTGATGGACGCCAAGCTTTACCTTTATAAGATCCGTCACCCGCAGCGACCATGTCGATCACGATCTGACGGCCGATATTTTCGGACTGATACTCTTCGCCACCGTTTCGGAATGTACGTGAAATCGCGCCGCAATAGGCGTCCGCACATGGCGCAATTGTGACATAAGCAAACGCACCATCGTCGACTTCGGTCTGCCAGATACCCTCAGCAGGGTCGGCCAATGCAGGTGTTGCAGATGCAATCAGCGCAATTGCGGTTTTCAAAATACATTTCATCTTGGTCTCTCTCCCGTTTTCTGCACTTACCCTGCGCGACGAGAGCGATTCCGCGCAAGACTGACGTTGGGTCCGTTGCAATCCAGCCCGCCACATGCATAAACGGCACAAACCTCAGCAGACAAAGGACCGCGCCATGATCCTCTACCCCGCCATCGACCTCAAAGACGGGAACGCCGTGCGGCTTGTGCATGGGGACATGAACCAAACAACGGTGTTTAACGACGATCCAGCCGCCCAAGCCCGCGCATTTGTCGATGCAGGCTGCGCGTGGCTGCACTTGGTCGACCTAAACGGAGCATTTGCAGGTGAACCTGTCAACGCAGCACCGGTTGAGGCCATCCTCAAAGCCTGCCCCGTCCCTGCGCAACTCGGTGGTGGCATCCGCGATATGAAAACCATTGAACGTTGGATCGACAAGGGCCTCGCCCGTGTCATCCTCGGCACCGTCGCCGTAGAAAACCCCGATCTGGTTCGTGAAGCTGCCCGCGAATTCCCCGGAAAAGTCGCCGTGGGCCTAGATGCCCGCAATGGTTTCGTCGCCACACGCGGCTGGGCCGAAGAAACCGCCATCCAAGTCGTGGACCTCGCCCGCCAATTCGAAGATGCAGGCATATCCGCGATCATCTACACCGACATCCTGCGCGATGGGGCTATGAAAGGCCCAAACATCGACGCCACAGCCGCCCTCGCGCGGGCGGTGAACATTCCCGTGATCGCATCTGGCGGCGTATCGTCGATGGCTGACCTGACTGCATTGAAAGACACTGGCGTCATTTCTGGCGCGATTTCAGGTCGTGCGCTTTATGACGGGGCGATTGACCTGACCGCTGCTCTCAAGCTACTCAGCTAATATGCTTAAAACCCGCATCATCCCCTGCCTTGATGTCGCCGAAGGGCGCACAGTCAAAGGCGTCAACTTCGTTGATCTGATCGACGCGGGCGACCCTGTGGAACAAGCCATCGCCTATAACATCGCGGGCGCAGACGAACTTGTGTTCCTCGACATCAAAGCCACCGTTGAAAATCGGGGCACGATGTTTGATCTCGCGACACGGACGGCCGAACACTGCTTTATGCCGCTCACCATTGGTGGCGGTGTGCGCACCCACCACGATGTACGTGACCTGCTGCTGGCTGGCGCTGATAAAGTCAGCTTCAACTCTGCCGCAGTCGCTGACCCCAATGTCATCGAAGACGCAGCAATGCGGTTCGGCAGCCAATGTATAGTTGTGGCGATCGATGCCAAAACCGTAGCACCCGGCAAATGGGAAATCTTCACCCACGGGGGACGCAAGTCCACTGGCATAGACGCCGTAGAGTTTGCAAAACTCGTTGTGGCTAAAGGCGCAGGTGAAATCCTGCTCACCTCCATGGACCGCGACGGGACCAAAACAGGCTTTAACCTGCCGCTGACACGCGCAATTAGCGACGCAGTCAGCGTACCTGTAATTGCATCAGGCGGCGTCGGCACGCTCGACCACCTCGTCGAAGGGGTCACCGAAGGCCATGCATCCGCCGTCCTTGCGGCGTCAATCTTTCACTTTGGCACTTACACAATCGGCGAGGCAAAGGCCCACATGGCCGCCGCTGGCATCCCCATGAGGCTGACATGACACTCGACGACTTGGCGCAAATCATCGAAGCCCGCAAATCCGCCGACCCAGACAGCAGCTGGACAGCGAAATTACTCGCCAAGGGCCCTGAAAAATGCGCCGAAAAATTCGGTGAAGAATCGATTGAAGCCATCATCGAGGCCGTGAAAGGCGACAAAACAGCGCTGACTTCAGAGGCGGCAGATGTACTCTACCACCTTCTCGTGCTGCTTGCCGCCAGCGACGTCGCGCTCATCGATGTCATGACCGAACTCGCTCGCCGCCAAGGCACATCCGGCATCGCAGAAAAAGCAGCGCGGCTCTAGACTTTTTCGGAGCCTAAATATGTCGGGGTTTGGGGCTGGCCCCAAATTACAGTTTTGACGAAATCACACCCGTATTAAATCCGCCCATGCGCAACTCGCCAAACAGGCGTTGATATTCAATTTTGGGACAACGGTTTTGCACAACGTCCACGCCGCGGGCTTTTGCCACCTCAGCGGCAGGCTGGTTGATAACACCAATCTGCATCCACACCGTCTGCAAACGTGGCCAGCGCGCAAGTGCTTCGTCCACAATCGGACCAACAGCGTCGGAACGGCGAAAAATGTCAACCATATCAACATCTTCAGGGATGCTGGTCAAATCCGCATGGACCGTCTCACCAAAAAGAGATTGCCCAGCAAGACCGGGGTTTACACCGATCACACGCATGCCTTTTAGCTTAAGATAACGCGCTACGAAATAACTGGGGCGCACAGGGTTCGCTGATATTCCAACAAGGGCCACAGTTTTGGTGCGGCGCAAAATCTCACGTAAATTTTCATCTGAATCAGTCATATCTGGACCCTACACGAAAAATCTGGGAAAAAATGCACCCAGACCGACATCTGGGTGCAGTTTTGGAACGAGGGACAGAATGGAAATAGGCCAATTGTTCCAAACACGGCCTTTCCAATAGATTACATATGACCATGAACCCGAAGTACCAGCAGCGCTCCGGTATTTGTGATCACCCGTGTGCTAAGCGCTCAAAATCGTTGGCCAGTTTGCATTCCCAAGAGCAACATTTCCAGGAATATCCTTCGCCCAACGGCGGCGTACGCCCTTGGAATAGTTCAAGTAAAGCTTCCCATCATGAATAGTCCACGCCTTCGGATCCGTCGAAGCCGTATAGCCTTGAGATACAGCAAAGGCACAATAGCCTCCATATTGCGGGGCATACCGGGCGGGCGCAGCTTCAAATGCGGCCATATTTGCAGCACTGGAAAATCGCCACGCGGCCCCTCTCCACATCAAAGAATGACCCACACGACCTACAACAGGGCCATTTTCATCAAAATAAGCAACGGGGTCAGTGCCCCGAATAGCCAAGCCATCCTCAGCATAAATCCAAGGCGTGGCAGCAAAAGCAGGGCGCGCGATAAAAGGGGATGCAGCCAACAGGCCGATCAGCTTACGACGGTTTAACATTAAAAAGGTCTCCGATTAGAATGCGTCATGTCTGCGTCTTAAGTGCGCCCAATCGACAATGAAATAAAGTCCCCTCGCCAAGGTGTGACCAATACATGGGAAATGTTTCAATCAAAGATATCTTCGATCACATCCCAAATCTCATGCAGGGCTTTACGACCCAAGACACTGAATTTAATCTTCTTTTTGGGACGATTCCGCTTGGGTTTGTCAGAATCTTTCCGCGCCTTTTGAGGGCGTGGGCGGGTGGGTGCCGCCGTAGGCGCAGTCACCAGAGCGGGCTGACTTCGTAACATTTTCATCTGGCTAAGCGGTGCGCCACAGGTGGAACAAGCCAACTCATGACGCACATCGCCCGATAAAACCAACGCCGCCTTGGTGCCGCAGTAACAACAGGTCGCCACTTTGACAGAGGGCATTGGTATTTCTCCTACTTGGTTCCTCTTGCAGCATATAGGGCCACGGCGGCGGCATTTGAGACGTTGAGCGATCCAAATCCACCTGCTGCGTCAATGCGTACCAGCGCATCGCAGGTCTCAGCCGTCTTTTCGCGCAAACCCGGACCTTCGGCGCCCATCACCAATGCAATTGCGCGGTCGCGCTTGCCTTCAACAGCCTGATCAATCGTCTGTTCCGCTGTGCCTTCGAGGCCAATTATGAAAAAGCCCATTTCTTTAAGCGCAGTCATTGTGTCAGCAAGGTTACGCACCCGCAGATAAGGTTGACGTTCCATCGCACCACTGGCGGTTTTCGCTAGCGCGCCAGTTTCTGGCGCAGCATGGCGTTGCATCGCAATCACAGCGCGGGCACCAAATACTTCGGCTGACCGCAAAATTGCACCTACGTTATGTGGGTCGGTTACACGATCAAGCAACACAATACGCGGTGGGCTATCATCGCCTGCGCCGCCCACGGCAACATCTTCCAATGTCCCCCAATCAAGCGGTTTAACTTCCAAAGCCGCCCCTTGATGCACCGACTGCGGATCAAGCGGCGCTGCAAATTTACGCGGATCAGAAATTTCAGGCTCCATCCCGCTGATACCAACGGCATCGCCCAAACGGTCCAGCGCATTGCGAGTCACAACAAGCCGTAAACGTTCGCGACGCGGGTTCATCAACGCATCACGCACCGCATGAAGACCGAACAGCCAGATCGTTTCATTCGCGGCAACCCGCTTGGCTTGTTCTTTTTCAATAACCCACTTCGGCTTTTCCATCTCGGCATCCCTTTATTATACGGCCCGTTTGGGCGCGATTTCAGCCACGACGTAGCCTAGTTTGCCATGACTGTGAACCCACTGGCAAAATCACTGCATTTTCCAGTTGACCCTGTCAGAGGTCACGTTTAGTCAGCGCCTTAGTGGGCGACAGGCCGCAAGGTGTGGCAGGAGACTGTAACTCTCTCGCGGAGACGCACGCCTGGTTCGATTCCAGGGTCGCCCACCACTCAGTCTCCCTTAAACCGCACGAAGTATGCATAGCAAAAATAGTGTTTATATTACCGTGATATGGCGGGAGTTAGACCGCCAGCATCGGACAGCCACGTTGCCAGCCCGCTTGGGACAACGCGTTCAATCTGATTTGCCGGCAAACTCTCGACGCCCGTTCGGGCTTTGGAACCGGATACAGCTGTTGTGTCCGACCAATACCGCCGCGTCCGGATCATGTCCGTTTTGCGCACCGACTTGTTGACGTAGGTCACCCGCATCAGCCGACCCCTTGCATCAAACAAAACGCCATCGAAAGCCCGCGTAATAGAACGTCAACCTGCAACAATTTTCTTGCCGCCATGATCCGCCAGCCGGTTCTGGACACGCTGCCAGATGGTTTTATCTAAAACCGCGTCCTGAAGCCCTTCGTGCAGCTCTGCCTCGCGGCGCAGCTTGCCGATATCAGTCGGATTGTGCAGGATATTGCAAAGTGCGCCGCGCAAGAACGCCCTACCGCCGCTGATGGCGCCAGTCGCATCAAACGGGCGGGAAATTTGGGAGGGTTGTTACTCTGTGCGCGCGCCTGCGTGGCAACTCACGTCCAGCGGTTTTTTCACAACCGGCGATCAAAGCAGTTTTACCTGCGCAAGGGCAGACCCATGTATCAGGCTGTGATTACACAGCAAAGCTGGTCGAAGTCGTATTCGGCCCAAACCGACGGTTCATGCACCCGGCTACGAACGCATGCTCCCAGCCCTTTCTTGCCGTTCGATTAAGCCGGGCGCAGCATAAACGCGACGTGCAAGGTGGGCGGATTGTGGACATTCGCTAGATGTGTCGATGTGTCATCCAAATACGAGTGAAGCAGGCATTGGTGACGCCAAAACATTGAATAGTTGGAACAAATTTCTTCATATTGTACAGGATTCCTTAACAAGATCGTAAAGAAAAAGTGGGATCGTTGGGCTTTATTTTAACGCTATCGAAACCGGAGCATGTACATGGAAATTTCGGTCCAAAACCAAACTAACGTCCCCCACCCCCTGAAGCCTAGCGGGCAAGTGGCAGCAACCGCCAATGCCAGCAGTGAAGCCAGGCAGCCCGATCTGGTGCAAGCCGCGCAAATTCCTGAGCAGTTGGGCGTAACTGGTGCATTGAATGAGGCAAAAGCCGGAGTATTGGAAGCAGGCAAGATAGAGCCAAATCTCTTCTACCGCACGCTTAAACCCTACGATACGGTCATGCTCCCGTACCGTGCCGCGGATGAAAAACGACTGCATCAGATATTATAGCCCGGTCTAAAATCTGGGATACAACGATATGCTTCTTTGGATCGCGCGAACTTGCGATTGGCGGAATTGGCCCCTTTCTACACTCTTGAGACATGGAAAGCTTTTGTGATGCCATTCAAAATCAGCATGTGACTTTAGGTATTACGAATCATGGTCGCCAATCGGCTGGCAGAACGGGCGTGAGCGCCAACAGCTCTTTCGTGTACTCTGCGGTCGGGGTTTCATAGATCGTTGCGCAAGGACCTTGTTCCTGAATACGTCCGTTGCGCAGCACAACAACGTCATCTGCCATTTGCCGGACAACTGAAAGATTGTGACTGATAAACAGAACCGTAAGTCCAAAAGACGCTTGCAGGTCCTTCAAAAGGTTCAAAAGCTGCGCCTGAATAGAGACGTCGAGTGCAGACGTTGGCTCATCGCAGATCAGGACTTTAGGCCGCGCCAAAAGCGCACGGGCGACTGCAATGCGTTGGCGTTGCCCACCTGAAAACTGATGTGGGTACTTGTCAATTGCTTCTGGCAACATCCCAACGAGGCGAAGCATGTCGATACACAGCTTACGACGTTCCTCCTTATCCGTGACCAATCCATAAAGCCAAAGTGGTTCTGCCAGAATAGTACCGACGCGATGACGCGAATTAAGCGATGAATATGGATCCTGAAACACCATTTGGATCAACTGCCGCGAGGGGTGCTTGCGCGCGCGCGCGCCCCCACCGGGCAACGGCGCACCAGCTAAAGTCATCGTTCCGTCTGACGGTTTGATCAATCCCGTCAGCGTTTTTGCCAGCGTTGACTTACCAGAGCCGCTTTCTCCAACAATACCCATGATCGACCCAGGGCGGACGACGAAGCTAATGTCTTGTAAGGCAATATGGGGCGCAGGCTTTTGCCACATCGAAGTTCGAACGCCGGGGAAACTGACAGCTATACCCTCTAGCGTCAGGCCAACTGCGGTTTCCCGCTCGGCTCCTAACAACCATGCCCTTGCCGCATCGCCTTGACCGGTCGCGTCAATTTCTTCGTCTTTAGGCACACGAAAGCGATCAATCTTACGGTCCAAAGGTGGAACCGCATCCATCAACTGTTTGGTATAGGCATGACTTGGGTTCCCCAAAACCTCAGCCGTAGGCCCACTCTCAATTCGCTTGCCACGCCGCATCATGGTTACGGTATCTGCAATCTGGGCAATGACACCAATGTCGTGGGTGATCAGCATGAAACCCACTTTGCGTACGTCTGCCAGTCTACGGATCAAATCCAAGACCTGGCTTTGAACAGCAACATCCAGAGCCGTCGTCGGTTCATCCGCAATGATCAGTTCGGGGTTCGTGCAAATTGCCAAGGCGATGACCACGCGTTGGCGCATACCGCCAGAAAACTGATGTGGATAAGACCGCATGCGACTGGAAGCATCTTCGATCCCCATTTCTTCCAGCAGATCAATAGCACGGCTTTGGGCGGCGTCGGCAGAAATATCTTCGTGGGCCAAGATAGTTTCGACCAGTTGGTCTTCAATTCTCATCAACGGGTTCAGGCTGGTTTGCGGGTCCTGGAAAATCATCGAGACACGTTTACCGCGCAGCGCGTGCGCCTCGAACCGATCTAGCGCACGCAGGTCGACATCGCCCAATTGCAGCGTCCCGTCAGCCACAAAACCAGGTGGTTGGAGCAGTCCAATGATTGCGGCACCCACTGTAGACTTACCTGCACCGCTTTCGCCAACCAATCCGTGAATTTCTCCCGGTGCAATGGCCATTGCCATGTTCTCAACCGCTGTGACATCGCCAAAACGTGACGGGAACTTAACGGTGAGATTTTCGACCCTTAGCATCAGCGCAACCTCGGATTAAATACATCGCGCAAAAAGTCGCCAAGTACATTTATCGAAACAACCAATGCGACCAAGAACAACGTCGGGATCCACAAAATCCACCACTCGCCCGACAGCAAGAATTGCATGCCAATCCGGATCAATGTTCCAAGGGACGGGCTATCCGCAGGCAAGCCAATGCCAAGGAACGAAAGTGTCGCCTCAAGCAATATCGCCGAGGCCAAATCAACGGTCATAATCACCAACAGCGGTCCAAGGATATTGGGCAAGATATGCACGAACATGACCCGCAACGGATGTTGACCCTGTATTAAGGCAGCTTGCACATATTCCTTGTTCATCTGCACGAAGGTCGATGCGCGAGCAGTCCGCGCAAAGTTCACCCAGAGCGACAAAGCAATCGCGATTATCAGTACGGTGACGCGCAGGTTTTGCTGCATCTCTGGTGGCAAAATACCACGGGCAATGCCGTCGATCAAAAGGGCCGTCAGGATCGCAGGCAAGGCCAGTTGAATATCTGCGATGCGCATCACAATTGCATCAAACCGGCCACCAAAATAGCCCGCTGCAAGACCCAGCCCCACACCCAATACGGTCGCAATGGTCATCGCTGAGATACCGATGATCAGGGACAACCGCGCACCATATAAAATAGATGAAATCATATCACGGCCCTGATCATCGGTGCCGAGTAAAAATTTCTCTGACCCGAACTCGTCCCATACGGGCGGCAACAACCCGTCCATCAAAGAGAAAGACGCCAGATCATAGGGATTGATCGGCGCAATCCATGGCGCGAGGATGGCGCCCAGAATGATCCCAAATGCCATTATCGCCGCAAGGATCACTGCGGGCGATCGGCTGAACAACCACAGCCCCTCGTATCGTTTGATAAATGCCAACACTACGACACGTCCCTTATTCGCAATCGCGGGTCGATCACCACATAAAGCATGTCGACAATTAGGTTCACGAGTACGAAGAAAAACGCGATGACCACGAGGTAGACACCCATCACGGGGATATCGACGAAGCGAATGGACTCTAGGAACAACAGCCCCATGCCAGGCCATTGGAATACGCTTTCTGTGACGATAGAAAACGCGATGACGCCGCCAAATTGTAGGCCGATAATCGTGATCACCGGCACCATGGTATTGGCCAATGCGTGCTTAAAATACAAACGGTTCATTGGGACGCCGCGCGCCGTCGCGAAACGAATATAGTCGGAACGCATGACTTCCATCATCTCGGCGCGGACCAAGCGCATCGTCAGCGTGAGTTGGTAAACGCCCAATGTGAACGCCGGCAGGATCAAAGCGCGCCAACCGTCCACTGTAAGAAAGGATGTTTCCCAGCCTCCAAGGCGAACAGTGCCCCCCCGCCCGAACGTTGGGAGCCAACCAAGCTGCACGCCAAAGAAGAAAATCAGCATGATCCCAATGACGAAGGTCGGGATCGACACACCAACGAGTGTTACCATTAGAATTGCCTGCGTGGCGATCCCGCGTGGTCGAAGCGCGGTGTAAACGCCCGCCGGAATTCCCACCAAAAGCGAAATCAGTAGAGCTACGATGCCAAGTTCCAGCGTTGCGGGGATACGCGTTGCGATCATCTCGGCGACAGGTTGTCGGGTCCGGTAGGAAAAGCCAAAATCACCTTTTAGCATGTCTCCCGTGAAGCGAGCAAACTGCAAGGCGTAAGGGTCGTTAAGGCCAAGGTCTTCGCGCAGACGTTCCTGATCGGCGACTGACGTTTCGACGCCCGTCATTTGTGTGATCGGATCGCCGACAAATCGAAAAAGCGAGAAGGCCAGAAAGGCAACGGCAAGCATGACAAAGGCGGACTGGACCAGTCGCTTGACGATGAAATATACCATTGCCTTTCTACTTTTCTAATTCGCCTCGTTCACTGTGACCCAACGCAGCATAAAGAAGTTATCGGACCGTTGCGTCAGGTCGATATTGTCTTTCGCGGCCCAGATAAGGGGCTGCGTATAAAGTGGAATATAAGCGACTTCGTCTTGGGTGATCGACACGACCTCGTCGACCATCGCTTGACGGGCATCTGCGTCGATCTCTTGCTGGATCAGTGGCAGCAATTCATCAACGCGGGCGTTAGAATAGTTGCCAAAGTTCCATGAACCAAGCTTCTTTTCATCGTCTTGGCTGTGCATCAGGAAGCGGATTGGGTGCTCCATGTCGAACGAACCGGGCGACCATCCCAGAAGGTACATATCAAAATCATCTTCACGAAGCTGTGGCCAGTAGTCACGTACAGGGCCCGTAGAAAGGTCGGCGTCCAACCCCACGGCCGCGAACATTGATGCAGCAGCGCGACAAAGTGCTTCGTCGTTGATGTAGCGATCGTTGGGACACTTAAGACCAAAACTAAAGCCGTCTGCATAGCCAGCCTCTGCCAGCAATGACTTGGCCATTTCCGGGTCATAAGCTGGGCGATCTGCGTTCGCATCCGAGTAGCCAGAGATGTTAGCTGGCACCAATTGGCTGGCACCTTCAATTTTACCACGGAAAAGCACGCGATCAATGGACGCGAGATCAATAGCATGTGCCGCGGCCAAACGAACACGGGGATCAGCGAACGGGTTCGCATCCGTGACGTCAGAAGAATACAGCAGCGTGTCATGCTCGTGGCCAAAGCCAAACATGATGACACGGGTTTCTTCGCCCTCAAGCACCTTAAAGCCATCGCGGCTTTCAACTTGAGCAACGTCTTGCAAGGGGATCGGTTGAATAAAATCGATCTCGCCCGATAAAAGAGCCGCCAAGCCGGTCGCACTGTTGCCGATTGGGGTAAATGTCGCCTCCGTCACGTTGTGCTGCGCAGTGTCCCACCATGCTGCGTGTGGCGCCAATACCGTCTTGACCCCTGGATCACGGCTCGAAAGAGTAAAGGGACCTGTTCCGTTCACATTCATCGTCGCAAAGTTCTCAGCATCGCGCGCGGGCAAGGTTGCGTCGTTCGCTGTTGCCCAGTCTTTGTCGAGGATCATGAAGTTGGCAATTGATGATGGAAACAGCGGGTTAGGCGCAGACGTCACAAAGTCGATTGTGAAATCATCAACAACGCGCACTTCGCTTACTGGTGAAAACCATGACCGAACGTCTGCGGCTTCGTTCGAAGCGCGCTGGTACGAAAACATGACATCTTCTGCAGTGAAAGCAGCCCCGTCTTGGAAGGTGACATCTTGGCGCAGATTAAACCGCCAGCCATTGTCCCCGACCATCGGTTCCCACGATGTTGCCAGCGATGGTTCAATCGCCATGTCTTGGCCGCGGCGAACGAGGCCTTCGTAGACGTTATTCAGGAACGAAAGGACAGGCGCCGAGTTGACGGCATGTGGATCCATTGTCTGCGGGTCAGTCGTAGATGCCCAGTGAAAGGACTCGGCTTGTACACCAAGCGCCGTCATAGAAATGACCCCGCCTAGCAGAATTGATTTCCGAAGCGTTCGGCTCATCGTTGTTCCTCCAAGTTGGTGGCTTTACGTCAGCCTGCGCTTTATATCGGCAAGGTCAAGACAGATTTGCACTTTGGACAGTGGCAACTCCGCAGCCATAACCACGAAAGTGCGTCGTTCTTTTTAATTGGGGCTTATGCCTTTTAACGGCGAGTGCAGTGTCCGGGCCCCGCATTTTAGCTAGCAGAATGACCGAAGTGCCGGACACATCCCCAATTCGATGGGTGAGCACCACCGACAATTATCGTGGCTTTACTGCTTTTGGACTGATGCCATAACCAAGAGGCACATCAGGGCGACATATGATCGCTGGCAGCTGGATGCACCGCGCTTGACTCTTGAAGCAGCACGAGTGTCGCGACCTTGATTGTTGCCAGACGTGCTCGCAATTGCGTGATGTCATCGACGCCGTATTTCGCATTGAGGCTGGTGGAATAGAAGAAATCCACAATGTCATGAAGGCTCAATGATGCGGCGGTGCCTTGGGGTGTGTCGGCTTGTAGCATCTCAGTAATAGCCGCTCGCCATTGATGTGAAATGACGGACATCTCTTCGGATGATATTTTGTTTAAACCGTCCATTAACACAGCCCAATCGGGTGTGGCACGGACGGCTTCGAACCATCTTATTGGGCCAAATAAGTGGAATGCGTCTAGTTTCTCACTAATGGCCTCAGCATCCGCCCAAGCCGCCATCACCGCAGCATAGGTATCTTCACCTTCTTTCCGACAGACAGCGCGCAAGATCTCTTCCTTGCCGGAAAACGCATTGTAGATCGTTTGACGCGCGACACCTGCTTCCGCCGCAATATCGCCCATGGTCGTCTTGGAATAGCCGTATCGGGCAAACATATTTGCGGCTGCAGTAACGATCATGTGGCTATTTTCGGTCATGAAATTCATTTGACATGCCAGCGCAACTCAGTCAATTAGACTTTTAATGCCTATTTGTACAATGCATGGAGACCCGATCCTATGAAACTGCTGGTGAATGGCGATGAACGCGAGGTGGATGTCGAAGATGACATGCCATTGCTGTGGGTGCTTCGGGATGAACTGGGGTTGAAGGGGACAAAGTATGGTTGCGGTATCGCACAATGTGGTGCCTGCACGGTTCATATGGACGGTGTCGCCGTTCGAAGTTGTCAGGTTGCCGCCGCAACCGCAGAGGGCACTGATGTTGTAACGATTGAAGGGCTCGGAATGCCGGAGGCCTTGCATGCGGTGCAAGACGCCTGGATCGAGCATCAAGTCGCACAATGCGGCTACTGTCAGTCTGGTCAAATCATGCAGGCAGCAGCCCTATTGGAGATGCACCCCGAGCCGTCGGATGATGTGATCGACATTGTTATGAGTGGCAACTTGTGTCGCTGCGGCACGTATCCGCGGATTCGCGCGGCCGTAAAAACAGCCGCAACCAAACTGCAGGAGACCTGAAGCATGGGGCGTTTGAAAACAATTGGCCGTCGATCATTTCTTATCGGGTCTGCTACTATTCTCGGCGGCGTGGCCTTTGGGACCTTCATGGCGGCTCGGCCTCATGAAAATCCCCTGACTGCAGGATTGGGTGATGGCGAAGCGGCCTTCAATCCGTACGTCAAACTCACATCTAGTAAGATCACGCTGATCGTTCCACACGCTGATATTGGTCAGGGCGTACAATCGGCGCAGGCAGCCCTTATCGCCGAAGAACTGGATATCGAGGTTGAACAAGCCACGCTGAGCTTTGGTGAACCTTCCGCTGCTTATTACAACACAGCCTTTGCCGACGAAGGTGTACCCTTTATGTCTTTCGACGATGGCTCTGTGGCTGAGACGATGCGTGACGTGGTGGGTGCCGTGGTGAAGCTGATCGGTATTCAGGCGACAGGCGGATCGACCTCTATGCCAGACCAGTACGAGAAATTGCGGATGGCAGGCGCGGTCGCACGCGAGACGATCAAAGCCGCCGCAAGTCAGCGCACAGGTGTGCCTGTTGATCAGCTCAAGACCGCAAACGGCGCGGTTGAACTCCCTGACGGGACTACGATTGCGTATACTGATCTTGCCGCAGACGCAGCAAGGATCGCGCCCGTTGCTCATGTTGCGCTGCGCGATCCATCCACGTGGACCAAGGTCGGCAAGCCTATGATGCGGACCGATATACCTGCGAAATCAACAGGGGCACAGGCCTTTGGCATCGATATTGAACTTGATGGAATGGTCCATGCATCTGTCAGGGTCAATCCCCGCAAAGGCGCAGAGATGATCGGTTTCGACGCTACCGTTGCTAAAAGCATGCGCGGCGTAAAAGCAATTGTTCCCATCAAGAACGGGGTTGGTGTCGTCGCGGATAACACATGGCGCGCGATTCAAGCGGTGAACGCGATTGACGTCGACTGGGGACCTGCCCCTTACCCGGCAGAGATGGATGGCCATTGGGCCGAGGTTGCCGCCAGTTTCATCGACGAACGCCTTGATGATGAATGGCGCGCTGACGGAGATGTTGATGCAATACTCTCGACATCCGAAGTCATTGATATTGAAAACCGTGCGCCTTACGTGGCTCACCAACCGCTTGAACCGTTGAACGCAACTGTTCTGGTAACTGCGGGCGGTGTTGAGGTCTGGACGGGACACCAGATGCCGCGTTTCGTACAGCAACAAGTGGCTCGTGTCGCGCGGGTTGAGGCCGAACAGGTCACTTTCCACAACCAATTCTCAGGGGGCAGCTTTGGTCACCGCTTGGAGTTCGAACACATCAAGCAAGCAACCGAAGTGGCCATGACCATGCCGGGCACGCCAGTCAAGATGACCTACAGCAGGGAAGAGGATTTCTTGCAGGATTTCCCTCGTCAAATTGCCATGTCACGTGCGAAGGGTGCAGTCGCGAACGGACAAATCATCGCGCTGTCTCTTGATATTGCGGCGCCGTCGGTCGTCGCGTCGCAAGGTGGTCGTATGGGCCAGACCATGCCCGGCCCGGACGCGCAGATCGTCGCAGGCGCGTGGAACATGCCCTATGATATCCCAAATCTTCGGGTGCGTGGCTACCGTGTGCCCGAACTTGGACCGATCAGCTCTTGGCGGTCCGTCGGCGCCAGTCATGCTGGTTTCTTTGCAGAAAACACATTGGATGAACTGATCCGCCGCGCGGGTGCCGACCCCATGGAGGAACGCTTGCGGCTTGTGAACCATCCTGTCCATCGCGCCGTGCTGGAAACTGTGGCAGAGATGGCGAATTGGGGCGTGGATCTGGGGCCAAACCGAGGGCGCGGCCTCGCGCTGGTTGAAAGTTTCGGGGTCCCGACAGCAGAGGTCGTCGATATTTCCATCACCAATAACGGCATCAAGATTGATAAGGTCTATGTTGTCGCGGACGTGGGCAAGATCATTGATCCAATTAACTTTGAAAATCAGGTGCAAGGCGGTGTTGTCTGGGCACTTGGCCATGCGATCAATTCTGAAATCACCTATGCCGATGGAATGGCCGAGCAGACAAATTATCATGCTGCTGAAGGCATGCGAATTTTCCAAACGCCAGAGATCATCGTGCGCGGACTTGAAAACGCGGAAAAAATTCGCGGGGTCGGTGAACCGCCTGTTCCACCCGCAGCAGCGGCTTTGGCCAGTGCAATTTTTGATGCAACCGGTAAGCGGTTGCGCGAAATGCCGTTCAATAAATTCGTGGATTTTGTTTGATGGGGTGGAAAATCAAGACAGCGACCGCAACGCTTCTCGTAACCTCGCTTGCCTTGGCCGCTTTCGCCGAAGGCGAAAACGTCACGATAAATCCTCCCGCCGAAGGATCCATCAGCCGCCAAGACGGGTTCGAAGCGTGGCAGCGTATCTACGAAGTAACGTCGCATCCGCGCTGTTCAAACTGCCACGTCGGGGCCGATAACATCCCCATGTGGTCCGGACCAAGTTACGGCGTGGCAGGTCCGCACGGGATGAATATCAATGCGGGCGAAAGCCGCATTGGCGCTGAATATTTGCAGTGCAGCGCTTGCCACACCTACCGTGAAGGCGACAACGACATGCCGCATGCCGCCCCGCAGGTTGCGACGAACTGGCGATTACCGCCAGTTGAGGCAGAATGGTTTGGCAAATCCGGGGTCGAAATATGCAACCAACTGCGTGATCCAGACCGCAACGGGGGCCGCGACTTTAACGAGATTGCAGGCCATCTTGACCACGATTTGATATTGCATTGGGCATGGAACCCGGGCGGCGGACGCGAACCCGCGCCGTTCAGCCTGCAAGAGCACGTCAACGATGTCCTTGCATGGGGTGTCGCGGGGTATCCCTGTGAAAATGATGAGTGAGGTCTGACATGACGCAATCCAAAAATGCGCTGCGCTGGGGAGCAAATTTCACCGCTCTGTCTGCCGGGTTGCATATTCTTGCCTTTGTGGTGGGCGGTTTTCGCGCAGACGCACTGCAGCTACTGCCGATCGGTATTGTCTATGCTGGCTTTGCCTACGGGTTGTTTCAAGGCTGGCGTTTGATGGCCTATATCGTTTTCATCGTAATCTTGATTGGAACAATCATGGCGGTCAGCAGGATCTGGGCGCTCGGAGATGTTCCAGGATGGCTTTACGCTGGAATAGCATTAGCGAACCTCTTGTCAGCAGCCTCGCTTTTTGCAGCGATTTGGAAAACGCCGCAAGCGCTGCATGATTAAGTGGTTTGAGTTCTGCTAGAGAGGGCCATGCCTGCGTTTAGCGTGGTCGTTGAAGGCCCTCCTTATCGATCTGTTGGCGCGATGATGACTATTTTGGGGCAAACGACCGCTTTGTTCATTGCCATCAGCCTGTCTCGAGGCTCACATAGTGAAATGGTCCGGCAAAATTGGACGCATGCTAAGATGTCCCTGCTGAGAAAGCTGGCAATCACGCGGCCCAATCATGGACTTGGCAACCTCCAAGGTTTTGATCTGGCGGCTTTCCAATACGCGGCATGACCACAAACCGGATGCATCTTAGCAAAGCCGCACACCTGTCCTAAAAAGCAAGACCACTTCAGCAGTAGGGGGCTTGCAGACCGGTAAGCCCGTGTTTTGCACGCCGCGCAAATTCATGCTCCCAACCGATCTTGTACGCAATCGCGACTGCACGCGGGGCATTGTGCAGCGCCAGATCTTGAGGCTCCACCCCCCCTAGCAACTCCGTCAACAAACGCTGGGATCGGTGTTGCCCCTTGACCGCGTTCACGGCCATTGACCGGATAATAGGCCGTGCCATCGGCACAGAAACGGTGCGGGCTTTTTGTTCTTTTCGCCCTTGGGCCTGCCGCGCGGGTTGCCAGACTTGCGCCTTTTTGTACCGGCTTGCTTCTGATGGGCTTGGCAGCACTGGCAAGAACCTTGTGAACGCCTCATGCGGCGAACGACATGCGCGAGCGACGCGGGCAAGCCAGATACGAAGCTGTACGAACAGACCCGCGTCGGCAACAATGGACATGCGCTCATCCCGCTTCCCGGGTCTAGCGTCCGAAAACCATATTCCCGGCTATGTGTGCGTTGTTTCCCCGGAAATCAGGCAAGTAATCAAAGATCAGGTCGAACGTGACTGGCTCCACCACCACTTGTCCCGCGAGACCAAAGATGATCGTGCTATTCCGAACACAGCTATCTGTATCGGTGCGTTGCGGGTTTTGCATTGCCCAATTGCCCCCTATAGTACCTCCAACAATAACGCGGAGCCCATAAGATGGCGCGAAAACAGGCAGTGCAGCAGCCGTTTAACATTATGATCGTCGGTCAAGCAGGCCGGCTGCAGTACGAGGCTGTGCTGTTTCTGGCCAGCTTGCGCGAAAACAGCCCTAACTTTCAGGGCCGCGTCATCGTCACAGAACCCCAACCCGGCCCCAATTGGGAAAAAGACCCGCGGATGTCCGACGAAATTCGCGATGTTCTCATAGGGTTAGGCGCCGAAATCGCACCGTTCCAATCCGTCCACTTTGGCCAGTCATACCCATATGGCAACAAAATCGAAGGCCTCGCTGCGATGCCCACAGGCGAGCCGTTTGTATTTTTTGACACCGACACGCTGATTCTTGGCGATGTCGAAAGCATCCCTTTTGATTTTACCAAGCCCGCCGCATCCATGAAGCGCGAAGGCACGTGGCCCGAGGAAGAACTCTATTGGCCCGGCTACACCGCGATTTGGAAATCACTTTACGACAAGTTTGATCTCGAATTCGAAAGCACGCTCGATCTGTCGCAACCCGACGAATACTGGCAGCGCTATATGTATTTTAACGCCGGATGGTTTTTCGGTGCGGACCCTGCCGCTTTTGGTGCGCGTTTCCTTGAATATGCGCTGGCTGTTCGCGACGACCGCCCGGATGCGTTGGTGCTTCAATCGCTTGACCCGTGGCTTGATCAGGTTGTTCTGCCATTGGTCATTCACAGCTTTGGCGGCGGCCGCCCTGCCCCCGAACTGGACGGATTAGACGGGGCTGTGACCTGTCATTACCGCTTGCTCCCGCTGTTTTATGCCCGCGAGACGGATCAAGCTGTCGCCATGATGGAAACCGTCGCCGCCCCCAACAAAATTAAGAAATGGCTCAAGCAATATGATGCGTATAAGCGCATGATTTATCAGGGGCGTGGCCAGAAAGTCCGCGCAATGTTTGACCGCGCGGATATGCCACCACGTGAAAGGCAGATCCGCAACCGGATCAAATCTGCTGGGTTCTGGGTCCGTTAGCGCGCAAATATTCCCGCGGTTTCGGCAAACCCTTTGATCTCAATCGGGTTACCTGACGGATCACGAAAGAACATGGTCCATTGCTCGCCTGCCTCGCCCTTAAACCGGACCGATGGCGCGACGATGAAATCTGTTTGCCGGTCTTCCAGACGTCCAGCGAGCACATTCCACGCATCCAGCGGCAAAACCACACCGAAATGGGGCATCGGCACCAAATGATCACCGACCATCCCTGTGGTTGCATTTGCAAACGGCTCGCCCAGATGAAGGCTCAGTTGATGCCCGAAAAAGTCAAAATCAACCCATGTGTCAGTTGATCGCCCTTCAACCGCCCCCAGTGCACCGGAATAAAATTCCCGTGCCTCGTCCAGATTAAGAACATGAAACGCAAGATGGAACGGAACAGGCATGGGGTGATCCTTTTTACTTTGCCCAGTTGCAGGGCGGTCAGGTTTACCATTACTGTTTGGGAACGAAATTTCAAACGGAGACAGCCCAATGTCTGAAGAAACAACTTACGGCTTTGACACGCTGCAAATACACGCGGGCGCACGCCCTGATCCAGCAACAGGTGCCCGTCAGGTGCCAATCTACCAAACAACGGCTTATGTATTTCGCGATGCAGATCACGCAGCCGCGTTGTTTAACCTGCAAGAAGTTGGATACATCTATTCCCGCCTGACAAACCCGACGGTCGCTGCATTGCAAGAACGCATTGCCACACTCGAGGGCGGCGCAGGTGCTGTGTGCTGTTCATCAGGTCATGCCGCCCAGCTGATGGCCCTGTTCCCGTTGATGACACCCGGCAAAAACGTCGTTGTCTCAACCCGCCTGTACGGCGGTACCGTCACGCAGTTTAGCCAGACAATAAAACGTTTCGGTTGGTCCGCTAAGTTCGTTGATTTTGACGATATTGATGCTGTCGCTGCGGCCATTGACGACGACACCCGCGCTGTATTCTGCGAAGCCGTCGCCAACCCCGGTGGTCACATCACCGATCTTGATGCGATTTCTGCCGTATCGGACGCCGCGGGTATTCCGCTGATCGTCGATAACACGACTGCAACACCGTACCTGTGCCGCCCGATTGAACACGGCGCCACATTGGTTGTGCATTCCACCACCAAATATCTGACCGGCAACGGGACTGTTATGGGGGGTTGCGTCGTCGATTCCGGGAAATTCGACTGGGCCGCGAATGACAAATTCCCGTCCCTGTCCGAGCCAGAACCAGCCTACCACGGCCTCAAGTTCGCTGAAACATTCGGCCCGCTTGCATTCACGTTCCACAGCATTGCAATTGGCCTGCGCGACCTCGGCATGACGCTGAACCCGCAGGCTGCACACTATACGCTGATGGGAATCGAAACCTTGTCACTGCGCATGGACCGGCATGTTGAGAACGCGGTCAAGATCGCGACGTGGCTCGAGAACGATCCACGCATTGAGTATGTGACTTACGCGGGCCTGCCATCGTCGCCGTATCACAAACTGGTCCCGAAAATCTGCCCAAAGGGCGCCGGTGCTTTGTTCACCATCGCCGTCAAAGGCGGCTATGATGCCTGCATCAAGCTTGTTGATAACCTTGAAATTTTCAGCCACGTCGCCAACCTTGGCGATGCGCGCAGCTTGGTTATCCACTCCGCCAGCACGACACACCGTCAGCTGACCCTTGAGCAGCAAGAGGCCGCAGGTGCAGGACCGGGCATCGTCCGTCTGTCAATCGGGATTGAGGACGCCAATGACTTGATGGCCGACTTGGATCAGGCTTTGGCCAAGGCGACGACCTAACTTATCAAAGCGGCCCGCGTCACGCGTGGGCCGCTTAGTCGGCCAATGCCCAAACCATCGAAATGCTTGCCCCGATTGACAGCTGTCCTGCCGCGATGGGAACCGATCGGCTTGCACTGTCAAACGATGCTTCTGCCATCATCGGTGATGGAAGTGATGCAGTCCCTCCCTCAGATATCAAAATGATTGCGCCCAGTTCGATGCCTGCCGCATCTGCGTAAACTTCGGCCTTTTCGCGCGCATCAGCCACGGCGGCACGGCGTGCTGCAATCCGATGGGGCGCCTTGTCGGCCACGTCAAAACGCAGACTGTTCATCTGGTTGGCACCGTCACGGACCGCCGCATCCAACACTGCACCCAGATTGTCCAGATCAAAGACCTGCACCTGAATATCACCGTAAGCGGCGTAGCCTACGGGCTTGCGCGGCCCGCCATCAAAATTCTCGTATCGTTGATCAAGCCGCAGCGATCCGGTTTGCACATGCTTTGGGTCAATTCCAGCAGCCGCCATCTGTTCCATCACCGCAGCCATGGCGATGCTCATGGCATCCATGGCGTCAGTGGCTGTTTTGGCCTCTTGCACAACGCCAAGAGTGATGCGTGCCATATCAGGTGCGACCACGATCCGGCCCTCGCCTTGCACCCGCATTTGGGGCTGCACCGCCTCTGCTATTGCCTGCGTTGCCCCAAACATTCCGCCGCTGCAAAGCGCAAAAGCCAATAGCAATCTATGTGTCATCGTCATAATCCTTTACTGTTTTCATACTCTTATGACATAGCCTGCATCTGTTTGGTTGGGTGTGCACCTGCAAATACTTGGATTTGGCGAATTCTTGCTATAGACCTTGGCGGAGCCAAGGATCAGATTTCACCCAACCCCATCAACGTGTTAGATAGTGAATATGACGACAAATTTCGCCCTCTCCCTTTCTTCCGAAGGCATTCGCCTTTTCCAACGCGTACCGGATGGGTGGCATCTTGTTGGTGAAACGGCGATCGACGTCCCCGATTTGAATGCAACGCTTGCCCGATTGCACGCCGAAGCAGTGCGGTTGGACCCATCGGATATGCAAGTTAAGTTGCTGATCCCAAACGAGCAGATCAAATATATAACGCTTGATACCGCCCAAACCGGGTTGAGCGACGTCATGGCCGCGCTTGAAAACGCCACGCCATATGCAATTGACGAATTGGTTGTGGACTTTGACCGCAATGGCGGGCGGACCTATATCGCGGCAGTTGCGCGTGAAACCCTGCAAGAAGCCGAGGCATTCGCGACTGAACACGGGTTCACGCCGGCCGTGTTTACGGCGCTTGCAGTCCCCATGACGTTCACGTCAGAGGTTTTCTTTGGGCCCGCCTCCGGTGCCAGTTCAGGTCACGCAATCACCCGCGACGCACACCCGTTTGCCCAAACCGGTGTCGCAGTCATTCCCCCCCAGCCTGACGCCGCCGCGTTGTTCACACCGCGTCCGCGCATGGCCGATCCGGCAAGCATCGTCCCGCCGATACCCGAGGATGTGACAATAGCTGACGCCGCGCAGGACGACATATTATTCACTCCGCGCGCAGCCGTCACGCCTGCGCCCATAGCAACGGTAAATGTTGGCGACGCACCAAAACTAAGCGTTGAAACCAGCACTGTTTCAGTGCCTGCACCTGACGTCACGGCACCGCCTATTCTAGCAGACGATTTGGCTGAACAAGGCGGGTTTGCGACACGCCGAAAACCCGCCGCGGAACAACAGCCGCCCGACCCCCAAAGCCGCAAGCAAAAGAAAGCTGCTGCTTTCGCCACAAAACAGGCCAAACCTGTTCGTGGTAAGCCTCGTTTTCTTGGGCTAATCCTCACCGCGATCTTGGTGCTTTTCATGGCGCTGGTGGCTTTTTGGGCATCGACCTTATCGGAAGAAGACGTCGCCAATTGGTTTGGGTTTGGCACTGGTGGTATTTTGGAGACCGCCGAAATTCCTTTACCCGAGATATTACCGACCACACCCGCAGTTCCGGAAACTGTAGATGTGGCCCCTGCATTGGCCGAAACAGTTGCTGTGCCCCTGCCCCAACTGCGCGAAGACGTGGCTGGCCAAGTGCTCAGCCCCGCCCAAGCCGCCCGCATCTATGCCGCAACAGGCGTTTGGCAACGCGCACCACGGTTTCCGCTAGAGCCGCGCTGGGATACATTCGCGGCCAGTTTCCCGCAACTGACCGCAACCTCGCTCTCGCTAGATTTACCCGCAATGCCACTGATCGCAGGTTTGTCACCTGACCTGACGATCGTGACGCCCACCAACCCGCTTGCCCCCGGTACCGACTTTGACCGCGATGAAAATGGGCTGGTCCGCGCCTCA
Source organism: Yoonia sp. (assembly GCA_023955335.1). Taxonomy (GTDB): domain Bacteria; phylum Pseudomonadota; class Alphaproteobacteria; order Rhodobacterales; family Rhodobacteraceae; genus Yoonia. Next base: position 74,961 of record JAGSGF010000002.1, read on the forward strand.
CCAGAAGGGGCGCTCACACCACAAGGGATTCTGGTATTCGCAGGGCCACCACCGCGCAAACCGCCATTGCGCCCAACTTACGCAACCTTGCCAGCGCCAGACACCACTATTGCCCCCGAAGCAACGGCAGGTGCTATGGCGCTAGCTGGTCGGCGCCCTGTGCTCCGCCCCGAAGGCTTGGCACCCGCACAAGACACGGTAATCGCCGTGGCGGCTGACACAGTGCGCGCGTCAAAAAGACCCAAGACCCGTCCCGCAGGGCTTGCAACCGTTGCCGTTGCGCCAGCCCCCACAGCGCCTGACATTACCAAAGTTATGGCAGCCATCGCGGAAGCGGTCCCAGAAAGCCCGTTTGTCACAGCGACCGCACGCGCTGTCGCGGCATCAAGGAGACCAGACACACGGCCAAGAAACTTTGCCCGCGTTGTCGCCCGTGCGCGCGATATTGAGGCACAACAAATAGCCCGTGCCGCAGCCGCACAACCAGCCGCTGCTGTATCGAACGCCCCCGCGCGCCCGTCAGGTACAACAGCGGGCAGCGTCGCGCAGGCCGCCACATTGAACAATGCGATCCGCTTACGGGATGTAAATCTGATCGGCGTGTACGGCCGCCCGAACAACCGCCGTGCCTTGGTCCGCTTGGCCAATGGTCGCTACGTCAAGGTCGAGATCGGCAGCAGCTTAGACGGCGGCCGTGTTACAGCCATCGGCGACAGTGCGCTTAACTACGTCAAACGCGGCAAAACCATCGCCCTCCAGCTACCTTCCGGTTGATTTGACCAGTTGATTTCCGCCCCTCGCCACCGGATAAGGCGACATGGAAACATTCCTCTTTCAAGCAACAATTTATCTGGGTGCGGCTGTGATTGCCGTGCCATTGGCCGCCCGTTTGGGGCTTGGATCTGTTCTGGGATACCTCAGCGCAGGCATCATCATCGGCCCGCTGTTCGGCCTTGTTGGGTCTGAAGCGAAAGACATTCAGCACTTCGCAGAATTTGGCGTCGTCATGATGCTTTTCCTCATCGGACTGGAATTAGAACCCCGTGCGTTGTGGGACATGCGCCGCCGCCTGATTGGCTTGGGCGGGTTGCAGATTGTACTGACGACAGCAGGCATCATGGGTGCATCTATGCTGATCGGTCTCGATGTGCGCACCGCCTTGGCGGTTGGTCTTATTTTTGCATTGTCATCCACCGCGATTGTTTTGCAGACCCTTGATGAAAAAGGGCTGATGCAGACCAGCGGCGGACGATCCGTGTTTTCGGTGCTGCTGACCCAAGATATCGCAGTGATCCCGATACTGGCATTGCTGCCGCTGCTTATGATCGCAAATCCGCTAGTCATGTCCCCCGATGGATCGCTTTACAGGCTGACAGAACCGCATGATACACAGGCCGCATTCAGCCTTGTCGAAGGCTTGCCGGGTTGGGGCGTCACCCTTGTTACTTTGGGCGCGGTTATCGCCATAATTCTGGTTGGCATATTCCTGACACGCCCCGTTTTCCGGTACATTCACCATGCGCGTCTGCGCGAAATGTACACGGCTCTTGCCCTGTTGATGGTGACGTCGATTGCCGTTTTGATGAGCATGGTCGGATTGTCCCCAGCATTGGGGACATTTCTTGCAGGTGTCGTTTTGGCCAACTCTGAATTTCGTCACGAGTTAGAAAGCGATTTGGCACCCTTCAAAGGCCTGCTGCTTGGTCTGTTTTTTATCACTGTCGGTGCGGGCATCGACTTTGATCTGCTGGCCGACCGCCCTTCATTCATTTTGGGCGCAACCGCCGCCATTATCGCGATCAAAGGGGCCGTGCTTTTTAGCCTGTCGTTCTTGTTCAAGATGAAAGGCAGAGACCGCTGGCTGTTCACTCTGAGCCTTGCGCAAGCCGGTGAATTCGGCTTTGTTCTCGTGTCATTTTCCCTGCAACAAGGAGTGCTGGGCGCGGCCCTTTCGTCCACCCTATTGCTGATCATTGCCATGTCGATGTTGGTGACGCCGCTCTTGTTCATCATCTTTGATCATCTGAGCAAACGCCTGCATGCCAGTGACACGCCAGTGGCTGATGAGGTCGACGCGCAAGGCACCGTAATCATCGCGGGCATCGGACGATTTGGGCAAATCGTGAACCGCTTGGTCCAGTCAGCTGGATTTTCGACAGTCGTGATCGACAATGACTTGGCCACGGTACAGATGATGCGCAAGTTCGGGTTTCGCGGGTTTTTTGGCGATCCGACACGACCTGACCTATTGAATGCGGCTGGCCTTGTCGATGCACGGATTCTTGTCGTGGCTATTGATGATCGCGCTGCGGCGATCAAACTTGTGACTTATGCCCGCAAAACGCACCCCGATCTGCATATCATTGCCCGCGCCCATGACCGGGTGCATGTCTACGAACTTTATGCGGCGGGGGCCAATGACATGGTCCGCGAGCTGTTCGACGGATCGCTGCGCGCTGGCCGTTATGCGCTGGAAAACCTTGGGTTATCGGAATTCGAAGCGTCCGAGGCCGAGCAAACGTTTTTTCATCACGACCGTGCAGCCGTGCGCGCATTGGCCGAATTGTGGAAACCGGGCGTACCGCTCGCGGACAATCCCGACTATGTGGCGCGGGCCCGCGAGCTGAATAACGAACTTGAAACAGCCCTTGGGTCCCGTCCGCAAAAGGAGGGTAATTAAGCGTCGGTCACGCCTGCTTCTGCAAATGTTGCCATGCCAGAATGACATGCAACTGCCGCCTTCACGATACTGATGGCCACAGCCGCACCGGACCCTTCGCCGAGGCGCAGGCCAAGTGACAACAGTGGTTCTTTGCCGATACCGTCAAGCAAACGGCGATGCGCGCCTTCTGCGCTCAGGTGTCCGGCGACCGTGTGGTCCAACGCGCCGCTTGCTGTCTTGTGCAACACCGCCGCCGCCGCCGAACAAATAAATCCGTCAAGAATAACCGGGATACGGTGCGACCTAGCCGCCGCAATTGCGCCCGCCATCGCCGCCAATTCGCGCCCCCCCAAACAGCGCAATGCTTCCAGCGGATCAGTGGTATCGTGCAGGGCAAGCCCGCGCGCAACGACATCCGTTTTGCGAGCAAGGCCCGCGTCATCAACGCCCGTCCCACGCCCGGTCCAATCGCCAGGCGCACCGCCAAGAACAGCTGCAGCAACAGCTGCACCGGACGTCGTATTCCCGATCCCCATCTCACCAGTGACCAAAAGATCCGCCGCCGGATCAACGGCATTCCAGCCCGTTTGCAAAGCTGCGACCACTTCTGCTTCGGTCATCGCAGGTGCTGTGGTGAAATCAGCAGTGGGTGTATCCAGATCAAGCGCATGCACGTCCATCTTGGCACCAACCGCCTTAGACAGTTGGTTGATCGCTGCTCCGCCATGTTCAAAGTTGGCGACCATTTGCACAGTCACCTCTGGCGGAAACGCAGATACGCCTTGCGCGCAGATCCCGTGATTGCCCGCAAAGATAATGACCTGTGGGGCCGTGATTTCAGGACGCGGATTACCCCGCCAGCCAGCATACCAAATTGCGATATCTTCAAGACGGCCAAGCGCGCCAGGCGGTTTGGTCAACTGACTATTGCGGTCTGCCGCACCCGCAAGTGCGGTGGCATCAACATCAGGGCCTACGGCCAGAACGTCACGAAATTCGGAAAGGGTTGAAAATGGCGCTGACATCTGGTCCTCAATGCGATTAGGTTTGCATCTGTGTAACGTAGGATCAGCAGATGAAAAGACCGCAAAGGGCAACATGATGCGCAATTCCGACATAGGCCGCTTGGTCGCTCTTTCCGACGTTCTTGCAGCCATTGGTTTATTGACCCGATTGCCGGTTCGCGTTGACACCGACCGTGCGACCGCACGCGGTGCAGCGGCGGCTTGGGCGTATCCAGTTGTAGGGTTAATCGTCGGGATCATCGCGGCGATTGGCATGAGCATCGCAGCGGCTATCGGACTGCCGGCAGGTGCTGCGGCCCTGATCGGGATCGCCACGTTAAGCATCATCACGGGTGCGATGCACGAAGATGGCTTGGCAGATACCGCTGACGGTTTGTGGGGCGGTTGGGACGCAGTACATCGCCTGAAAATTATGAAGGACAGCTATATCGGGACATATGGCGTCATTGCTATTGTGCTGTCTTTGCTGATGCGTTGGCTGCTTTTAACCGAGTTAATTCATCTTGGCGCAGGGACTGCGCTGATTGCCGCTGCAATGCTCAGCCGTGCGGCGATGGTTGGGGTGATGACATGGCTGCCCAACGCGCGGACCAACGGGTTAAGCCGTGCTGTTGGACGGCCCACGCTTGCAGTTGCTTTGGTTGCAGCGGGCATCGCGACAGTCGGCGCTATGGGGCTTATCGGGCTTATCAGTATCGGTGCAGCCGTCGCCGTGAGTGTTATGGCGGTTGGTTGCGGTGCAATTGCAAAAGCCAAAATCGGTGGCCAAACCGGGGATATACTTGGTGCGGTACAGCAAATAACAGAGATCAGCGTGATGATTTGCGTAATCGCATCACGCGCAGGATAGCGCCGCCGTCAGCGATGCGCGGCCGGTATGTGGGCCAACGTCACGTTTGATCAGATTGCCTGTTTCAAGACGCGTGGCAATCACCCGCGACCAGTCCGCGCTTGCCGTAATAACCTCGACGGTATCGCCGCAAATGCGCATGCCGCCGCCGATGTCCCGTTCACCAATCCGGTGATTGGTCAGGCCGGTCATTTGCGCAACCTGCTCTAACTTACCAACTCCATCGCCTTGCGGCAGATACCGCCAAACCATCAAGGTTTTCGCCAAGTGCGGTCGATCGACATAGGCGATCTCAACGCGCCCATCCCCATCCATATCTGCAGCGCCCGCAACGGCAAGCCAGCGAAAAGGGCGACCAATATAGTCCGTCGCGGCAAGGTTCACAAAGGCATCGTTGTGATCGAGCCCCCAAATCGACATGCGTGCACCAAACTTTTCGTGGCTCTCAACAGTGATCACCTCAAGGGCGCCGTCACCATCAAGGTCAACCAACCGCGGGTTTGTATCCTCGAAAACCAGCAATTCAGGCCAGACTGCAGTGCGTCTGGTCCCATCGCTCAGTTCAACCTGAAGGCCCGCATGTTCAATCGCGTCACCCAAGATGCCATGCGCATAGCGTTGCGTCGGTTCAATATAGTCGGCGGCCACAATCGTTTCAGCCGCAGCAGACCCTGCAAAAGACAAAAACGCGATGATGGCCGCCCTGCGCATTAGATTTGCTTTTCTGGCATCTGCACGCGCAGACCGTCCAGCGCATCGGTGACCTTAATCTGGCAAGTCAGACGCGATGTTTCCGCATTTGGCTGATACGCGAAATCAAGCATATCTTCTTCCATGGCGTCCTTGGCTGGAATTTTCTCAACCCAAGCGCTGTCAACATAGACGTGGCAGGTGGAACATGCGCAAGCGCCGCCACAATCTGCTTCGATCCCGGGGATGCCATTGTCGCGGGCCCCTTCCATGACAGTCAGCCCATTGGCGACGTCAACAACATGTTCTTTGCCACTGTGTTCGACATAAGTAATCTTGGCCATTGCGCAGCTTCCTTTTGCGTAAAATCATCGTAGTTGGGACTTTTCTAACTGCGGGTTTGACCCGCGACCAGCCCCAATTGCCCCTTAACTGTGCCATGTGCGACAACGTGATCGTGAAATCGACCTGTTGGGTTTTGCACGATGACGTCGATGTCGTTAGTCTTTCCGAAAATCGCATGAAATGCAGGCAAACCGCGCAGATGAAATACATTATTCCATTCCTAGCACTTGGTGCCTGTGCATCCGCGACAGCACCAGCGCCTGATAATGTGTTTATCGACATGGGGCAGATCGAGACAGACGCGACTGGCCGCTGCTTTGCAAAAGATACATCACCGGCTGTAATCGAAACGGTGACCATCCAAGAGATTGAATTGCCAGAGGTGCGCGACACAAACGGCCCTGTCATAAGGCCAGCGACCTTTCGCACGATCACCCGTCAGCAGATTGTCCGCGAACGGGCTGAAATCCGGTTTGAGACGGTCTGTCCGCAAAACTATTCTGCCATACTGGTTGCAACGCTCCAGCGGGCATTAAAAGCGCGCGGATTTTACGCAGGTCAGATTAGCGGCACGCTTGATATGCAAACAGGTGTGGCCATTCAGAAATTTCAGCGCGTCGATGGGTTGGACACCCCATTGCTTTCGCTTGATACAGCACGTCTGCTTGGGCTTGTAGCCCTGTCAAAAGACACCCTGAACGCTGGCTAATAAAAAAGGACGCGCCCGATGGCACGCCCTGATCAATGGTTTTGTGAGTGGCTTATTCGCCCAAAAGCAAGGCTTCGAACCGTGGATCACCACCGCGACGTAACAACAGCAGCAATGACTTGCGGCCTGCTTCGCGTGCAGCGTCGATCTGTGCCTGAAAATCTGCAACAGTCAGAACCTCTTGGCGACCTGCTTCAACGATTAGATCGCCAGCAACGAGGCCCTTCTTGGCCGCGTCGCTTTCGGAATCGATGTCAATGATGACCAAGCCAGTCGCACCCGACAGTGAGAATTGCGCGTCAAGTTCCGGTGTAATCTCCGACAACGTCATCCCAAGCACAGCAGCAGGGGCTTCTGGCTCTGCGGGCTCGTCAACAGCGGCAGGGAATGCGGCAGCTTCGGACGTTTCACGACGACCCAAAACAACAATCAGGTCTTCAATATCGCCATTTCGCAATACGACGACAGGCACTTCTTTGCCCACTGGTGAATTGCCAACGATACGAACAAGTTCGCGGGTGTCTTCAATCACGACACCATCAAAGGTCGTGATCACATCCCCTGTCTGCATGCCTGCATCTTCTGCGGGGCCAGCGGGAACGGACGTAACAAGCGCACCAACGGAGGCTTCAAGCCCGTCGATTGCGTCAACCATATCCGGAGTCACGTCTTGGATGCGAACACCCAACCAACCGCGACGGGTTTCGCCAAATTCAATGAGCTGGTCGACCACATTGGACACAACTGCGGACGACATCGCAAAACCGATCCCGATGGACCCACCGTTCGGCGACAGGATCGCCGTGTTCACACCGACAACTTCAGAATCCATGTTGAACAACGGACCGCCAGAGTTACCACGGTTGATCGCGGCGTCCGTCTGAATGTAGTCGTCATAGGTGCCAGACAAGGCGCGGTTGCGAGCAGATACAATACCCGCGGACACGGAAAACCCCTGCCCGAGCGGATTACCCATTGCCATGACCCAATCGCCAACACGGGCGCCAACACTGTTGCTGTCGCCAAATTCAACAAAGGGCAGGTCGGTCAGATCGACCTTAAGCACTGCGATGTCGGTGTTTGGATCCGTGCCAATTAGCTCAGCCGGAACGCCTTCTTCTCCACCCGGGAAAAATTCGATTAGGATTTCATCCGCGCCATCGATAACGTGGTTGTTTGTAACGATATAGCCATCAGCCGAGATCACGAAACCGGATCCAAGCGCTGACGACCGGCGCGGTGCGCCGTCTTCGCCATTTTCCAGATCGTTAAAGAAATCCTCGAACGGGGATCCTTCCGGAACAATGCCTTGGGGGCCGGTACGGCCTGCGATGGTTGTCGATGTGGTGATGTTGACCACAGCGGGGCTGACCTCTTCGACAAGTTCAGCGAAAGTCGGGGGGCGCTCTTGCGCCTCGGAATATGTGGCCTGTGCGAACACAAGCGCCACGGCGACGGCGGTTCCCGTCAGCAGCGATTTAAGTGTGCGGGTCGACTCCATTTGGGTCGATTGAATTGCGATAGCCTTTGATGTCACGAGTGAAACTCCTTTAGGCAAACATGGGGCAATAGGACGAGGCCTGCTTGACGATACTATAGTGAATGTAGGTCGCCCGATTGGCAACGCAAAGGTCAATCGCCCAAACTCAACTGCCTGTGACACGACTCGATTGAACTGTAACATTTCACTGCAGGTCAAAAATACCATATTAATTATTTATTTCAATCACATAGAAGAATCCGAAAGGGACCATCCCGTGATAGTAAAACTTTCGTGTGATCGCAAATAAAGAACCGACCAAGTTGTCATCACACCACGTCACTCGGGCGTAACCGGCATAAAAAAAAGGCCGCCCGTTACAGGCGGCCTTTTGACGTCTTGATGTAGCCGCGTTTACTCGGCAGCTGCGCCTGTATCGGATTTGAGGTAATTAAAGAACTCGTTATCCGGTGACAAAACCATCGTGGAATTGCCTGGCTTTAAGGCCCGCGTGTAAGCGGTCATAGAGCGGTAGAATTCAAAGAATTCTGGGTCCGCACCAAAGCTTGTCGCGAAAATACCGTTCCGTTCGGCGTCCGCCTCACCACGTGTAATTTCGGCCTGACGTTGGCTTTCAGATACCAATTCGACCACGGTACGATCCGCTTGAGCACACACGCGCAAGGCCGCCTCATTACCACGGGCAATCTCGTCAGCCGCTTCACGTTCACGTTCGGCTTTCATCCGCTCGTAAGTCGCGTTGAGGTTTTCTGGCGGCAAATCAGTCCGCTTCAGACGCACATCGATGACCTGCAAGCCAAGCCCACGGGCCGCCGCAATCGCACCATTCCGAATACGCAGCATCAACGCAGCACGGTCGGTGGACAAGATATCGTTGGATGATACAGAGCCCAGAACCTCACGTGTTTCAGCGCGCAGGATACTGTCCAGACGACGCGCCGCAAGTTCTTCACCACCGCCACCGACGGCCTGACGGAACTGTTCGACATCCAAGATACGGTACCGCGCAAACGCATCAACGACCAAACGACGGTCATCCGATGGGGTCACTTCGAGCGGCTCGAGATCACGGCTAAGAATACGGTCATCATATTTGACGACCTCTTGGATCAATGGAATTTTAAAGCCCACACCGGGATCTTCCTGGACCCTAACGATTTGACCAAATTGCAGAACAAGCGCTTTTTCACGTTCGTCCACGATGAATACCGAAGATACGACTGCCACAACGGCAACGACAGCGGCGGGGATAAGGAATGCTGTGGCCCGCATTAGTTTGACCCTCCATCAGTGGTGGTATTTCGGCGCAGTTCGTTCAGCGGCAGATATGGCACGACGCCCTGCCCGCCCCCGTTACCTTCGTCGAGCAGAATAATATCCACCCCACCCAGCACGTTTTCCATCGTTTCCAGATAGATTCGCTTGCGCGTCACTTCCGGGGCTTTTTCGTATTCGTTCAAAACGGCAGTAAAGCGGCTTGCTTCACCAACAGCTTCGTTCACCACTTGGGCACGGTAGGCCTCGGATTGCTCCAACAGCTGCGCGGATTCACCACGCGCCTCGGCCAATACGCGGTTCGCATAAGCGTCAGCCACGTTTTGCAAACGGTCCCGTTCTTGTTCAGCATCCTGCACCATACGGAACGATTGGATGACCTGCTCTGGCGGATCAGCCTTGTCAAAGTTCACACGGACGATGTTTACACCACTTCCGTAGCTATCCAGCGTGCTTTGGATTTCGCCACGCAAACGGTCACCAATTGCACCACGGTCACGGTTCAAAATCGGTGCCAATTCAGACTGCGCGATAATCTCGCGCATAACGGATTCAGCAACCGCCGCGATGGTTTGCGGTGGGTCAGCAAGGTTGAAAAGAAATTGACGCGGATCATTGATGTTCCAAACAACTTGGAAATCGATGTCGACGATATTTTCGTCGCCCGTCAGCATCAGACCAGCGTCAAGACCGGACCGGCTCGTGCCGATGTCGATGTTCCGCTCGGATGTCACCGCCATAACTTCACGTGTGACAATCGGCCAAGGCGCAAAGTTCAAGCCCGGACCGCCAGTTTCGCTATAAACGCCAAGCATCAGCTCGACCGACTGCTCTTCTGGCTTGACCGTATAAGCAGACGCCAAAAACCAAAGAACAACCGCGCCAAGGGCACCAAGGCCGATTGTGCCGCGTGTCAAAGCCGGACCACCGCCGCCGATGCCGCCACCGTTTTTGCCGCCGCCACTGCCGCCGCCCATCAAGACGCGCAGTTGCTCGCGTCCTTTGTTTACCAGCTCGTCGATTTCAGGAATGCCCTGACCCTCAACTGGTTTGCGAGGTGGTCGAGGTGGCTCGTCTCCGCCGCCTGAACCTTTGTTACCACTGCCGCCCCACGGGCCACCGTTATTTCCTGCCATTGCGCATAACCTATTCTGTTTCACCCCAAGCGTAGGGCCGTTGATCTTAATGTGTGCGTTCATGCCCGAAAATCAAGCGGTACGCACGGGTTCCTTCATTGTCACCAGTTCTTCCGAAATTGTCGGATGCACAGCAACAGTACGGTCAAAGTCTTCCTTCGTAGCACCCATCTTAACGGCAATGCCCACAAGTTGGATCAGCTCGCCCGCGTGATCTGCGACAATATGACAGCCCAGAACCTTGCGGGTGGCCACGCTGACGATCAGTTTCATCAATACGCGGTCGGACCTACCTGCAAAGGCGTGGTTCATCGGTTTGAATGATGTGGCGTAAACTTCAATGGGTTCTTGCGCACGTCCCTGTTCTTCGGTCAGGCCCACGGTGCCAAATTCTGGCTGCGTGAACACCGCCGAAGGGATCAATTCATGATCGGGCTTGGTTGGGTTGCCTTTGAACACGGTTTCCACAAATGCCATGCCTTCGCGGATCGCCACTGGCGTCAGGTTCACGCGGTTGGTCACGTCGCCCACCGCATAAATTGATGGCACAGCAGTCTGGCTATAGTCGTCGACAAGGATTTCCCCGCCACGACCGAGCTTGACGCCGATGTCTTCCAGCCCCAGTCCGTCAGTGTTGGCGTGCCGCCCCGTCGCGAACATAACTTGATCGAATGTATGCTCGTCACCATTGGTGGCGGTGACATGGATGCCTTTGCCCTCGCGGCGCATCTCGACGACATTGGTCCCAAGATGCAATTTCACACCCTTTTCGATCATGCCGTCCGCGATAAGACCGCGGGCCTCGTCGTCGAAGCCACGTAGAATTTGTGCGCCGCGATAGAATTGCGTAACGTCGACGCCCAAACCATTCAAAATGCCCGCAAATTCGGATGCGATGTAGCCGCCACCGACAATCAACATCTTTTTGGGCATCTCGTTGAGCGAGAAAATTTCATTCGACGTGATGGCCATCTCCGAGCCTGCAATCTCAGGCTTGGTCGGATGCCCGCCTGTCGCCACGAGGATGTGCTTTGCGCTGACCTCTTCGCCAGTCGATAGCAAAATTGTATGCGCGTCTTTTAGCGTGGCACGGGCGTCATAAATTGTGACCTCCGAGTTGCCTAACAATTTGCGGTAAACCGCCTCAAGACGATCCAGTTCGGCGTGCAGCTTGGTGCTGAATTTGGTCCAATCAAACGGCCCGACCTTCACGTCCCAGCCGTAGGCCGCTGCATCGTTCATGCTTTCGGCGTAGGTGGATGCGAAAACCATCAGCTTTTTGGGAACACAGCCGCGAATGACACAGGTGCCACCCATGCGGAATTCTTCGGCCAGAGCGACTTTAACACCAGTCGCAGACGCAACACGCGCCGCCCTGACACCACCGGACCCGCCGCCGATTACAAACAGATCATAGTCAAAGGCCATCATGCCATCCCGTCATTGCTGTCGTTTCAGTGTGCAATCTAAGACTGGGTTGGGCTGACTACAACGGCATTCGCGCGGCCGTGATCAGAAAGGTTTATGCACAAAATTGCCAATATCTGCCCAATTGCAGCCTAGTCAGTGCTGTCGGCGAACAAATTGCCGGTTTCAAAGAAATCAAACTTGGTTTCCTCAATCGCGCCATTATTAATGTCGCGCACCTCGACCTTACCGTCACCGTAGCCGATGATAACCGTGTCACAGATGTCGATAAACAAGCCGTTTTCAACAACACCAGGGATTTGGTTCATCACAAGGCTTAGCTGACGGGCGTTCCCAATCCGGTTTAGATGCAAGTCAAGGATATGGTTGCCTTCATCGGTCACAAACGGGGCATCGCCGTTCATACGCAGGCTTGTTGTTTGACCAAGCACGTCCAAACCGATCAGCGTCTCTTCGATCAGCGTCTGGGTCGTCTTCCAGCCAAACGGTATAACCTCGACCGGCAACGGGAATGCGCCCAAGGTTTCGACCTGCTTGGAAATATCGGCGATCACGATCATTTGGTCTGACGCTGTGGCCACAATCTTTTCTTGTAGCAGCGCACCGCCACCACCTTTGATCAGGTTCAGGTTGCCGTCATATTCATCCGCACCATCAATGGTCAGGTCCAGCCACTTGGCCTCGTCCAGCGAGATCACTTCGATACCAACGTCACGGGCCAGTTGCGCAGTCCGCGTCGACGTCGGCACGCCTTGGATGCGCAAGCCTTCGTCGCGGACCATCTCACCCAAGCATTGCACAAGCCAAGCCGCAGTTGATCCGGTCCCAAGCCCAACCTTCATCCCAGTTTTCACATAGTCAGTCGCCTTTTTCGCAGCAACGAATTTGGCTTTGTCGATAGGGGAAAGATCGGTTGGCATGGCGGCAGCTCCAGCGGTCAATGAACAATTTCCCGCGTTATAGGACGGTTTACCGCCCGGAGCGAGGGGGAAACTTAGCCCACTGCGCGGGATTCCTTATCGATACGTCGCTTTTGCGCCGGACACGCAGGGCGCGCCTGATAGGTAATGGCGTATGACAACGCCTCTGACGCTCTATTACGCCCCAGACAACGCTTCGCTTTGCGTGCGGCTTGCGCTTTTGGCGCTAGAGGTTCCGTTTGAAACCCGCTTGGTTGATCGCAACACAAATGCGCAGAATGGTCCGGTCTACATGGCGCTTAATCCAAACGGGCTCATTCCGACGTTGATCACACCGGACGGCCCCATCTATGAAACTGGCGCGGTTTTGCTCTGGCTGGCGGATAAAAAGGCCGGTCACGTCTTTCCAGCTGCCGATGCTTCCGGACGGACCGCCGGACTTGCGTGGCTGTTCTGGCTCTCCAACACCCTGCATCCTGCGCTGCGTATGACGTTTTATCCATCGAAATACATTGAAGCGGGCAGCATCCCGCAGTTGTTGACCGCAACACGCACAAACCTGCTTGCACAGTTCACCCAGCTAGAAAGCCGCGCTGAGTGGCTAGACGACCCGCACGTTGGCATCTTGCACTGTTATCTGGCCCCGATGTTAAGATGGGCGGCCCTATACGGCGCAGATCAAAGCTGGTTCGATTTGCACAAGTTCCCGCGACTGCTTGCTTTTGCAAAGCGGTTCGAAGTAACCCATGTCGCGACCCAAGCCCGTCTTGCAGAGGGTTTAGGCGACACCGCTTTTTCAGCGCCCTCACCACCATGCCCCCCAGAAGGAAGTGCGACCTGATGTTTTTGTCTGTGTTCGATATGTTCAAGGTGGGCATTGGCCCATCGTCATCCCACACAATCGGCCCAATGGTCGCGGCGGCCCGCTTTCTGGACCATCTGCGCGCCCAACCCTTTGCGGTTGCCGGTGTCAAAGCATCCTTGCACGGATCGCTCGCGTTTACTGGTGTTGGACACGCAACAGACCGCGCCACGATCCTCGGATTGGCTGGATTCCGGGCTGATGACTATGACGCTGTGAAAGCAGACGCGGAAATGGGCCGGATCAGCGCAGAACAGACGGTGCATCCTGCGGGGCTCGCGTCGTTGCGGTTCAATCCGAAGACCGACCTGGAATTCAACTACGGCCCCGCCCTGCCCGGACATGCCAACGGCATGATTTTAAAAGGCACCGATGGACAAGGTGATGTGATCACCCAAGTCACATATTATTCAATCGGCGGTGGCTTCGTTCTGACTGCCGACGAATTGGCATCCGGCAAAGATGCCAATGATGACCTGCCCGCCGCACCCTTTCCGTTTACGTCCGCCGCAGAGATGCTGGACATGGCCGCCCAATCCGGCAAATCAGTTGCTGACATGAAGCGCGCCAACGAACGTGTATGCCAACCTGGCGTTGATTTGGACAAAGGGATAACGCGCATCTGGGAGGTTATGAGTGCCTGCATCGATCGCGGCCTTGTCACAGACGGCATCTTGCCCGGTGGTCTGAATGTTCGGCGCCGTGCCAAGGGCATTCATGAGGCCTTATTGGCTGAACGGGGTTTGAACCTGTCGCCACCTCATACAATCAACGATTGGATGTCGACCTACGCGATGGCCGTCAATGAAGAGAATGCGGCAGGTGGGCAGGTTGTGACAGCACCAACCAACGGTGCAGCCGGCGTTATTCCTGCCACGATTCGGTATTGGCTGGACCATGTTCCGGGCGCCACGTCCAGCAAAGTGCCTGACTTCATGTTAACAGCTGCGGCGATTGGTGGGCTTATTAAATTCCGCGCCTCCATTTCAGGGGCCGAATGTGGATGCCAAGCCGAGGTCGGGTCGGCTGCCGCGATGGCCGCAGCTGGATTTTGCGCGGTGATGGGCGGAACACCAGAACAGGTCGAAAACGCGGCTGAAATTGCGCTTGAACATCACCTTGGCATGACATGTGACCCTGTCCGTGGGCTGGTTCAGATCCCTTGCATCGAACGCAACGGTCTGGGTGCAATTAAGGCTGTGTCCGCTGCGTCATTGGCATTGCGCGGTGACGGGCATCATTTGGTGCCACTTGATGCTGCGATTGAAACGATGAGACAGACCGGCGAAGACATGTCGGAGAAGTACAAAGAAACTGCGCTTGGTGGTTTGGCTGTGAATGTCCCCAATTGCTGACAAAGAGCGATGGGTTAAAACCCATCCTACAAATCGCTGCAGTCTGTCGTGTTATGTAGGATGGGTTTTAACCCATCATTGCCTTGACCAAAGCACCCAATGATTCCCGCGGCAGCACAAGTAAAACCGGCCCCTCCGCTGACAGCAAAACAACAGGTGAAGCCACTTCGTTAGACGGGCTGGTAAACCCGAGAGTATCGAAAACGTGACCACCGACAGGCCAGCGCAGCCCAGATCCCGATACCCGCGCAGCTGCAAGCGGCATCAATGACAGACGAGACCCAATACCTAGCCCGTCTAAGACGATCCCGCCACGGGGCAAGATCACGGTCACATCGGCAGCCCCAATCAAAATCAGTCGCCGCTCGCTAAATCGTCCCATCACATTGAGAACGGCCAGCGTATGGTCAAGCCTGCCACCCGAAAAGCCAACGGCAAAAACAAGCGGCGCATCCACAAGCTGCCACGCCTTTTCAAAGTCAACGGTATCTTGTTCGGGAACGTGATGCAGCAGATCGGCATATTCAAGCCGCGCAGCATCGGATATACTGTCTAAGTCACCAATAACAGCCGCCGGTCTGATCCCTGCAGCCAACAGATGATCAGCCCCACCATCACACGCGACAATACTTGGCGCGTAGCTTTGTAAAATGTTAAGGTCTTGTGGTCCAAGGTCGGCACCACCCACAAGGACGATTGGATCAGAGCTGTGAACAATCAATACGACCACCTGTCATTACGCGCATATTTGGAAACATTCCTTAAAAGCGCCTTGAATTAATACCGAGTTTTACCCGTTGTTGTGCCGGATTGCGAACCAATTGATGGTAAACGTATCCTCACTGGGTTTGGTAGAAAGCGAGCAAAAAAATGGTTGAGTCGAGCAAGATTCTAACCGTGTCATATGGTACTTTTTCGTGCACCCTAGAGGGATTCGACGATTCC
The DNA here is from genome assembly GCA_023955335.1 of Yoonia sp. Classification (GTDB taxonomy): domain Bacteria; phylum Pseudomonadota; class Alphaproteobacteria; order Rhodobacterales; family Rhodobacteraceae; genus Yoonia. Next base: position 90,664 of record JAGSGF010000002.1, read on the forward strand.
TTTGGCACGATGAAAGCGATCGCGGAGTATTTCCGCGATTTGGCCGCCGATGACCGGTATTTTGGGGCAGAGCCCCCAGCACCTGATGTACAGATGTTGGCAAAAATCGCCGAGCGTGAAATCACGCGCCGCGTTGACGCCAGCACGACAGACGGCGGCATCGTGCTGCGCGCACAGCAAGCCCCGGCGCCTGCTATGCCCCCGCAAGTGTCGCGTCCTGATCCAATCCAAGTTGCTGCCGCATCTGTTGCGCCACAAGTGGCCGCAGAATCGGCCTATATGGCTGATATGGATGAAGAGTTTGAGACAGCCCACTCTGACGCGACGGCGGCCGAGGCGGAGCTTGTTGCAGGGCCGGAGGCCGGGGAAACAGTGTCCTCACCGCTCGTGGCCTCCGGTCAGGCGACACCTGCGCAAGCAGTGCCAGCTGACATCGAGCCCGAACATACCACGCATCCCGATGCGCAAAGTGTAGCGGCCAAATTGCAGCGTATTCGCGCCGTTGTCGGGCAATCAGATACCCCTGAAGCCGCCAAATACAATGAAGATCAGCATGCCCCTGAGATGCCAAACGTCGCCGACACAAACGCGATGGACGTTGATATCTCCGACGATGTTGCTTTCGAGGCCCCTTTGGAGGAAATCGCAGAGCCGATGCCTCACCCAACGGACGAATCAGAGCAACTGGATACTGCAATCGATATGTCCGCCTCTGCGCCCAACGATGCCGCTGAAGATGATGACGACGCACTACTTAGCAGCTTAACAGCCAAGATGACCGAAACGACCCTGGTTGTTGAAGAGTACATCAAGGAGGACAAACAGCCCGCGAAAGAATCTGTCGATGCGATTGAAGTCAAAGCAGAGATCGCAGTCGCTCAAGACGATGCAAAATCGACAATTCGTGCTCAGGTTCTGCGTCTGCGCAGATCGGATCTGCCGGTAGAAGAAAAGATAGAAGAATCAGCCGACGCTTTTGTATTCGTCGAAGATGATCTGGAAGATGGCTACGACGAAGACGTGCTTGATGTGGCCAAACTTGATGGTTTCGAAGACCTCGACGCAGTCGCCCCCCCGTCAGAGACAAGCCTGTCCGCAGATGAAGAAGCCGACCTTCTGGACGAGCTGGCAGAGGTGGAACGTGACTTTTCACGCGAAACTCCTGACCCTGAAGCACCAGTACAGGACGTACCGGTTGCAAAGATACGCAACAGCCTGCCTGAAACTGACGATAACACTTTGTCGCATATTCTGGATCAAACAGATCAAGAACTGAACGAACCAGCAGGCAGCCGCCGACGCAATGCAATTGCACAGCTCAAAGCCGCTGTAGCCGCCACAGAAGCCGCCCGCCAATTGGGTGACGACGCTGATCCAGCCACCGAGGTTGAAGATGCATTCCGTGGCGATCTTGATGAAGTTGTGCGTCCACGTCGCGCTGCACGGGTCGAAAAGCCAATTGAGCGCACGGCCCGTCCACGGCCAGGACCACTGAAATTGGTGGCGTCACAACGCGTTGACACACCACCAACCAGCAACGTCGCTGTGGCGCCGCGCCGCGTGGCCGCTCCGATCGAACAGGTTAGCAGCGCAACTGCCAGCAACTTTGCTGAATTCGCGGAAAACATGGGGGCAACTGCCCTACCTGATTTGCTTGAAGCCGCAGCCGCTTACACTGCGTTTGTTGAAGGGTCCGAGGATTTTTCTCGTCCTCAAATCATGAAGAAGGTGCAGCTGACATCCGATGTGGAATTCAGCCGCGAAGACGGGCTGCGCTCGTTCGGCACGCTTCTACGCGAAGGCCGTATCAGCAAGGTGCGCAATGGACGGTTCCAAGTGTCAGACGAGACACGGTTCCGGCCAGAAACCAAAGCAGGCTAAACTAAACGAAGCCATAACAAAGATAAAAGGCGGGGGATAAAATCCTCCGCCTTTTTTCATGTGGTACATATGCGTTTAGCAAACCAAAAAAGTCATCTGCTGCCCGCAGGGACGCAGTCAATCAGGTCAAGCTTGGTCGTCCGGCGCGTCAGGGTCCGCTTGGCCAATTCCCATAAACACGCTCTTGAATGGGAAAACCCATGCGATACCCAAGAATACATAGATCGCAAACTCAATCACCAACGGCGCGCGCGTTGCCACGCTCATCACCAGCACGGCAACCAAGATGTAGACTGGCAGAAAGACCACCAGCAGAAAAAGCGACCAGCGCCGTCGTTGTTTATAAGTCAGTGCCATATCAATCCGCAAATGGGTCCGTCACAAGGATTGTATCCTCGCGTTCTGGTGAGGTGGAAACTAGGGCAACAGGGCAATCAATCAACTCTTCGATGCGGCGCACATATTTAATGGCTTGCGCTGGCAATTCAGCCCAAGACCGCGCGCCTTCCGTGCTTTCCGACCAACCGGGCATCTCTTCATAGATTGGCACGCAGCGCGCCTGATCCATCGCCGCTGTTGGCAAATAGTCCAATGTTTCGCCATCCAGCGCGTAACCTACACACATCTTCAGCGTCTCGAAGCCATCAAGAACGTCGAGCTTTGTCAGGCAAATACCCGTCACGCCGGACGTTGCACATGTCTGGCGCAACAATGCCGCATCAAACCAACCACACCGACGCTTGCGCCCTGTTGTTGTTCCAAATTCATGGCCACGCTCACCGAGCCGTTGTCCATCTGCGTCTTCAAGTTCTGTTGGAAAAGGTCCTTCACCCACACGTGTTGTGTAGGCCTTAACGATTCCCAAAACATAATCGATGGCTGTGGGGCCAAGTCCAACACCAGTGGCCGCCTGCCCTGCAATCACGTTGGACGACGTCACAAACGGGTAGGTTCCGAAATCAACATCCAACAACGCGCCCTGCGCACCTTCAAACAAAATCCGCTTACCGGCTTTGCGTTTATCGTTCAGCACTTTCCAAACGGGAGCAGCAAACGGCAAAATCTTAGGCGCAATCGCGCGCAGTTCGGCCAACAGCGCGTCGCGGTCAACTTCGTCATACCCAAGCCCTTTGCGCAGCGGATTATGGTGCTGCAATGCGCGGTCCACACGGGCCTGGAGCGTTGCGTCATCCGCAAGATCAGCCACGCGGACAGACCGACGGCCGACTTTATCTTCATACGCAGGTCCGATTCCACGGCCCGTTGTCCCAATCTTTGTACCCTTGCTCGCGGCCTCTTCACGCAGCCGGTCAAGCTCACCGTGCAGTGGCAAAATCAGCGGCGTATTTTCCGCAATCATCAGGTTTTCCGCGTTGATCGTGACGCCTTGCGCCTCAATTATCGCGATCTCTTTCATCAGGTGCCAAGGGTCGAGCACAACACCGTTCCCGATAACCGAAAGCTTACCACCGCGCACAACGCCGGACGGCAGCGCATGAAGTTTGTAGACCTTGCCATCAATCACCAGGGTATGGCCCGCATTATGCCCCCCTTGGAAGCGCGCGATCACATCTGCGCGCTCGGACAGCCAGTCCACAATCTTGCCTTTGCCTTCATCGCCCCATTGGGCGCCCACGACGACGACGTTTGCCATTGCTTTCAGTCCTTATCTTCAATCCCGTCCCTTCTATATCGGGACACCCCGTCCTGCGAAACCGCAAAATGCGACTGGACCACAACGCAATCGATTGGCATGGTCTGCAAGATGCGAGCCGGAGGGAAATTATGGGCTTTTTGATCCGCTGGGCGTTTGCCTTTTTGTTGCTGGCGACGACCTATAATCCGACACAGTGGAATTTCGTGCGCTGGACGATGGCGCATGACCAAAACATGCTGTCAGTCACCGTGCTTATCGGGCTGGTTCTGATGATCGGCTATATCATTTACTTGCGTGCGACGCTGCGATCCATCGGGCTGTTTGGCATGTTATTGGTGCTGGCCGTTGCGGGAACCCTGCTGTGGGTGCTGTTTGATCAAGGGATCATCGACCTGACCAACCCAACGATGAATACATGGCTTGGGATCATCGTGATGTCGCTGGTGCTGGCGATTGGGCTGTCTTGGTCCATCGTACGTCGCAAGATTTCTGGCCAAGCGGACGTAGATGACGTGGATGCCTAACGATTAGGCCCTTGCGACGCCCGCCCCAAAATCATAGATACCCACGAACCAGAGTTTAACCACAGGCCTGCCATTCATGGAAAACGTCGTCCTTGTCATCCACTTGATCCTCGCACTTAGCTTGATTGGCGTCGTGCTGATGCAGCGCTCCGAGGGCGGCGGCTTGGGTATTGGCGGCGGCGGTGGCGGTGCGACAGGTGGTCGTTCTGCGACATCTGCGATGGCCAAATTCACATGGATTTTGGCGATTGCATTTATTGGCACGTCTATCGCAATGACCATTATTGCAGCAGACAAATCTGCCGGCGCATCCGTTGTGGACCGTATCGTTGACGCTCCGGTACCAGCTGATGATGTTGCGGCACCGGACCTTGGTGACAGTTTGTTGCCACCGTCTAGCGACGACGCACCGCTGGTTCCTGCAGGCGAATAATCCACTAGTTCTGTTGGTTTAGGTAAAATCACCTACATGATGTTGCGTCAACGGTTGCGTTGACGCCCCGAATCCAGTTATCATTAAATCCCGTGAGTATGCGAATTTTACGGTTCGGGTTTCCACAAAAAATTGAACATACGAACCACGCTTCAGGGGACATTTTTGCTATGGCACGTTATATTTTCATTACCGGCGGCGTTGTGTCCTCTTTGGGCAAAGGGCTGGCGTCTGCGGCCTTGGGTGCTTTGTTGCAAGCCCGTGGATATTCGGTACGACTGCGCAAGCTTGACCCGTATTTGAATGTTGACCCTGGCACGATGTCTCCGTTTGAACATGGCGAAGTTTTTGTGACCGATGACGGTGCCGAAACGGATTTGGACCTTGGCCATTACGAGCGGTTCACTGGCGTTGCGGCGCGCAACACTGATTCCGTGTCCTCGGGTCGCATCTATTCAACCGTGTTGGAAAAAGAACGCCGTGGCGATTATTTGGGCAAAACAATTCAGGTTGTCCCGCACGTCACAAACCAGATCAAAGAATTCTTGAATATCGGCGACGATGAGGTCGATTTCATGCTGTGCGAAATCGGCGGCACCGTCGGCGACATCGAAGGCCTGCCATTCTTTGAAGCCATCCGCCAATATGCGCATGACCGTCCGCGCGGTCAATGTATCTTTATGCACCTGACGTTGCTGCCTTATCTGGCCGCATCCGGCGAGCTAAAGACGAAGCCAACCCAACACTCGGTCAAGGAACTGCAATCTATCGGGATCGCGCCGGATGTATTGGTATGCCGGTCAGAGCATCCCATCCCTGACAAAGAACGCGAAAAAATCGCCCTGTTTTGTAATGTGCGCAAGGAACATGTCGTCGCGGCCTATGACCTCAAATCGATCTACGAGGCCCCACTGGCCTATCACGAACAGGGGCTGGATCAGGCCGTCCTTGATGCGTTTCAGATCGCCCCGGCCCCTAAGCCGGATTTATCACGCTGGCTGGACGTCTACGACCGCGTCCACAACCCCGAAGGCGAAGTTAAAATCGCCATTGTTGGCAAATATGTCCAACTCGAAGACGCGTATAAATCATTCAAAGAAGCCCTCACCCATGGCGGCATGTCCAACCGCGTTAAGGTAAAGGTCGAATGGGTCGATGCCGAAATCTTTGACAGCGAAGACGCAGCACCTCACCTCGAAGGGTATCACGCAATCCTTGTTCCCGGTGGATTCGGAGAGCGCGGCACAGAGGGCAAGATCAAAGCTGCCCAATTCGCACGTGAACACAAAATTCCCTATTTCGGCATCTGTCTTGGTATGCAAATGGCCGTGATCGAGGCCGCACGCAACGTGCTTGGCATCAAAACTGCGGGCTCCGAAGAGTTTGACCATGAAAGTGGTGAAAAGCGTTTTGAACCCGTCGTTTACCACCTCAAGGAATGGATCCAAGGTAATCATATGGTTGCCCGCAAAACCGATGACGACAAAGGTGGCACCATGCGTCTGGGATCTTACAGCGCGACCCTTGCTGAAGGGTCAAAGGTGGCCGCGATTTACGGCACCACATCCATTGAGGAACGCCACCGCCACCGCTACGAAGTCGATACAAAGTATCGTGCGCAGCTTGAAGAAAAAGGGCTCTTGTTCTGTGGTATGTCGCCGGATGGAAAGCTGCCGGAAATCGTGGAATGGACCGATCATCCTTGGTTTATTGGTGTGCAATTCCACCCAGAGCTGAAATCAAAGCCATTCGCCCCACATCCGCTGTTCGCTGATTTTGTCCGCGCAGCGGTAGAGGTTTCACGGCTCGTTTAACGACGTGCAGGTCCATGAGATTGGCCGAAAAATAAGGACAAGCATTTGCTGTCATATCAACACGGATTTCACGCGGGAAATATGGCGGACGTTCACAAGCACAGTTTGCTTGCATGGATGTTGTCGTATCTGACCCGCAAAGATAAGCCGTTATCGTATATTGAAACGCATGCCGGGCGGGCGCTTTATGATCTGTCCGACGACTTTGCGCTCAAAACTGGCGAGGCTGCACGCGGGATTGCTGTGGCTGAAGACTGGTTTCCGGCGGATCACCCATACCGCGAGGTTTTGACCAAGATACGCGATGATTCTGGCAAAGACGCCTACCCCGGTTCCCCGTTGATTGCCGCAAATATCCTGCGCAATATCGACCAAATAGATCTGGCCGAATTGCACCCTGCAGAGGTCTTGGCATTGCGTGATGCGATGATCCGTTATCCCGCCGGATGCCACCAGATTGATGGCTGGCAATATGCCATGTCGCGCTGCCCACCGGACCCGCGTCGCGGCATGCTGTTGGTTGATCCGTCGTTCGAGATCAAAACAGATTACGAGACGATCCCTGATTTCTTTGCCAAAATACACCGCAAATGGCCCGTCGGCATACTGGCACTGTGGTACCCGATCCTTGTGGACGACCGGCATTTGCCGATGACCAGCGCCCTCAAGGCAGCCATTCCAGACGCGACCCTGCACGAGGTATCATTCCCCCCCGCCCGTCAGGGTCACGGAATGGTCGGATCAGGTCTGTTTGTCGTCAACGCCCCTTACGGGTTTGACACCGAGGCCGCATGGCTATCGACCAAATTTAAGGAGCTTAAATAATGGCCAAGGGATACTGGGTCGCGCACGTCGATGTCACCGACCAAGATGCTTATGTTGCAGGCTATATCGCGGCAGCAAAAGACACGTTGGCCGCATTCGGTGCGGTTTTTAAAGTCCGCGCTGGGACGCGCACCGTTGCAGAAGGCGCCGCCCGCGCCCGCACGGTTGTGATCGAATTCCCAAGCTATCAAGCCGCGTTGGATTGCTACAACGCCCCCGGATACCAAAACGCCAAGGCAAAACGCGACCTCGTTGCTACTGGTGATATGGTCATCATTGAAGGTTACGACGGCTAAGGGGTTTCCGCCCCCTGCAAGCCGCCTTATATCATATCCTATGTTTGCTGATCTCCTTCGTCGTTTGACCGACCCCGCCCCTGCTCCGCTTGCGGATACTGATGCCCGCTTAGCGCTTGGCGCGTTGCTTGTTCGCCTTGCGCGGTCTGATGGTGACTATGCCGCCATTGAAGTGGCCCGCATCGATGCGATATTGACCAGCCGCTACGGTTTGGCTGACCCAAGTGACCTTCGTGCCGAATGCGAGGCCCTTGAAAAAGAGGCCCCCGATACTGTCCGGTTCACCCGCGCTATCAAAGATGCTGTGCCCTACGAAGATCGCCGCGCTGTGGTCGTGTCTATGTGGGAAATTGTGCTGGCGGATGGCGAGCGGTCCGTCGAGGAAAACAGCCTGATGCGCATGATCGCCCCAATGTTGGGTGTGACCGATCAGGACAGCAATGCCGCGCGCATCGCGGTTGAAGCATCAAAGTGATAGCCAGTCTGCCGATGTACGACCGTCCCACCAACCGAGCGGCGCATGACGCGTTTTGGGTTTTAGTGCGCGACAACTTGCGCGCATCTGGCATCGACACCCCCGACGCGTTAGACCGCGAAACAGGTTATCTAACGGGATGGGCCCGACCTGATCTGGTTTTGGGCCAAATTTGCAACCTTCCCCTGCGCGCCAAATTTCTGGATAAAGTGACGATGATCGGGGCTGCAGACTATGGCATCCCGAATTGCCCGGCAGGACATTACAACAGCGTTTTTGTGGTTCACCGCGATGCGGAAGGTGACACCCCAAGCGATTTTGCAAACGCCCGTTTTGCCGCCAATAGCCTCACGTCGCACTCTGGATACGGCGCGCCACAAGCTTGGGCGCAACTCAATGACTGCACGTTCCGCGCCCCGATGATGACCGGCTCGCACGACCGCAGTGTTGCTATGATTGCAGATCGCCGCGCTGACATCGCTGCAATTGATGCGCAGACATGGATGCTGCAACAGCGCGATATGCCTCTGACAGCCGACCTACGGGTGGTTGGGGTAACGGGCCATGCCCCTTGCATGACCTTCATCACGCGTCAGGGCCAAGACCCCGCGATCTATTTCGCAGCGATTGCAGCTGCGATTGCCGGGCTGGGTCAGGTCGACCAAGAATCACTTGGTCTGACACAGATCGTATCGTTGCCAGTTGCCGACTATGACCTGCCAATGCCGCCTTTACCCCAAACTATTAACGCTTAATGTTGCGGAAGGTCGCATCTGCCCGTTGCTAATACGTTAAAAATGGGCCTAATTGACTTCTGAACAACGAAAAGCTGCAAGTGCATTGACCACTCTTACGCCTGTCATCGAAATACGCGACCTTCATAAGTCCTATGGGGCTTTGGAAGTGCTGAAAGGCGTCGATATTTCTGCGCCTGCGGGTCATGTCGTCTCATTGATCGGGTCTTCGGGCTCCGGCAAATCCACGCTTTTGCGCTGTGCGAACCTTCTGGAAGATAGCCAGCAGGGCGATGTTCTGTTTTGCGGCGAGCCCGTGACATGGAAAGGCAACGGCCTGAACCGGCGTCCATCGGACCGTGCCCAAATAACGCGCATTCGCACCAATCTGTCGATGGTATTTCAGCAGTTTAACCTTTGGGCGCATATGACGATCCTGCAAAACGTCATGGAAGCCCCTGTCACAGTCCTGAAACGGGACCGCGCCGAAGTCGAAGCATCCGCACGCAAATATCTGGCCAAGGTCGGCATCGGCGACAAATGCGACGTCTTCCCAGCCCAACTTTCTGGCGGCCAGCAACAGCGCGCTGCAATTGCACGCGCGCTTTGCATGGAACCCAAGGCGCTACTGTTCGACGAACCCACAAGCGCGCTTGATCCCGAATTGGAACAAGAGGTCATCAAAGTCATCAAAGACTTGGCCACCGAAGGGCGCACGATGATCATCGTCACGCACGACATGCGGCTTGCTGCGGACGTGAGTGACCATGTCGTTTTCCTTCACCAAGGGAAAATCGAAGAAGAAGGGCCACCAGAAACAATGTTTGGGGCCCCAAAAACCGACCGGCTGCGCGGATTTATATCTGCAACGCAGCCGACCTAATATCATCAAAAATCGGGAGAATAACGATGAAAACCCTTATCCTTAGTACTGCGGTACTCGCTTTGACTGCTGGCGCTGCCCTTGCAGATGCACACGGCGTGATCCGTATGGGCACCGAAGGCGCCTACCCTCCATATAACTTCCTCAACGACGCTGGCGAAGTTGACGGATTTGAGCGTGAATTGGGCGACGAGCTTTGCCTGCGCGCTGAACTGACTTGCGAATGGGTCACAAACGAGTGGGACAGCATTATCCCGAACCTCGTATCCGGCAACTACGATACAATCATCGCAGGCATGTCCGTCACAGACGAGCGCAAAGAAGTCATCGCATTCTCCGAGCAGTACACACTGCCCGATCCATCGTCATTCCTGACAACGAACGACACGACTGACCTGACAACAGGCGTAATTGCAGCACAGGCCGGTACGATCCAAGCCGCTTATGTTGCATCCACAGGCGCGACCCTGCTGGAATTTGCAACACCTGATGAAACAGTTGCAGCTGTGAAAAACGGCGAAGCTGACGCTGTTCTGGCTGACAAATCCTTCCTCGCTCCAATCGCAGAAGCAGACGCTGACCTGTCGTTGGTGGCCCAAGAGGTCATGATCGGCGGCGGCATCGGTATCGGTATGCGCCAGTCCGACGAAGAGCTGAAAGCAACGTTCGACGCGGCAATCATGTCCATGAAAGAAGATGGCACATTGAACGCGTTGATCACAAAGTGGCTCCCAGACGCTGGTCTGTTTGAATAAACCAAATCGCGCGCTCCGGTCGGATGATCGGGGCGCGCACCCTGCCTCGCTTTTTGCTAAATACTCAAAATCCAACCCATAAACGGGTGCTTCCATTTTTTCATATTGCGCCGATCCATCAACCCTTGAAGGCTTTACATGGCTGTCGTGCTACCTGACCACAGGCAAGCACATGGGGCTGTATTGGTCATTTGGCACAGTGCTTTTGCTGCTTGCAATCACGGCCCCTGTCGCCTTGGCCTTCGGTTTTGGCGGTGCTTCGGCGGCCCGCAGTCATATCGCGCCACTGCGTTGGTTTGGCAAAACCTATATCGCAATTGTGCGCGGTGTCCCTGACATCGCGTTTTTCCTGTTTTTCGTCATAGCACTTGATCAGGGCCTCGAATATCTGCGCCACAAGTGGAAATGCCCCGATTGGGATGAACCTGTGCGGCAAGGCAACGATTTTGTCGTTTGCTCGGCTGCCAAACTTCCCTTGGGCAATTCCCCACAGTGGATCCACGAATCATACGGTTTCGCGCTTGCGGTGCTGACCTTTTCAATCGTTTTTGGGGCATTTGCTGCCAACGTCCTGTTCGGCGCGATGCGCGCGGTTCCCCATGCGCAACTGGAAACTGCAGAAGCCTGCGGCATGACCCGTCGCCAAACATTCTGGCGCGTCCTTGTGCCCCAAATGTGGGTCTTTGCCCTGCCCGGTCTGTCGAACCTCTGGATGGTCCTGATCAAAGCCACCCCATTGTTGTTCCTGCTGGGCGTCGAAGACATCGTTTACTGGTCACGCGAACTTGGCGGCACGAAAACACCACGCTTTACCGACTACCCGCACGCCGACTGGCGGATGTGGTATTTCTTTTTCTTGCTCGTATTTTACCTGTGCTTCACCAAGGTATCCGAACTTGTGCTCGACCGGATCATGGCCCGCCTGACACACGGCCAAGCCACGGCCGGTGGCGAAGCCCAACGCAAGGCGGCCGCATAATGGAAGAGTGCATCCAGACCATTATGGACTACGGCCTGCGATCCCAAGGGGTCGGCGAGCGCCTGTTGCCCCGCACCGATTTCACGTTGTGCCAGCAGTTCACACTGATCGGGTCTGGCATGATCTGGAACATCTATTTTGGTGTTTGCGCATTGTTTTCGGGCTTTTTTCTCGCGACGGCACTGGCATTGGGCAAAGCCGCGCGCTCCGCTTGGTTCCGCAAACCGTCTGAATGGTTCATCTTTTTGTTCCGTGGCTCGCCGCTGTTCATCCAGTTCTTCTTTGCATACTTCCTGTTTTTGTCGCTCAAGGGTGTGATCCCCTACTTTTCGCCCCTGACGTCCGCATGGTTGGGCGCGCTGGTTGTGCTGTTCTTTAACACCTCCGCCTACACAGCCGAGATTTTCTATGGGACGCTGCAGTCCATCCCCAAGGGCGACACCGAAGCTGCCGATGCTTACGGCCTGCAAGGTTGGTCACGGTTCCGTCGTGTGATCTGGCCCACAATGCTCCGGCTTGCGTGGCCTGCGTACACAAACGAGGCTATCTTTTTGTTCCATGCGACAACGCTCGTGTTTTTCAGCGGCTTTCCGGCAAGGCAACAAAAAGGTGACGCGCTTTATTACGCAAGTTATTTTGCGGATAAAACCTTCAACCCGTTTATCCCTTACCCAATTTTGGCGATGTACTTCATCATACTCACGCTCATCGTCATTTCGATTTTCGGCGCAATCAACGCGCGGCTTAACCGTCATTTGCCACAAGACCGGCGCGCGAAAATTAAGTTTCGCCCGCAAATAATTAGGTAGCACGATGAGCTGGCTCGACGACCACCCCGAAGTACGCAACGTCCGGTGTGGCGCCGCCGACCTTAATGGCCAAGCCCGTGGCAAACGTGTCCCGCGCAGATTCGCAGCCAAGCTTGAAGAAGAAGGCACGCGGTTTCCGCTGTCCGTTCTGAACCTCGACATGTGGGGCGAAGACATTGACGACAGCCCGCTGGTGTTCGAGTCTGGCGATGCGGACGGCGTCCTGCTACCGACCGAGCGCGGCTATGTCCCGATGCCGTGGCTGTCATCCCCCTCTGCAATCTTACCGCTGTGGTCATACCACGAAGACGGCACCCCATTTGACGGCGACCCCCGCCATGCGTTGGCCAGCGTTGTGGCCCAGTATACGGCCCTTGGCCTGACCCCGGTTGTTGCGACCGAAATGGAATTCTACCTGATCGACGACAGTGGCCGCGAAATCAAACAGCCGAAATCGCCCAAGTCCGGGAAACGCCGTGCGGGTGCTGAAATCCTGTCGCTCCGCGCGCTTGATGCATTTGATAAGTTCTTTAACGATCTGTACGACGCCTGTGACGCGATGGGCATCCCCGCCGAGGCGGCGATTTCCGAGGGAGGCATTGGCCAGTTCGAGGTCAATCTAGAACACGTCCCCGACGCGCTTAAGGCGGCAGATGATGCATGGCTGTTTAAAATGCTGGTGCGCGGATTGGCCCGCAACCACGGCATGGCCGCATCTTTTATGGCCAAGCCCTATGAAGATTATGCGGGCAACGGCCTGCACACCCATTTCTCTGTGCTCGACAAAGATGGCAATAACGTCTTCGCCAACGGCACATTTGAAGGGTCTGACATCTTGAAACAGGCGATCGCGGGGTGTCTTGCTGGCATGCCAGAGCTTGCGTTGATTTTTGCGCCGCACGGAAACAGTTATGAACGGTTGGTTCCTGGCCAACATGCGCCGACGTCCATTTGCTGGGCTTACGACAATCGCACGGCATCTATCCGGGTGCCCGGTGGCAGCGTTAAGGCGCGTCGGATCGAACACCGCGTCGCGGGTGGGGACGTGAACCCATACCTGTTCTTGGCTGCAGTTCTTGGGTCCGCTCTGATTGGGATTGAGGATAAAATGACGGCCCCTGCCCCGATCACAGGCAGTGCCTATGATCAAAAGCTACAGCAATTGCCCAGCACATGGGCCGATGCAATTTCGGCGTTTGATCAAGGATCCCTCTCGCGCCGCATCTTTAATACCCAACTGGTCGACAACCTATTGCGCACCAAACGGCAAGAGATGAACCTTTTCAAAGAACTGACCCCAGAAGAGCAGCTTGATCTCTACCTCGACACGGTCTGACCAGCGCTTTAGGCTAAAACAAATCAACCAACACGGTGACTTATGAAAATCGGCATTTTGCAAACTGGCCACGCGCCGGATGAAATCCAAGCCCAGCTTGGTGACTATGATGCCATGTTTGGGCGTTTTTTGGCGGGTGAAGGGTTCACATTTGAAACCTTCAATGTGGTCGACATGGCGTTTCCGGCAGACGTGACATCCTGCGATGGCTGGTTGATCACAGGGTCCAAACACGGCGCGTATGAAGATCATGCTTTTATCCCACCGCTCGAAGATTTCATTCGCAACGCGCAAACCGCCGATGTGCCTATGGTTGGCATCTGCTTTGGACACCAAATCATCGCCCAAGCGCTTGGTGGTAAAGTCGTCAAATTTGACGGTGGCTGGGCTGTCGGGCGCCAAACGTATCAATGGGGCAACGATAAGATCACGCTGAATGCGTGGCACATGGATCAAGTTGTGACCTTGCCCGCAGGCGCCCAAACGATCGCTAGCAACGACTTTTGCGAAAATGCCGCCGTGGTGTACGGTCGCCAAGCGTTTACCGTGCAGCCCCACCCTGAATTTGGCGACCAGATGATTGCTGGATTGGCAGCTTTGAGAGGCCCCGGTGTGGTTCCAAAACCATTATTAGACGCCGTGCAAACCAACCTCGGCCAACCCAATGGAAACCATAAACTGGCCGCAATGGTGACCCAGTTTTTTCGCGAAAGGCGCGTATCATGAGCTGGATCAAAGACATCCCCAAGGCAGCGCGTACTTATCTTGAAAGCAACCGACTGGATGAAGTCGAATGTGTGATCGCCGACCTACCCGGTATTGCGCGCGGCAAGGCTGTGCCTGCGTCCAAATGGGAAAAGCAGTCCTATTTCCACCTGCCAAATTCGATCTTTTTCCAGACCATCACCGGTGACTGGGGCGAGGCCGCAGGCCCCGGCGGCTGGACCGAGCCCGATATGACCCTTAAGCCTGATATGGCAACAGCAACGGCGGCCCCTTGGGCGGCTGATGGTACTTTGCAGGTAATCCACGATGCATTTGACCAAAAGGGGGACCCTGTTGAGTTTGCCCCGCGCAATGTGCTCAAACGCGTGGTCGAGCTTTATCGCAAACAAGGCTGGACCCCTGTGGTTGCCCCCGAAATGGAATTCTACTTGGTCGCGCGTAACATCGACCCTGCCAAACCGATTGAACCGATGATGGGCCGCACTGGCCGTCCTGCGGCTGGCCGCCAAGCCTATTCGATGTCAGCGGTCGACGACTATGGCCCTGTGATCGACGACATTTATGAATACGCGGAAATTCAAGGGATCGAGATTGACGGCATCACACAAGAGGGCGGCGCAGGCCAACTTGAGATCAACTTGCGCCACGGCGACCCTGTCGCGCTTGCCGATCAGGTGTTTTTCTTCAAACGTCTGATCCGTGAAGCGGCGCTAAAGCACGACTGCTTTGCCACGTTCATGGCCAAACCGATTGAAGGCGAACCAGGATCGGCCATGCATGTCCATCATTCGATCCTGGACGCGCAAGGGAACAATATATTTACCGACTCTCAGGGTGGTGAAACCGATGCATTTTTCCACTTTATAGGTGGGCTGCAAGAACACATGCCGTCGGTCATTGCGGTGATGGCACCCTATGTGAACAGCTATCGGCGCTACGTACGCGACTATGCGGCCCCGATCAATCTGGAATGGGGGCGTGACAACCGTACAACAGGCATCCGCATCCCGCTGTCCCCGCCCGAATCACGGCGCATCGAAAACCGCCTCGCAGGTATGGATTGTAACCCATACCTATGCATCGCTGCCTCATTGGCGTGTGGGTATTTGGGTATGATGAATGAAACCCGCCCCGACAAACGGTACCAAGGTGACGCCTATGATGCCGAGGATGAAATCCCTCAGGGGCTTTATGCAGCGCTCGATCTGTTCGACGAAGCGACTCAAATACACGACGTGCTTGGGTCGGAATTTGTCCGTGTTTATTCCATCGTAAAACGGGCTGAATACAACGAATTCCTGCAAGTTATTTCCCCATGGGAACGCGAACACCTGCTGATAAACGTCTAAATCACGCGGCGGCGGCGTCCTGAGCCTCGGCAAGGACCTGATGGGCGGCATAGGAAGCGGGCAATGACACGAAAACACTGCTTGACCGGTCGCTGTCCCTATCCATGCGCATTGCCAACACAGGTCCCGATCAAGGATTGATCTGCCAGCCAAAGGTACAAGCTATTGCGCTGCGCATCTTCGATCATGACACCCGGATCAAATGTGCGGTGCACGAAAGAAGCAATCGATGGAGTGTCCGCAAAGGTTGGCGAGGGGAGACGGCTGCCTCCCCCCAAAGTAATTCAGGATAAAAAGGGCATTATTTGCCCATTTTTGACAGCTTTTCCTGCATTTCAGCAAGCTGTCGTTTGATCGTATCGAGATCATCCACAGCGGCATCAGGGGCGGCAGACTCTGGCAGCGTCGGAATAACACTGCTGGTCATAGCCTTAAAAAATGCCTGCTGCTGCGCCTGCATTGCCTCAAAACCGGGCATGCTTGCCATTGGGTTCGCCTTGGTCATTTTGCCCATCGCTTTGGATTGCCCATTGCGGAGCATTTCAAAGCTGGCCGTCAGAAATTGTGGCACGACAGACGTTGCTTGGGTCGTATAGCTGCGCACAAGGTCGGTCAAAATGTCGACACCCAATACACTTTCGCCACGGCTTTCGTGTTCGGCGATAATTTGCAGCAAATACTGACGGGTTAGGTCATCGCCGGACTTCAGATCAACGATCTGGACCTCGCGTCCATCACGGATGAACGTCGCGATATCTTCCAGTGTGACGTAGTCACTGGTTTCCGTGTTGTATAGGCGCCGGCTTGCGTAACGCTTAATCAGCAGCGGTTTATTGGTATCAGCCACGGTGTCCCTCCCAAGACATGTTGCAATGCAGCAAGACTATGCGGCATGTGCGAGAAAAGAAAGCCCAATGACGCAGGGTTGTAGGATGGGTTTTAACCCATCACCCCTGCGAAATACAAAAAGGCGGACCGTGATGATCACGATCCGCCTTCGGTATTTCTGACAGTACAGGGAGGATTTGCCAGATATATCGTTTTGAGATTACTTCGTAGCAGCTTTCTTAACAGCAGCAGTTGCGTCTGTTGTCGCTTTCTTCGCAGCAGTCGTCATATCTTCGGACATGTCTTTGCCCGCAGCCATGACCAATTCCATAGTCTGTGTCTGAACCTTTTTCGCGATTTCAGCGAAAGCAGCCATGTGCTCGGAAGCCGCTTCAGCAGATGCAGTTGCGAAATCAGACATGGATTTTGCGTAGTCAGCAGGCTCAGCTTTTGCAGTGGATACAGACTGGAACTTGCCCAGAGTGTCTGTTGTCCATTTTGCGGACAACGCAGTGGATTTGTTTGCAGCATCCAAGGCAACAGCGGACATTTTTTCAGCCAAAGAAGACTGCGACTTGAACGCATCGTCCATTGCTTTTGTGTCAACTGGGAAAGAACCCATCATGTCTTTGAAAACCGCTGTGAAGTCTGGTGAATTAGTCATTGTATACGTCCTTTAGGGTAATGCGGTGGGAGGAACCGCGTTTCTTCTTCTGCACCCTAGATACATGCTGCACTGCGGCATTTCAAGCTTTTTCTGCACTGCAGCATAAAATATTTTCGCACCCGCTCAAAACGATTAACTCAGAACATACGTGCCCGGCGCATCCCCAAGATCCGCATGTGCGACGGCGTCAGGATCTCTGGCGGGTTGCATCGCATCGCTTTGCCCTGCAAGCCAATCCCCCCAGCGTGGCCACCAAGACCCCGCGTGTTTATCGGCTGCCGCCTGCCAGTCTTCCGGCGTCAACCTAAGATCCGTATTCGTATAATGGCCGTATTTTTTCTTGGTTGGTGGGTTCACAATCCCTGCAATGTGTCCAGATTCAGACAAGATAAATGTCTTATCCACAGACCCCATCTTTTGCACACCACGGTAACTGCTTTTCCACGCAGCAATGTGATCTGTCTCGCAGGCAATCGCACAGATTGGTACGTTTACGTCAGACAAATGCACTGTTGTGCCTGCAATGTTCATGCCGACAGTCGCAAACTTATCCCCCTGACAAAGCCCGCGCAAATACTCGACTGCCATCGCTGCTGGCAAGTTGGTCCCGTCCCCGTTCCAGTACAAAAGATCAAACGCTGGCGGCGCTTTGCCCAACATGTAGCTTTTGATCGCAGGTCCATAAATCAGGTCATTTGACCGCAAAAAGCTAAACGTGCGCGACATATAGAATGACGACAGAATTCCGTTTTCAAGAACCTCTTCTTCGATCCCATCGACAAAGTCATCGTCCAAAAAGACCCCGACCTCGCCCCGATCCGAGAAATCGGTCAGTGCCGTGAACAAAGTTGCAGACTTCACCGAATGATCCCCGCGCTGCGCCATAAGGGCCAAGGTCAGCGACAGTGTCGTACCAGCGATGCAATACCCCACCGCATTAACTTGATCGACGCCACAAATCTCTTTGACGCGGTCAAATGCAGTTAAAAACCCATCCTGCACATAATCTGTCATGGTTGTGTCACGGTAGCTGGGGTCGGGGTTCACCCACGATACGATAAACACCGTATGCCCCTGATCCACGGCCCATTTGATCAGGCTATTTTGCGGTTTCAGGTCCAAAATATAGAACTTGTTAATCCACGGCGGGAAAATGATCAGCGGCGTTTCATGTACCTTTTCTGTTGTGGGCGCATATTGGATCAGCTCGAACATATGGTTACGAAACACGACCTTGCCCGGCGTGGTCCCAAGGTTTTCACCAACCTGAAACGCCGTTTTGTCCGCAAGGGTGACAACAAGATCACCGTTGTTTCCCTCCAGATCAGCCACGAGGTTTTCCAGCCCGGCAACCAGACTTTCGCCGTCCGTTTCGGCCGCCAGTGACAAGGCTTCAGGGTTTGTGGCCAGAAAATTGGTCGGAGACATCATGTCGATGATCTGCTGGCTGAAATATTCCAGCCGGCGTTTTTCATCCGCATCAAGCGCGTCGATCGCAGACACCGATTGCTGGATCGCCTCTGCATTCATCAGGTATTGTTGTTTGACGAAGTTGAAATAGGGGTTGGTGTCCCACATTTCATTCGCAAACCGGCGGTCACGCGGTGTGTCGTCTGTGGGCGCTTCTAACTTGCCTTGTGCAAGCAGATGCTGGGCCTCCACGTAATGTTTGACCGACTTGCCCCAGAACGCGACTTGATTTTCAATCAGCTTAGCCGGATTGTTCATCATCTCGGATGCATAGGCGCCAGCCGCCTTCACGTATAGATCGGGGTTCGGCCCCTGTAGCGCCTTAGGCACCTTGCGACCGTTGCTCATTGCAGACATCAACCGCTGCGCAAGCAATTCAATCCGTTGCAGATTTGCTTCTAGTTTTTCAAGGTTTTGACCCGTCTCAGTGTCATTCGTGGAATCATGAGTTGTCATGTGAACCTCTTTGTGTCTACTTTGCACCTGCAGCATTTTGCCATTATGGCAATCAGCGCACCCGCAGGAGATGTTACGTGAAGTATATGATGACCTACGACCTAATGGAAAGCATCCGCAATACCAACCAATGGATGGGCGCATCAGCGCTGGCATTTGCCAGCTATCCTGCGATGTCATTTGGGGCCAACCCTGCGATGGATTACCTGAAGGCTTGGGGTGAAGTGACGGAACGCACATTCAGCCGCATGATTGTCAAACCAGACTGGAACATTCCACCTGTAACGGGTCAAAGCGGCAAGGATTTCCCTGTCGTTGTGAAAACGATTGTCGAGCGCCCCTTTGGCGATCTGATCCAATTCACCATGCCCGGTCGTGACACGCGCAAACGCCGTGTTCTGCTCGTCGCGCCGATGTCGGGCCACTACGCCACATTGCTGCGTAAAACCGTGATCAGCCTACTGCCAGATTGCGAAGTCTTTATTACCGACTGGCACAATGCGCGCGATATTCCAGTCAGCGCTGGTAAATTCGACGTTGAAGACTACACGCTCTATCTTGTTGATTTTATGAAAGAATTGGGCAGCGACATCCACGTAATCGCGGTGTGCCAACCTGCCCCCCTAACCTTGGCCGCCACCGCATATCTTGCAGAAGACGATCCGAGTGCGCAGCCAAAATCCTTGACGCTGATCGGCGGACCGATTGACCCTGCCGCGAACCCAACCGAAGTGACCGACTTTGGTAATTCCGTCACAATGGGCCAGCTCGAAAAAACGATGATCCAGCGCGTTGGCTTCAAACATGCAGGCGTTGGCCGCACGGTCTACCCCGGTCTTTTGCAGCTCGCGTCGTTCATTTCAATGAACGCTGAAACCCACAAAACCGCATTTACCAACCAAATCGCCAGCGCGGCTAAGGGCGAATCGTCAGAACACGACAAGCACAACGCGTTCTACGATGAATATTTGGCCGTCATGGATATGCCTGCTGAATTCTACCTGTCCACGGTTGACCGTGTTTTCAAAAAACGCGACATCGCCCGCAATGACTTTACTGTCGCTGGCCGCAAGGTCGACATCGGCAAAATCACGACTGTGGCGGTAAAGATCGTCGAAGGCGAAAACGATGACATCTCGGCCCCGGGCCAGTGTTTGGCAGCCCTCGATCTGCTCACCGGCCTGCCCGACAGTAAAAAAGCCGCCCACCTTGAGCCAGGTGCAGGTCACTACGGCATTTTTGCAGGCGGCAGCTGGCGCAGGAATATCCGCCCGCTTGTGCTTGATTTTATTGATACAAATTCAGGCGAAGCAAAACAAAAAGCCGCGAACAAGAACGCCGCAGCTTAACGCAGGACCAGCGGCTGGCGCATCCATGTGCGCAGGGCCGCGGTCACCGCATCGGGGTTTTCCAACGTGGGCATATGGCCCGCGTTTGGGATAACCTCGAGCTTTGCGTAAGGGATCAGCTGGGCGATAAATTCATTACGGCGCAGCGTATTTTGCCCGTCATGGTCCCCACACATCACCAACGCCGGCTGCTTGATTCGGCGCATGATATTTTGTTGATCTTTGCGCCGCTGCATCGCACGGCTTTGACGCACATAGACATCGGGTCCAAGCGCTTGGGCCATGTCGGACAGCAACGACACGACATCCATCCGGTATGGACCCGGTGACAACCACGCAGGGTTCACCTCTGATTGCATCGCGTCGTCAAGGCGGCCTGATTTTGCGGCAATAATATTGGGCTCGCGCAGGGCGGCGATTTCAGGTGTATCGGCTTGCGCGCTTGTCGCAATAAAGGCCACCCGCGCAACGCGTTCAGGGGCGCGGCGCAGGATTTCCATCGCAACCATGCCGCCCATGCCCATACCAGCCAGCGCAAATTTCGGCGGCAGCCAAGTCAGGATTTGGGAGGCAAGCTCTTCCATCCGTTCGCCGCCCCTGATCGGAGCAAATGTGATCGGCATTTCTGCGGACAGCGTGGCAAACTGCGCATAGAACACGCGCGCATCGCACATCATCGGCGGGATCAAAACCAACGGTTCGATCATGCCCAGCGCCTTTGATGTTCCATTGTGATTTGCCCCTGCAGTTCTTACAGGGACCTTGGCCAATCAAAGGCGGTATCGCAAGAGGTTAAGCCCCTCTGAGGGGGGCAAACCAGCGCAATATCGCTGCAACAAGCGGTTCCGTCTGCGCGGGGCTAAATACATCACCTGCCATCACATGGCCCATGGCATCATCATCCGGCCCCTGCACCAACTTATACCCCACAGCAACACCTCCCCACCGCGACATGACATGTTCGGTTCGCGCGGCGCTGACCACTTGATCCACCGGATTGTAGGCAACAAATGCAGGCGTCCGAATATCTGACAGATCGGCCTTGCGTACCGCCCGTACGGCATCGCCCATCGGATAGACAGCTCGGGTTGGATAGCTGGTCGTCCAATACGCTGCGTGTGCATCACTGTGCACATCTAACGACCTTTTTTTGCCCGCGATCAGGTGCCCCCAATGCTGGACATACGGCAAATCAAGCAAGGCTTGCCCAATGCGATGGGTCAGACCGAAGTTCGGCGAAACACACACCAATCCGGCAACATCTGCCCCATGGGCCAAAGCGTCGACAGCCAATGTGCACCCCGTTGAACAGCCGATGACCAGAACCCTTTTCCCGATTGCGTGCGCCACGTCCAGCGCCTCAGCCACATCTGCACGCCATGCGTCAAACGTGGCCTCTCCCATCGCAGCGCCGTCTTGGCCATGTCCCGTCAGGCGCGTGTAATGCAGGTTTGCCCCAAGCGCCTTGGCCACCAAATCGGGCAGTGGTCGAATTTCATGGTACGTCGCGGAAAAGCCGTGGATGAACACAACTGCATTATCCGTTTGCACGTCTTTTTCACCAGCCCACATGACAGTCTTGGCACAGTCAGGGCGCAGGTTTGGCACTGCGGCTTCTTGTGCTGCAAGCCATCCGCCTATGTCCACCCGATCAACCAAAGACACGCTTGGCCATAGGGCGATAAACCCCGTCCAGTCCAATACCCGCAAACAAAACAATCGCCGCAAGGATCAATGTGACCGACACCTGCAAGGCGTTCAGTGCACCGTCAGATTGCGTCACAACCGCGCCTGTGGCCTCTTGCCACCCCGTCCACGCAAGAATGAAGCCCAGTACGGCTGGTGCAATCGCGTTGGCCAGCCTTTGACCAAACAGCCAAATCGCAGAGAACGCACTGTCAATCGCAGCACACCTTTGCGTGCGGGTGACGTCCATCAGATTAGGGGACATCAATGACAGCGCCCCTAGCACCTTTGCAGCACCGGACAGCGCAACACGAACGCCGAGAAAGCCAATCAGAAATGTTAAAATAAGCAGCTGTTTGACCACAACAAAGACACCAACGCCCATGTTGACCTGTCCCCAGCCTGCCTTTTGTCCGAATGATCGTGCCATGATGCGTCCTTCCCGACGATTTCGGATAGGTTATGCGGTCAGCTCGGTTTCTCAAAATCAGACGTGGCGTAATATGCGTTTAAACGCATCCTACATCCGCCACGGCTGTGGTGATCAGATCAAGGCATGCATCATCCGAGAACCGGTGATCCGCCCCATCAACAAGCGTCAGCTGGATGTCGGGGCCCTGCGCATGGTCTAGCAATCGGAGTGCGACAGCCATATCGACATCCGCGTCCGCAGTCCCTTGCAAAAACCGAACCGGACACGGCAATGGCAGCGGATCACGTAGAACCAAATGATCGCGCCCGTCTTCGATCAGGCGCTTTGTAATGATGTAAGGGTCTCCATAGTCGGATGGCAAAGCCACCTGCCCTTTGGTCGCTAGCTCCGCCTTTTGGGCTGCGTCAAATCCTGCCCACATACTGTCCTGAGTAAAATCAGGTGCGGCGGCAACCGTCACCAGTCCGGCAATCCGTTCCGGCATGGCGCGCGCCAGCAAAAGCGATATCCAACCGCCCATAGATGATCCGACCAAAACAAGCGGACCAGACAGCAACCCAATAGCCGCGCAGGCGTCTTCAAACCAATCACCGATACATCCATCTGTGAATGCCTCAGAACTTTCGCCGTGGCCGGAATAATCAAACCGTAAAAATGCACGGCCCTGTGCCTTGGCCCATGCCTCCAAATGCACCGCTTTCGTGCCGCCCATGTCAGATTTGAACCCGCCAAGGAATACAATCGCGGGGCCAGTCCCGTCTGTCAGATGATAAGCAATGCGGCGACCTTGAGGGGTGACGAAACTAGGGGTCATTGTGGGCTCCTTCAAACACATGGTGCATGTTTAGCCGACCCATGCTTGACAGCACAAACCCCTAGGGCCATTTAAGCCTGATATAACCCGCAACCGGACGCTTAGTAGGCGTCAAACCGACGAGGAGCCCAATGATGGCCCAAATCTCTCTTACATTCCCCGATGGTAACGCACGTCATTATGACGCTGGTATCACCGCCGCCGCTGTGGCCGCTGATATTTCCAGCAGCTTGGCCAAAAAGGCGATTTCCGCCACTGTGAACGGTGCCCATTGGGACCTGCAGTGGCCGATCGATGCCGACAGCGCCATTGCGATTAACACCATGAAGGACGAAGAGCCTGCATTGGAGCTTGTCCGCCACGACCTTGCCCATATCATGGCCCGCGCCGTGCAAGAATTGTGGCCAAATGTGCAGGTCACTATCGGCCCGGTGATCAAAGACGGCTGGTACTATGACTTTGATCGCAAAGAAGCCTTTGTGCCCGAAGACCTTGCTGCGATTGAAAAGAAGATGAAAGAGATCATCAACAAGCGCGAGCCTGTGCGGACTGAAATCTGGGACCGTGCCCGTGCGATCAAACATTATCAGGACAAGGGCGAGCCGTATAAGGTCGAACTGATTGAAAGCATTCCGGGCGACGAGCCGCTGCGCATGTATTGGCATGGCGACTGGCAAGACCTTTGCCGCGGCCCTCACCTGCAACATACCGGCCAAGTCCCTGCGGATGCGTTCAAGCTGATGTCCATCGCGGGTGCCTATTGGCGTGGTGACAGCGACCGCACAATGCTGCAGCGCATTTACGGCGCGGCCTTCACCAACAAAGAAGGGCTCAAGCAGCACCTGCACCGTTTGGAAGAAGCCGCCAAGCGCGACCACCGCAAATTGGGCCGCGAGATGGATCTGTTCCACATGCAAGAAGAAGCCCCCGGTCAGGTGTTTTGGCACCCCAACGGCTGGACGATATATACAGAGCTACAAGACTATATGCGTCGCCGCCAACGTGCTGGTGGTTACGTGGAAGTGAACACACCGCAGGTCGTGAACCGCAAGCTGTGGGAGGCTTCTGGTCACTGGGAAAGCTATCAGGAAAACATGTTTATCGTCGAAGTGGACGAAGAACATGCCCGCGAGAAAACCATCAATGCGCTCAAGCCGATGAACTGCCCCTGCCACATTCAGGTGTTTAATCAAGGTATGAAATCCTACCGCGACCTGCCGCTGCGAATGGCTGAATTTGGGTCGTGCAACCGCTATGAACCATCCGGCGCGCTGCACGGCATCATGCGTGTGCGTGGCTTTACCCAAGATGACGGACATATCTTTTGTACAGAAGAGCAGATTGAGAGCGAGACTGAGACATTCATTGCGTTCCTTGATGCGATCTACACCGAACTTGGGTTCACGAACTGGGCCATCAAACTGTCCACCCGCCCTGAAAAGCGGATCGGCTCTGATGAAACATGGGATCACCTTGAAGCCGCGTTGGGCAATGCCTGCCGCGCTGCGGGCCATGAGTTTGAAATCCAAGAAGGCGAAGGCGCATTTTACGGGCCCAAACTCGAATTCGTACTAACCGACGCAATTGGCCGTGAATGGCAATGCGGCACGCTTCAGGTTGATAGCAACATGCCAGAGCGGCTTGATGCGTCATACGTTGGCCAAGACGGTCAGAAGCATCAGCCGTTCATGCTGCACCGTGCGACCTTGGGATCATTCGAGCGGTTCATCGGCATCTTGATCGAAGAACACGCGGGCAAGCTGCCGATTTGGCTGGCCCCGCGTCAGGTGGTTGTGGCGACGATTGTATCGGACGCTGATGACTACGCACTTGAAGTTGTCGCAGCACTTAAGGCCGTCGGGGTCCGTGCCGAGACCGACTGTCGCAACGAAAAGATCAACTATAAGGTCCGCGAACACTCGCTTGGTAAGGTGCCGTTCATTCTGGCCCTTGGTGCGCGGGAAGTTGAGGAAAAAACCGTTAGCGTACGACGCTTGGGTGAAAACAAAACCTCTGTAACATCTCTTGCAGAAATTATTGCAGAGCTTGGAAAGGCCGCGACCCCACCTGACAAGCTGTAACATTCCAGCGCTGGAACCTGTAACAAACCCGCCGGTGTTTTCATCGGCGGGTTCTTTGTTTTTCAGGGGGTTAAAGGCTGTAGCGGCATTTATCCGCGCAATATCCCCAGACCGTAACCTCACGGAATCGCGATGCACGGTCCTGTGAATGGCGTGTGGGATGGTCCGACAGCTAGTGTTGGGACAACGCAACCAAGCGTTCATGTGAATAACCCAACGATCCATAAGGAACCTACTCATGTCCAACATCTCAAAAACACTCATCCTGGCATCCGCCGTTGCAACTGCTGTTGCCGGTATCGCAACAAACGCAGCAGCTGCTGGCGAAGAAAAGTGCTTTGGCGTATCCCTTGCAGGTGAAAACGACTGTGCGGCTGGCCCAGGCACAACTTGCGCAGGTACCTCCACGGTTGATTATCAGGGCAACGCTTGGTCCTTGGTACCAGAAGGCACATGTGAATCGACAATGATCGAAGCCATGGGCGACAGCCCAGAGCGCGCCGGTTCATTGACTGCTCTTGAGCGCGACATCCCTGCGTAAGCAGCACTTTGGTAGGGTGGGCCTATGTCCGCCTTACCGCACCTCCCAATCTCGAATTTTCGGTGATATCCATGCGTGATGCGACCCACCCCCACCTGCTCCCCCCTCGTGTCGGTGTTGGGTACAAAGCCCAGCACTACAAGGATATCACCCAAAATCCGGGACCACTTGGTTGGCTCGAAGTTCATGCCGAAAACTATATGGGTGATGGCGGCCGCCCGATTGCGCAGCTGCGGCATTTGGCCGAACAATTTCCAATTTCAGTGCACGGTGTGGGTCTGTCGATTGGCGGCGAAGGCAACCTTGACCCCGACCACCTTGCCCGCCTGAAGCACCTCGTTGATTGGCTTAATCCGGCGCGTTTTTCCGAACATTTGGCGTGGTCGACACACGACAGCCATTTCCTGAACGATCTGCTGCCCCTGCCCTATAACACCGCGACCGTGGCCCGTGTGGCCAGCCATATTGACCAAGTCCAAGACACGCTTGGTCGTCAAATGTTGCTTGAGAATCCGTCCAGCTATTTGGCCTTTTCTGAGTCCGAAATGGACGAGACCGAATTCCTTGCCCAGATTGCCAAGCGCACGGGCTGTGGTCTGTTGCTTGACGTCAACAACGTGTTTGTCAGCGCCACAAACCTGAAAACATCGCCGCAAGCCTATATCGATGCCTTTCCGCTGCACGCTGTTGGTGAAATGCACCTTGGTGGTCATGATGAAGACGAAGATGAAACCGGCGCGCCCCTGCTGATCGACAGTCATGGCAAAGCGGTGGTTGATCCGGTCTGGGCGCTGCTGGACTATACGCTCGCAAAATCCGGCCCAAAGCCGTTGCTGATCGAATGGGACAATGACGTTCCAGACTGGGACGTATTATCTGCCGAAATCGTCCGCGCAGACGGTGCATTGGCACAGGTATAACCGTGACACAAACTGAATTCCGCAAGGGCCTGTTGGACCCCACGATGCCTGCACCGGTGGGTCTTTTGAACCCTGATGGCACACAAGCAACCAAGCGATTCGACGTCTACCGCAACAACGTTGCAGTCAGCCTGTCGGACGCGCTTGAATCCGCATTCCCTATCATTCGCAGGCTCGTTGGCGACAAGTTTTTCCGCGCCATGGCAGGGGTTTACCTGCGCAAGCATCCGCCCACATCGCCGTTGATGATGTTCTACGGCGATCTGATGCCAAAGTTTTTGCGCCGGTTCGACCCCGCCAAATCCCTGCCCTATCTGCCCGACATGGCCAAGCTGGAGCTGGCGATGCGTCACGCCTATCACGCGGCCGATGCAGACCCCATTGATGCAGCCGCACTCGGCGCGCTTGCACCGGATAAATTGATGGGCGCGCAACTGACGTTGGCCCCCGCCACAACTGTTATCGTGTCGCAATATCCGATCTATAGCATCTACCGCGCAAACACTGTGCCGGACGCCCCAAAGGCCGTGATGCAACCTGAATCGTTGGTCATCACCCGCCCTGCATTTGATCCGATCCAACACCGCATTTCCCCCGCCAGCGCCGCCTGCATCACCGCCTTAGACAAGGGTATCCCCTTAGGCGTTGCCATGTCGGCTGCAGGTCGCGATTTCGACCTCGGTGCAACGCTTGGCCTCTTGTTAGGTCAGGGCGCTGTAACGTCCCTCAATTGAAAGGCCACCCCATGTTCGCACTTTACCGCCGTCTGACTGACCAACTTGACCCCATCGGTGACGCAGTCATGCCGACCCTGTCGCGCCTGACGTTTGCAGGTGTCCTACTGCTCTATTTCTGGAACTCGGGCATGACCAAGCTGGGCGACGGATTTTTTGGGTTTTTGACCCCAAGGTCAGGCGCTTATGCACAGATTTTCCCCAAGGCGTTTGAGGCGACCGGCTATGACACTTCGCAGCTGAACATATTTCACTGGGCTGTTGTGACTGGCGGCACGATCGCTGAATTTGTCTTACCGCTACTGATCGTTGTGGGGCTTTTGACCCGGCTTTCATCCCTCGCGATGATTGGCTTTATCATCGTACAATCGCTGACCGACTTGTTTGGCCACGGCGCCGAATTGGGTGCTTGGTTTAACAGAGCATCCGGCGAATTGATCGCAGATCAGCGCGCGTTTTGGATATTAGCGCTGCTGATCTTGGTTTTCAAAGGGGCTGGCCCGTTGGCGCTGGACCGTTTCTTTAGAAATGCGCCTTAGGCTCGTCCGGCTTTCCAGCGGCGATACCCAATAGACCACCAAGGGCTGCAAAGCCGATCGGGAACATGGTGCCAACGTTGAAGCCGAAAGCTGCGTAGAACAGCAATGCAGCGACAAGCATCAGCCCGCCGCCCCATAGCGCACGGGCTTTTGCCATGGCGCCGCCAGCGATGGCCAACAGCGGTGCGACAAAGCTGGCGAACCGGATCAGGCCAGGGTTTTGCAGGCTAAAAAGTTCGTTCACCTCGGGGCGGGCGGCGGCAAGTTCGGAGTACCCGAAACCGAAAAGCCCGACAAAGATGCCCATAAGACCTGCGATAAGGCCGAGGGTCATTGCTGCGTTGCGCATGTTATTCTCCTGAATTCTAGACTGACGTAGGCAAGTCGCGCCTAAACATCAAGGACTTGGGCCGCGACGTCAGGCTTCCAGCCAAGGGTCCAGACGCCGTTTTTCTCAATAACGGGGCGTTTCATCAGGGTCGGGTTTGCGGCCAATAACGCAGCCGGATCACCCGCTTTTTCAACGTCCGAAAGCCCGCGCCATGTGGTGGATGCACGGTTGATAGCTGCATCACCGAACCGTGCAACAATCTGGTCGAGGTCGGCATCTGACACACCGTCAGCGCGAACATCAATGACCTTAAGGGGTTGATTTGTGGCGATAATCGCCTTTTGCGCCTTGCGGCAAGTGTCACATGATTTCAGGCCGAAAAATCGCATCTTGATCCCCTTTATTGGTATTTGCCTTTTGCCCAATCGCACTAGGTTTATCAACACCAATGAATAAATGGAGTGACGTTATGCCGAGTGGAACAGTCAAGTGGTTCAACCAGACCAAAGGGTTCGGGTTCATCGCGCCGGACGATAACGGCGCGGACGTGTTCGTGCACATTTCCGCAGTTGAACAGTCAGGATTGACCGGATTGTCGGACGATCAAAAGGTCGATTACGAGCTGACCGAAGGTCGCGATGGACGACAGATGGCAGTCACGATCACGCCAAAATAGGCTCACAGCCAGACAGCTTTGACGTCCTCGTTCCATCCAAGGGTATAGCGCGTGCCGTCGGTGATGACGGGGCGCGCCATGAGGGCGGGTGTGTCGGCCAATTGCGCGTCGGCCTCGCTTTCGCGCATCCACGCGTTGAGATTGCGGAAGGTCTGGGATTTGCGGTCAACGAGGTTGTCGCCAAATTCAGCCAAAAGCACCGCCCATTCATCTTCGGACATCGGATCAGAGCGCACGTCGCGGAATGTGATGTCGATGCCCGCCTCGGCAAAGACTTTGCGGGCGCGGTTGCAGTCGGGACAGGTTGAGATGCCGAATAGGATCATGTGCGGGGCTTTCGGTTGGTGCGGTTGCCCTATCCTACATTCACATCTGCTTAACCACCATCATTGATGATGCGGCATGTCCAATTACCGTCGCCCGAAGCATTCAGGGGCTTGTGTTTTCTTCACCGTAAATTTGGCCGACAGGGCGTCGGATTTGTTAGTGCGCGAGGTTGAGGTGTTGCGGCGGGCCGTGATGCAGACACGCCGCGAACGTCCGTTTGAGATTGATGCGTGGGTTGTGTTGCCCGATCACATGCATTGCGTTTGGACGTTGCCCGAGGGGGATGCGGATTTCTCAACCCGTATGGGTGCGATCAAGGCGCGGTTTTCGATGGATGTCCGTAGGGCGGGGTTCACCCCGCCGCACGTTCCAATCAGCCCGAAAGGGTTGCAGGTTATGGCAAACGGCGGGGTGAACCCCGCCCTACGGAAAGGACAAGTCGGGATATGGCAAAAGCGGTTTTGGGAGCATCATATTCGCGATGATGCCGATTATGCCGCCCATGTGAATTATTGTTGGATTAACCCCGTGAAGCATGGGTTGGCGGATAGCCCCGAAGAGTGGCGGTATTCGTCGTTTTATCGGGGTGCGCGGTAGGGTCCGGGGCAATGGAGTAGATGGGGAGAGGTATGGTGCGCACAAACGCGCACCATATAGCCCCTACTTGTCCTTCTTGGTAATTGGCCGTTGGACATCTTCTTTGATTATGGCCCGCGATGTTGGTTTCCCACTTGGTGGTGGTGGCGAGATTTTGTTTTCTTCCTTAGGCATCGTCATTTAACTCCAAAAATTAACATTAACCAAATTGGGATTTGAACCCACCCGAAAAGTAAACTGACCGCTACCCTGTGGTGAGCATCAGCAATCGCATCTTCATTAGTATCAAAGAATTCGGTTGCGTCTTTAGCCAGCTTGATAAGGGTTTCTGTTTC
>JAGSGF010000010.1 GCA_023955335.1 Yoonia sp.
CAGTCACTTGGTAACCAAATGTCTCTGATTCGCCATGTGTGACCTCAACATGCGGAATCGCCAGACCAAGTCCACCACCAACATAGGGTGTCAGATCACCAACCGCATTTTCCCACCGGCGATAAGCATTCACCGTCAGTGTATTCAAACCGTCCGTAAACTCGAGCCGTTCATAGCCAGTTGGCAGGGTTTTCGGATAAATCTTGTTATGCGTAAAATCGAGCCCGTAGCCAAATTCAGACGATGACCAGATCGTTGCGCGAATCCCGTAATAGGGCGGCGCATCAAATGACTTGCCTTCCCACACAACATTATTCGTTTCACCAAACGTGGTCACATCAGACGGCTGGGCCGACTGCAAACCACCATAAAAGCTTAACTCAACCTCGGCCATCGCCGTGGCAGGCAGCATCAACATCGAAAGGCATATGAAAACTTGGCGCATCTGAGGGTCCGGTCATTATTAGCGTGTATCACTTATCGGGCATTTAGGCATCTAGCGCCACCATGACAAGCAATTGTCATGTAAAGGTTAATTCAGAAACGTCCACGTGTCAGCCCTGTCAAATTGGCGCAGCGGAAATTTGCGAAGCGCGGACGACGAATAAATCAAGCCACGCAGGTCGGCTGCGAACGGCGTCATAAAAGCTCTGTTCTGTTCATCATCTGTTGGTCCTTTTGGGCCATGTCTGTCATCTATATCATGCCTGCGCCTTATTGTCCGCTGGACGGATGCGTTTTTGAGGGCTAAACAGCGCCGGAATGGGTGTTAGGCAACTAGCATCCGTCTTATTCGTGCGGGCCGTTTGGCCCCAAACATCGGAGATGCACCCCGTGTCACATGCAGACGACCATCAAGGCACACGCCGCGACTTTATCTACTACGCCACCGCAGGAGCGGGCGCAGTGGTTACAGGTGCGGCCGTCTGGCCTCTTGTCAATCAAATGAACCCATCCGCCGACGTGCTTGCGCTGGCCTCGATCCGCGTCGACGTTGGCGCAGTTGATCCCGGCACGCAGATCACTGTGTTGTGGCAGGGTAAACCCGTGTTTATTCGTAGCCGGACCGAAGAAGATATCGCCGAAGCCCGCGCCGTGGACATCAGCGACCTGCCTGACCAAGGCGCGAACAATA
Organism: Yoonia sp.; assembly: GCA_023955335.1. Lineage (GTDB taxonomy): Bacteria > Pseudomonadota > Alphaproteobacteria > Rhodobacterales > Rhodobacteraceae > Yoonia. Next base: position 1,136 of record JAGSGF010000010.1, read on the forward strand.
ACAACCTGACCGACGAAGCCCCAGCTACGGATGAAAATCGTAGCTTGGACGCAGACGGCAAGTGGCTCGTTCAAATGGGTGTCTGCACCCACCTTGGCTGTGTGCCTTTGGGTGACGAAGGTGACTTCGGCGGCTGGTTCTGCCCATGTCACGGGTCTCACTACGACACCGCTGGCCGTATTCGCAAAGGTCCTGCACCCCGCAACCTTCCTGTTCCCGTCGCCGCGTTTGTCGACGAAACAACAATTCAACTCGGTTAAGGAGAGCAATCCATGTCTGGTATTCCCCACGACCATTATGAACCGAAGTCGAACTTCACCAAAGGTGTCGAATCCCGCCTTCCGATCATTGGCCTTCTTTACACGACGATAACGGCACCAACGCCGAAGAACCTGAACTGGATGTGGATTTGGGGCATTGTCCTGACCTTTACACTGGTGTTGCAGATCGCGACGGGTGTTGTGCTGGTTATGCACTATACACCGCATGTTGATATGGCGTTTGCGTCTGTTGAGCACATCATGCGTGACGTAAATGGCGGCCACATGATCCGTTATTTCCATATGAATGGCGCATCGCTGTTCTTCTTTGCCGTTTATATCCACATGTTCCGCGGCCTCTACTATGGGTCCTACAAGGCACCCCGCGAGATCACATGGATCATCGGCATGCTCATCTACATCATGATGATGGGTGCAGGTTTCATGGGCTACGTTCTGCCATGGGGCCAAATGTCGTTCCACGGTACTGCGGTTATCACAGGCCTGTTCGGTGCGATCCCATTCGTTGGTGAAAGCTTGCAGACCTTACTCTTGGGCGCGAGCGCCGTTGGTCAACCTGCGTTGAACCGCTTCTTCTCGCTGCACTATCTGCTGCCATTCATCATTGCAGGTCTTGTGATCGTGCACATCTGGGCATTTCACTCGACGGGCAACAACAACCCAACCGGGGTTGAGGTGCGTCGCGGTAGCAAAGAAGAAGCTGCCAAAGATACATTGCCGTTCTGGCCTTACTTCGTGATCAAGGATTTGTTCGCGTTGGCCATTATCTTGGCGGTGTTCATGGCTGTCGTTGGCTTCATGCCAAACTATCTTGGCCACCCCGATAACTACATCCCAGCCAACCCACTATCGACACCTGCACACATCGTTCCCGAATGGTACTACTTACCATTCTACGCGATCCTGCGGGCGTTCACTGCGGATGTTTGGGCCGTTCAGCTCGTGAATTTCATCAGCTTCGGCATCATCGACGCCAAGTTCTTTGGTGTTCTGGCGATGTTCGGTGCGATCTTTGTGATGGCGCTGGCCCCTTGGTTGGACACATCGTCTGTCCGGTCTGGCCGGTTCCGACCAATGTTCAAGTGGTGGTTTGCCCTGCTTGTCGTGGACTTCATCGTCCTGATGTGGGCTGGGTCCCGTCCGGCTGAATTCCCATACGACTGGATTTCGCTGATTGGTGCGACCTACTGGTTCGCTTACTTCCTGATCATCCTGCCAATTTTGGGTGTGATCGAAAAGCCGCTGACGGCACCAGCAACAATCGAAGATGACTTTAATGCGCACTACGGCCCAAAAGATGGTGGCTCTGCTACCACTCCGGCTGAGTGAGAAAGGACCAAGACTGATGTTCCGTAAACTCACCCTTGCTGCTGTTTTGGCCGTATCGGCCACATCCGCAGTCGCTGAATCCGAAGCGCATGTCGAAAACTTCGACTTCTCCTTCGAGGGACCTTTTGGGTCCTTCGATCAGAACCAGCTGCAACGCGGTCTCAAAATCTACACCGAGATTTGCTCTGCATGCCACGGTTTGGAATTGGTCGCGTTCCGCAACTTGCATGACGAAGGTGGCCCGTCGTTGCCCACAGATCAGACGCTCGCCTATGCGGAAAACTATGAAGTGTTCGACCCGTCCCTGTTGGATGGCGAAGGCGACTTTCGCGCGGCAACACCTGCGGACAAGTTCCCTGGATCCGCACTGTCCAACGCACCTGACCTGTCTTTGATGGCAAAGGCGCGTGCAGGCTTTCACGGCCCATACGGCACTGGTTTGAACCAGTTGTTCAAAGGCATGGGTGGCCCCGAGTATATCGCGTCTTTGATGACCGGTTACGAAGAACCACCTGAATGCGCGCCAGAAGATTTCGACGGCCAATACAACGTGGCATTCGCTGCGGGCGGCTATCCTGATGAATGCAAATACGAGAATGGTGACCATAAGTATCCCGGTTCTTGGATCTCAATGTCGCAGCCGCTTTACGGCGAAGACGTCGACTTTGACGATGGCCATGCAAACGATCTGCATCACGAAGCACAAGACGTTGCCGCCTTCCTGATGTGGACAGCCGAGCCAAAGATGATGGCACGTAAGCAGGCTGGCCTGACTGGCGTGATCTTCCTGATCATCTTGTCGGTACTGCTTTACCTGACAAACAAACGGCTCTGGGCGCCGATCAAGAACAAAGACTAATCGCAGCAAACGTTGTGTTGAAAAGGCCCGCCAATTTGGCGGGCCTTTTTTGTATCGGGGGTAGGATGGGTTTTAACCCATCTTGCCTAAATATCCCCGCAACCCTTTCGGTGGGTCGGCGAATATCTCGGCAGTTGGTCGTGGTGCGTGAACGACACCATCCGCAACCCACGCCACATGGTCGGCAACCCGCCGTGCGTCTGCAGGGTCATGCGTCACCATAAGGACCGTTGCCCCTGCATCTTGCACCACCATTTCTTGCATCAGATCAAGCATCTCATCCTTGAGGCGCGGACCAAGCGCCGCAAAAGGCTCATCCAACAAGACAACAGGTCGGTCTGCCAATAGCAACCGTGCGAGCGCAACGCGACTTTGCTGCCCGCCGGACAGCGCCGCCGGTTTACGGTCTGCCATATTAAGCAGGCCAACGCGGTCAAGAACCGACAAAACCGAACAGCGTGCAGCAGCGTCCAACTTGCGGTGCGTCCCCAGCCCAAGACCGACATTTTCAAAAATGCTCAGATGCGGGAACAGGTTATTGTCCTGAAACAGCATGCTGACCGGGCGTTTCCCGGGCGCCAAGGATGTAAACGAAACACCGTCCAACAACACCTGTCCGCTCTGCGCTGTGACAAACCCTGCGATAGCCAGCAGCAGCGTGGATTTCCCCGCGCCAGACGGACCAATCACCGCTGTGATCGCCCGCTTTGAAAAATGCACATCAGCGCTCAGATGAAACGCCCCTTGGGTCAGTTCCAGTTTTTCACAAGTCAGCATCAATGCGCCCTCCTTGGTCACATATCCAAAACAGCGCAAAGCTTAACACCAGCAGCACCAGTGCGGCACCCGCCGCTGCATCCATCCGGTAGGCCCCCATCAAACGGTACATCGCCAGCGGCAGTGTTTCTTGGGCGTCACCCGCGAACAATGCGATCACGCCCAAATCACCCATCGACAACGCCGCCGCCAGTCCTGCGGCAAACCCCAACGGCCTGCGCAAACGCGGCACAATTACCCGTATTGTCCAGACCCAAGGCGACATATCCAGGATCGCGCCAAGTCGGGCGTAATCGGATGTGATCTTATCAACTGTCGGCGCAACGGACCGCAACGCAAAGGGCAGCGCCAGCACTGCATTGACCAACGCAGTCACGACCAAGGCGAGCTTTGCAGGATTCGCAAACGGATAGACCAGCAAGAACAACCCCGTACCCACAACCAATGAGGATGCCGCCAATGGCAAAACGCCGACAAGTCCGACAGTCCGGCCACCCCGCAACGCAAGCGCCAGCGTCAGCCCGATGCACAGCGCAGCCGAGATGATCGCAACAATCACAGATCGTAACGCGGCCCGCCAAATGTCGGACGGTAGTTCAAACAGCCCCGGCACGCCGCGCACGATCACCATGACAAGGGGCACCAACAGGAATGCAGCCGCCAGCGCGATGATCACGCCGTCAGCCCAACGGCTTCCGTCCCACCGATCAACGCTGCGGTCTAGGCCTGCGCCAAATCCATCAACTGCCGTCATGCGCCATGCCAACGCAGCCGCGATCAGGCACAGTCCAAATTGGATTAGCGCCAGCATTGCCGCACGGCCCAAGTCGAAATCAAACCGGAGGGCTTGATAAATCGCCAGTTCCACTGTTGTCGCACGCGGCCCTCCACCCAAGGTTAGCGCGACCGCGAAACTGGTGAGACAGATCAGAAATACAATGAGGAATGCAGGCGGCAAAACCGCGCGCAACATGGGGCGTTCAAGCAAACGCCCGACAGGGGCATCAAGGCTTGCAGCCAGCCGGAACCGCTCTGCCGGAATGGATAGCCATCCTTGCAAAATCAGGCGTGTCACCAGTGGGAGGTTGAAAAATACATGCGCCAAGACAACGCCATGAAATCCGTAAATTGACACGTCGGGCAGACCCAATGCACCCAATGCATCGTTCAGAATTCCGTTCCGGCCGAAAACGGCAAGCAGACCCAGAACCGCAACGATCACGGGCAAAAGAAACGGCGCACCCAAAAGGGTCACAAGCACTGACCGCCCCCAGAACCGCCGCCGCGCCAACGCGCGGGCCACTGGGATGGCCAGCAAACAACTTAGGCCTGCGGATACCAATGCTTGCGTGACGGTGAACCGGACCGCAGCCCAGTCAGCGGGGCCAAGCCCCCGTCCCCAATCCGCACGCCACGCCACAGCACCCAAGGTGCCAAGCGTCAACGCAAGCACAAGCCCGACAGCGATACCGCCGGGCTTGGTTGGGTTTATTGCGACAGCGCGTTGCGCCATTCATCCAATGCCGCAGGCCGTGCAGCCAACGCATCCTCTGGCGACATCAACAGCGCCTTTGCAGGGGTGATCAACGTGTCAAACCCGTCTGGCAGACCGTCCGCTGTGGTTGTCGCTGGGTACATCCAGTTTGTTGTGGGGATAATTGTCTGGAACGCATCACCAACCATGAACGCCAGAAACTGATCAGCCAGTTCCGGGACATCCGTACTGGCAACCTTGCCTGCGACTTCGACTTGCATGTAGTGGCCTTCGTCAAATGCCCACGCGACCTTGCTCTCGTCTTCCTCAGCGATCAGATGATACGCGGGAGATGTCGTGTAGGACAGTGCTGCATCAGCCTCGCCGTCCAAAAACAAGCCATAGGCTTCTGACCAACCGGGGGTGACGGTGACGATGTTATCCGCCAAGTCAGCCCAGATTTGACCCGCGTCATCGCCGTAAGCGGCCTTGACCCACATCAGCAGTCCAAGACCCGGTGTGGACGACCGTGGATCTTGGATCACAACTTTGATGTCGCTGTCGGCTAGCGTGCGCAGCGATGTTGGCGCATCCGCACCCGCGTTCCCGACAAAGGCAAAGTAGCCCCAGTCGAACGGAAGGAATTCAGCATCGTCCCAAGCAATGGGCAATGCCAGATCAGCGGTCACACCATGCGGCGCAAACAACCCCGTGGCGCGCGCCGCAGCCGTCAGGTTGGTATCCAGACCCAGAACCACGTCGGCATCCGTGCGTGGACCTTCAAGCTGAAGACGCGCCAAAAGCGCGGCACCATCGCCAGCGCCCACAAATTGCAGATCGCAGGCACAGGTTTCTTCAAACGCAGCCTCCACCGCAGGGCCGGGACCCCAATCGCTGGTAAAGCTGTCGTACGTTAAAATTGTCAAAACAGGGGTCTCGGCAGTGGCAACAGTTGCCATGCAAAGTCCCGCGACAGTCGTCAGAATGATCGGTTTCATCATCATATCCTCCAAATGCGACGGGCGGATTGGGGGACAGCGTAACCGCTAGACCTTCCCTCCGCCGGTCTTAACCGGTTCAGGTTCTACGGGTCCGCTTGCGCATCTCAGCCTTGTAAGGCCCCCCGAGGTAAGGCTTAGGTAGCGCGACAGATATCAAAAGGCAACAACATGACTGATCATATAAAAGGCATCGCGATTACCACGCTTGGAATCTTGCTCGTGACGCCCGATACGATTTTCGTTCGGATGATTGTTGCAGACCCAATGGTGATCAGCTTTTGGCGCGGGCTACTGTCGGGCTTGGTCGTTCTGATCCTGGTCAGCGCGATCCAAGGGCAGGCAGGGTTTCGGGCTGTGTTCAAAACAGGGTGGCTCGGCGTGTTGTATGTCGGGCTCATCGGGTCCACGACATTCGCCGTTGTTTTGGCCGTCGAGCATACCAGCGTCGCAAATGTGGTATTCATCTTTGCCGCGATGCCCATCTTTGCCCTGATATTTAGCCGCATATTGCTGGGAGAGCCGATCCGCAGACGCATGGTCCTGACAATGTTCGCCGTGATCGCAGGTCTTTGCATCATCGCCTACGGGTCACAATCATCACAAATCGCATCATGGAAAGGCGACCTGTGGGCGCTGTATGTCGCAGTGGCCTATGCTTTGGCTCTGACCATCCTGCGGATGCTGAAAGGCACCTCCATGGTCCCCGCAATCCCCGTCGCCTATATTGGCGCTGCAGTGTTGGTCGGTCTGTTTATCGACCCTATTCCAGCGTTTTCGGCGCAATGGCCGACGTTCGTGGCGCATGGTGTCTTTATCGGGTTAGCAACCTGCCTGCTGACAATCGGTCCCCGTTACATTAGCGCGGCCGAGGTGGCGTTGCTGGTTTTACTGGAATCAGTTCTCGCCCCGCTGTTGATCTGGGCCATCGCCGATGAACATCCGGGGCAATGGGCAATCATTGGCGGAATGGTGGTTATCGGGGCGCTGATTATTTCGAATGTCGTGGCCTTGCGCCGCAGGGCTTCCCCCTGACCGCCGTTTGCAATATTCGATACCCAAGCAAGGAGCACGCACATGTCGATCAATAGCTTTGGCCATCTTTTCAAGTTCACCACATGGGGCGAAAGCCACGGACCCGCCTTGGGCGCGACCGTTGACGGGTGTCCTCCAAATGTGCCGCTTGATGCGCCCATGATCCAACAGTGGCTTGATAAACGCCGCCCCGGTCTGAACAAAAACACGACACAACGGCAAGAAGCTGACGCCGTCAAAATCCTGTCTGGCGTATTTGAAGGCCGGACCACTGGGACCCCCATTCAGTTGATGATCGAAAACACTGACCAGCGGTCAAAGGACTACGGCGATATCGCCAACACATTCCGGCCCGGTCATGCGGATATAACTTATCACCAGAAATACGGCCTGCGCGATTATCGCGGTGGCGGGCGGTCATCTGCCCGTGAAACTGCCAGCCGTGTTGCTGCTGGTGGGGTCGCTCGTGAAGCGATTGCAGCGATTGCGCCCAACGTCCAAATCCGTGGCTACATGACCCAGATGGGTGAAAAGAAAATCGATCCCGCAAAGGTTGATTGGGGCCAGATCGACCAGAATGATTTCTTCTGCCCCGATGCTGATGCAGCTGCTGAATGGAACGACTATCTGGCGTGGCTGCGCAAGGATGACCACAACTCTGTCGGCGCCATTATCGAGGTCGTTGCGCGCGGCGTCCCCGCAGGGATCGGCGCACCGGTTTATGCCAAGTTAGACACTGATTTGTCCGCCGCAATGATGTCGATCAACGCCGTAAAAGGCGTCGAAATTGGCGAAGGAATGGCCGCGGCTGCCCTGACCGGGCGCGAAAACGCGGACGAAATCTTCATGGGGAATGACGGACAGCCCGTCTATTCTTCCAACCACGCTGGCGGCATTTTGGGCGGCATCAGCACGGGCCAGGACATCGTTGTGCGGTTTGCCGTCAAACCAACATCGTCGATCCTGTCACCACGTCAATCGATCCGCATGGACGGGACCCCAACCGAAGTCATCACCAAAGGCCGCCACGACCCGTGCGTTGGTATTCGTGCCGTTCCCGTAGGCGAGGCTATGATGGCGTGCGTGATCCTTGATCACCTGCTGCTGGACCGTGGACAAACAGGCGGCGTACGCGGCGAAATCGGATGATCTTGCGTGACGGGCTTCGCACCCATCTGGTTGCGGCTAGCGTGGGCGACACGGCCCACGATGTGGCGCATACGGATCGCGTTTGGGCAAATGCGCAAGTCATCTGTGCGGGTGAAATGCCTTGCGATATGACTGTTCTGCTTGCGGCATGTTATTTCCACGATCTTGTCACGCTTCCAAAGAACAGTCCTGATCGCGCAGTTGCATCTGCGATGTCAGCGGATGCGGCCAAGCCTGTTTTGCTGGAACTGGGTTTAACTGACGATCAAATCGCAAACGCATGTCACGCGATTACGGCTCACAGCTTTTCTGCAAACATTCCGCCGACAACGGCAGAGGCGAAGATTCTGCAAGACGCGGACCGGATTGAAGCGCTTGGCGCAATTGGAATCGCGCGTTGCTTTGCGACCACTGGTGTTTTGGGCGGTGGGCTGTTTCATGGGCTGGACCCATTTGGGACCGATCGTGAACTAGACGACAAAGCCTACGCCGTTGATCACTTTAAGCTGAAGCTGCTCCGCCTGCCAGATACGATGCAAACCGCATCAGGGCGCGCGTTGGCCACAACCCGTGCGGATGTGCTGCGCAGCTTTCTGGACCAGCTGGCGATCGAATTGGATGTGCCTATTAGCGGATGGTAGGCTGCTTGGACAGTTGCACCGCCAAAATACCGCCAGCAACAATCAAAACGCCGATGACGTCCACTGGTCCCAGCGTTTCCCCTAAAAGAACCGCAGCCGTCGCCACGCCGAGGAATGGGTTAAGAAAGTGAAACGTCGATGCCCGAACAGCGCCAATTCGACCGACCAGCAAGAACCAGACCCACGTGGCCACCAAACCCGGCACAAGCGTGGTGTAGGTAAACGCGGCGATCAATTGCCAGTTCCATGTGATGTCAAACGTCTCCAACGCAAGCGCCGGGCCCCACAGTATCGCACTGCCCACAAGCATTTGCAGGCCAACGATCATCAACACGTTGCCGCCCGAGCTTGCGCCCATCACTGCCAATGTCGCAATGGTTAACGACACGACAGCAATTGCGCATAGCGCGATGCCAAACATATCGACCCCGCCTTGCAAACGCGCGCCCATGATCAAGGTCACGCCAATGACGCCAGCGATCAGGCCTGCAACGCCCAAGGGTCGAATGCGCTGCCCCATCAGCACCCAGCCAGCCAATGCCACCAGCAACGGCATCGTTGAGGCGATGATCGCGGCCAATGATGCCTCTATCGTCTGCATCGCAACAAAGTTCAGCCCAAGGTAAAGCGCGTTTTGGCACACCCCAAAGACCAACACACCACTCCATTGTCGCCGGCTAAGGCGGAATGTTTGGCCGCATGCCCACGCGATGGTCACGCCAATAATGCCCGACACCAAAAAGCGCAAAGCGAGCGCCGTTAATGGCGGTGCAAATTCAACGATAATGCGGGCAGAGGTAAAGGCAGACGACCACATCGCGGCAAATGCCAGACCCATCAAGATTGCTTTGATATCCATAGGGCGACACTTGCCCAACACTGTTGGCGGCGCAATGCAAAAAGGGCCGCCCATGACAGGCAGCCCTTTTCAATTCTGTGAGGTAAAGCGACTTAGTCGTTTACGGAATCTTTCAGTGCTTTCGCGATTGTCATTTTGACAACCTTGTCAGCGTCTTTCTTGATCTGCTCACCCGTTGCTGGGTTACGAACCATACGCTCTGGGCGTTCGCGGCAATAGATTTTGCCAACACCTGGAAGAGTAACGGCACCGCCGCCCGAAACTTCACGTGTGATCAGGCCGCACACGGCGTCCAGCGCCGCGCTTGCGGCTTTTTTGTCTGCGCCCATTTCGTCTGCAAGTGCTGCGACGAGTTGTGCTTTTGTCATTGGTTTTGCCATTTTCTGGTCTCCCTCGTTTGCCCGACTTATGGGGCCTCTACCGGTGCAGTTAACGGTATCTTGTGTCTTACCACAACGATTAGTGTGCACATTTCCCTTAAAAAATGCGATTTTTCTTTGTTTTCGTGACGTCAGAGGAAGGCAGTCTCCTCAAAACTGCGCAACTTACGGCTGTGAATGCGCTCTAGCGGCATCTCGCGCAAGATTTCCATCGCATGAATCCCGATGCGCAAATGGCTGGCAACTTGGGTTTTGTAGAAATCAGACGCCATGCCGGGCAGCTTTAATTCACCATGCAATGGTTTATCGCTGACGCACAACAGGGTTCCATACGGCACACGAAACCGGAACCCGTTGGCGGCAATTGTCGCGCTTTCCATATCCAATGCGATGGCCCGCGACTGTGATAACCGCTGCACAGGACCGGACTGATCGCGCAGTTCCCAGTTCCGGTTATCAATTGTTGCCACTGTCCCTGTCCGCATGATCCGCTTTAACTCGTAGCCTTCCAGCTTGGTCACGTCTGCCACGGCTGTTTCCAACGCAATCTGAATTTCTGCAAGCGCAGGGATCGGGACCCAAACCGGCAGATCGTCATCCAAAACGTGGTCTTCACGCAAATACGCATGGGCCAGAACAAAGTCACCAAGCCGCTGCGAATTGCGCAGCCCGGCGCAGTGCCCAACCATCAACCACGCGTGCGGGCGCAGCACTGCAATGTGGTCGGTCGCGGTTTTTGCGTTCGACGGACCCACGCCGATATTCACCAATGTGATCCCGCCACCCCCTTTCCGTTTCAAATGGAAAGTCGGCATCTGCGGTAGTTTCGCAGGCGCTTTCATCGGCGCATCGGCGATTGTGATCTCAGCGTTCCCAGTACCAACAAAGCTGGTGTATCCGCTATCAGGGTCAGCCAGCATCGCGCGGGCATAGGTCTCGAACTCTTCCACATAGAACTGGTAGTTTGTGAACAGAATGTGGTTCTGGAAATGGTCCGCTGCGGTGGCCGTGTAATGCGACAAACGCGCCAGTGAATAATCGATCCGCTGGGCCGTGAACGGAGCCAGGGGACGCGCGCCGTCAGGGTGCAAAAATCCCGCACCATTCACGATGTTGTCGTGGGTCGTCGCAAGGTCTGGCACATCGAAACTGTCGCGTAGCGTGAAATCAAGCGCACCACCGTGGGGGACAGATACGCTTGCATCATTGGCAACGGCAAAGTGAACGGGCATCTCGGTCGTGGACACACCGATTTCAACCGGCACGCCGTGGCTGTCGATCAATAGACCGATCTGTTGTTCCAGATAATGTGCAAACAGGTCAGGGCGCGTGACGGTCGTGGCATACCTGCCCGGCTCTGCGACATGCCCGAATGACAACCGGCTATCGGTCTTGGCATAGCTGGTCGTGGTCAATCGGATTTCAGGATAATAGGCACGCATCCGATTTGCAGGTTGGCCCTGCGTTATGGCTGCGCTGAACTCATGACACAGAAACGTGGATGCGATTGCGTAAAGCTCCTGAAGCCGCGCGACCGCTGCTTTTGGGTCCGTGAACATTTCATGCGCAACGACGTCGGGGGTCTGTAAAATCGGGCTCATTGGATGTCCTCAAACAAATCGGTGATCTCAAATTTGGTCACGTCGACCAAGCCAAGATCAGAAATACGTAACGCGGGAATGACAACAAGCGCCAAAAGCGAATGTTGCATATAGGCGTTGTTCAATGTGCACCCGCATCCGGCCATCGCCGCGACCATCTGGTCCGCATTCGCCGCAACATCAACTGCAGGAAGATCCGACATCAAGCCAGCGATCGGCAATGCGACCAGCGCGATCTCGAGCCCGTCTTTCCAAACCGTCACGCCGCCGCCGACCTCGCCCAGTCGGTTCGCCGCTGCGGCCATCATCGCCCGGTCAGTCCCGACGACAATCATATGGTGACTGTCATGGGCAACCGTCGATGCCATCGCCATCTTGCCTGTATAGCCAAATCCGGACACAAACCCGTTGACAACATCACCTGTCGCGCGGTGCCTCTCTACCAAGGCAATCTGGCAGACATCGCCTTGCCCTTGCGCAATGCCATTTGCCACTGACAACTGCGCTGTCAGGGATTGTGTCGGTGCTTGGTTTTCAACAACGCCAATTACTTTTGCCGTGACGGTGTCGCGTCCATCTGGTGCCTCGATTTCAAAATCGGCGTTTGTCAGGGATTTGCCTAGATGCACGGTCTGACGCGCTGACGCGGGCCAATCATAGTGCGGACAATCCACCGTGATCTTGCCATTCAAGGCCACGGTTTGCCCCCGCGCAATTACATGCTCAATAGGCAAGGTTGTCAGATCAGAGGTCAGGATCATATCCGCCCGCCGCCCTGGCGCGATGCTGCCCAATTCTCGTTCCAATCCGAAATGTGTGGCGGTGTTGATCGTCGCCATTTGCAGCGCAATCAACGGATCGCAGCCGCAATCAATCGCGTGCCGCACGACGCGGTTCATGTGCCCGTCATTCACAAGCGTGGCCGCCATGCAATCATCGGTACACAAGATAAAGTTACGCGGATCAAGACCTTTCTGCGTCACGGCGGTAATCTGGCTTTCGACATCATACCAAGCCGACCCAAGGCGCATCATTGACTTCATGCCCAACCGCACACGGGCAATCGCGTCTGCTTCGGCAGTACCTTCATGATCATCCGCTGGCCCACCCGCGACATAGGCGGCAAAGGGGATACCTTTGTCTGGGCTGGCATAATGCCCACCCACGGTTTTACCCGCATTCATCGTCGCTGCGATCTCGGCCAGCATTTGCGGGTCACCGTTAATCACGCCCGGAAAATTCATCATCTCGCCAAGTCCGATGATACCGGGCCACGCCATTGCTTCGGCCACATCAGCCGCAGAAATTTCAAATCCCGTGGTTTCCAGGCCGGGAGCGGACGGCGCACAAGACGGCATCTGTGTATAGATGTTGATAGGCTGCATCAACGCCTCGTCATGCATCATCCGCACGCCGTCCAAGCCCAGCACATTCGCAATCTCATGTGGGTCGGTAAACATCGAGGTGGTGCCATGCGGAATGACAGCAGCGGCAAATTCGGCAGGGGTCAGCATGCCGCTTTCGATATGCATATGACCGTCGCACAAACCGGGGATCAAATAACGACCACTCGCTTCAATCATCTGCGTGTCAGGTCCAATGCAATGGGACGCATCAACGCCAACATAGGCAAAACGCCCATGGGCGATAGCAACCTGCCAACCGTCGAGAACTTCGCGGGTTTGAACGTTGACCAGCTTACCGCCGCGCACGACCATATCGGCAGGGGTACGGCCCGCAGCAACGGCGACCAGATGCGGGGCTTCATCCGCCCAAGATGTGATGTGATTTTCCATCCCCAATGGTTTCATCGAAACCCGTGACGTTCAAGGGGGTCAGAAATCGACCGCGAGATACATGAAAATGGCCGCCAAGCGTTGTTCAAAGCGGCCAAATCCGAGTCAATTCATCGCTGGTTTATTCCGCCAGTGAAGACAGGTAGGCGTATATGTCCAGTGCTTCTTGTTCAGAGCGCACTTTATATCCCATCTTGGACCGTGCGCGACGGTCTTCTAGGGCGTCGCGCAACCATTTGGTTGGGTCCTGAACATAGGCTGCAAATGTCTCTTGCGTCCAAACCAATTCTGCCTCGCCTGCGGCTTTCAGGCTATCGCCATAACGGAACCCTTCTGCGGCCCCCAGCTGCGCACCGGCAATCGCATAAAGGTTAGGGCCTGCCTTTGCGGATCGGCCTGCAAGCACTTCGCCCGCATCGTCGCGCACGACATGGCATGCAACACACTGGCGGCCAAACTGCGCTTCACCGTTCGCCACATCACCAGTTACATGGCTGTCTGCAAATGCAGGTGCCGCAAATCCGGTAAGCATCACAATACAAGCTAGCTCTTTCATCTTCAATCCTTCGAGTTGCGGGTCATCGCACTGCGATTCCCTCTGCGGTGGTATATATGTCAAGTGGCGCCAATAACTAGTGACTATACCCTTGGGTCATCTTTTCAACGTTAAACTCAATCGCAATCTTGCCTGCATTTTCAAACACAAGCGTCGCCGGAACGGTCTCACCTTCTTCAAACGGATCACCCTTCAGGCCCATAAACATGACGTGCTTACCGCCAGGGGCAAACGTCACTGTTTCACCAGCAGGAATAGCCAAGGTTTCGAGGTGGATCATCGTCGCGATATCGTCAATGGTTTCAGTGTCGTGCATCATAACGCGTGGGAAATCGGCGCGAACTTCAAGCAGAACATCATCCGTTTCACCTGTATTGGTCACAGTCATATACCCGGCGCCCGCTATCGCAGTCGCAGCCGTTTCGCGTGCAACCGGATGTGCGATCATAAGATCACCAATCCTATAGTCTTGCGCCACCCCAAATGTCGGGATCAAAGCCAGCGCAAAGATCAAAGCTGTTTTCATGATATGTGGTCCCTGTAGTCCAATTTATGGCCAGAAATACGCCTCAAAACAGCTGCCCGCCAGACCAAACCGTTAGGGCAAACCGTCGCAGGGCCAAGTTCCGCCGACCTGACGAAAATGCAGCCCATGTCGCATATGACACCTTGTCTGTCTAAACTCCGGCTGACTTTACCGCGGCCCAGCGCCATTTTGACTGACAAAGAGGTATGACTCATGCGCTATTCCGGCTTTCAAGTGATCAAAGAGGCATTAACTGGCCATAAAGGCTGGAAACCCGTGTGGCGTGATCCAGAGCCGCAGGCGCATTATGATATCATCATCATCGGTGGCGGTGGGCACGGGCTGGCGACGGCTTACTATTTAGCCAAAGAATTCGGCGAAAAGAAAATCGCAGTGCTGGAAAAAGGCTGGATCGGCGGCGGCAACGTGGGCCGGAACACGACGATCATCCGCTCTAACTACCTGCTTGATGGAAACGAGCCGTTCTACGAGATGTCGCTGAAGCTGTGGGAAGGGTTGGAGCAAGATTTCAACTATAACGCCATGGTCAGCCAGCGTGGTATCCTCAACCTGATCCATTCGGACGCACAGCGCGATGCATTCACCCGTCGTGGCAATGCGATGATCCTGAACGGCGCGGATGCAGAAATGCTATCGACCGAACAGATCCTCGACCGTTACCCGTTTCTTAATGTTAACGACGCTCGCTTTCCGATCAAAGGTGGCTTGGCGCAGCATCGCGGCGGTACAGTGCGCCATGACGCGGTCGCATGGGGCTATGCTCGCGGCGCAGATATGCGCGGCGTCGACATCATTCAAAACTGCGAAGTCACTGGCTTCCGACTTGAAAATGGCAAATGCCTCGGCGTGGAAACCTCGCGCGGATTTATTGGAGCAAACAAAGTCGGATGCGCCGTTGCGGGGTCGTCTTCGCGGCTGATGTCCAAAGCAGACATGCAGCTCCCGATGGAAAGCCACGTCCTGCAAGCTTTCGTCTCCGAAGGGCTCAAACCTGTCATCCCCGGCGTGATCACCTTTGGTGCGGGCCATTTCTATTGCAGCCAATCTGACAAAGGCGGGTTGGTGTTTGGCGGCGATCTTGACGGCTACAACTCTTACGCCCAGCGCGGCAACATGCCCGTGGTCGAAGACGTCTGCGAAGGCGGCATGGCGCTGATGCCAATGCTTGGGCGGGCGCGGCTTTTGCGGATGTGGGGCGGTATCATGGATATGTCGATGGACGGCTCACCCATCATCGACAAGACTCATATTGATGGACTCTATTTCAACGGCGGATGGTGTTACGGCGGGTTCAAGGCCACACCTGCTTCCGGCTTTTGCTTCGCGCACTTGCTGTCACGCGACGCGCCACATCCCAACGCCACGAAATATCGGTTTGACCGCTTTTCACGCGGGCTTATGATCGACGAAAAAGGCATGGGCAATCAGCCTAATTTGCATTGATACCATGTCTCGCTTTTTCTCAAATACTCAAAACCCGACGCGCATCGCACGAGGTCACGTATGATAATTAACCACCCCCTGCTCGGCCCCCGCGACGCGGCAGAGTTCACCTATCTTGGTGATGCCAGCCTGATCAACCGCCCCGACTGGCAGTCCGAAACAGCTGCGCAAGACTTCTATGAATACGGGTATCTGCGTAGCAACCCAGCAGGCGAGCACCGCGAGCTGTGGTTCCACGAAGCAGGCGATCGGTCTTGGCTTGTCGTGACACGCAACACCGTCACCCACGAAATTTCAAACGTGGAAATGGCCCGCGACGTGGCCCGCACACAAGGGCGCAGCAAATGACCCAATCCAATAGACTGGACGGCGGCCAGATCAACCGCGACGCATCGCTGAAATTCACCTTCGACGGGAAAACATACCATGGGCACGACGGCGATACGCTCGCCTCGGCGCTGATGGCCAACGGTGTGCGCCTTATGGGTCGGTCGTTCAAGTACCACCGCCCCCGCGGGCCTTTAACCGCTGGCAGCGAAGAGCCCAACGCGCTGGTTGAGCTGCGCACAGGCGGCCGCCAGGAACCGAATACACGGGCAACCACAGCAGAGCTTTACGACGGCCTAACAGCCCGCAGTCAGAACAAACTAGGGTCGTTAAATTTCGACCTGCTGGCGATCAACGACCGCTTGTCGAACTTCTTGACCGCTGGGTTCTACTACAAAACCTTCATGTGGCCTGCAGCGTTCTGGGAAAAACTATACGAGCCGATTATCCGGCACGCCGCTGGCCTTGGGTCGCTGTCCAAGCAAGACGACCCTGATCTTTACGACAAAGGGTTTCTACACTGCGATCTGCTGATCATCGGCGCGGGTCCTGCTGGCCTTGCTGCTGCCCAAACTGCAGGCCGTTCCGGCGCGCAAGTCATCCTTGCTGACGAAGATTTCCGTATGGGCGGGCGCCTGAACAGCGAAACTTTTGCAATTGGCGATCAGTCCGGCGGCGATTGGGCCACGGCAACTGTCGCTGAATTGGCGACCATGCCCAACGTGCGCCTGATGCCGCGAACCACCGTTATCGGGTCTTTTGATCATGGCATCTTTCCGGCCGTCGAACGGGTCAGTGACCATGTCGCCGTGCCCGCTGCGGGGAAACCACGTCAGATTCTTTGGCGGATCTACGCCAAGCAATCGCTTCTTTGCGCAGGCGCGACCGAACGGCCCATCGGGTTCGACAACAACGACCGTCCCGGCATCATGCTGGCGTCTGCGATGCGCAGCTATGCCAACCGCTGGGCTGTGACCGCTGATAGACGTGTTGCGATCTTTACAAACAATGACGACGGCCACCGGACTGCTGCAGACCTACATGCCAAAGGCGTGAAAATCGCAGCCGTGGTCGACATTCGCACGGACGCGCCGACTTCGATCGACTTCGAGGTTCTCGCTGGTGCGCAAGTCACCAACACCAAGGGACGGCTTGGCCTGACATTCGCAGAGGTGCAACTGGCTGACGGATCAGCACGCACGCTCGACGTCGGCGCGCTGGGCATGTCCGGCGGCTGGAACCCGAACGTGCATATGACTTGCCATCAACGAGGGCGTCCCACTTGGCAACCCGATATCGCGGCCTTTGGACCGGGCGAAACCTTGCCTGACGGCATGTCGATTGCGGGTTCCGCAACAGGCGCATTTTCAACGGCGGCAGCACTTACGACTGGATCAAAAGCAGCAGCAGCAGCCCTGCGTAACCTTGGGTTTAAACCCAAGGCTACCCGCCAGCCGCGAACCGAAGACATGCCAACAAACGTTACCCCGTTCTGGTACGTCGAGGGATGCAGCCGCGCGTGGCTTGATCAGCAAAACGATGTGACAGTCAAAGACGTCAAACTCGCGCATCAAGAAGGGTTTCGGTCTGTCGAGCACCTCAAGCGGTACACCACGCTTGGTATGGCGACGGATCAAGGCAAAACATCCAATATGGGTGGCTTGGCGATCATGGCCGAACTGGCTGGCAAGGCGATCCCCGAGGTCGGCACAACGATCTTCCGCCCGCCCTATACGCCCACATCCATGGGCGTGCTGGCAGGGCGGTCCGTCGGCAAGCATTTCCACCCGACCCGTCTGACGCCAACCCACACGTGGGCCGTCGAGCAAGGCGCGGTCTTTGTCGAAGTCGGCAACTGGATGCGCGCGCAATGGTTCCCGCAGACCGGTGAAACAACTTGGCGCGAAAGCGTCGACCGCGAAGTGCTGGCCACCCGCAATTCGGTTGGTGTGTGCGACGTGACAACGTTAGGCAAGGTTGACGTCCAGGGTGCAGATGCCGCGATCTTCTTGAACAAAATCTACTGCAACGGTTTTGCGAAATTGGCGGTAGGTAAGGTGCGTTATGGCCTGATGCTCCGCGAAGACGGCATTGCGATGGACGACGGCACTGCCGCCCGTCTGGCCGAGGATCATTTTGTTGTAACAACCACCACGGCTAACGCCCTACCCGTTTACCGGCACATGGAATTCGTGCGCCAATGCTTGTTCCCCGACATGGATGTGCAACTGATCTCGACGACTGAGGCATGGGCGCAATACGCTGTCGCTGGTCCAAACAGCCGCAAATTGCTGGAAAAGATCGTCGACCAAGACATGTCCAACGAGGCGTTTCCGTTCATGGCCTGCGCCAACATCACCGTTTGCGGTGGATTGCGCGCGCGCCTGTTCCGTATCTCTTTCAGTGGCGAACTAGCTTATGAGATCGCCGTACCATCCATCTATGGCGACGCATTGATCCGCAAGATCATGGAAGCAGGCGCCGAATTTGATGTCACGCCTTATGGGACCGAAGCGCTTGGTGTCATGCGGATCGAAAAGGGACATGCTGCAGGGAACGAACTGAACGGCACAACATCCGCGCAGAACCTTGGTATGGGCCGTATGGTCTCCAAGATTAAGGACAGCATCGGGTCGACATTGTCGGAACGCGAAGGGCTGAATCGCGAAAACGATCTGCGCCAAGTCGGCATCAAACCGGTGAACCCGGCTGACCCTGTGCCAGCGGGCGGGCACCTGATGAACGCGGTCGGTCCTGTCGATGCTGCCCACGATCAAGGCTATGCAACATCTGCTGCATTCTCACCCAACTTGGGTCACATGATCGCGCTGGGGTTCCTGAAAGACGGTGCGAACCGGATCGGCGAACGCATGCGGCTTGTCTCGCCCCTGACTGACGTGGACACCGAAGTTGAAATCACCAGCGCCCATTTCATCGACCCAGAGGGGGAGCGGCTCCGTGCATAATCTGACACCAACTTCGGCTTTGGGTGGGGTGACCGACACCATCGGCACGATCACCATCACAGAAAATGCGGGCGTGTCTTTGGCATCCGTTGCTGCACGTATGAGCGGTGAAAAGAAGACCACTCAGGTTCTTAAAAAACTGCTTGGCGGTGTGCCCGGTCCAGGTCGGTCCCAACAGCACGACCCGGAGGCGGGGTTCTGGATGGGGCCAGATCAATGGATGATTGGCGCCCCAATGGCGACGCATGAATTGCTTGCTGATCAGCTCAAAAACCTGCTGGGCGATGCCGCATCGGTGACAGACCAAACTGGTGCTTGGGTTGTATTCGACGTGACCGGTGCAGCAATGCGTGACCTGATGGAACTACTTTGCGCCGTGCCGATCCGCACCATGGTGGCGGGCGATACCCAACGGACCGTCATTCACCACCTTGGATGCTTTGTAATTCGTCGCAACGCGGATGATCACGTGCGTATTCTTGGGCCACGTGCGTCCGCAGGATCACTGCATCACGCGCTAGTCGCGGCGGCGCATTCTGTCGCCTAAGCGGACGGGACAATCACGTTTTCGCGGACACGGAACATGTTGATCTTGGCACGGTCATCCGACGGATGCACGCCAAACACCTCTTCGTAGTTTTGGATCATCGGCGTGGCCGAGGCATAGCCGACAGCCAATGCAATCTCGGTCATTGTGTCCTTGGAGTACAAAACCAACTGGCGGGCCGCCTTCATCCGCATCGCGCGGTAGTAATGCAGTGGGCTTTTGCCTGTCGTTTTCTTGAACATCCGCTCGACCTGACGGACAGAAACACCGACAGCATCGGCCACATCGGCGACGTTGATCGGGTCCTCGATATGGCTCGCGAACATCTCAACCGCTTGTCGCACGATCGGAGGCAGCATGTCGTCGGTGCTGGAACTGCCTGCGGTTGGCACCCGCTGGATCACGCCGTGACCACGCATCAACGGATGCTGGAACCAACACGCCACCTCGGTGGCAACATCGTTCCCCAAGACGTCTGCGATCATATGCAGCGACAGATCAAACGCAGCGGCCGCACCAGAGACCGTGATGGTACGAGTATCGCGTGAAATGACTTCGTCAGTGCCGGTCAATTTGGGAAATTCAGCCTCGAACGCGGCGGCATAGCACCAATGCACTGACGCTTTATGTTGCCCCAATAGGCCCGCACGGGCCAAGGGGAACACGCCCCCGCTGACAGCCCCCATAACGACGCCGTGGCGGGCAAGCTTGCGCAGTTTACCATCGGCCGTGTGGGCATTTTCAAAGGTGCTTGATGGGGCGGACAAAAGAAACAGTTGATCCACGTCATCGGCGGCGTCCAAGGCAATATCAGGGTCAAATGCAACATTTGCGCTCGCCGTGACCTTAGTACCGCCTTCAGAAATCAGGGTCCAAGCGAAGGCTTCGCGGCCCGTAATTTCGTTTGCGGCGCGCAGTGGTTCGATCATCGACGTCAGGCACGACATCGGGAAGCCTGGAAAAATCAGGAAGCCGATGCGGATGATTTTACTCGTGGTCATACTTTTATACTATCAGGAAAATTTTGTGCTAAGCTAGGGTGAGTTTTTAAGGAATACCACGATTGACTTGCCCAATTGCAACAACCCGCTAAAAGGCCAGACAAATGAATATTGGAAAACATCACTTGGAAGCCACCAGCACCATGTTGCAGCAAGACCCTCATAAGATTCGCGGCACGCGTGAGAAAGTGCTTGAAGTTGCGATTGGCCGCGAGGTCCGCAATTATCGCCGGACCCAGAATATCACTGTGGCTGAAATGTCGGCAACCACCGGGCTGTCCATCGGGATGTTATCCAAGATTGAAAACGGCAACACGTCGCCGTCACTGACCACACTGCAATCACTGGCCGATGCCCTGAACGTGCCGATCACCGCATTCTTTCGCGGTTTTGAAGAAACGCGCATGGCCGTGCACACCAAAGCAGGCGAAGGCGTTGAGCTGGAACGCGAAGGTACGCGGGCCAATCACCAGTATAATCTGCTTGGGCATATCGGTGCCAATTCCAGCGGTGTGATCGTGGAACCCTATTTGATCTCGCTGACTGCAGAATCAGACGTGTTTCCGACGTTCCAGCATGCCGGGATCGAAACGATCTATGTTCTCGAAGGTGAAATCGATTATCGGCACGGCGATGCGGTCTATCCGCTGAAACCAGGTGATACGCTGTTCTTTGACGCTGATGCGCCGCACGGGCCTGATGTTTTGGTCAAGCTGCCAGCAAAGTATCTATCCGTCATCTCCTACCCGCAAGGCGGATAAGAGACAGTTCAGGTCAGCCTTTTTGCAGCGGGGGCTCCGTGTCCAGATCGGGCCAAATCCCCAATGATGTGGGCAAGCCGTCGTCAAACTGGCTAAGATAATCAAGCATCATCGGACGGTTGTCGATGAACCCTTTGTAGGTTGCCAATTCATCAGGCAAATCGCGAATAACGCGGTGCAGACGGCGGGCCCACTTGGGCGTTTTTGTCAGGTCTTGGAAACTGCACAAATAACACCGGATCGGGAACACCAATGCGTTGGACCGTGGCAGCCGGAAAAACGTCTGCAGCTCGACCCGCAAATGCTGTTTGGCGCCAACGGTTTCCGGTGTCATCGACGTCTTTTGGATACCCCATTTGTGGTAGTTTTCGGGGGACGTATCAAGCAACGGATTGACCGTCAGTGTCCAGTTAAGCCGCCGTGCAGGCGCACCTTGCTGGATGTTCAACAGGAACTTGAGAGCGCGGACAAAAATCCCCTTTTCATGGGCGAGCGGCACCGGCGCATGCCATTCAAAAAAGTTCATGCCAATGTCAAAATCTAGCGACCAATCCGCCTGCGTTGTGATCATTCCTGCATCCATCCACAGGTTATCGTCGCGCTGATCCAAAACAGCAAAATCACCCTGCGTCTGACGGGTAATATACTCCATCGGGCCATACGGCAGCGTCGCCTCGTCAAGGAACGTAAAGCTGTCATCAATGCCCATCGGTTTGTTAACCCAACGCCACTGATCGCCATCGCGGTGAAGCTCGAACAGATCAGGATAATCCTCGGACTTGCTGACCATAATCAGCTCTAGCAGGTCCCAACCAGCCAGCGTCATATGCGGCAGCGACTGACAGCGCAGCGGGTCATCGGCCAGCACTATCGCGCGGTCACGCATCTCGGACACGTAATGTTCGTCTACGTCAAACCGCTTTTCGTAGATGCTGTCGGACGGGCCGCCCTGATGCTGCTCCATATTCACCGAATACATATAGCTGTCTTCGTGAAACGGGAACGGGAACCGCTTGAGCGCGCGATCAGAGTTATGGAACGAATAATCGTCGCGAAAGGTTTCGTCGTTGAATTGAATTGTCATTTTTTCTCCTGAGACCTCGACTTGTCCGAAAACCGGTGGCCACTTTTCGGGTTGAGCTGCGCTAGCGGTCCAGTACCAAAGTTTTGCCTTCAAAGCGGGATACGCACGGCATGATCTTTTCGCCCGACACATGTTCCGCATCATCCAGCCAGTGATCGCGGTGGATGAAATTACCAGTGTAATCGATCACCCGTGTTTCACACTGCCCACACGCACCACCACGGCACAGGTAAGGCGCGTCAACGCCGCTACGCTCAATGGCTTCAAGCAGGCTTTCTTGTTCGCCGACTTGGATGACCTTGTTGGAAACAGCCAACTTCACCTCGAACGGTTTGCCGGACTGCGGCGCAAGAAATTCTTCGTAGTGAATGCTCTCGCGCGGCCAGCCTTCCGCGGCGGCAGTTTTGCGCACCCAGTCGATCATACCCTTGGGTCCACAAACATAGACGTGCGTGCCAATCGGCTGCCCGTCGAGCAACGCGGTCAGATCAATGCGTTGTTCTTGATCGTCATAGTAAACGTGGGCCTCGTTCGGGTGCTGCGTCGTCAGCTCGTCAACATACGATCCCAGCGCCTTTGATCGGCAAGTATAGTGCAGTTCCCAGCGTCCGCCCAAGCGTTCCATCTGTTTGATCTGCGCCAAGAACGGCGTGATCCCAATGCCACCTGCGATGAACAACTGCTTTTTGGCCCGCAGATCGAGGCTGAACAAGTTAACCGGATTAGAGATCACCATCTCATCGCCGACGTGCACGTTTTTATGCATGAAAAGCGATCCGCCACGGCCTGCGTCATCGCGGCGCACGGAAATCGCATAGCTGCGTTGGTCCATCGGATCGGACATCAGCGAATATGGGTTCATGCGCGGCGTGTCGCCATCACGCATTTCAACCACGGTATGCGCGCCACCCGAAAACGTCGGCAGCAGGCCCCCGTCCGTGCGCTTGAATTCAAACCGTGTGACCAATTCGTTCAATGGGACAACAGCCATGACTGTGACAGGAATTTTCTGGGCACCGCTCATTCGTAAATCCCCTTGGCTTCCGGCACATTGCCCGGATCTTCGGCATCGATGTTCACGCCTTGAAAGGCGGCCAAACGGCGCGAGTAATGATCGCGTACAAACAAATGCAAACCACAATGGCTGCACTGAAACGGATCGGTTTCGACGTCTTCTGTAATGCCTTTGCAGTGCACACATTGCATGCGGCGCGCAGTTGATCCGCGATGTTCAGTTTGGATCGCCGTATGCGGAACGCCTGCTTGCATGGCAGCATGTTGGGCTTGGCCAATCACGCCTTCAGTGCCGGACAGATAGACTTGCAGACCCATCTTGGCGTCATCAAACGCCTTCGCGATACGCTGCTCGGCGGCGGCATAGCTTGGCCCTTCGTAGTATTGCGCAGGGCTCAAAGCGCGAAGGCGGTCCCCGAAATCAGTGCCCTTTGGGATGTAAATGATATGGGCCTTGGCCATCATATCCGGGGTCGCCACGTCCAAAATTGCCTCAGCCCCTTCGGCATCGGCGATCATCAGATGGGCGGAGCCAGCGCGGGGTTCCAGCCTGCCATAAACGGGGCGGCTGGTCATACTGGGCGGGAAGGCGAACTTTGACATGTCGGTCTTTCAAAACTGGCGAAAAAGGCGCGAGGTGTCCCCCGCGCCCTGGGTATCAGATTAGCCCTTGGCGGTGCGGACTGATTTGTCTTTGTCGTAGAACGGCATGTCCTCGGCGGTGGCTTTCAGCTCGGTTCCATCAAGTTGAACGACTGTCAGCTTCGTACCCGCAGTTGCGGCGCTTGGGGAAAGCCGTGCAATCGCAACAGAATAGTTGTTCAGCTCGGACGACAAGCCATAGGTGATAACACCAACGTCTATCCCATCTTGCATAACACGGGCGCCCATATCCATTTGCGCCATGCTGTCAGCCAGTTGAACGCCGTAGATCTTAAAACGCTCTTTACCTTCGGATGCAAAGTGGTTTTCGGACCCGACAAAGCCGATTTTGCCGGGGGATACCGTGAATTCCAGACCCAATTCCCACAGCGTATCGCCGCAAGTCTCGTTTTCAAACGGGAAGGTTTCAGAGTTATCACCAGGATAGAATAGCAGGTAGCTTTCAATCCGCAGCATATCGAGCGTGGAGAACTGACAAGGGCGGACACCCATGTCTTTGCCCGCATCCAGAATGCTATCCCATAGATGCACAGCGTCTTTGCGGCGGCAGAAAATCTCGTAGCCACGCTCGCCTGTGTACCCTGTGCGACTGATCATAACGTCACGGCCAAACAGGCGGGTCTGCATGATGCCGAAATAAGCAAGATCGCGGATCGCTGGAATTTCTTTCGCCAGCAGATCAACAGACACAGGGCCTTGCAACGACATATCGTGCAGATCGTCGTCGAACAGAACGGAACAGTCCTTGCCAGCAGCCACGGTGACCAGCGATTCCATGCCGGTGCCGGTGCCAATCACGACCATCCATGTATTCACCGCGAGGTGGTAGATAACGCAGTCGTCGATGAACTTACCTTCAGGGTTCAGCATCGACGCATAAATCGCGCGACCCGGCGCGATCTTTTCAACATTGCGGGTGGTGCAACGGTCGATCACATAGGCGGCGTCTTTGCCCGTGACATGCAGCTTTTTAAGGCCGGACACATCCATCAAGCCCGCTTTGGTGCGGATCGCCTCATAGTCGGCTTTTGCGCGCTCTGGCGTGTGGTCATAAAACCACGCAGTGCCCATGCCGTTCCAGTCTTCCAGCTCTGCGCCGATGGCTTCGTGGCGTGGTCCGAGAACAGAGTGTCTCCAAAGAATGGCCATGTGATGTTTCCCCGTCAGTGTTAATTTCTGTTGGGGTGATTGAGACTCATGCAGGCCTCAAAAGCAAGACTGTTAGTCAAAAAAGTTTCCTGTCAGGCAAGGAAACGGGGCAGAAGCGGCGTATGCTTTGTATAAGTTTCGGATATTTTTTTGCATATGGCCTGCCCGACATATGCAAAATCGAGTTTTACATATCACAATTTCCTATTTTGACGTCGGGCTTTGCGATGTGGATCTGACAGTTGCGTCATTGTCGCCAAACTGCCAACCAGATGGAAAAACTTTGCCTTCTGAAATCAATTCCAATTCAAAAACCAGCCACTCGAATTCCACCCATGATTTTGGGTTTCCATGTGCCTCTCTCCGATGACGAATGAACTTTGCCAACGCGAGAAATCGGCTGCGCAGGGACGTAGAGCTAATGTCACGGATGACTTCGACTGAGTAAATTGCATGCTTTGCGCCTGTCGCTAGTCTTTCAACACGGTTCAAATAGTATCGGATATTTACAATATCAGTTTCGGTTAATGCTTCAGGGTTCTCAAAATATCCCTCGCGTGCCTTTTCGATGATCCATCTGTTCGATTCCTCAAGGATATCAACTTGGTGATTGGCCATATCAAGTGTCTGTAATTTCATTTGCCGAACATGCTCTCGCTTTGTTTCAGTGAAAATGCGAAAAAGTTCAACGCCGACAAATACTGCAGCAATAATTTGTGCAACATCAACCAAAACGGGGACCCACACGTAATTTAACATATTATATCCAATTTGCAGAATGTATTTCTAATCTTAAAAAGTAACTTGAAGTGAGCATATATCACCCCCGCCAAACAAAAAAGGGCCACTAAATAGCGGCCCCTTTCTTAGGTTTCTAGCGTTTGCTTACTCGTCGAAACGCTTGGTTTTTTCGGCTTCGGATTTTTGCCCGATCACCAGAACCGCCACACAGATCACGGCTGCGATAAATGTGAACCAGCCCGGTGCCGATGTGTTGGCCAGCATATACATGGGGCCATCAACGACACTCCAAGAGGCTTCTTCATATGGAAACATGATGTTTTTCCTTTTGTTAGAATGACGTTATTCAGCCGCCGTGATGGGTGCTTTGTTGCCCCATTCAGGATAGCCGTGCGCTGGTACTTTCACGAGGTCCATACCTGCAATCTCTGCCCCTTCGGGGATACGCAGCATGCCGAACATCTTCAGAACGTAGGACACAACGTAACCTGGAACAAAACCAATCAAGAAGAACACAGCCGCACCGATGACTTGCCCCACAAAGTTGATCGTTGGTGCGTCGCCAGCTGCCCCTTGAAGCGCCGGATAACCCGACCCCCAGATGCCCAGCATAACCACACCGTAAAGGCCGATTGTGCCGTGCACTGTGACCGCGCCAACTGCATCGTCGATCCCGCGATTTTCCAACCAATCCGCACAAGGCTTCAGGATGATACCCGCAGAGAATGCGATAATGAATGCCATCGCAGGGAAGTAGATATCCAGACCGGATGCGGTCGAGATGATCCCGGCAAGCGCGCCAGACATCATCCAGAACGGATCACGCGTGAACAGCCAGCTACCGATGATACCACCAGCAATTGCCATCAAGATGTTGAACGACAGCGCCGAAAGCGTGATCGGTGTGCCATAGATCGTCGCAGGTTTATCCGCGAACCAAGACCAAGCTTCGCCCGGAACAATGACGCAAGCCATCAAGAAGCCCCAGAAACCGACAATAATCAGCATAAGGCCAGTCACAGTCAGCGGCATGTTGTGCCCGGGAATGTGGTTGGCTGAGCCATCGGCGTTAAACTTGCCGATCCGTGGCCCAAGGTTGATCAAGACGCCCAGCGCAAAGAACCCAGCAACCGCGTGCACAAGCCCAGCAGCACCAAAGTCATGAAGACCAAAGTTTGTGACCAGCCAGCCATCTGCGTGCCAGCCCCAAGCCGCTGCAACAACCCAAGCAAATGAGCCAAGCACAATTGCAAGGATGATAAAGCCGACGGTTTGGATACGCTCAATCACAGCACCCGACATGATGGATGCGGTTGTGGCTGCAAACATTGCAAAGGCGCCAAAGAAAACACCGGACGCTTGGTCTGCAATGTTTGGACCCATGTATTGCGCGCCATCACCCCAACCCAGTGCAATCGCGTTGGCATATTCCAGACCGGAAATACCCGCTGGCCCTGCCGCGCCAGGAATACCTGTCGGGAACGCCCAATAGACCCACCAGCCGAAGAAATAGAATGTAGGGATCATAAACGCGAACGCCAGAATGTTTTTCACACCCGACGACAAAACGTTCTTGAGCCGCGATGCGCCCATTTCATATGCAAGGAAGCCCGCGTGGATGATAATCATCAGCGGGATGGTTAAGTAGTAAAATGTTTCGGCGAACATTGTGTTGGTGATAGCTGCACCCGCACTTGATGCCTCTAATGCGGCGACTTGCGCCACAAGTTCTGCAATTTGTTCTTCCACGTTTTGACCCCCGTGTCGTTGAATATTGTATACGGCTGCATTCGGAATGATGCCGCTCGTCGAAAATGAACCACGAGATGTCCGATATGCCTAGTCTTTTTTGCCTTTGGTGAAAAAAAGTTTCCTAACAGTTGATCGTGGGATTTTTGAATGCTAGCGTGGATTCGACGACCGCCGCTTTGGCGGGGGAATTTTTCAGGGATTTGAATATGTGCGGAATTGTAGGCCTGTTCCTTAAGGACAAGTCGCTTGAGCCAAAACTCGGCGAGATGCTGACATCGATGTTGATCACCATGACGGACCGTGGCCCCGACAGTGCAGGCATCGCGATTTATGGCGGTGAAACAGCGGGTAAGACGAAATTGGTCGTTCAGTCTGATACGCCTGATACAGCCTTTGATGGCCTTGATAAAAAGCTGGGCAAGGTTGTCGGTGGCACCGTTGCCATGAAGGTCACAAGCACACATGCCGTTCTGACATTGCCCGCCGGCACGACTGCCGCCGCCCGCGCTGCCTTGCCCAAGATTGATGCGTCTTTGCGGGTCATGAGCAGTGGGGATAGCCTTGAAATTTATAAAGAAGTTGGTCTGCCTAAAAATGTGGCATCCCGCTTTGAAATCGAGAAAATGAGCGGATCACACGGGATCGGCCATACACGCATGGCCACCGAATCAGCCGTCACCACAATGGGCGCGCACCCGTTCAACACAGGCGACGACCAGTGCCTTGTGCACAACGGATCGCTTTCCAACCACAATTCCTTGCGCCGCAAACTGCGCCGCGATGGTGTGCATATAGAAACCGAAAACGACACTGAAGTGGGTGCGGCCTACTTGACTTGGCAGATGCAAAAAGGTGCAACCTTAGGGGAGGCCCTGACAAGCAGCCTTGATGATCTTGATGGGTTCTTCACGTTTGTTGTTGGCACCAAGGACGGGTTCGGCGTTGTCCGTGACCCGATTGCTTGCAAGCCAGCGGTCATGGCCGAAACCGATCAATACGTGGCCTTTGGGTCCGAATATCGCGCGCTTGTCGACCTGCCCGGGATTGAAAACGCCCGTGTTTGGGAGCCAGAGCCAGCAACCGTCTATTTCTGGAGCCACAATAGCGCCCCAACATCTTCTGAAAAGGCCGCATAAATGCAGACCATCGACCTCTCTGAACTCGGCCTGCGCGAAGTGAACAAGATGCTTCACGCCCAAGCGGCTGATACCAACCAAACAAGCTGGACCATTGAAAATGCCAAAGGATCCCATGCGATTGCTTGCGGCCTTGATGCCCCGATTGAAGTCACTGTCAAGGGCTCGACGGGCTATTACTGCGGCGGAATGAACCAGCAGGCGACGATCAGGATCGACGGGTCTGCGGGTCCGGGCACAGGTGAAAACATCATGTCCGGCAGCATCATCATCGAAGGTGACGCAAGCCAATATCTGGGTGCAACCGGCCACGGCGGCTTGATCGTTGTTAAAGGCAACGCATCGTCGCGCTGCGGTATTTCCATGAAAGGCGTGAACATCGTCGTGCAGGGAAACATCGGTCACATGTCTGCGTTCATGGGCCAGTCTGGCAACCTTGTGGTTTGCGGCGACGCTGGTGACGCATTGGGTGACAGCTGCTATGAAGCGCGGTTCTTTGTACGCGGTTCGGTCAAATCCCTAGGTGCCGATTGCGAAAAGAAAGAGATGCGCCCAGAGCACATCGAAATTCTGCAAGGCCTTCTGGATGAGGCTGGCATCGACGCCAACCCGTCTGATTTCACGCGCTACGGGTCTGCCCGTACGCTTTATAACTTCGATGTTGATAACGCTGGCGCGTATTAAGGGATAACCGACATGACTGATAATAAAATCCCGACCACGACACCTCGCCAATCGGCAACGTTTACGGCTGATGTGAATAGTGACATTCGCCGTGCTGCCGCGACTGGCATCTACGACATCCGTGGTGGTGGCGCGAAACGTAAAGTGCCGTCATTTGACGACCTGCTGTTTATGGGCGCATCGATTTCCCGCTATCCTTTGGAAGGCTACCGCGAAAAGTGCGAAACCAACGTGACCATCGGTGGCCTGAACGCATCAAACCCGATCGAGCTGGATATTCCGATCACAATCGCTGGTATGTCGTTTGGTGCTCTGTCCGGTCCTGCAAAAGAGGCATTGGGCCGCGGCGCATCCATGGCGGGAACGTCTACCACCACAGGTGACGGCGGCATGACCCCAGAAGAACGTGGTCACTCCAATAAGTTGGTCTATCAATACCTGCCGTCCCGTTACGGCATGAACCCTGACGATCTGCGCAAAGCTGACGCGATTGAAATCGTGGTTGGTCAAGGTGCCAAACCCGGTGGTGGTGGCATGCTGCTTGGTCAGAAAATCTCTGACCGCGTGGCACATATGCGTAACCTGCCGAAAGGTATCGATCAGCGCTCTGCGTGTCGTCATCCCGATTGGACCGGTCCAGATGATCTCGAGATCAAGATTTTGGAACTGCGCGAGATCACTGGTTGGAAGGTCCCTATCTACGTCAAAGTTGCTGGTGCGCGTCCCTACTACGACGTCACTCTTGCGATCAAGGCGGGCGCCGATGCGATCGTCCTCGACGGTATGCAAGGCGGCACAGCAGCAACGCAAGATGTGTTCATCGAACACGTTGGGCAGCCAACACTTGCTATCATCCGCCCCGCTGTTCAAGCGCTTCAGGATTTGGGCATGCACCGCAAGGTTCAGCTGATCCTGTCGGGTGGTATCCGGTCTGGTGCTGACGTGGCCAAGGCCATGGCGCTGGGTGCTGATGCGGTTGCAATTGGCACAGCAGCGTTGATCGCCCTTGGTGACAACGATCCAAAGTACGAAGCTGAGTACAACAAGCTTGGCACGACTGCGGGTGCCTATGACGATTGGCACGAAGGCCGAGACCCTGCAGGCATTACAACCCAAGACCCGGAGCTGATGGCACGGTTTGACCCGATTGAAGGTGGCCGCCGCTTGCGCAACTACCTTAAGGTGATGACGCTCGAGGCGCAGACGATTGCGCGTGCTTGCGGCAAGAACCACCTGCACAATCTAGAACCAGAAGATCTTGTGGCGCTGACAATGGAAGCCGCGGCAATGGCTAAAGTTCCGTTATGTGGCACCGACTGGTATCCCGGCAAGCCCGGCACAGGGTTCTAAATTCAGGGCGCGGCCAGCAGTGGACCGCGCCCCATTTCAATAAAAGACGACAGGGAAATAACAATGGCCACTGATCTCGCTAAATTCGCCGAAGATAACGGCGTTAAATACTTCATGATCTCCTTCACCGACCTTTTTGGCGGGCAACGCGCAAAGCTGGTTCCAGCCCGGGCAATTGCTGACATGCAAGAAAACGGTGCCGGTTTTGCAGGGTTCGCCACATGGCTCGACCTGACACCCGCCCACCCCGATATGCTGGCAGTGCCAGATCCAGAGGCGGTGATCATCCTGCCGTGGAACAAGGAAATCGCTTGGGTTCCGGGCAACTGTGTGATGTCCGGCAAAGACGTCGATCAAGCCCCGCGCAACGTTTTGCGCAAACTGATCGCCGAAGCCGCGTCCGAAGGCATGCACGTCAAAACCGGCATCGAAGCCGAGTTCTTTTTGCTGACACCAGCCGGCGACCAGATCAGCGACGAATTCGATACCGCCGCCAAGCCGTGTTACGATCAGCAAGCATTCATGCGCCGTCTTGATGTGATCCGCGAGATTTCAGACTACATGCTGGAACTCGGTTGGGGTGCGTATCAAAACGATCACGAAGACGCGAACGGCCAGTGGGAAATGAACTGGGACTACGACGATGCCCTGAAGACAGCGGATAAGCACAGCTTCTTTAAGTTCATGACCAAATGCGTGGCCGAAAAGCACGGCTACCGGGCGACATTCATGCCAAAGCCTATCGAGGGTCTAACAGGCAACGGCTGCCACGCGCACATCTCTGTTTGGGACGCGCCAGGCAAAGACGCCAAGGTCAACGTCTTTGCGATGGAAGCCAACGACAGCTCGCAGACCGCTGAATTGGGGCTGTCCGAAAAGGGCCGCCACTTCCTTGGTGGTATCATGAAGCATGCGTCGGCCTTGGCCGCGATCACCAACCCGACGGTGAACAGCTACAAGCGGATCAACGCACCGCGCACGATGTCAGGTGCGACTTGGGCGCCAAACACGGTAACGTGGACTGGGAACAACCGGACACACATGGTCCGCGTTCCCGGCCCGGGCCGGTTCGAGCTGCGCCTGCCAGACGGCGCGGTGAACCCGTATTTGCTGCAAGCGATCATCATCGCGGCAGGTCTATCCGGTGTGCGCTCGAAAGCCGATCCAGGTAAGCGTCACGACATCGATATGTACGCCGACGGTCACAAGGTGCGTGGCGCGCCAAAGCTACCGCTCAATATGCTCGACGCGCTCCGCGAGTATGACAAAGACAAGGGCCTAAAGGCTGCGATGGGCGAGGAATTCTCGAACGCGTACCTAAAAATGAAGATGCAGGAATGGACTGATTTCTGCAGCTACTTCTCAGATTGGGAAAAAGCAAACACGTTGGATATCTGATCCAAATCCTGGAAAATCAAAAACCGCGCCCATATCTTCGGCGCGGTTTTTTTACGCGGCAAGGTCATCGCCTCGCTTTTTTCAAAATACTCTGGGGTCCGGGGCAAAGCCCCGCCTGTCGGCGCACGCAGTGCGGCGAAACCCTTAGTCGTAGGCGGCGTCCACGATAAACTCGACCTTCAATTCAGCCCGCGCCAGCTTGGCCTCGCCACATGCGCGCGCAGGGGCGTGACCGTCAGGGACCCAAGCATTCCAGACCTCGTTCAGACCTGCAAAATCGGACATATCGGCAAGCCAGATCGTGACACGCAGCATGTTTTCGCGGCTTGAGCCTGCTTTGATCAGCAGCGCGTCGATCTTATCCAAACAGGTCTGCACCTGCTCTTGGATCGTGTCGCCTTCGGCCACCTGACCAGTGATGTAGGCCACGCCATTGTGCTTGACGATTTTTGAGGACCGCGCCCCAGATTCAATACGTTCGATCATTTGATTGTTCCTTTAACGCAGCCAGTTTTTGCGACGTGCAATTGTGGCATACCAAAGCAAGGCACCAGCAACCAGCACAGACAGCACCGAACTTGGGACTATCCCTATCAGCATGGTCGCATGGATCACGACCAGCACAACACCCGCCAGCGATAGCATGAACACAGGCACAGCAACGCGCCTGCGTAACAAGAGCAACAAACACCCGACAGCCCCGCCAAACACGGCAATCGCGAAACCGCCCGTGGCCCATACTGGCCGCCCATTGATGATCGTTTGATACACATCAGGCATCTGCGCGACCGTAATTGGATTGGTCTGCACGATGTAATTCATACATCCCATGAGATTCCAAAGAAGGCCCAAACTGGCGACGATCCAAAAGCTAATATGTGGTTTCTGCACGTGCGGTATCCTTTAAATATTCAGGTCACTCTAACCTGATTTTATGTAAAGAAACTAACACTATTAAATTTACCTCTGGGAAAAAATGTTGACTTAGAGGAAGGTTTTCTATGCAATTGAACGAACGTTCAGAAACCATTCGGAGAGTCGAAAATGAAAAAGCGTATTGCCGTCATCGGTGCCGGTCCGTCAGGTTTGGCGCAACTGCGCGCCTTCCAATCCGCCGCTGCGAAAGGCGAAGAAATTCCCGAAATCGTCTGCTTTGAAAAGCAATCCAATTGGGGTGGTTTGTGGAATTACTCATGGCGCACCGGATTGGATGAATACGGAGAGCCCGTACATGGGTCCATGTACCGCTACTTGTGGTCCAACGGCCCCAAAGAGGGCTTGGAATTTGCCGACTATTCGTTTGAAGAACACTTTGGCAAACAGATCGCCAGCTATCCGCCCCGCGCCGTTTTGTTTGATTACATCCAAGGCCGCGTTGAAAAGGCAGGCGTGCGCGATTGGATCAAGTTCGAAACCGCAGTCCGCTGGGTCGAAAAGGATGGCGATAAGTTCAACGTCACTGTCTGCGATTTGCCCAACGACCACACATATACCGAAAGCTTTGACCATGTGGTCGTTTGCTCTGGCCACTTTAGCACGCCAAACGTCCCGCAGTTTGACGGGTTCGAAAGCTTTAAAGGCCGCATTCTGCACGCCCATGATTTCCGCGACGCGATGGAATTTCAGGACAAAGACATTCTGATCATCGGCACATCCTATTCCGCCGAAGACATTGGGTCTCAGTGTTGGAAATACGGCGCGAAATCGATCACAGTCAGCCACCGCACTGCCGCGATGGGCTATGATTGGCCTGACAATTGGGCCGAGGTCCCGCTTTTGACCCATGTCGACGGCAACACAGCGCACTTCAAAGATGGCACCAGCCGCGATGTGGATGCGATCATTTTGTGCACTGGCTATCGCCACCACTTCCCGTTCTTGCCAGACGCGCTGCGCCTGAAGACGGCCAACCGTTTGGCCGCGTCTGACCTTTATAAGGGTGTCGCCTATGTGGACGAACCGGATCTGTTTTACCTCGGCATGCAGGACCAGTGGTTCACGTTCAACATGTTTGATGCCCAAGCATGGTGGGTCCGTGACGCGATCATGGGTCGGATCGAGATGCCTGATCACGCGGCAATGGTGGCCGATGTCGCTGACCGGATTGCGCGCGAAGATGCGGGCACTGATGACTATGACGCGATCTGGTATCAGGGCGCCTACATCAAGGAATTGATCGACGAAACCGACTATCCAAGCTTTGACGTCGAAGGTGCGTGTCAGGCGTTCAAAGCGTGGAAAGGCCACAAGAAGGCCGGCATCATGACGTTCCGCGATAAC
Organism: Yoonia sp.; assembly: GCA_023955335.1. Classification (GTDB taxonomy): domain Bacteria; phylum Pseudomonadota; class Alphaproteobacteria; order Rhodobacterales; family Rhodobacteraceae; genus Yoonia. The sequence goes on from JAGSGF010000010.1 coordinate 35,714, forward strand.
GGGTACAAATCTGTGATGACAGGCACCATGGCCCCCAAGCACCACACCGCGTGGAAAGATGCGCTTGATGACAGCCTTGATGTCTATCTCCAGAACTAAATATCTGCTCGCTTGCCCAATCCCTTTGGGCAGGCGCAGCTAGTTCGCGACCAGCTGTTTACCTGCGACTAACGTGAACGGTGTCGGTGGAGTGGTTTTGCTGACCCAATAGAAGTCGCCGCCAAATTCCATGACAAACCACCCTTCCCATTCGGCGTCGCTTTGCCAAATGGATTGGTAAGTGTTGTTTTGCACGCGCCATGCACCCAAAGCGGATCGCGATCCCTCTTGGGCGTAAATCGCTGTGCCGTCGGGATTAAAATACTGGCGATAGTTTGCACCCGCCCATGTTCCTACGGCCGTGTTGCCGGACAAAAGCGCCATGATTTCGTGGTTTTGCAGTTTTACAGATTGCGCGATCGCGGGCATGGCAAGCGTTGCCAATAGACCTGCCAGAATGGTGCGCCGGACTGTCACGCTGTTTCGCCGATCCGCCAGTCGGGCACTTCGTTGATCAATATTTGAGCGACCCGATGAACAGCGCGGCGCAGCTGGTCCACCTTGTCACCTGCGAAACCGCAATCAACAAGCGCCTTGTCCCACGTGGCCAGCCACGCATCGGCGTCCGCTTGCCGGATTGGCACATGGGCGTGAATTTCGCGCACATCCATATGCCCATGGGTTTCGCGATAATGCTGCCGCCCGCCCAAAAAGCCGATCATAAAGTCGACCTGTTGGACGCGCGTGTGATCAACGCCGTGGCCCCTGAAATGCAGCCGGTGGATGTCCGCTGCATTTGGGTCGGTTTCCATCAGATCGTAAAAGTGGTTCACAAGCCGGAACACGGCATCTTCCCCACCCAAATGATCGATCAGCGTTTCCATTATGACCGCGGGCGCTCTTTCTTGGGATCAAACGCCGCAAGGTCAGGGCGGATGATGGCAGGTAGGCGTTTTTGTTCGCCATCCAGTTTGCCGATTTCCAATACCGTTCCCGGCACGGCATGCGCCACATCAACGCGCGCCATCGCGATGTTTTTGCCCAACATTGGCGACCGAATGGCTGACGTGATCTCGCCCACTTGGGCACGGCCAACACGCACGCAATCTCCGTGATCCACGTCAACAGCACTGTCGATATCAAGCCCGACCAATTTGTTACGCGGATGTTCTTTGCGGCGGATCAACGCGTCACGGCCGATGAAATCGTCTTCTTTGGATTTGAGCGGCACGGTGAACCCGATGCCCGCTTCGAACGGATCGGTCTGGTCGGAAAAGTCGTAACCTGCAAAGATGAGGCCGGCCTCGATCCGCACCATATCAAGCGCTTCCAGGCCCATCGGGACCAGCCCGTGATCTTTGCCTGCGTCCCAAATCGCGTCGAAAATTTCTGTCGCATCTTTGGGGTGGCACATGACTTCATAGCCCAGCTCGCCAGTGTAACCTGTCCGTGACAGCACAAAGGCGGTGCCGCTTTCGTTGTTCAGACGCGCGGGCGCGAACCGGAACCAGCCAATCTGGTCAAAATTCGGCTGGTGGGGTGCTGTCCAGACGATTTTACGCAGTAGATCTCGGCTTTCCGGGCCTTGCACAGCCACGTTATGCAATTGGTCTGTAGACGCGCGAACCAACACCTTGAGACCCAGCTTTTCAGCCTGCTCGCGCATCCATTCGCCGCCATAATCAGAGCCACCGATCCAGCGGAAGTTATCTTTGCCCAAGCGGAACACAGTGCCATCGTCAACCATGCCGCCATGTTCATAGCACATCGCGGTATAGACCACGCCGCCGATCGACAGGGTCTTCATGTTGCGGGTGAACACATATTGGCACAAGGCCTCTGCGTCGGGACCTGTAATCTCGAATTTGCGCAACGGGGACAGGTCAAGAATGACCGCCTTTTTGCGGCAGGCCCAGTATTCTTCGATGCATCCGTGGCTGGTAGAATTGGCGGCCAACCAATACCCATTATATTCGATAAAGTTGTTCGTGTGCTTGGCAAAGCTGTCGTGGAACGCTGTTTTCTTGGTCATCTTTGGCTCCGAATCTTTTGTCGTGCGGATCGCAATGGACCTGCTGAATGTTTCTTTGCCGCTATAGGTGCGGACGTGAATATCGGATGGGTTCCAGCCGTTGGCAGATGATGTATCGTCGGGGCAGGCCGAGCTGACACAAACAATGTCAGTCAATGCGCGTAGCAGAACAAAGTCGCCAGGGCGGGACCACGGTTCGTCTGAATACAAGACGCCGTGGCCATCAAGGAACGTGTTGAAGAAAAAGTTGATCGCCATCCAGCCGCGCCGTGGCGCAACCCCGTAGTCCTGCAATGCGCCGTTAAAGTTGGTCGAGCAATTCACATGGCCCGGATACCCGATGTCATTGTAATATTTTTCGGTGCAAGCCATCGCGAATGCGTCGTGCCGCCCGCAGGTGTCTTGCACGACCTCGACCAATGGCAGCATTTCCTGATCATAATATTTCGCATGCAAGCCCGGCATCGGATAGGCGTGACCCATCAGCGTGCGGGTTGTTGTCACGTCAAGCGCGTGCTCGATCCCCTTGTCCAGCTTGCGCGCACTGAAGCATTCGAAGTCAGAACACTGCCGCCCGTCCACATCGATGATCTGGATATAATCGCCTGCTTTGACAAAGAAAGATTCGGCGGTTTGGGTATGAACACGAATGTCTGAAATCGGGTCAGCAAGCGGATCAGGGGCATCAAATTTCACGGTCGATTTAATGACGGCCCGCTTTATCATGACGACCAATGGGGTCGCTGTGTTTTGCAACTCGAAATCCATCGGACCTGAGGGGGCGGCAATGGTAACCGCGCCATCACGGATCGCGCGAAAGCTGCTTTGAGTTTTGGCGGGCGTTGTTGCCTCAAACACATGGATCGCACCGGGCTGGGCTAGGTCGATGCCACGTGCCTCGAGACTCATGCGTAGGCCGCGCAAAGACTGGTTGTCGCTGGTCAAAAGCCCATGCAGGCCGCCTGCAGGACCTGCGCCCGTTTCACCCAAAACACCCGCATCAATCTTGCCTTTGGGGTCGGTCGCGATCAGTTCGCACAGTTGCCCACCCTCATCGTTGATGATGGTCAGCTGATCGCCTGTTTCAATAGGGATGAACACGGCACCCCCGCCTTCCACGACATAGCGTTCCGTCCCGCGCGGCATCGAAAACACGTTTGGTTCTATGATCACGCTGGGCTTTGGTGGCCCGCGTTTGACAGTTGGATATTGATCGTCAAGCATGGCCGGACCCTTAGTGCAGATGTTGCATGTGCGGAATAAATATTTAATCTTAAGAATAATGATACATGCAAACACCCTCACAGCAAATGAAAAGACACAATGACGCACCATCAGATTAATTTAATTGGCTGGATTCTCTTTGTTATCTCAGCATTCGGGTTTTGCATTGCCAGTATTGGCAATTTTTGGGCCATGTTCGGATCGATCTTCTTTTTGCTCGCCTGTCTGGTCTTTATGATTCCTTTTTTCAGAGCGGATAAATGAGTGCGCTTTCACTGGGCATAATTGCTGCATTTGCCTGGGGGTTTCACGACATCTGCGTCAGGTACCTCAGCCAGCGCACGCCACTGCTGGCGGCCTTGCTAACGGTGCTTATCGTCGGCTTGTTATTCCACATCGGCGTGATGGTCGTAGAAGACGGGTTCGCCCCGTTGACCGCGCAAACCACATGGATGGCGCTGTTGTCTGGCATGTTTTTCCTGATGGCGAGCCTAGGGCTTTATGGGGCGTTTCAACGTGGGCCAGTGAAGTTAGTGGCCCCGATTATCGCCAGTTATCCAGTGTTGTCGCTGGTCTGGGCATTGATCCGTGGTACGCAGATTTCGGCCTGGCAGTGGGGCGCAGTCATCGCGATTATTATCGGCGTTTCATTGGTTGCCGCCTTGGCGCAACACGACCACGAAGGCAGCCCACCCGCTGGCCCGACCATCGCGTTTTCGCTGATCGCGGCTGCAGGGTTCGCGGGCACATTCGCGTTGGGGCAATATGCATCCGAGATTTCGGGGCATTTGCCTGTCACATTGGTCACACGGATCACTGCGCTGGCATTGCTGATCGGCGGCATGGGTGTGCTGCGCCTGCCGTTCTGGCCGGGGTTACATGCGCTACCAGTGCTGGTGTTAATGGGGATTGCAGATGGAATAGCGTTGCTCTGCGTACTTGCCGCAGGGGGCCTGCCGGACGCACAATATGCCGCCGTGGCATCGTCGTGCTTTGGTTTGCTGACCATCTTGATGGCGTGGGCATTTTTGCGCGAAAAGATGACGTCCCCGCAGTGGGCGGGTTGCGCCATCGCATTTTCGGGGATCGGGTACTTGGCCCTTTAAGGCAGACCAAGCGCCTTTTTCTTGTCGGCGGCCCACTTCATAATCACCAGATCGAACGTTAGCGCCATCAGCGACACGCAGATACCAAGCACAAAGTTCTTGCCCAGATCGGTCCCTGCCAAGGTCCGCTGGAGTTCCTGACCCAGATCCTGCGTCCCGATAAAGGCCGCGATGATCACCATAAAGAACGCGAACATGATTGCTTGGTTAAACCCGACGGCCATCGTCGGCAGCGCCAGCGGCAGCTCCACATTCACCAGCTTTTGCATGCGCGTCGCACCCGCCATATCCGCCGCTTCGGTCATCTCGGGCGGCACAGTGCGCAGCCCTTCAATGGTGTAGCGGGTCAATGGCACCATGGCGAAGATCAGGATCGACCCCACAACAGCCGTCGCGGTAATCCCGAACAACATGATCGCAGGGATCAGGTAGATGAAGCTTGGGAACGTTTGCGCAGTGTCACACGCCAACAAGACGCGCCGCGACCATCTATCGGACCGTGCGGCAAGGATACCAATTGGGATACCAATCAGCATCGCAATCGAGACAGCAGCAAGCACGGAATACAGCGTGATCATCGACCGGTCCCACCAGCCCGACAGGGCCACGAGACCAAAGAAAATCGCGGCAATCACGCCTTCGCGTTTACCGCCAAGCCAGACGGAAAACGCCACAACAACCATGATCATCGCAGGTATCGGGATCGACAGCATAAAATCACGGAACGGGTTTAGAATCCAGACGTTCAGGAAATACCGGATGCCGTAGGTGATGCTTTGCACGAGGTCGATCGCAAGGAAGCCCTTGATCAAGTTATCCAGCTCTTTGCCTTTGCTGAAATCCTGACCGCGGCCAATCTCGGATGCAATCGGCAGGACTTGCGCCAGTAGAATGAAACCGATGAACACAGCAACAGCCAGCACCAGCGTCTTATGCCGGTTGACCCATGATGTGCCTTTTTCAAAATGCTCCGGCTGTTTGACGACCCATGCCTTTGACATCCGATCAAGCGTCACAGCAAGTAAAACGATGGTCACGCCAATTTCAAATGAACGGCCCAGCTTAAAGCTACCCATCATTGCAAGCAGCTTGGCCCCAAGACCGGGCATGCCAATGAACGCAGTCAAAACGACCATCGCAAGACACAGCATGATGACTTGGTTCACACCGACCAAAATCTCGGTCCGCGCAGATGGGATATAGACGTGGCGCAGCATCTGGAATTTCGAGCAGCCAGACATTTTTCCGGCCTCAACAACCTCTGGTGATACCTTTTGCAGGCCCAGCGTGGTCATCAAGATCATTGGTGGAATTGCATATATCGTTGTCGCCACCGCACCTGCGGTTGGTCCGACCTTAAAGAAAATCACGGCAGGCAGAAGGTAGGTAAAGAACGGCAGGGTTTGCAGGACGGACAAGACCGGTTTCATCGCCTTATCAACCCACGTGTATTTCCAAGCCGCAATGCCAAGAGACAGACCAATCACAAATGCGAGCGGTGCGGCGACGACAACAACCGACATGGTTTCCATCGCGATTTTCCATTGCCCGATCAGTGCGGTCCACACAAACGTGCCGCCAGCCAGCAGGGCTAAACGCCAACCACCAAGGTAATAGCCAATGACAGCAGCAACCGCTGCAATGGCCGTCCATGGGATCGGACCAAGGTTTGGCCAGCGCCGCTTTCCGTAGAAAATATTGCCCGACGTATCAAGCACATTTTCCAAACCAGCAGTCAGGAAGCGGGTGAATTTTAGCAACCCAAGATCGTCTTTGACGAAGTTAAAGAACGCATCGAGCCAAATCGCAAACGGTGGGATCATCGCATCTGGAATGCGGTGCAGCCATGCAGGCAAAACACCCGAATATTGCAAGACGGTCATGACGACGGCGACCCCCAAAAGCCAGACTGCAGTCCGGTTTCGGGTCATCGGGTCACGGGTCACAGCAGGAATAGCGACCATTATTCGGCTCCCAGCAAAATGTCCAAAGCATCAGCGCGCGACATGGCACCAATGGAGACACCATCACGGCTCACGGGGATAAAATCGCGCTTATCATTCACCAAAATACGCGCCAGCTTGTGCACCGTCATGCCCGCATCAACAGGGTCGCCCTTGCCAGTTTGATCGGGTTTGGCCAAGACACCAGCGTGAACCACACGGGCCTTGTCGATGTCTTCGGTAAACTTGCGCACATATTCCGTCGCTGGATGCAGCACGATTTGGTCCGGCGTGTCGCATTGCTCTACCGCGCCATCCTTCATAATGGCGATGCGGTCCGCAAGGCGCAGGGCCTCGTCAAAGTCATGGGTGATGAAGACGATAGTTTTGTTCAATAGCTGCTGAAGACGCAAAAATTCATCCTGCATTTCGCGGCGGATCAGCGGGTCAAGCGCGCTAAACGGTTCGTCAAGGAACCAAATGTCCGGTTCAATCGCGAGCGAACGGGCGATGCCAACGCGCTGCTGTTGTCCACCAGACAATTCGCGTGGAAAATAATCTTCGCGGCCTTCAAGGCCAACAAGCTTAATCACCTCAAGCGCACGCGCGCGTCGGGTGTGTTTATCTTGACCGCGCATTTCCAATGGGAAGGCGACGTTATCCAGAACAGAGCGGTGCGGCAGCAGACCAAATGACTGGAACACCATGCCCATCTTGGATCGGCGCAGATCAATCAGATCTTTTTCAGCCAGCGACATGATGTCCTGTCCGTCAACTTCGATCGTGCCGCCAGTGATTTCGTGAAGGCGGGAAAAGCAGCGAACCAGCGTGGATTTACCCGACCCGGACAGACCCATGATCACCAGCATTTCGCCTTTGAACACATCTAGCGATACGTCTTTGACACCCGCGATGTATCCATCCTCGCGCATGTCATCAAACGACATATCAGAGGACATTTTGGCAAGGTATCTTTCAGGGTTAGCCCCAAAAAGTTTCCAAACATTTTTGCATGAAATGACGGGGCGTTCAGTCGACATAGGAATCCTCGAGTATAAGTGACCCCGCCCAACACAGTGGTCGGACGGGGCAAAGTTAGGTCAAGTGAACGGGCTCAGTTAACCCAAGAACCCCAAACGTCAGGGTTCGCTTCCAACCATACTTCGGCTGCTTCTTCTGGCTCCATTTCGTCGATGTCGACGAGCTTAGCCATTTCGGCAATCTGTGGGTTGGTGAACGAGATAGCTTCAAGAGTCGCATAAGCGGCTGGCCACTTTGCTTCCATGCCATCCCACGCTGCTTTCTTCAGGTAACCGGTTGCTGGGTTGCCGCAGTCATAAAGCGCGTCTGGGTTTGGACCAACGGCCGGGTCTTTATCACAACCCTCTTCCCACGCTGGGAATTCAACAAATTCGCCCGGCCAGACGGCTTCGGCAAAGTTTGGTGTCCAGTTGAACACAACGATTGGCTTTTTGTCGGCTTCAGCAGCACCGATTTCAGCCCACAGGGCCGCAGCGGAGCCAGCGTTGATCACGGTAAAATCCATGTCAAGCGCCGCTACACGTTCTTGGCCGTGCTTAAGCCAGTCAACAGGACCGTCAAGATAACGGCCTTTGCCACCGGTTTCAGGTGTCGCAAATACAGCGGCACAAGCGTTCAAAGCTTCCCAATCAGGCAGGCCTGGGCATGCATCTTTGGTCCACATCGGATACCACCAGTCTTCGCGTGTGACTGCGTTGTGGTCGCCTACATCTACGATGCCGCCTTTTTCCATGGCTGCACGGAATGACGCGCCGAAGGCACCTTCCCATACTTCCAGTTCCATTGTGACGTCACCAGTGCGGACGGATTCGTAAACCGCTTGGCTATCTGTTGTAACGTACTCGACATTGTTGCCGGCACCCTCGAGGATCTGACCAACGACGTTGGACATCACAATCTGGCTCGACCAGTTGTGGATTGGAATGACGATTGGATCGCTGCTGTCTTGCGCCATAACGGCCAATGGAGCCAACGTCAAAACACCTGCGGTTAACGCGGTTGTCATCTTTTTCATCTTATTCTCCCTAGTGTCATACGCCGATCTTTGTGGCGCTTGGTGGCCTCTGCGATTGCAGTAGCCCGTCGATCAGGTCCACGATTCTTCGCGCAGGACCCACATCCAACTTCAGACAGTCTCGCAGTATTTTCCTATCAAGCAAGTTTTTTTCTTTATAGTACATATCACAATCTGCAATTTGCACATAAAAAAACCTGCCCAAAACGGGCAAGTTCTAAAATTCTTGCGTTTTTAGAAAGGCTTAAAGCCAGCCAGCTGCTATCTGTCGTTGATGAGCCACTATAGCATTGCGCATCAAAATCGCAACCGTGACCGGCCCAACACCGCCCGGGACAGGCGTGATCCAACCAGCGACCTCTTTTACGGCGTCCGTGTCAACGTCACCAACGATCTTAAAACCATCGTCCGTTTTGATCTGGTTGATCCCGATATCGATCACCGCAGCGCCCGGTTTGATCATATCCGGCCCAATCAAATGCGCCTTGCCCACGGCCACAACGACCACATCGGCACGGCGTGAATGCATCGCGACTGATCGCGTCATGTGGTGGCAGACGGTTACAGTCGCACCTTCAGCCATCAGCATCATCGCGGCAGGTTTACCTACGATTTCCGAATGTCCAATCATGACAACTTCGAGGCCTTCCATCGCAAGCCCCGTCCGCTTGATCAGCTCCACACTTGCTGCAGCCGTACACGGCGCCAGCGCCACATCAGAATAGACGATGTTGCCAATGGACGCGGGGTTCATGCCTTCCACGTCTTTGAGCGGATGAATAGCAGATTGCAGCGACCGCACGTTAAAATCGGCAGGCACAGGACGTTGTAGGATCACACCCAAAACGCCCGCATCGTCGTTCATCGCCAGAATGCGCGCCTTGCAGTCGTCTTGAGTAATGTCCGCAGGCCAAACTTGTTCGTCAAACGGAATACCCGCCTTTTCAGCTGCCCGCTTTTGGTTGCGCACATACATAGCGGATTCGGGTTGATCACCGATCAAAATCGACACTAACGACGGGATATCGGGGTGCGCGACTGTGTAATCGCGCACCTCTTCGATGATTTCGTTTTTGACCGTGACGCCGTTGATAAGCCGGTTGTCTTGCATCATTCCGCGGCCACTTGGCCTTCAAACTTTTCGACCTTCACAGCCGAGAATTTGAATTCTGGAATTTTGCCAAACGGATCGACTGCGGGGTTGGTCAGGATGTTTGCCGCCGCTTCAACATAAGCAAATGGCAGAAACACCATGTCAGGTGCGACTGCACGGTCCATCCGCGCCATGATCACAATGGACCCACGCCGTGTGGTCAACCGCAGCAACCCACCCGGTTCAACGCCCAGTTTGCGCAGGGTTGATGGGTGCAAAGAACAGTTTGCCTCCGGCTCAAGCCCATCAAGAACCTTTGACCGACGGGTCATCGATCCCGTGTGCCAATGCTCCAACTGGCGACCTGTGGTCAGGATCATCGGGTAGTCCGCGTCTGGCGCTTCATCCGGTGCGATCACGTTTGCGGGCGTGAATTTCGCGCGCTTGTCGGCACGCGGGAACCCATCGGCGAACACAATTGGCTGACCGGGGTCAGTGGGCGACAGCGACGGGTAGGTCACCGCGTTCTCGTCCATCAGACGATCCCACGTGATGTTGTTGAACGACTTCATCAACTCGCCCATCTCGGTGAACACTTGTGATGGGTGCGTATAAGTCCAGCCAAGCCCAAGGCGTTTGGCCAGCTCAACTTCGATCCACCAATCCTCTTTCGCGTCACCCGGAGGGGCAACGGCTGGACGGCCCATCTGGACCTGACGATTGGTGTTCGTGACGGTGCCGGATTTTTCCGCAAACGCAGAGGCAGGCAAGATGACATCAGCATAGTTCGCCGTTTCAGTGATGAAAATGTCCTGCACAACAAGATGCGACAGTTTCGCCAGCGCATCACGTGCATGTTCAACATCAGGGTCAGACATCGCGGGGTTTTCACCCAAGATATACATGCCATGAATATCGCCATCATGGACCGCGTCCATAATCTCGGTGACGGTCAGACCCTTTTCGGCCAACAGCGGCTCGTTGATCGCATCAGCGGCGAGGTCACGCGCCCAGACTTCGGCAAATCGGGACCGAACGCCATCGTCAGTGACTGTCTGCATATCAGGCAAGAACATAGGGATTAGACCCGCATCTGACGCGCCCTGCACGTTGTTTTGCCCACGCAGCGGGTGCAGGCCAGTGCCGGACCGGCCAACATTGCCAGTCATCAACGCAAGGCTGATCAGGCAGCGCGAATTGTCGGTGCCGTGGATGTGCTGTGACACGCCCATACCCCAGAAGATCATGCCGGCCTTGGCCCCTGCAAAGGTGCGCGCAACATCGCGCAGCACATCAGGTTCGATGCCGCAAATCTTGGACATCTTTTCTGGTGTGAAATTCGCAAGATGCGCTTTTTCAGCTTCCCAGTTTTCGGTGAACTTGGAAATGTAGGTTTCGTCGTACAGCTCTTCTTCGACAATCACGTGACAGATCGCGTTCAACATCGACACATCCGCACCGGGGCGGAATTGCAGCATGTGAGACGCAAATTTGCGGAGACCCACGCCGCGCGGGTCCATGACAATAAGCTTGCCGCCGTTTTTCGCGAATTGCTTAAAATAAGTCGCAGCAACTGGGTGGTTTTCAACAGGGTTAGCCCCGATGACAATCGCCACATCCGCGTTTTCAATCTCGTTGAAGGTTGCCGTAACAGCGCCAGAGCCCACATTTTCCATCAATGCCGCAACAGACGATGCATGGCAAAGACGCGTACAGTGATCGACGTTATTATGGCCGAACCCTTGGCGGATCATTTTCTGGAACAGGTAGGCTTCTTCGTTGGTACATTTGGCAGACCCAAATCCAGCGACGGACGCGCCGCCCTTTTCAGCCTTAAGGTCCAACATACCCTTGGCCGCGAAATCAAGCGCCTCGTCCCATGATGCTTCACGGAAGAATTCCTGAAAGTTTCCGGGGTCGACGTTCAGCCCTTTTGCAGGCGCATCGTCACGGCGGATCAATGGTTTGGTCAGGCGGTGATCGTGATGGATATAGTCGAAACCAAAGCGGCCTTTGACGCAAAGACGCCCTTCGTTAGCGGGGCCGTTAATGCCTTCGACGAATTTAACTTTGCCGTCTTTGACCTTCAGCGAAATCTGGCAGCCAACGCCGCAAAACGGGCAGATGCTTTCGGTCTCGGTGTCAAAATCAGCACTGTCACCGACTTGGTTTTCATCGGTGACTGTGGCGGGCATCAATGCGCCCGTCGGACAGGCCTGCACACATTCGCCACACGCCACGCAAGAGCTGTCGCCCATCGGATCGTCCATGTCGAACACAGGGTATGCGTTGTGGCCGCGACCAGCCATACCAATCACGTCGTTGACTTGCACTTCACGGCAGGCACGCACGCAAAGACCGCATTGAATGCAGGCATCCAGATTGACGGACATCGCAACATGGGAACTGTCCAGCAACGGGACGAAATCAGGCTCCAACTTGGGGAAACGGCTTTCCAATACGTCCTGCGCGGCAGCCATATCCCACAGGTGGGACGACTTGTCATGCGCGATATCTTGCGCAGGCTGATCCGCAACAAGCATTTCCATGACCATCTTGCGGGCTTGGACTTCGCGGGGTTTGTCAGTTGTGACAACCATGCCTTCAGAAGGTTCGCGGATACACGATGCGGCGAGGACACGCTCACCCTCAATCGCAACCATACACGCACGGCAGTTACCGTCGGACCGATAGCCCGGCTCTGGCTTATGGCACAGATGCGGAATGATCAGGCCGCGACCGTTTGCAACTTCCCAAATGGTCATGCCTTTGTCAGCTTCGACCGATTTACCATCAAGTGTGAATGTGATCCGGTCGCTCATGGCGCGGCCTCCTCTTTAAAATCTTGGGCAAGGACATCGTCAGTAGATACTACGGTTGCGAATTCGCCATGTAAGATCGCGAGTTCCGTATCGTGGATCGTCTGCGCATCGATGAAAGTGCCGTTGTGTGTCTTTGGCCAGGCGTGGCATGCATCGCCAACGAGCCGCACCCCAAAGCCAAAATTTCCAGCCATACGAGTCGTCGTAGACACGCAGTGTTCGGTCGTGATTCCGCAGATCACTAAGTCACGGATGTCATTCTGACGCAGCCAAACATCCAAATCTGTGCCGACAAATGATGAATTCTCATGCTTCACGATATGCTTTTCGCCTTTGATAGGGTCGAATCCTGCCTTGAACGCGAACGTCGGCTTGCTAGGATGCAAAGGCGACGCCTCACTACGTGAGCTGTGCTGCACAATCGCAACAGGCGCATCTGCGTCCCGCCATGCTTTCAACAACCGCAGGCCGTTCGTCTCGGCGTCCGGGTTGTTGCGCGGCCCACCCCAATGATCAGGATTGCCAAAGCCTTGTTGATAATCGATAAGTACCAATGCCTTTTTCGACATCAGATTTCATCCTTGAAATGGGTCATCACCATTTTGATCGGGTTCGGGGCGGCTTGGCCGAGGCCACAGATCGACGCATCAACCATAGCCGTTGAAAGCTCGGTCAGCAGGGTTTGATCCCATGTATCGGCCTGCATCAACTTCACAGCTTTCTCACAGCCAACGCGGCATGGCGTACATTGCCCACAGCTTTCGTCCTCGAAGAACCGCAGCATGTTCAGCGCAGCATCGCGGGCGCTGTCGGTCTCCGACAGCACAACCACAGCGGCGGACCCAATAAAGGTGCCGTGTGGTTGTAGCGTGTCAAAATCAAGCGGGATGTCATTCATGCTCGCGGGTAACAAACCGGAAGACGGGCCGCCGGGCTGATACGCTTTGAACACGTGACCCACGGCCATGCCACCAGCAGCGGCAATCACATCCATGATCGTGGAACCAGCTGGCAAAAGATACATGCCGCCATTTTTGACGCGGCCCGATACGGAATAGCTGCGCAGCCCTTTGCGTCCGTTCAGTTCGACCGAATTCAGAACCTCTGGCCCTTCACGGCAAACACGTGCGACCCAAAGCAGGGTTTCGACGTTATGCACCAGCGTTGGCTTTCCGAACACCCCGACTCGGGCCACGAATGGCGGACGGTGGCGGGGGATGCCGCGCTTTCCTTCGATGCTTTCGATCATCGCGGATTCTTCGCCGCAGATGTAGGCACCAGCGCCACGACGCAGATCGATATAGCCCGCAGGAACAACGCCTGCGTCTTCCAGCTTTGTGATCTCGGCAGCCAAAATATGCAGTACGGCTGGATATTCGTCGCGCATATAAATGAACGCTTTTTCAGCCTCGACGGCCCAAGCGGCGATCAACATGCCCTCAAGGAACAGATGCGGGGTGCGTTCAAGATAGTAGCGATCTTTGAACGTGCCGGGTTCACCTTCGTCACCGTTCACAGCGATGTAACGGGTGCCAACATTGCCGCGCACAAAACCCCATTTTGTGCCAGACGGGAAGCCCGCGCCACCAAGGCCGCGCAGGCCGCTTTCTTTGATCTTGGCTTGCACGTCTTCCCAGTTGCCGTCGGCACGCAACGACGCAAGCTCAGCGTAACCGCCATTGGCAACGTAGGTTTCGTATGTCTCGTATTCGGGAATATGCGCGTGGGTGTGGCCGCCAGCGATTGCAGCCTCGACCTTTTCAACGGTCGCATTGTCGATATGGGCATGACCCAATTCCAGCACAGGGGCGGTATCGCAACGGCCCATGCAAGGGGCGCGGACAACGCGGACTTGTGCGGCATCAAGACCGTCTGTCAGCGCTTTTTGCAAAGCCTCTGCACCCGCCAATTCGCACGACAGGCTATCACAAACGCGGATGGTCAGCGCGGGAGGGGGCGTTTCGCCTTCTTTGACCACATCAAAGTGGGCGTAGAAGGTGGCAACCTCATAGACCTCAGCCTGACCGATACCCATTTCTTCGGACAGTGCGCGCAGGTGGGCGGCGGATAGGCATCCGAACTTATCCTGGATCAAATGCAGATACTCGATCAGCAGATCGCGGGTGCGCGGTTGGTCACCCAAAAGGGCCTGCACATCGGCGTGGGCTGCCTCGTCAAGCTGACGGCCTTTGGTATGGTGACGGCCTTTGCCCTTACCAGATTTCCAAACACCCTTGCGGTCATCAAGTGCCATAATTCTGCGTCCCTTCGCATTTTGTCACCGACCAGTTTTAACGGGCCGCACAATCCGCAACAGCGCAAATACGACATTCACGGTGTGAGTTGCGTTCATTCGCCCGTAATTACAGGCCAGAAGTTTCGTATCGGGAACGCATGTTCGTGCCAGATTGACCGTAAAGCACGTGACGATAAGGTGCCGCCTTGGGGCTGAATCACCGTTTTGCGCGACAATCCGGCGCAGAGCATTGCAGATTGGCGATTCAAATCCACCGGCATCCGTGTCACATGACATGTTGCCGTTGGCGCACATAACCCCGTGAACTTAGGCATTTACCCAAACACCTTGGGCACATGACCCGCCAGTCTGCTATTTGCCGCTCAACCGTTTGGACCAAGGACCGCATTCATGCGCGCTAATTTTTCGATGACGACCAAAGCTATTTTGCTTTTGACTGCCAGTGTTGTGGCCACCAGCACAGGCGCAGAATCGACGTCTTTGTTCGGCACACCCGGGCTGATCGATATGCCCAGCGCCGAGGTCTATGACGATGGCAACATTGCACTGACCAGCAGCTATTTCGGCGGTAACCTGCGCAATACACTGACTTTCCAGATCACGCCGCGCCTGCAAGGATCGTTCCGGTATAGCAAGATCGACGACTACCAAGGCGCTATTGATCTGTTCGACCGCAGCTTTGATCTGCGCTACCAAATCGCCCGCGAGGGCCGGATCGCGCCAAGCCTTGCGGTTGGTCTACGTGATTTTGGTGGAACAGGAATTTACAGCAGCGAATACCTTGTGGCCACAAAGACCGTGACACCAACAGTTAAAATCACTGGTGGTTTGGGCTGGGGGCGCTTGGGCGAACGTAATGGGATTCACTCTCCATTTGTCAGTATATCCGAAGACTTTGGCACGCGCCCAAATGTAGGCGACGGCGGCATTTCGACCACAGGCCAGCTTGATTTTGGCGCATGGCTCAAAGGCGACGTGGCCCTGTTTGGCGGCGTTGAATGGCAAGCGACCGATAAGCTGACCCTCTTGGCCGAATATTCGTCTGATGAATATAGCCGCGAAACATCGCGTGGATTGATCGATCAGACATCTCCCATGAACGTCGGCCTAAAGTACGCGTTTGATAGCGGAATAGAACTGGGTGCCTACTATATGTACGGGACCGAGGCGGGGATCAGCGTTAACACTATCATTGACCCAAAAAACCCGGATCTTTCCAGCGGGCTTGATGACGCGCCGCTAGCGATCATGCCGCGCGACACGGTTGCTGCCGCCAGCTGGAATCAACCCGGTGCTCAGCGCAGCGTCACTGATGTTTTGCAAATCCGTTTAGCTGATCAGGGGCTTACCCTTGACGGGGTGACCATAAACGCAAACCGCGCCGCAGTACGCGTGACCAACACCCGTTACGGTGCAGAGGCACAAGCGCTTGGCCGGACCATGCGGATTCTGGCCAACACACTGCCTGTCGGTGTCGAAACCTTTGATGTCACTTTCATGGCGGGCGGTGTTCCAACAACAACCGCAACACTGCGCCGCGCCGATTTGGAACAGCTCGAGTTTGCCTTGGATGGCGCTGAACAGACCGGCGCGCGCACAACGTTGACCGATGCAAGCAGCGTTGGCCACAAAGACACAGTTGCGGGCAACTTTCCATCTTTCACATATGGGCTGAAACCTTACATTTCTCCGGTGTTCTTTGACCCTGATCAGCCAGTCCGCGCTGAAGTGGGGGCGCAACTGAGCGCGGTATACAAACCTGCGCCCGGGGTCACTATCGCTGGGTCGGTCCGCAGGCCAATCTACGATTCCGTGTCAACAACAACACGGCGGTCCAATTCCGTTCTCCCGCGGGTCCGTACCGACGGTATCTTTTACGCAATCGAGTCAGATCTGGAACTGTCGTTGCTGACCGCCGAATACATGTTCCGTCCCGGTCCCGACCTTTATGGGCGTGTGACTGCGGGTTACCTCGAAGCCATGTTTGGCGGCGTTTCGACCGAATTGCTTTGGCATCCTGTCGACAGCCGTCTCGCCCTTGGAGCCGAGGTAAACTACGCCGTCCAGCGCGACTTTAATCAAGGCTTCGGGTTCCGCGACTATGAAATCGCGACTGGCCATCTTAGCGCATACTACTCCCTTGAAAACAGTTTTCAGGCGCAGCTCGATGTGGGGCGTTATTTGGCGGGCGACTGGGGGGGGACGTTCACTTTGGATCGCGAATTCAAGAATGGCGTAAAGGTCGGTGGGTTCTTTACATTAACCGACGTTTCATTCGAAGACTTTGGCGAGGGATCATTCGACAAAGGTATCCGCATCGAAATCCCGCTCAGCTATTTTGCAGGAGAGCCATCGTTAGATGGCCTGACGCAAGTCATTCGCCCCGTACAACGTGACGGTGGCGCACGCCTGAATGTGCAGAACCGCTTGTATGATGTGACCAGCGATTATCGGGCGACCGGATTAGACAACCAATGGGGACGGTTCTGGAGATGATGATGATACGGACCCTCATATCTTGCGCTCTGGCCCTTGGGATCACAGCAAGCTGCACCCAAACCGATAGCAGCGACACGTCTGTGACGGAAAAAGCATTGGCCACCATCGACGTGCAGTCAAATCGTGCGCAATTGCAAGATCTGCGGTTTGCCCAGCAAGCACAGGCCGGTGTACCGACATTGAAATTCGGGATCGAGGATCTGGATATCGTTACGCAAGCCGTACCCGATACGATGCGCGATGGAATTCAAACATGGCTGATCGCTGGCGGGATGTCATTCTCGCTACAAGACGGATTCCTACGCAGCACACGTGGTCTTGGCGACGACTTGATGGCCGCCGATATTGCCCAAACAAGAGCGGCTGTTCTTGGCCTAAAGGCGGGTCAGGCGACACGCACAATGGCCTATATTGGCGCCGAGGATACCATTGAGAAACGGTCATTTACCTGCGAAATAACTGTACGTGGTCCACGCGAGCTTACAATAAACGCCACCAAAACGGCCACGACCTTGGTGGCTGAGGATTGTAGCGGACTGACCGGTACCTTCGGCAATCTATATTGGGTGAAAACTGCAACCGGCAAAGTGGTGCAATCACGCCAATGGGGCAGCGACCGGATCGGCCCAATTGTTATGCGCATCGGGCGAAATCAGTAACCCACATGCGCGTAATGCCATATTTTCCAGCGATCTGTGCGTCAAAAGCACAATTCGTGCGGGGTTTCGCAAGCCCACACTCCGCGCAGAAATTTTACTAGATTTTAGGGCGAATCAAAGTATAAGCAGGGGTGACAGCTCATTTCTGACTTTATTCGTGCTTTTGCATTGATTGTCGTCGTGGTAAGATTGACAATAGATTGAGTATTTTTGGAGTCCTAATTCATGGCAATTCGTACACTTGTAGCTGCAGCTGCAATCGTCGCTTTCACGACACCTGCATTTGCGCAGAACGATGAAGCAATCACACTTTTGGATGATACCGTGGCAACACAGACCATTCCGTTTCCGTTGCTTTTGGGCGTCGGTGCAACTGTTGTCACAGTCACAGTAGTCAAAGTCATCTCTGACGCAAATGGTCCGGTCAACACAGTAATCGGCACATTTCCGACGTCTTAATACGCAAGTGTTATTTATGATTTAGAAAGGGCTGTCCTTTGGGGCAGCCCTTTTTCTTTGCCGTAGCAAAACCCTACCGCCGCATCGCCAATCCAAACACCGCATATAGCGCGATTAGCAGCGCAGCTGTTGCGCCCAAAAACACGCCGGCTACGCCAAGCAATCCGGTTGCGCCAGCGACCGTGATCAACGGCGCACCGGTCACAACCTGTGCCCCGATTGTCGCCACAAACAGCCCTGCGATGCAAAGCGCGCCCAACCCAGACGCATAGCCCACCAAACCAGACCTACGCAGCCGCGATATCGCACGCCGCGCGGCCTTGGTCTGCTTGGTCACATCAGCTTGCATCGCCATCAGCGCAGGCACCATCATCAGCACCAGCACCATGCCAAACGCCAACCCATACACCAGCGTAATCACCGTCGGTTTGAGGAATTGTGCTTGGCTCGACCCTTCGTACAGCAGCGGCGCAAGGCCAAGCACTGTGGTTAATGTCGTCAACATCACAGGGCGCAATCGATCCGCAGTTCCGTCGATAATCGCAGGGATCAGGCCCCGTTCCTCTGCGTATTCATCAATCGTTGTCACCAGAACGATGGAATCGTTGATAATGATCCCCACCATTCCAATCAGCCCAACAACCGTGAAAATGCTCAGCGGCACATCCCACAGGTGATGCCCATAGATCGTCCCGACAAGCCCGAATGGAATGATCGCCATAACAACCAAGGGCCGGGTCCAGCTAGAGAAAATCCAAGCCAGCGTCAGGAAAATCCCGATCAAGCAAAGGATCAATCCATCACGCGCATCGTTCAGGAAATTACTCGACTGCTCAGCCAGCCCCGACATCGTGGTTTGCACACCATGCGTGGCCTCAATGCTGGGTAAAATCACGGTTTCGATCTGTTCCATCACATCGGCGGCGCGGGCCGGGTCGTCTTCAGACACGGACCCAGTAACCGAAATCAACTGCACACCGTTTTCCCGTCGGATCGTGGAAAACCCAATGCGCTGCTCAACGGACACAATATCGGCCAACGGCACATATACACCCGATGGCGACCGCATCTGACTACGCTCAAGGAAATCAGCGGTCAGTTCCCCGCTTGGCAGTTCCACCCGAATGGTCGCGGACCGTGGACCTTCTGGATATGTCGCAGCCTCGATCCCGCCAAGGCGGTTGCGCAATGTGCGGCCAAGGTCAGCGATGGTAAAGCCCAAGGCCTGCCCTTGCGGCGTCAACTGCAAGATCAGCTCTTCTTTGTCATAGGCAAGGTTGTCTTCGACGGCAGACACTTCGGGAAATTGGCTGACCTGTTCTTTCAGGTCCTCTGCTGCGGCCTTAAGCGTCTCGGACGCGGCACCTGTGATCTGGACATCAAGCGCATCGCCCCCAGGCCCACTGCCCCAACGCCGAAAGCTGACGGTTTCAACAAGCGGCTGCGCCGACACACGTTCCTGCAATTCGCCCACAAACGCAAAGCTGGAATAGTCGCGCAAATCCGCATCGATCAATTCAACCGAAATAGCACCGAGCTGATAAGATTCCTTTGTATCGGCCCCGGCGATCCCGCGTCCTGCATTTCCGCCGATTTCCGCCATGACAAAACTCAGTGGATTCAAGCCGTAACGGTCCTCGTATTCCGTACCCAAGGCCTCTGTCGCGCGCTGCATTTCGCGCATCATCGCGATGCTGTCTTCGCGATTGGCCGTGGACACCATAGCAAAGTTACCGGTGATCGACCCTTGTTCAGGAGAGTTAAAAAACCGCCATGTCACATCGCCGTTAATGAACAACGTGATCTGACTGGCCAGCACAAGGAAGATACCCGCAATCACCGGATATCGCGCCCAGATAACGGCCGCAGTGAAGGGGCGGAACAGCGTATCGCGCACCCATTCAAAGCCACGGTTCACGAACCGGCTCGGCGCGTCGTACCAATGATCTTTGCCAGCGTGGGCCACCGCATGCGCCATATGACGCGGCAGGATCAGAAAACATTCAACCAGACTGGCCGCCAGCACAACGATCACCGTAAACGGAATATCCGCAATAAGGCTGCCAAAACGCCCCCCGATTGCGACCAGTCCAAAAAACGCGATGATCGTGGTCAGCGTGGCGGAAAACACAGGGCTGAACATGCGTCGGGCCGCATTTTCGGCGGCGGTTACAGGATCTTCGCCCAAAACGCGAAAGCGGTAGTCGGCGTGCTCGCCCACCACAATGGCATCATCCACCACGATCCCCAGCGTGATGATCAGCGCAAAAAGCGAGATCATGTTGATCGTCAGCCCCGCTAAATACATCAAGCCAATAGCCGCCATCATCGCCACAGGAATCCCCGCCGCGACCCAAAGTGCGGTGCGCGCATTCAGGAACAAAAACAGCAACCCCGTAACCAAGGCCAAGCCCGTGAGCCCGTTTTTCAACAAGATGTTCAAACGGCCCGTGATCGCCTCTGCGCGTGTGCGGATCAGATCAACGGCGACCCCTTCGGGCAGCGTCAATTCTAACGCATCAGCCACCTCTTGCACGCGGTTTTGAAGGTCAATCGCATCGCCCTTATCCGACCGGTCCACGCGGATCGAAATCGCAGAGTTGCCGCCAACAAAATAGGCGCGATCACGGTCAACACCGCCTTCAGAAATACGGGCAACGTCGCCGATGGTCAGAACGGAATTGTCGTCATTTGTCCGCAAGGAAATGCCTGCAATCTCATCCGCGCTCCGCTTGGGTGATCCGGTCCGCACCCGCGACGTGCCGGCAACATCACCAGCGGGATCGGCGTCTGCCTCGGCGGCAATCGCATCCGCGATCTGGGCGAGCGTGACATCAAATTCGATCAACGAAAGCGACGGCACCTCGACCAGGGTTTCACCCGCCGCAATCCCGCGTACAGTCGTCTGGGTGACGCCAGCCGCGAACAATTGAATGATCATCTCGTCGGCAAAGCGGGCCAATTGATCCACACCCACAGGGCCAGTGATCACGACATCCGTCACGCGGTCAAACCAACGGCCTCGCCTAACAACGGGGTCTTCGGCATCAGAAGGCAGGTTGCGCACGCCATCGATTGCTTGCTGCACATCATCCGTGGCGCGGGCCATGTCCCAATCCGGTTCAAATTCCAGCCGGATATTTGCGCGGCCTTCGGTCGAGGTTGCGGTGCTTTCCAACACGCCACCAATCGCCAGCAATGTGGGTTCAACCACTTGCACAATGGCGCGGTCCACATCCTCCGCACCGGCCCCGTCCCAAGCAACGGACACGCTAACGTTGTCGATAATAATATCGGGAAAAAACTGCGCGCGCATGCGCGGGAACGATGCAATGCCCGCTGCGATCAACACGACCAGCAACAGGTTCGCCGCCGTTTTGTGACGGACGAAATATGATAAGATGCCCGAAGCTCCGGCTATTTCACGCATGATCTATCCCCCCGTTTAACCTTCCAGCCGCGCAAGCAAAGCTGCGGGTACTTCGTCTTCTTTCAACTGGTCCAAGATACGCTGCTTGGCAGCCGCAGGAATGCGGGAGTTACCCTCTATTCGTGCAATCAGTTCGGCGCGCTTTTCAGCGGTGAGGACGACCATTTCAGGGGCCTCTTGCACGATCGCGCCATCAGCAGACCGGCGCAGCGGCTTGACCTTAATCCCCGCCCCAAGGATCGGTGAGCGTTGCGCCACGACCTCTGATCCATTTAGACCACGCGCGCGAATGATGACGTTATCGCCTTGGCGGCGCAGGACCTGCACGTCGATTTCTTCCAGCCGGTCACCTTCGCCGATGACCAGTACGGTATTGCCCGCAGCCACGGCGGTGGACGGCAATAGCGCCACGCGATCCAACGGCGGTTCAATCACTGTCAACGTCGCGAAATCACCGGGGCGGAACCCGCGTGGCGCATCAAGCGTGGCGAAAATCAACCGGCCAGACTGGCCTTCGGCGACTGATGCGCTTTCCCGGCTGATCGTTGCTTTGGTGGTTAAATCGACGCCTTGCACATCCAACGCAACCTGCACATCCGCGAGAATCAAACGCCCATCGGCATCCAACAAACGGGCGTATTGGGCAGTGGACACACGAAACGCGACCTCAAGGTCAGTCGGGTCAATCAGACGGGCCAACAATTCGTTGGCAGAAACGCGCCCCCCTTCGACCAAGGTCACATCCGCCAAGGTGCCGTCAAATCCGGCCACGATATTTACGTCGGCAAGGGTGCGTTTCGCCTCTGCCAAATTGATCTGCATGCGGGTTTGACCTGTGGTTGCCTGATCAACGCGGGCCTCTGCATTTGCGATAGATTGACGGCGGGACAATATGGCTTGATTGGCGGCAGACACCGCCAGTTCGGCGGCTTCCACGCTGGCAGTCGTGCCAACACCGCGTAGTTGCAGATCGACCTGACGTGCAAGGGCGGCATCGCGCAAACGGGCCTGTTCAGCGGCGGCATCCAGCTCGTCATTGGCCAACAGCAATGCCCGCTGCGCATCGCGCAATTCGGCCTGCGCATCTTGGACATCAGCACCGACACGGTCCAACGCGGATTGCGCATCTGTCGGGTCAACGCGCAGCAACACCTCACCTGCTTGCACCGATCCGCCATCACGGAAATTTGGCGATACTTCGACCACGCGCCCACCGGCAGAGGGGCGAATGTCAAGCGTGCGGGTCGCACGGACTTCACCAAAAACACGCAGTTCAGGGATGACCTGACCGACCTGCACGGTCACGGCATTCACGATCTGAACCGTTTCGCGTTGCGGCCTACTGCGCGGCTCTTCATTCATCTGGGCTTGAACGGCATCATAAACCATCGCGCCAGCCACGCCGAATAACGCAAGCGTTGCCGCCAGTAAAAACAGCCCAACCAAGCTCCGCCGCAAAAACCGCATGTTTAACTCCTATTTCCGCAACTAGACATTAAACCTAGGGCAAGTTTTACATTTGCCCATACTGGTACGATTGAACAGCAGGTTTCCGGCGAAAAATTAGGATCGCACGTTTTTGTTATCGGGATCATAGGGACCGTTGGGAATGATACGCGCAGGGACCAGCGTACCCAGAACGTCAATTTGCAGCGGCCCATCAAGGCCCACATCTACAAACGCATAAGCCAGATTCAATCCGACACGGTGGCCCCAGTCACCCGATGTGACCGTGCCAACAACCCGCCCGTCTTGCATGACTGACGCGCCGCCATGCGCTGGTGCAGCTGTGCTGTCCAACACCAGTGACACCCGTTGTTTCCTTGGGCCATCAGCCATCCGTTGTGCCAATGCGGCTTTGCCAACAAAGTCACCCTTTTCCATATGAACAAAACGATCGACGCCGGTCTCAATGGGGTCGAACTCAGTGATCAGGTCAGCCTTCCAGTGCAGGTACCCTTTTTCCATCCGCATGGACTCGATGGCAGACGCGCCAAACAAGTGGTCGACGCCCGCCTCGCGCAGCGCCAGATAAGCCGCATAAAGCGACGCATTGGGCACATGGATTTCATACGCCAGCGCGCCCGAAAAACTGACCGACATGACGGTCGCGGGGGCATAACCGATGAAACATTCACGAACCGATAACCAAGGGAACGCAGCCTTTGACCAATCCGCGCGACTGACCTTTGACAACATGTCGCGTGCCTTTGGTCCCGCTAAAACAAGGATTGTCTGATCGTTCGTCAGTGATTTTATCTGCACGTCGTTATCGCCAATGTGCGATGTCAGCCAGTCCATATCGTGCAATTCGGCCGCTGCCGCCGAGCCGTACCAGATCCGGTCTGGTCCACGGTCAGACGCCGGAATATTCGCAATCGTCGCCTCTGCTTTGATCATCCCATGATCGTTCAGCAGATACGCAAGGCCGACACGCCCAATGCTGCGCTGTAAACGGCCACAGATCATGCGATCAAGGAAGCTTTGCGCATCTGCACCGGTGATCTCAAATCGGTTGAAGCCATTCACCTCGGCCAGTGCCACATCCGTTTGCACGGCAGCGACATCGGCGGCAACGCGGTCAAAGCTTTCGTCGAACCCAAACCCATGGGTCACGTGAAAATCAGGGAACGGCTTAATGTAGTCCATCCGTTCCCAACCGTTCACAACTGTGAACTGCGCACCTTCAGCGGCAAGGATAGCCGTAAGCGGCGTTGTCTTGGCATTGCGCCCAACAGGGCGATGTTCATTGGGAAAATGGAACCGGAATTCGTTTTGGTAATCCTCGATCGCCTTCAGCGCGGTCAGTTCTACATTTGTATGCGGCCCGAACCGACGCGGATCGATGCACCATGTGTCATAACACGCCTCGCCGTGCACGATCTGTTGGGCAAGCAGCCAGCCGTGACCACCACCTTCACCCAAGCCAGCGCGCAGACCGATGATGCAAAAAGCATTGCGCTTACCCGGGATTGGACCGACCAAAGGCGCGCCGTCAATGGTATAGGTAATCGGCCCATTCACGACGTTCTTGATGCCGACCTCTTCGAGCGCAGGCATACGGGCAAATGCACCTTCGAGTACATCCGTGATCCGGTCCAGATCGTCAGGACACAGCGCGTTGGTGAAATGCGGATCAATCCCGTCCATGCCCCATGTTTTGCAATCTTGTTCATAGAATCCAATCAACAGGCCATTCTTTTCCTGACGGCAGTAATAGTCACTAATCGGGCAGCGCAAGAGCGGCATCCGGTGACCCGCTTCAACAATACCTTTGATGTCTTCGGTCACAAAATACTGATGCTCCATCGACGCAACGGGATGGTGCACGCCCATCATCGCGCCCACTTCGTTGACGCGGTAACCGCAGGCGTTGACCACGACCTCGCAATCGATGTCGCCCTTGTCGGTGTGCACCGTCCACGTGTCATCCTTGTGCTGGGTCAGGCCAGTGACGGGCGTGTTGCGGTAGACCTCGGCCCCTGCCTTGCGGGCACGCCGTGCAAGCGCCTGACACAAGGACGCCGGATCGATATCGCCGTCATTGCCATCCCAAAGACCGCCCAGCAAATTGTCGGTAGAAATCAGCGGATGACGACGCGCGCATTCGGCTGCATCAATCACTTCAAATTCCACACCCATGCCACGGGCCATGGACGCAAAGTGGCGATAACCATCCATCTGCGCCGCGGTATTGGCGAGTCGAATGCCGCCGTCGCCGTGGTTATAGCTGACCGGATAATCAGCATCGTCGCGCAGATCTTTATACAGGTTGATCGAATGGGTCTTTAGGCCGACCATCGTCTGGTTCATGCCAAAGTTGGTGACTTGCGCCGCCGAATGCCATGTGGTGCCTGACGTCAGCTCGTCTCGTTCAACCAGCACAACATCGGTCCAGCCTTCCTGCGTCAGATGGTACAACGTCGCACATCCGGCGATCCCGCCGCCGATCACAACGGCACGTGTTTGGGTCTTCATGGCGCAGCCTCCTATTCGGGATCACTGCAGCAGAATGCGGGCACTGAGGCAATCACGCGATGCATTCAACATGACTGTAAAATGATTGTTTCAGTTTTCCTGAATGATCGCCATCTCGTTGCCAAGAAACCCGAGACGGGCCGCGGCGTCTGGCAAAATTCGCGCTGCGATACAGGTCCGCAAGTCACCTGCGATGATCGTGGGCAAATCACCCAAGGCACCCGCACGCGCATGCAGTTCCAGTCGACGCGAAAACCGGGGAATCGGCAATGGCTGCGCATGAACCAAGTCACGCGCCAGCGGGGTTCCAAGATAGGCCAACGCAGTTGTAATAGCCCAGCCGCCCAGCTCTGCTGTCATCGCAAATAGTGCTTGGTTGGTTGAAAACGCAAAGCCACGCGCAGGCACAGGGCCAGTGCGCCGCAACTGGGCCTCGATCTGCCGACCAATCGGCAGCGCGAGTTCATACCGGATCATCGGGCGATCCGTCAGGTCGGCAACTGCGCCCTTTGCTGTCACAAGAATAAACGGATCACGCAAAATTGGATGACGTTCAACCCAATCGACCTTAGCCACTGTATCTACTGCGAGCGTCATATCCACTGCGCGGGAACTCAGCGCATCGTGGTTTTCGTGGCTTGCCCCACTGGTCAGCGACAAGGCCGCCTTCGGAAACCGGTCCGCCAATTTGAGCAACCAAGGCGCGGTCACCGTGGCGTCCAATTCTTCAATCGAGGCAAAGCGCAAGTTCAATGGCGGCGCTTGGTCAGCCAACACTAACCGCGCTTTGGCTGCACCCACATTGTCCAATAACGCCTTTGCAGGGTCTAAAAATAGCGCTCCTGCGCGGGTCAGGCGAAACTGCCGCGCAGACCGTTCAATAAGACGTGTACCCAACGCGGCCTCTAGGCTGGTGAGCTGTTGCGACACCGCCGACGGGCTGGTGCCCAATCGGTGCGCCGCGCGCGTGACCGACTGCGCCTCGACCGCAGCAACAAAATTTTGCACAGCGCGGAACGTAAAAGGGGGGTCATTCTTATCCATATGAGAATCGATAATTCAGTTTTAGCGAATAAGCCCGCATTTTCTTGCCAGACAGCACCGCGCCCTAGACAGTATCCCCATGCCAGACACACCCAAAAGATCAGGCGGCCGCCGCGCCCGCGTTGCGCAACGCGCAGCACCTCCAACCGTTAATCCGGCACCCGCCGGTCAAATTGGCGGGCAATATCGACCGCTATCTGAAGCGGACATGCAAAATATCTATGCCACCGCGCTGCGGCTTTTGGGCGAGCTTGGGATGGGCGAAGTGCCTGACAGGCTTTGGGATGATTTCATTGCGGCAGGTGCAGTTGACCTTGGACGGGCGCGCATTGGCCTGCCAAATGCGCTTGTTGAAGACATCATCGACAAGGCCGCGAAGACCTTTCCCTTACATGGCCGTGACCCGAGCAGAACCATCGAAGTGGGCGTGAACAGGGTCTATTTCGGGACTGGAGGTGCGGCGGTCAATACGCTTGATCTGGACAGCGGATTGTACCGCCCGTCCACCTTGCAAGACCTGCACAACTTTACGCGCCTGCAAGATACGCTTGATAACGTTTCGTGGTTTACCCGCTGCTGTATCGCGACTGATGTCCCTGACATTATCGACCTCGATGTAAACACTGCCTATGCGCTGATAAAGAACACGACAAAGCCCGTGGCCACCGCGTTTACCGTTGCCGATACCGTCGATCCCATCGTGCATCTGTTCGACATCGCCGCAGGTGGTGCGGGCAAATTCGCCAAGCGTCCATTTGTGAAAACCCATATCAGCCCCGTCATTTCGCCAATGCGATTTGGCGAAGACGCTGTTGATGTTGTCTACAAGTGTATTGAACACAACATTCCAATGTCGTGCATCACCGCCGCCCAAGCAGGGGCCACCGCGCCCGCAACAATGGCGGGGTTCCTTGCGCAGTCGCTGGCCGAAACGCTTGCCAGTCTTGTGATGGTCAACGTCATATCACCCCATTTCCCGATGGTGTTTTCCAACTGGCCGCTTGTGATTGATCTGCGCAGCGGCGCATTCGCGGGCGGCGGCGGGGAAACGACCCTGCTGAATGCGGCATCGGCGCAATTGTCCAACTGGCTTGGCCTGCCATCCGGTGTGGCCGCTTCTATGACTGACGCCAAAGCGATTGACGCGCAATATGGGGTGGAAAAGGGGATGA
The DNA here is from genome assembly GCA_023955335.1 of Yoonia sp. Taxonomy (GTDB): domain Bacteria; phylum Pseudomonadota; class Alphaproteobacteria; order Rhodobacterales; family Rhodobacteraceae; genus Yoonia. The sequence continues at coordinate 63,527 of JAGSGF010000010.1, forward strand.
CATCGCTTGCGGCAGCGCTTGCGGGTGGCAACCTGATCTACGAAAGTTCTGGCATGACTGCCGCGTTGCTGGGCGTCAGTTTCGAGGCCTTTATCCTTGATAACGAGATGCACGCCATGACCTATCGCACGCTGCGCGGGGTGGAGGTGACCGACGAAAATCTGGGGTTTGACGCCATCGTCGCATCTGTGCTGGGTGACGGACATTTCCTTGGGTCCGACCATACACTGGCCGCAATGGAACGTGATTATCACTATCCCGAAATGGCCGACCGCGCGCAGCCGCGCACATGGGCAGAGGCGGGGTCGTTGACCGCGTGGGACCGGGCGAATGTGAAAGCAAAAGAGGTGCTGTCGACGCATCATCCGCAGTATTTGAGCGATGATCAGGACAGACAAATCAGGGATGCATTTAACATCCTGTAAAAGTCGGGCGGCGAACCAAAGCGCCGCCCGAAATGTTTTACGCGATGTCGAACCGATCCAGTTCCATCACCTTGGTCCACGCGGCAACAAAGTCAGCCACGAACTTGCCCTTGGCATCATCGGCTGCATAAACTTCGGCCAACCCACGCAGCACCGAATTGGACCCAAAGATCAGGTCAACTTCGGTCGCTGTCCATTTGACGTTACCCGCATCATCGCGGCCCTCGAACAGGTCACCCGACTTGGACCAATGCGTGCCCATATCCAGAAGATTGACGAAGAAGTCTGTGGACAGCGTACCAACACGGTCCGTGAATTGGCCCGCCGTACCTGCACCAGCGCCAAGCACCCGCATGCCGCCAACAAGCACGGTCATTTCCGGCGCAGTCAGTGTTAGCAATTGTGCGCGATCAACCAGCAACTCAGACGCGGCGCGGGTTTGACCTGCGCGCAGGTAGTTGCGGAAACCGTCTGCTTTCAGTTCAAGCGCATCAACGGAATGCACATCCGTCTGCTCTTGGGATGCATCCATGCGCCCAGCGGTAAACGGAACTGTCACCGCGTGACCGGCAGCAGCAGCGGCTTGTTCAACCGCAGCCACACCACCAAGAACGATGGTATCAGCAAGCGAAACCCGCGCACCACCAGCCGCGTTAAACGCAACTTGCACTGCTTCGATTTTGCCCAAAGCGGACGCCAAAGCATCCGGCTGGTTCACTGCCCAATCCTTTTGCGGGGCCAAACGGACGCGCGCACCATTGGCACCACCACGTTTATCGGACCCACGGAATGTGGCGGCAGACGCCCACGCCGTATTGACCAATTCAGACAGTGTTAAACCGCAATCGAGCAATTTGGCCTTCAATGCAGTGACGTCCGCATCGGATACGAGATCATGATCCACGTCTGGAATCGGATCTTGCCACATTTGCGCTTCGGCAGGAACCAGCGGACCAAGGCCGCGCACATATGGACCCATGTCGCGGTGCGTGAGCTTGTGCCATGCACGGGCAAACGCATCTGCGAATTGATCAGGGTTCTTGTGGAACCGCTCTGAAATCTCGCGGTAGATCGGGTCTTCTTTCAGCGCGATGTCGGATGTGAACATCGTTGGGAGATGCGTCTTGCCAGCGACATGCGCGTCAGGGACGTTGGCTTCCATGCCTTTTGGATACCACTGATGTGCGCCGCCTGCCCCTTGGCCCAGCTCCCACTCATAGCCCATCAGGTTGTCGAAATACCCCATATCCCACTGGATCGGATTGCCTGTCCAGGCACCCTCGAGGCCAGATGTGATCGCATGTTCACCTTTGCCCGACCCAAAAGAGTTCTTCCAGCCAAGCCCTTGTTCTTCGATCGACGCGCCTTCTGGTTCTGGACCCATGTGCCCATCAGGGTTGGCAGCACCATGGCCCTTGCCAAAGGTGTGACCACCAGCGGCAAGCGCCACGGTCTCTTCGTCGTTCATCGCCATACGGGCAAATGTTTCGCGGATATCCGCAGCGGACGCAAGCGGATCAGGGTTGCCATTGGGCCCCTCTGGATTGACGTAAATCAGGCCCATCTGCACAGCACCCAAGACACCGACCAATTCGCGTGGATCAGCGTAACGCTTGTCATCCAACCATTCGGTTTCCGGACCCCAATAGATGTCTTCTTCAGGCTCCCAGATATCAGCACGACCACCGGCAAACCCGAAGGTTTCAAAGCCCATGGATTCAAGCGCAACATTACCCGTCAGGATCATCAGATCGGCCCAAGAGATGGCCGCGCCATACTTGGCTTTGATTGGCCACAGCAGGCGGCGCGCCTTATCAAGGTTACCATTGTCAGGCCAAGAATTGAGCGGTGCAAACCGCAGGTTACCAGCACCCGCCCCACCACGGCCATCACCCACCCGGTATGTACCAGCAGAGTGCCACGCCATACGGATAAAGAACGGACCATAATGACCGTAGTCGGCAGGCCACCAATCCTGGCTGTCTGTCATCAACGCATGCAAGTCGGCGCGCACGGCATCCAGATCAAGCGTTTTGAAAGCTTCGGCATAGTCGAAATCGGCACCCATCGGATCAGTCGCAGACGTGTTCTGCGCAAGCATCTTGAGGCTCAGTTGGTTCGGCCACCAATGTTGATTCGCATTGGTTCCTTTCGCGTTCTGTTGATGTGCGCCACCCAAGGCTGGGCATTTGTTCGCGGCTCCGTCCATCTTCATTCTCCAATATGCTATGAATTGGCGCCATTCTAGCAAACCTAAGCGATTGAATTAAGTTGAATCTGCTGATTGATACGATAAGTTTTACCTATGGCTGGCTTTACTCTTAAACACCTGCGCTATTTCGAATCTGTCGCGCGCGAAGCCCATTTCGGGCGGGCGGCAGACCGGTGTGCGATCAGCCAGCCAGCGCTATCAATGCAGATCAAGGAGCTGGAACAGATCCTTGGAACGCCGCTGTTTGAACGCAATTCACGCGCGGTCAGCCTGACGCAATTTGGCCAAGCCTTTGCGCCGCGCGCCCGAGAAATCTTGCAAGCGACCGATGATCTAAGCGATTTGGCGCGCGCATCACAGGATCAATTGATCGGGCGATTACGGCTCGGCGTGATCCCTACAGTCGCGCCTTACATGTTGCCTCGTATGATCCATCAACTGGGTCAAAGCCACCCGGGGCTTGATCTGCAAATCCGCGAATCGATGACGCCGCGCTTGGTGCAAGAACTGAAAGACGGGCGGCTTGATGCAGCGATCCTTGCGTTACCCAGCGCAGAACCCAGCTTGATCGAAGTCTCACTATTCACCGAAGATTTCGTTCTTGTGCGCCCAATGAGCGACGCAGATCAGCCGATTCCAAGCAGCGAAAAGCTGGCGGAAATGCACCTATTGCTGTTGGAGGAAGGCCATTGCTTTCGGGATCAGACGCTGGCGTTTTGCAACATTCAGTCGACGCGCCCGTGGGACGGATTTGATGGCAGCTCCCTGTCTACATTGGTGCAAATGGTCGGCGCAGGCATGGGAATAACCTTGCTGCCCGACATGGCCGTCAAGGTTGAAACACGGTCAGCAAACGTGGCGGTTGCGCGGTTTGCCGATCACACACCAACGCGGGACATCGGCATGGTTTGGCGCAAATCGAACCCGCTTGGCTTGCAGCTTAGAAAAGTCGCGAGCGCCCTGTCGACGCTGCCGGACAGCCAAAACAATTAGATCAAATGATACATATTCTTGGGCATGCATTTAGGGGTTCTTAGGGCCGGCCTTATACGATCAAGGTTCCTGATCTGGACTTTGCCATGAATATGCGACCCGCCCTGACGTCCCCCAACCTTTTGGTTTCGGTGTTGGATGAATTGGATACGCCCACTGTGTTGGTGGATATCGCGGGCAATATAACATTTGCGAACCATGCATTGTTAAAGCGGCTCCCACCAAATCATGCGTGCAAAACTGGCGCACCATTCGCAGCAATCAGCAAAGGTCAGCCGCCAAGAGGTTCACATCGGTCACAACACACTGTCACGGCAGGGGTCCAGCCGATTGCTGGCATTTTGCAGCCGCTCTTTGACGCTGACAAAACGCAGATTGGACATGTATTTTTTGCGCTCCCGCCGTTTATGCAAACATGGACCGATTTGAATGATCTGCTAAATCGGGAAATGCGATGGGAAACAGCGATCGACAGCGCAGAGCAAGCCGTCTGGGATACATGGACGCCCGAAGGCAGCCACTATATCTCTGACACTTGGCGAAAAATTCGCGGACTATCCGATGACGACCACACCATTAACGGCAGCAACTGGTTGGATCGTGTTCATCCGGCTGATCTGCCTGGGCTGCTTCAACATCACGGTGATCAGGATTCTGGCATCACGGACAGCGTTAACTATCAATACCGGTTCCAAGGTGGCGACGGGGACTGGGTTTGGATCCAAAGCCGTGGACGAGTTGTTGCGCGCGATGGTGACGGTGAGCCGGAACGGGTGATCGGAACAGACACGAACATCACAGCATTCAAAGACATTGAAGAGAGAATGCACGCCCAAACAGAGCGGCTTAAGCTTGCCATGGAGGTGTCGGGCATCGGTCTATGGCACTTTGATCTGGTAAAGGAGACCGTCCATTGGGACGATGCAATGCTCGGACTTTACGGTATCACGGACGGGGTAAACGTCCGTCCTCAGCGTGAATGGTTACAATGGCTTCATCCCGAAGATTTTGACCGGATGCTCGCGTATGCGAACGACAGACTCGCGAAAAAGGCAAGCTTTCTCCAAGAATTCCGCATCCTGCGGGCCGATGGCAAGATTCGCTATTTGCGCAGTAAGGCGACCTACCTTGATGATCACAACGGCAGCGGACCCAGCGTTCTTGGGGTAAATATCGACATTACCGATGACGTCGAGAAATCGATAGCGCTGGAAGCTGCCCGCGCCACGATGGAACATGAAAGCAGGCATGACCCCCTCACGGGGCTTGCAAACCGACGCAAACTTGACGAAATCCATGCGGCAATCGTCGACGCTGCAGCCGCCAAATCCATGGTCCCCGCCTTTGCCGTCCTGCACCTTGATCTGGACCGATTCAAAGAAATCAACGATACGTTTGGTCATCCGGCGGGCGACGCTGTGCTTATCCACGCGGGGACTATGATCCGTGATGTTATACGCGACAAAGGCTTGGTTGCGCGGGTTGGCGGGGACGAATTTGTCGTCCTGATTGAAGGGACTCAAACCGCCGACATGCTCAACGATATCGCCGATCAGCTGATTTCTGCAGCCCAAACGCCCTGCATTTTTGAAGGGCAGACCTGTGCGTTTGGTATGAGCATCGGCATGGCAAGCCATGACCCCGGACAGTCAAATACTGAAACCGCATTTATGGCCGCCGATCTTGCGCTTTATCAAGCCAAGCAGGATGGCCGTAACCGCGCCCGTCATTTCGAAGTGCAAATGCGCGACGATGCGATCGCCCGGCGACTATCACATCACGACATCGCCTCTGGACTAAAAGACAACGAATTCTTCAATGCCTACCAACCTCAATTCTGTGCAAAGAGCCGGAAAATCATTGGCGTGGAAGCGTTGGTGCGCTGGCAATCCCGCCACCGCGGTCTTGTTATGCCTGACAGCTTCCTGCCTACCGCTGAAGCGAATGGGTTTGTTGGCCAGATCGACGCGCAAGTTCTTGAAACCGCGCTTGCCGATCAAGTGGTCTGGGAAAACCACACTGATTGCGTCCCACGTGTGTCGGTAAATATTTCGTCACCGCGACTGCATGATCCAATGCTTGGCAAATCATTAAAGGCTTTGAACATTCCCGTCGACAAAGTTTGCTTTGAGCTGCTCGAAACGACGTTCTTGGAATCGGATGCTGAGTCCGTCGTCAATAACCTCAAAATGTTACGGGCCAGTGGGATCGACATTGAAATTGATGATTTCGGATCAGGGCACGCATCGATTGTTGGTTTCCTCAAAATCGCACCGAAGCGGCTGAAAATTGATCGCGCGCTGGTTACGCCCATCGTTAAATCCAAGGCGCAACGAAAGATCGTGGCGGCCATTGTCGAAATAGCAAAGCTTTCTGGCGCAGAGGTCATCGCCGAAGGGATCGAAACCGAAGCCCATGCAAAAATCGCAACCGCTATCGGGTGCGATATTTTACAAGGCTACGGGCTCGCTCGCCCAATGAGCCAAGCCGCATTCTGCGAACTTCTTGAAGCCCAAGCGAGGTAAAGACAGATCTATGTCTGTGAGGCTTCTTCGATAACCTCGGCGTCGACGACATCTGTTTCCGCAACCGATTGATCGGCGATCTGCCCAACGATCAACGGTAACATTTCGGTACCAGCGGGCATTGCAACATCAGATGTAATTGGCGTTGTCCAAGCCAATGTATCAAACGATCCACAATTGCTGCAGGTCGGCGCCCACGCGGGGTGAATATGCTGACAGCTTTCGCAAATCCACTGCGGACCACGCGGTGCCGTCAAAGCGCGGGTCAACCAGCCACGCACGACAACATCGTCCGTGCCCTGACCACGTTCAATCGCAGCCATCAGCGTCAAGCTCCGTGCGGTTGGATCAGTCTCAACCAGATCTCCAAGCGCCCGTTTGGCGGCAGGGAAATCCTCAGCCGCGATGTTCAGTTCAGCCAACAACATTTTTGTCTCAGAATGCGTTGGCGATAGCTTGGTCAGCGCCTTAAACCGTTTTAAGCGAGCCTCCGCAGTTTCATCCGGTGCAATTTCCGCAAACGCGGCGGCCAGATCAGGGTGCGGTTTCGTCGCCCATGTTTTGGTCAAAATACGCGCCGCATAGCGGGCATTGTCCTGTGCAATATACCCGCGCGCAGCCATAACGGCGGCAGGAATCAGGTCTGGGGACAAGCGATTGGCTTCGATCGCACGCTCACGCGATTCAATATCATTGCCGACAGCCAAAATATCACGAGCTTCGGACAATGCCAAAACTGCATCACGTCGTTTGTGCACATCACGCGGCAGACTGCCGGATTTCAACTTGGCACCCAGCGTTTCGCGGGCACCTTTCCAATCTTCCGTCTTGGCCTGCAATTTTAACAGAACATCTTGGGTTTCTTCATGCTTTGGCTTCAGCAAAAATGCCTTTTTGGCCAACTTCAGCGCTGTGTCGGTGTCACCCGATTGCAGTTTTTGCTTCATGATGCCGCGCACCCCGACAAAACGGGTCTTTTCGTCTTCTAGCAGCTTTTTATAGGTCGCCTCTGCCATGCGTTTATCGCCAGTCATTTCGGCGGCTTGCGCTGTTAGCAGATTGGTCAGTTGCGGTTGCTTTAGCAGCTTTTCGGCGCGCTGTGCTTTGGTCATCGCAAGATGGCCTTCGCCAGACGCCAAGGCCATCATCCCTTCAGACAATGCCTCGTAGCCCTTGCGCTCGCGGTTGCGGTCAAAGTAACGCGAAATCGCGGTCTCATCGCCATTCAGGAAACGAAAGACCGCGCCCAAAAATTTGAACAGCTTCAGCCCCAGCCAGACCAGCACAACCAAAGCGACAAGCGCAAACGTCAATTGCAATGGTGACAGCGATAGCTCGATCCCAGCGATGGCGATAGTGGCCCCGCCGGACACGTCCATCAACATGGTGGCACCAAACGTCAACGCCATAACGACTGCGACGAACATTAGAATTTTGATCAATGACAAAAACATAAGGTGGTGCCTTTAATTATCGTTAAGGGATGTGGACAGAGACGCAGCAGCCGCAAGCGCATCTGCACGCGCCTCTGCAAGCGCAATCCAATCGGATAGCTCGGCACGGGCTACTTCGGGCAATGCGCCAACTTCGGCGAGCGTTTCCGTCAGGCGCCCCTGACGCAGGGTCGCTTCTGCACGGGACAAGATAGCATCGGTCCCATCACCCTCTTTTGGGGCGACAGACCGGACATCAAACTGGTTACGCAGAAAACTGGCCAAACCGCCTTCGGCTTCGCCAGATACGCCCTCCGCACGGGCGGTTGCCAGTGCGGCGCGGGCCAATGGCGGGAAATCCGACTGCAAGGTCGCAAGCGTCGGCGTCCCATCACGCACGGCGGTCAACGCGGCTGGAACATCGCCTTGCAACGCAGCGGCCAAATCATCCAGCGCCTCGCCCAGTGGTGCGCCAGTTTCCAACCCACCCTGAATACGGGCAAGGGACGCACGACCAGCGGCGGAACGCGCCGCGGCCTCTGCATTTTCTGCAATCGATGCGGCTTGATCACGGGCGGCTTCAAGTTCAGCAACCGCTGTTCCACGCAGGTTTTCCATCTCGGACCGCAGAGCATCCAGCTCTGCCTCATAGGCAGCAGTCGGCACAGAACCGCCGTCGCCAGCACGGTTGCTCAGGTCATCCAAGCGCGCTTCAAGCGCTGTGATTCGCTCATTCGCTGCAGCCATAGCGTCTGCTGCTGCAGTCTGAGCGGCCTCTACCTCCGTCAAATCAGGCGCGGGGATGGCAGCAATTTGATCACGCAGCCCGATAATCTTGGACGCTTGCGCGGAGATTTGTGCGGGCAACGTCGTATCCGGCTTTGGCAAAACGAAATACGCAGCACCGAAACCAATCACACCCGCCACAAGACCGCCGAAAATTGCAGGCATGGCTGAGCCGGATTTTTCAGGCTCTTTTAATGGGGAAACGGGAGATTTCGGGGCTTCAACCACTGGCTCCGAAGGGTCTGGCTCCGGCGTCAGGGCTGGCCTTTCAACATCTTGAGTTTCAACCACCTCAGGCGCGACAATATCGGCCTCAACCGCCTCAACGACGTCTGGCTTTGTTTTTGGCTTATTAGGTGTCTTGCGACCTTTGGCCGGTTGTTTTGCCACGTGCAAACCCTTTCATCGCTAAACTGCCCAAATACTATGGGCATCCATTTATCGTATATGCCCGCGCTCTGACCCTCAAGCCGCGTTATGCAATGTCACAACGTCGCAAGCGCGTGTTTGGTTGCTTCCAGCATTGCTGGCCCATCAGGGCGATCTGCCAGAATACTGCGGTGCTGGCCTAAGGCTGACGCCACATTTTTGCTTATCGCGACCAGCGTCACGTTCTCTTTGATCGTCACTTGATCTAACAATAGCGCGGCGGCACGTGGCGAAAACAGGGGAATGATCACAGGTTCTGCCCCGTCGATCGCCTGACGCGCGCTGGCTGTCATGGGAACAGGCGTTTGATTATAAGCAACACAATCTGCGCAATCGATACCAGCAGCGCGCAATCGCGGTGCCAGATCACCGCGCGCGTCGCGGCCCCGCACATGCGCCAGAGGAAATGCAGGACAATCAGTGAGAATAAGTTTCAGTAAATCCTCGACATCGCCACCTGCCGAAACGGCATCAAACCCAGCCGCTTGCGCTGCTTGCGCCGTACGATCGCCCACACACCACGCCGGTCCAGACGTCATCCCCAACCGTTCAGCTTGTGCAACACCATTGGTCGATGTGAAAATGACGCCCTTTGCAAAACAGTCCACATCTACCGGGTCGATCCGTTGCAAAGGTGACAGCAAAACCCGCACGCGCGGAAAAGCGGCCGCAAATGTTGCGCCATCAGGGGCGGGTCGTGTGATGATTAAGGTCGGCTGCATCGGGGCACCATTGTTTGAAACCTGTCCAAGTGTTACCTGCCCATGAACAAATCGCAACCGGAACACCCTATGAGACGAACCTGTACGATCCTTGGAATCGAAAGCAGCTGCGATGACACTGCTGCTGCCGTCGTGCGCCAGTTGGATGGCGCGCCAGAAATACTGTCGTCCATTGTTCACGGCCAAACCGATCTGCACGCCGATTTTGGCGGTGTGGTGCCAGAGATCGCTGCGCGGGCGCATGTGGAAAAGCTCGACATTTGCGTGACACAAGCGCTGAATGCGGCGCAACTTACGCTCAAAGACATCGATGCCGTCGCTGTTACGGCCGGGCCTGGTCTGATCGGCGGCGTGGTGTCCGGCGTAATGCTGGCCAAAGGCATCTGCGCGGCTATGGGCCTGCCGCTTATTGGGGTGAACCACCTTGCAGGGCACGCGCTGACCCCGCGACTGACTGACCAAGTGCCCTATCCCTATTTGATGCTGCTTGTGTCCGGCGGGCATTGCCAGTTCCTACTGGTCAAAGGCCACGATGATTACACGCGCATCGGCGGTACAATTGACGACGCCCCCGGCGAGGCATTCGACAAAACTGCGCGCATCCTTGGCCTGCCCCAACCCGGTGGGCCGTCTGTGCAAAAGGCAGCGGAAACCGGTAACCCCAAGCGGTTCGAATTGCCCCGCCCGATGATCAGAGAGCAAAGCGGAAACATGTCCTTTTCTGGCCTAAAAACTGCAATGATCCGCGCCCGCGATGCAGTGATTGCGGAAAATGGCGGGCTAACGGTGCAGGACCAATCGGACCTAAGCGCAGGCTTTCAAACAGCCGTGGCTGATATCATCGACAAAAAATCGCGCTGGGCGCTGGCGCAATATCTGGCGCTGAACCCCAGTCAGCCAACCTTTGCGGTTGCAGGTGGCGTCGCTGCAAACACCGAAATCCGGGTGCGTCTGACCGCAGTTTGCGCCGAGCTTGATATCGCTTTTGTCGCGCCTCCCTTGGCGCTTTGCACCGACAACGCTGCGATGATCGCATATGTAGGTGTGGAACGCTTTGCAGCAGGACAGACTGACGACATGTCATTGTCTGCCCGGCCGCGCTGGCCCTTGGACACGACTGCGGCACCCATGCTTGGGTCCGGCAAAAAAGGAGCGAAAGCATGAAAATCGCAGTGGCTGGAGGCGGCGCATTCGGAACCGCACTTGCGGTGGCATTGGCGCTTGATGGGAAATCTGTGACGCTTTGGGCGCGCGACCCCGAGGCTGTCAAAACCATGCAAGATACACGGCAGAACCCGCGTCTGCCCGACGTCACCCTGCCAACCCAGATCAGTGCAACCAATGATCTCAATGACCTGTTCGCCGCCGACATCATCCTGTTGGCCACCCCCGCACAAACGCTACGCGAGTTCCTGACCCGACACGCAGATCACCTCGCAGGCAAGTCGCTTATCGCATGCTGCAAAGGCATCGACCTTATCACGATGACAGGCCCCGTCGACACGATCCGCAAAGCCGTGCCCAGCGCAACTGCTGGCATCCTGACTGGACCCAGCTTTGCCGCTGACATCGCGCGCGGATTGCCGACTGCGCTGACGCTTGCCTGTGCAGATGAAGACAAATCCATCGCGCTGCAAACAGCGCTTTCGACCCAAACGCTCAGACTTTACCGAACAACCGACACCATAGGCGCGGAGCTTGGCGGTGCGCTGAAAAACGTTATGGCGATCGTGTGTGGGGTCTGCATGGGCGCCGGGCTTGGGGAAAGCGCGCGCGCGGCACTGATCACGCGCGGTTTCGCAGAAATGCAACGGCTGGCTATACGGCTTGGGGCCGATCCAGTTACGTTGCATGGGCTGTCCGGGTTTGGTGATTTGGCGTTGACCTGCACATCCGATCAATCGCGTAACTACCGGTACGGGCAAGCCATTGGATCGGGCAAACCATTCGATAAGTCGATCACAGTAGAGGGGGCGGCGACCGCGCAGGCGGTACAAAAGCTCGCTAAATCGCTAGACATTGATCTGCCAATCTGCACAGTCGCGGCTGACCTATCCACGGACAAAACCGACGTGGCAACAGCGCTGAAATCGCTCTTGTCCCGCCCACTCAAGGAAGAATAAAATGCGTGTAGCTCTTATGACCAAAGACAATTCTGGCGCCCTGCAAACGCGGTTGGATAACCGTGACGCGCATTTGGCTTATATCGCAAGCACCGGCGTTGTGGAAATGGCCGGGCCATTGCTGAATACAGACGGACAAATGTGCGGCAGCCTGATCGTGCTCGCCGTAGACGACATGGCGGCGGCGCAATCTTGGGCGGATAACGATCCATATAACAAGGCAGGCCTGTTTGCGTCCGTGGATCTGACTGAGTGGAAAAAGGTCATCGGCTAGTGGCAAAATGGTTGTTCAAATCCGAGCCTGACGTCTTTGGCTGGGACGATCTTGTCGCCAAGGGGACCGCTGGCGAAGAATGGGACGGCGTGAGCAATTACCAAGCCCGCAACTTTATGCGTGACATGGCCGTGGACGACGAGGGGTTCTTTTACCATTCGCGCTCCGGCCTTGAAATCGTCGGCATCCTCAAAGTCAAAACTGCCGCCCACCAAGATAGCACCGCCGACGACGCGCGGTGGGAATGTGTTGATGTGCAAGCAGTCAGGCCGTTTGCGAAACCCGTCACGCTCGATGCGATCAAAACAAACCCCGACCTTGCAGACATGATCCTTGTCAAAAACGCGCGGTTGTCCGTGCAGCCTGTGACAGACGCAGAGTGGGATTTGATTTGCAGCATGGGTCATACAAAGCCCTAGGTAAAACTGCCGTTCCCCCACATAGTACCCCATCCGACATACACCCTCGAAAGGGAAGCTGATGGGATTGATCATAGTGTTAGTGGCTGCAGCAGCGGCATTTGCAGCGGGTGCAGCTTATTACATGGTGCTGTCAAAACCGTGGATGGCCGCCGCCAAAATTGAGGTCGGGCCAGACGGAAAACCTGTCAACACAAGCCCAGTGCCTTACATCGTATCCTTCGTGATGATCCTGTTAGTCGCAGGTATGATGCGACACACGTTCGCACTTTCGAGCATTGAAGGTGTCAGCAAGGGGCTTGTTTCCGGCTTTGGCATTGGCGCGTTCTTTATCAGCCCATGGATTTTTGTGAACAACGGCTATTCTAACCGGCCTTGGATGCTTGCGGTAATTGACAGCGGCTATGCAATCCTGGCGACGACAATCATGGGCGTCATCCTGACAGGTCTGTAAAAAACGCAAAACGCGCGCCCCGCTGTCTGGGACGCGCGTTTTAAATTCAAGCTTTGGTGAAATTAGCTGTAAACGGCTTCTTTGCCGAAATGCTTGCACAGCATGTAATACACAACTGCACGGTATTTATTGCGCTCGGATTTGCCATAGATTTCGATAACCTTGTCGATGGCTTCCATCAGTTCTGGACCATCGGGCAGACCCAGCTTTTTCATCAGAAAGTTGTTCTTTACGGTCTCAAGCTCGGATGCTTGACCGCCAGCAACCGTTTGCGCGTCTTTGTTGTAAATCGCAGGACCACAACCGATTGTGACCTTCGTCAACAGATCCATATCTGGCGTCATGTTGCACTTGGACTTAAGATCTTCAGCGTATTTCGCGATCCATTCGTCTCTCTTACCCATAATTTAGTCCCCATTTATATTGCTTCTGGCCAGTGTGGCCTGATGATGCGCCGACGAGATCGCCACCGCTTGTGCAAACCGTAGAGCCTGACAAGGCGATTGGTAAAGGAAATTCACAGGGGAAAAGTAGCGCCCAAGTTGCAGAATGCCTTTGATATACTATTTGCAAGCCCCCCAGCCGCGCGATTGCAGGTGCAAATGATCCGCATGCAGGGTGTTGTAATCTGGCGATAACGTCCGCTGAAACCAGTCACATGCCCCGTTGCGGGCCCTGCGCAAAAACTGTGCTTTGCTATCATCGGCGTTCCAATCGTCGATTAAGCGGGTCGCAGTCCCATCCGCAAACTGGAACCCGGCGATATCAATCGCCTCTGCAGTCGCATGGGTGCTCATCCGGTCCGACGCACCCGAGATCGTCCGGACCTCGCGACAGTCGTAGCTGCCGATTTGGTCTATCCCCGTGACAGTCGTATCCAATAAGTCAGCGGCGGCGGGTTGCAGGCTATGCTGTTCCCACATGGCCATACGCAGGGCAATCGCACAGGTCGTTTCAACGGAATTGATCCGCGCCCGACCCACACCGGCAAGATCAACACGGCTGCGGATATGGCATTGATCACTGGCTTCAAAATCATCCAGCATGCCAATATCGGCAGCCGCGGACACCGCTTTGATACATGCCTCTGGTGTTTTAAGCGCGCGTTCCAGCCGCCAGTTTGTGAATAGTGTCACAGGTTCGGTCACTTGCAACGGTGCAAGCGGGTTCCATCCCGGCGGGAGCGCACGTGTCGGGTTGATCGCACCCCAGACAATTGCCCAAAGCAAAGCCGCCCCGGCCAAACGAAAAAGCACGCCCCAGATCAGGGCGCGCTTTGTTGGTTTTTGTCTATTATCTGCCACGCGCTTAGTAGCGGTAATGCTCTGGCTTGAACGGACCGTCGACGCTCACGCCGATGTAATCTGCTTGGCTCTTGTCCAATTTTGATAGCTTCACACCGATACGATCAAGGTGCAGACGCGCCACTTTCTCGTCCAGATGCTTGGGCAGGATGTAGACGCCAGGTAGATACTCATCGCCTTTCATCCACAGTTCCATCTGCGCCAACACCTGATTGGTGAACGACGCGGACATCACAAATGACGGATGACCGGTTGCGTTACCAAGGTTCAACAACCGCCCCTCGGACAGCAGGATCAACCGACTGCCAGATGGCATCTCAATCATGTCGACA
>JAGSGF010000015.1 GCA_023955335.1 Yoonia sp.
CACGTTGGCGCTTCACGCAAGACAAAAGTTCAAGGCGATCTGAAGCAGTGAGGAAATTCGGACGGATCATACAAACACCTGAATCCCATTCGCTCAGTCCGTCAATACAAAAGTCGGGTAATCAAGGACTCCGAGTATAGGTTTGTATGGTTATGATTTTTCAGTGTTGGTCCAAACGTTTGAGAAAAGCCTTGGGCCTATGGAACCGATACCAAGCCATTTTATTCCGCATGAAACGAGTTGGCCCGGTCGTTTTAGATGGACCTGGTGCTGGTTAATAGGGGAGCCGTTCGGCAGGGCAGTGCCACGATTTACACTTCGAGAGTTTTGGGAGAGGTTTCCGGAAAACAAAATGTGATCAGAGGCTGGACGCTATCGCTGCACCAGAACTGAAATGCGGTTGATGATCGGGGGCTACTCATCTGCGTCCGGTTTTTGAGACGCCAATGCGCCTGACAGGCAGGTGTGGATCCTTGCAGCGACCTCTTCGGCGGTGCAATTGTCAGGCTGAACCCAAGGGCACTGGGTGGGGTCAACACCTTTGGCAATTTTAAGAAACAGCTTCGGGCGTGGACACAGCGCTTCATGTCGAAACTTACGGTGGTGCCTTGGCCTTGATCAGTTTTGCGTGCCGTGCACTGCTCCTTTTGACCAGTTCAGATTACCACGAAAATCAAAAAGACGATGCTGTACGCCGTAGGATGGGTTTTAACCCATCCCCCTCAAACGCCAAAAGGATCAGATTTCTCTGCCTGCTATTTTAAATCAACAACACCTGAGTGCCATTTTTGGTCATACCAAAAAGCTCGGCGATGTGTTCATTATATAGGCCGATGCAACCGTTCGACGACCGCCGCCCAATCTTGCGCGTATCGTGTGTGCCGTGAATGCGGTAATACTGCCACGTTAGATAAAGCGCATGCGACCCAAGCGGATTGTCAGGGCCGGGGCCGATAAACTCTGGCCATTCGGGGTTATTCGCACGCATCGACGGGGTCGGGCGCCAGCTTGGACCATCGACCTTACGCACAATCGACGTCCGGCCTTTACGCGTCAAATCCTCGGTCAAAGGCACCGATGTCGGATACAGCTTATAGATGCTCTGGTCTTCGGACCAAAAGTGCAGCGCTCGGCTTTGAAGATCCACAAGCACGGCGCCATTGGCCAGATCGCTGAAATACGGCTGCCAATCAAGTGACCGGAAACTGGAGATATTACGGGTCACACCGCCAGCGATATCTGCCTCGATCTCGGTGCTGTTCGCTGTCTGGGCAATTGCGCCAGTGCCGATGGTCGCTGCGGTCGCTGCTATAAATCCACGGCGGGACAGTGTTTTGGTATCAAACGTGCTCATCAATATCTCCATCAGTCTGTGCTGCTGTTTAACTTGAGATTGATTTAGGCCGCCCGCATGATCCATGCAAATCAAACAATCGTTAGACAGGCGAACCCTTGCCGAACAATGTTTGAAGTGTGTCCGTGAAGTCGCTAAGAGGGCTAAACACTATGAGAATGAGTATGCATATGAACCGCCGTAAGATTTTGACCGGATTGACCTTGATGGGTCTGGCTGCGTGCAGCGGAAACACATCTGCACGCATCGGCGCGGATGGCCTGCCTTTGCCGCAGGTCTATAAGATCGGACCAAACGATACGGACGATATTCAATTTCGGATGCTCGACAGTCTGAACACCCTGCGCCAAGCCGCTGGCGTGCCCGCTGTCGAACTTGATGCACAGCTTAACGCAGCCGCCGCGACCCATTCACGCGATATGTCCGCCCAGAACCGCCCATGGCTGTTTGGATCTGACGGATCATCGCCGTTGGACCGCGCCCAGCGTGCTGGATTCCAAGGGAAAGTTGTTGGCGAAAACATCTCTGAATCCTACGAGACCGAGCTGGAAACATTAGCCGCATGGATGCGTCAGCCTGACACGCGCAGCGTGATCCTTGACCCCAATGCGCGCCGCATGGGGATTGCGTGGTTTCAAGAACCCGCTGGCAAACTGTGGTGGACATTAAGCATGGGCAGCAATGCCGTGGTCAGCGCACCAGTTGTGCAAACCACGTCGACATCTGAAGACACGCAAGTACCGTTTCAATTGGGTAATTTCTAGGCGTGGATGTAGATGATGGTGCCGTCGTTCACCATCGCATAGATCTCTTCCACCTCTTCGTTGGTCACAGCGATACAACCCCATGTCCAATCATCCTGGCCAAGGTAATTCGTTGGTGTCCCATGGATGAAAATCTCTCCGCCCGGTGATTTTCCGACAGACCGCGCATAGGCCACGTCGTCCGCGTCAGGATACGAAATACCCAATGACAGATGAAAGCGGCTGTTAGGGTTGCGACGGTTGATCAAATACGCGCCTTCAGGGGTGCGCCCATCGCCTTCGACTTGCTTATGCTCAGTCGGCGCGAAGCCCAGTTGGAAATTATACGTCCGCACAGCCGTCGATCCGCTCAAAAGCCGCATGACGCGCGCCTCTTTGAACACTTGAACGCGCGTCACTTCAGGGCCGTCATAAGCCTTAAATTTAGTCGCGCATCCGGCCAGCCCAAAGGCCGCGCCAATCATCATTAATCGTCTGGTAATGTTCATTCCTGCCCCCGGTCTACGCCGTTTGGTCGATCATACACCACTGCGTACAATTCTGTGACGAAAAACTTTGCTTAGGCGATCACGACCGCGTGAAATTGCCGACCATTTCCACATGGGGTGACCAGCGGAATTGATCAACGACCTGCACCCACCTGAGAGTAAAGCCTGCTTTTTCCAAATGTGCGGCGTCGCGTGCGAAGGTCACCGGATTGCATGACACCATCGCAATCGTGTTAATGTCAGACACAGCAAGCGTCGCGATCTGCGCCTCTGCACCCGCACGTGGCGGGTCAATGACAGCAGCGTCAAACTTGCGTAACTCATCAGGTTCCAGCGGGCGACGGAACAAATCGCGGGCCTCGGATGTAACCCGCTTAAGCTCACGGCCACCGCGCCAGCCCCGATCAAGGGCGGCAACCATATCGGCGTCGCCTTCAACTGCATGGACTTCGGCGCGCGCAGATAACGGCAACGCAAATGTCCCGCACCCGGCAAACAGATCAACGATCCGGTTCGCCTTGGCAGTGATTTCTTCAACGGCGCCCAATAACGCAGCCTCGCCATGTTTGGTAGCCTGCAAAAACGCGCCTGCGGGCGGCGTCACACGTGTGGTTCCCAAAAATTGCTCTGGCGGATTCATCGTCACAACGGGTTCCGTCGGCCAAACCAAACGAGCGATCCCGTTTTCTTGGGCAAACACTGCAAGCGTCTGACGCAGCTCTGGTGTCAGTGGCGTTTCAGTATCAACATAAATGTCCATACCAGCGGCGGTTTCGGTCACGGTCAACGCAATTTCGGCTTTGCGGGATGCAGCGATCACCACCAGCTTTTCCAGCATTGGAAAGGCTGCCATGATCCCCGGTGTCAAAAGCTGACAATCCGGCGTTGCGACCAAGTTATGTGTGCCCTTGGCGTGAAAGCCCAACATCGCCCCACCCTTGGTCCGCTTGCCAGCAATCTTAGCACGGCGGCGCGACTGCGGCGGCGATGTCTGCACATCACGGTATGTTGTCTTGATCCGCTGGGCGGACAGCGCCCGCTGCACGATACCCATCTTCCACGCAGCCACGAAATCGTCATTGGCATGCTGCATCGCACAACCACCGCAGATCTTAAAATGACGGCAGGGTGCAGCAACGCGATCAGGAGATGGCGTAATAATCCGCACGGTACCGTCTTGGGTGACCTCGATCTCTTCACCAGGCAGCACGCGGGGTAGCAATGTGCGCCCGTCATCAACTTTGCCCAGACCCAGATGGGTTAGCCCTTCGATCATCGCCATAGTTTATTCCGCCGCATCTTTGACATTAATGAATCCACCCGACTGCCTGTTCCAATAACGCGCATAAAGCCCGTCTTGCCGTAGCAGGTCGGCGTGCGTTCCCTGTTCCTTGATCTGCCCCGCGTCAAGCACAATAATCCGGTCCATGCGCGCGAGGGTCGACAAACGGTGCGCTATTGCGATGACGGTCTTGCCCTCCATCACCGTTTCTAACGCGGATTGAATGGATGCCTCGACCTCGGAATCAAGCGCACTTGTGGCCTCGTCCAGCACCAAGATTGGCGCGTCTTTCAAAATGGCGCGGGCAATTGCGATGCGCTGGCGCTGTCCGCCCGACAGCTTTACGCCCCGCTCGCCTAAATGTGCATCATACCCTTTGCGCCCCTGATGGTCGCGCAGGTCTTTGATGAAATCCGTGGCCTCAGCTTGGGCAGCGGCGGCGGCGATCTCGGCCATCGATGCATCTGGTCGACCATAGCCAATGTTGTCGCGAGCGGACCTGTTAAACATCGCCGTCTCTTGGGTGACCATTCCAATTTGGCGACGCAGGCTTTCTTGCGTGACGTCTCGCACGTCTTGCCCGTCAATCAGAACCGCACCACCTTCGGTATCGTAAAGCCGCAAAAGCACGGACACGAGCGTGGATTTCCCCGCACCTGACGCTCCGACAATGCCCAACTTTTCACCAGATGCAATCGACAGATTGATGCCATGCAAACCGCCTGCACCACCGTCATATGTAAAGGTCACTTCATCAAAATTGATCTGCCCGTCAGTCACATCCATGACCGACGCATCGCTATTATCGACAAGCGTATGCATGGGTGAAAGTGTGCGGATCGCGTCCTCAACTTCACCGACATCGGCGTACATACCAAGCAACGTGAAACTGACCCAACCGGTCATCTGCGCCAGCCGCAATCCGATGGCACCTGCAATAGCAATATCACCAGCGGTTGCGGTGCCCATGGTCCAGAAATACAGCGTCGCCCCCACAATGATCAGCGGAAGCACACCTGCAAGCGTCATCAGGCAGAACCGGAAACTCGCCGACAACCAGCCAAAGCTGACGGTCGCAAGACGCATGTCTTCTAGCGCATCAATCGCGGTACGATCTTCAAAGCTGTCGTGGGCAAATAGCTTTACCGTTTTGATGTTCGTCACGGTATCCACGATCTGCCCCGTGACCATCGCATTGCGGGCCGCTTTTATTTTGGAGGCGGCCCGCACGCGCGGCAGGAAAAACCGGATCAAAATGATGTAGGCAACCGCCCAAACCGCAAGCAAAGTCGCCGTGCGACCATCAATCGCAAGCATCAACAGCAACGACCCGATCAGCGACGCAAGCGCGAAAATAACCGTGTGGATCGTTTCAATCACCAAGTTGGTCGCAGCACGGGCCGCCTGCCCCTGCTTTTGCGCGATGCGCCCAGCAAAATCGTCGTCGAAGAACTTGACGGACTGACCCAGTGTATGGCGGTGCAACCGCGCATAAATGAGCGTCGTCAAAGATGGCCGCAGCACGACCGCCTGCATCACGCCAAGAGCGCCCATCACAATTGGGCGCAAGATGATAAAAAACGCACCGACGCCTAGCAGCAGACCCATATTCGTGTCGAAAAACTGTGCGCGGTCCACGTCCAATGCGGCGTCAATAACAAGCCCAAGAATCAACGCCGATACGACTTCGATCGCACCCGCAATAACAGACACGAAACCGCCCAAAGCCATATAGCGAAAGCTGCCTTTGAACGCCCAGATAAAGAACGCGGTGAACGTGTTGGGCGGCGGGCCTTCTGCGCGGGCGTTTGGGTTAATCAGGTTGCTTGCGTTTCTCATGATTGTCCTAAAAACCCACCGGACTGACGCGCCCAAAATTTTGCGTATTTGCCGTTTTGCTCAAGCAGGCCGCTATGCGTACCGTCTTCGATCACACGGCCCTGATCCATGACAATGATCCGGTCCATCTGCGCGATAGTCGACAAGCGGTGCGCGATTGCGATGACAGTTTTACCCTGCATCATTTTATAAAGGGTCTCTTGGATCGCGGCCTCAACCTCTGAGTCCAATGCACTTGTCGCCTCGTCCAAAATCAAAATTGGCGGATCTTTTAAGATCACACGCGCCAGCGCGATCCGCTGCCGTTGTCCACCAGACAACTTAACACCGCGTTCACCAACACGGGCATCATAGCCTTTGTTGCCTTCGCTGTCTTCCAGCCCAAGAATGAAATCATGGGCCTCGGCCATTTTGGCGGCCGCGATGATCTGATCTTCGGTCGCCGTGGGATCACCATAAATGATGTTTTCGCGCACCGACCGATGCAGCAGGGAACTGTCCTGTTGCACCATGCCAATTGCGGACCTCAGGCTGTCTTGAGTCACCTCTGCAATGTCTTGTCCGTCGATCATAATCGCGCCTTGCTCAATATCATAAAACCGCAAGATTAGCTTAACTAGGGTCGATTTGCCCGCGCCCGATTGACCAACAAGCCCAACCTTTTGGCCTGCCTTTATCGACAGATTGATATGATCCAGACCACCCGCCGTTTTACCGTAATGATGCGAAAGATCGCGCAGCTCTAACGCCCCGTCGGTGATAACAAGCGGCTTGGCGCCGGCCCCATCGCGCAGGCCAATCGGTTGTGCAATCGTCTGCATGCCTTCGGCGATCACACCAAGGTTGCGGTAAAAATTGGACACAGCGAACATGATCCAACCGGACATGCCGTTCATCCGCAGGGTCAATGCGGTCGCAACAGCAACGACTCCGATATCGGCAAAGCCTTGGACCCAAAGCCAAACCGCCCAAGCCACGACACCTACGATCAGGAATCCGTTCAGCACGCTAAGCGCAATATCCATGATCGTATAAAGCCGCATTTCCTTTTGGAATGTCTGACGCGCGTTTTCAATCACGTCTTTCGCATAGTTAATCTCGAGATCCTGATGCGCGAACATTTTGACCGCGTGAATGTTTGTATAGCTATCGACAACACGACCAGTGACAGCGCTGCGAGCGTTTGATGCGGCCTCGGATGCTGGGGTGATCCGCCGCACGACCCAGCGCAGCAGCAAGGCATAAAGCGCGAACCAAATGAGCAGCGGTATGACCAAACGGATATCTGCGTCGCCTAGCAAAATTAGTGCACCAACAAGATAAGCGGCCGAAAATGTCAGTGCGTCAAACACCTGAAACACCACCTCGCCTGCGGCTGGGGGCGTCTGCATAATACGGTTGGCGATCCGTCCGGCAAAGTCGTCTTCGAACCAGCCAACGGATTGACGCAACACTTGCCTGTGCGCACGCCACCGGACCAACGTGCCAAAGTTCGGCATGATCGTTTGGTTCAAAAGCAAGACATGCAAAGCCTGCGTCAATGGCCGCAATGTCAGCAAAAAGATCGCAATCAGCGTCAGTTCTGTCCCACTTTGAACCCACACTTGCGCTGGGGTTCCTTGGGTCAGAATGTTTACCAACCGTCCAAGATAGCCAAGCAGCCACACCTCGACCGCGGCCACAACAACTGACAAAATACCCGTTAGCCAGAACACGCGCGTGAACGGTTGCGCATAGTCGCGCAGGAACGGCCATAGCCGCTGTGGCGGTGCGTCGGTTTCCTCATACTTTATATATGGATCGACAAGATTTTCGAAAAACCGAAACATCTGGGTCCGCCTTTGGCTGCAATTCCCAAGATATAGCGTGGTTCAGGTCAGAGGAAAACAGCCAGCGAAAACCCTGCCAGTGCAACGGCCATGATCCGCATAAATATCAACCATGCGCGCGGGTTGTTTAGCAGCAGCGACAGCAACGTGCCCGCCCACGTCCAGAACAGGCAAACGAACAGATTGATGCCTGAAAACGCTGCCGCCAGATACATCGCCTGTTGGGTTGGTGGAACGTCAGCAACATAGATCGCCGCTGCCAATGCGACGACCCAGATTTTTGGGTTCACGGCTTGGAACAGCACGGCCTCGACAAACGTAAAAGGCCGGATGCCCGTGTCGCGTTTCGTCACAGGACGTGCTTGCCACAACCCCCATGCCATCCACAAAATCCAAAGGGCCGCAATCATCTTGAGCCCAAAGATAAGCCACGGAACGGTCAGGATCAGAACGCCGATCCCCACCCCCGTCAGCCCGGCAATGATCCCGACGCCCAGCGCCACGCCAAGGATATGCGGCACCGTCGCCTTAAACCCAAAGCGTGCGCCGGACGCCGTTAGCAAGACCACGTTTGGACCCGGCGAAAACAACCCAACGAAGACATATATCATCATCAGATAGATGGCGTCTGTGTTGTTCAAAGAAGATCAGATTTGGTGAGGGTAAAGCCAGACGCGATCCATTTTTCCTCGGCCTGTTTCAACGCTTTTCCAAGCGCCGCACCTTTCAGGGCAGGCATCAGGTCAGCAGCTTTTAACGGAAACACTTGGCCTGCGGCTGCGGCAAAATCATCTAATCGCGCGGCATTCACGGGCTGCGTCATGCCCGCTTGTTCAATCAAATAGCGATCCGTTGCGGCACTCGCACCATGGCGGTAAGCCAACTCGGTCAGCGACATATCTGCAAGCCGGACATCAACGGCTTTTTGTTGCGCATTCGATAACCGTAAGAAATCCCGCTCTCCACCAAGTGCGACAAGCCGCCGGATCGGATCGGGGTCTAGCCCAAGAATTTGCTCGAGGTGTACCAGAACGGCGACCACATCACGGGCCGACCCTGGTAAAACATGCATCAGGACACCCGACTGCCCCATCGCGGCCACTGCCGGTGCAGGATTGGGCGCAGACAGCAACCTGAGCATCTCGGACGTCACCCGTTCCGCCGACAGCCCATCAATCCCATCCGCGTACATCGCACAGGCTGCAAGGCCATCCGCATCAATCCCTGCATCCGTATCGCCATACCAAGCGTAGAACCGGAAAAACCGCAGGATGCGCAGGTAGTCTTCTTTAATCCGCGTCACCGGGTCTTCAATGAAACGAATCTGGCGGGCGTGTAGGTCCGGCAAGCCGCCCAGCGGGTCCGCCACCTGCCCACGGATATCGCAATAAAGCGCATTCATCGTGAAATCGCGGCGGCGCGCGTCGTCTTCCATGGTGTCGGCAAACGTTACAACGGCGCGCCTGCCATCAGTGGCGACATCGCGGCGGAACGTGGTAACCTCGATAGGTTCGCCCTTGGACACAATCGTGACCGTGCCGTGGTCTATGCCTGTCGGAATACCCTTCAACCCTACGGCTTTGGCAAGCGTCATTACGGTTTCAGGGCGTGCATCGGTGGACAGATCAAGGTCGGACACAGGGGCATCGATCAGCGCATTGCGCACGGACCCACCAACAAACCACGCCTGATAACCGGCGTCTTCTAGCATCGCACAAACAGCGCGGGCGGGGCCATACAGCCACGGTGCATCAAGCATCGTCATGCCATACGATCCGCAAGGGCACGCAAGATGCGCGCAGTGGCACCCCAGATGTAATAGGGCCCGTAAGGCACCACGAAATATTGCCGACGGCGACCTTGCCACCGGCGACCCTCAATACGGAACATCGCAGGAGCTGCAAAGTGGGTCAGCGGCACCTCGAACACCTCGGAGACTTCGCCCGCCTCTGGGACCGGATCAAACGGACCATGGACCAGCGCGATGACAGGTGTGACGACATATCCGGTGACTGTTTCATGAGCGGGAAGTGTGCCAAGAACTTCGACGCAATCAGGCATCAGCCCAATTTCCTCGCTGGCTTCGCGCAACGCAGCGGCAATTGCATCCACATCACTGGCGTCCTGCTTGCCACCAGCAAACGCGATCTGTCCCGGGTGATGTTTCAGCTTAGCCGACCGCTTGGTCAGGATGACATTGCCCGTGTCCAAGCGAACAGCGATCAACACCGACGCGGGGGTCAACTTGCGCCCCTCGGGTAAAACCACATCCTTGTTCAGGTCGTAGTCAGAGGATGCACGGCCCGTCTTAGACAGCGCATCCATCAATGTTTGGCGTAAATCAGGCGCCCTCACTTTTCGCCTCGAACCCAAGCGACGTCGGATCAAAGACGTAATGCGACCCGCAGAACTGGCAATCAGCGGTGACCGTTCCCTCGTCCGTTGTCATATAGTCGATGTCCTTGGCCGAATAAATCGACAAGGACTGGCGCACCTTATCCTCGGAACAGGTGCACCCGAATTTGACAGGCTGCGGGTCATAAACGCGTGGCTTTTCTTCGTGGAACAGGCGAAGCAACAAATCAGCCGGCGTCACTGTCGGGCCGATCAATTCGATTTCGTTGACTGTGTCCAGCAATGCATTGGCGCGGGTCCAATTTTCAGACTCGCCGTCCGTCAATATATCTAACGCCTCAAGCAAACCATCTTCGCCAGATCCACCTTCGCCCGTGATATGCGGGGATGCCTTTGGCATGTGCTGCAACATCATGCCGCCAGCGCGCCACTTTTCGTTCTCGCCGGGCAATTGACTGCGGCCAAAGGATAGCTCGAACCGTGTTGGCAATTGCTCTGACTGCGAAAAATAGGTTTGTGCACATGATGCCAACGACCCACCCGCAATCGGCGTGATTCCTTGATACGGGGTCATATCCTCGCCTTGGTCAATCAGGATCGCAAAGTAGCCTTTGCCGATCTGGCTGAACGGGTCTGCTGTCAAATCGATCGTGTCCTTATCATAGGACGCATATGCGCGGATGCGCGCAGGTTCGCCATCAGCAGTCGGGGCGTAATAATCAGTCGCGATCAGACGCGCAGGACCATCACCGCGGACCTGCAGTGACAGCTTCCAACGGGTTTTCATCGATTGGCCGATCATCGCGGTCAACAGTGCCATCTCTGCCACCAGACTTTCGATCAGCGGTGGATAGTCGTGCTGGGCCAGAATTTCTTCAAACGCCGTATCCAAACGTGCGACGCGCCCCCGAATATCAGAAGCGTCGAGCTGAAATGGCAGGACAGTATCGTCCCAAGCAATTTTGCCGGTGGTCATGGGCTTTCCTTACATGTGCGGACTTGGCATACCGCGCCTATATAGGCAGAACAAGCCACGGTCCAAGGGGGCAACGATGATCAAACGATACGGAAATTCACCCAAGGCAGGGCAGCAGTACACATTACGCCCCGGCGTCTATGCGATTTTACCCAATGCTGGACAGCTTTTGTTGACCTATCAGGCGACGCCACATTATGAATTCCAACTCCCCGGTGGCGGCATCGATGCAGGCGAAAGCCCATTGCAGGCGCTTCACCGCGAAGTATTCGAGGAAACAGGGTGGAGCATTGCAAAGCCTCGCCGCCTTGGTGCGTTCCGCAAATTTGTCTGGATGCCGGAATACGACATGCACGCAGAAAAGCTGTGCCATATCTATACGGCTATGCCCATACGCCGACACGGCCCGCCGCGCGAAGCAGGCCACGAAGCCGTCTGGATGTACCCCAGCGACGCCATCCAAGAACTGGCTAATGATGGCGACGCGGCGTTTGTGGCAAACTTGTCGTTTTAGGTGCCTGTTAAAGGGCGCCCTTGAACACTGTGTCCGTAAATTGTTGTCAGCACAGAGATACCCACCATTGTCGACAACCAGTTAATTGCAAGCTCAACAATAGACGACACCAACGGCACGCCATTTAAGATCACGCCCAAAACCAAAGCCGCGCCAATATTCAAGCCCACGATAATCAAGGTGACGCCAAAGAGTGTCCCGCTGATATCGCGCGTTTTCGCCCATGCCTCAGCGAACTTCATATCCTCACCAAGCGCCTTAGCAGGCAGACATATTGCTGTCCGGAACCACAAGAACCCGATGAATGTACCGATGATAAGGCCAAAAATCGCGAAAACAATCAGGGACGGACCACCGGTCATTTGCATAAATGGCGCCGACACCAAGCCTGCTATCATTGTCACTGGGATCGCCGCCAAGCTTAGCAACAGACCCAAAAGAATGCTTTTACCGATATAGCCCCAAATCGGGCGGCCAGCAGTCGCAGGGAGAAGGCCAGTGTATTCTTCGAGCAGGATGAAGCGATGCCAAGCAACAGCGACCCAGCCAGCGACAAAAAACGAAAACGCGAGTAATGGAATTATCAATAATACCACCAAAGTAGAGCCACCGCCTGAAAGGGCATTAAGATCAGGATCACCGTCCAACGGCATGCCAGCCAAGCTGAAGAACGCCAACCAAGCCAGTAGCAACAACAGTCCAGGACCGACAGTTACGCGCACCGCCTGTCCAAAATTGTTAAAAATCATCAAAAATGCATGTCGCACAATATTCCAAGCCACGGGCAAATTCCTTTGGGTGATCAATCTTATCTGCCTTTGGTTGCATCATGCGCCCTACCCCGTCAATCCGCTATCCTTGCGCGGCCCCACAAAACCCGTTACCCCGCTGGCAAATTCACACTTCTGAAAAGGCCCGTGCTTATGTCCGCTCCGAAAAAAGTTGTCCTCGCGTATTCTGGTGGTCTTGATACCTCGATCATCCTGAAATGGCTGCAAACCGAATATGGCTGCGAGGTCGTGACATTTACGGCCGATCTGGGTCAGGGCGAAGAGCTGGAGCCAGCGCGCGCCAAGGCCGAAACGATGGGTGCATCGAAGATCTATATCGAAGACCTGCGCGAAGAATTCGTGCGCGATTTCGTCTTTCCAATGTTCCGCGCCAATGCGCTGTATGAAGGGCTGTATCTGCTCGGCACATCCATCGCGCGCCCGCTGATTTCCAAACGTCTGGTCGAAATTGCAGCGATAGAAGGTGCCGATGCCGTGTCTCACGGGGCAACTGGCAAGGGCAACGATCAGGTGCGTTTCGAGCTGGCGGCTTATGCCCTGAACCCCGACATTAAGGTTATCGCGCCATGGCGTGAATGGGACCTAACCAGCCGGACAAAGCTGATTGAATTTGCCGAACTGCACCAGATCCCCGTGGCGAAAGACAAGCGCGGCGATGCGCCGTTTAGCGTCGACGCAAACCTGCTGCACACATCGTCAGAAGGTAAGGTCCTCGAAGACCCATCTGTCGAGGCACCAGATTACGTCTACCAGCGCACCGTGTCCCCAGAGGATGCGCCGAACGAGCCAGAGTTCATTGAAATCGGGTTCGAACAGGGTGATGCAGTGTCTATCAATGGCGAAATGCTGTCGCCAGCGACGGTTTTGACTAAACTGAACGAACTTGGCGGCAAGCACGGCGTGGGGCGTTTGGACCTGGTTGAAAACCGTTTTGTCGGCATGAAATCTCGCGGCGTTTACGAAACACCAGGCGGGACTGTCTTGCTAGAAGCCCACCGTGGCATCGAGCAAATCACAATGGACAGCGGCGCTGGTCATTTGAAAGACAGCATCATGCCGCGCTACGCAGAGCTGATCTATAACGGTTTCTGGTTCTCACCAGAGCGGGAAATGATGCAAGCGCTGATCGACAAATCACAAGAACATGTGACGGGCACCGTGAAGATCAAACTTTACAAAGGATCCGCCACCACTGTTGCGCGCTGGTCCGATCATTCGTTGTATTCAGAAGCCCACGTCACATTCGAAGACGACGCAGGTGCCTACGACCAAACAGATGCGCAGGGCTTCATTCAGTTGAACGCATTGCGGTTGAAATTGCTGGCAGCACGGGACCGTCGCACCAAATCCTAAATCTTATGCGCTGCCAGTTTTTCGTAAATTGGCAGCGCGTTTTCCAGCAAGGTCAAATTGGCGCCCGTTAAGGTTGGCAACGGACCCTCCGCACCAGCAAACCCAGTCGAATTGTGAACTGCATTGTACCAATGCGACGCCCAAATGCCGTCATCTTTGCGCGGTCCAGCGGACCAAGACAACATCGCCGGATCAAACGGCAAATTGATCGCAGTGCACAGCTTTTTCAACATGCCATCAGGATCACGGCGGATGTCGGCGCTGTCGATAACAAGGCCACCGATTTTATCAAAAAGGTCGGCTTGGGCCGTATAGCCGATATCATAATCCGTGATGGTATCCCGTTTGACGCCATAGCTTGCGATCACGCGGGCGGGGTGGCGGATCAGGTGGATGTTAACGCAGTCCTTTGCCCACGCAAGCGGGACGCCATCGATCATGTGATGCGGCATGTGTTTCATGTAAAAATGTGGCTTTTGGCCAGGAATAGTGTCTAAACAACGTGCCGCAACCCGCGCAGGATCAGCTTCGTGTTTGGCAATGATTTCGGCCGCCATCGGATGATCTGCACCCGTCAATCGCAGATATGATGCATAGAACGGTTCGTCCCAAATCGCGACGTCAGCACGGTTTCCAAAGGCGTACATCATCGCTGTCGACAGATTGCGCGGCCCAGACCACATGGCGATCCGCATCAGGCGCACTCTAGCGCGATAAGGTCTTTGTACAGACCGCGAATGCGTGTGGTCATCGAGCCCAAATCACCGGTGCCAATAATCCGTCCGTCAATCGAACTGACGGGGGTTTGCGCCCCAAACGTCCCAGTCAAAAACGCCTCGTCCGCCCCGTAGGTATCCACAAGGCTGAAGTTACGTTCAAAAACAGGGATATCATTGGCACGACACAGATCGATGACCTTTTGACGGGTGATTCCATTCATGCAGTAGTCGCCTGTGCTGGTCCAAACGGCCCCTTTTCGGACGATGAAAAAGTTACAGGCGTTGGTCGTGTTCACAAACCCATGCAAGTCCAACATCAACGCTTCGTCGGCGCCAGCCTTTTGCGCAGCGATGCAGGCAAGGATGCAATTCAGCTTGGAATGGCTGTTTAACTTCGGGTCTTGGGTCATCGGTAGACCGCGCAGGTGCGGCACGGTCGCCAGCGTAATCGGTCGGGGAATTTTGGGCTGCGAATGCTCCATGATGATCACGAATGTCGGACCGGACTGGGACAAAGACGGGTGCTGGAACGGCAGGACTTTTACACCCCGCGTAATCATCATCCGCGCATGGGCGTTGTCAGACATGTCATTCGCCATTTGAGTGTCTAACAAGGCGGAAATGACGCCTTTTCGGTCCATGCCGATATCGAGATCGATTGCTTTGGCAGCCTCGAACAGACGATCCATATGCTCATCTAGGAATGCCCATTTATCGTTATACAAGCGAAGTCCTTCCCACACACCATCACCTAACATGAAGCCACTGTCATAGACGCTGACCACGGCCTGATCGCGGGGCACGATTTTTCCATCCACATAAATAAGGATAGATTGATTGCGGATGTCGTCATGGGCTTGGTGTGTTGTCACGTGATCGGTCATGCTGGTCCTCTTTTTGCCACGCTAGGCCCAGTTTTGATATGTTCCAAGCGGTAAAGAGCCCGTGATATCACTGCGCTGTGAATTGCGCTGCACGTCCGTTCGGGGTCAGGTCATCCCAATATTTAGGAGATACCCATGCCCTACCCGATCCAATCCGCCAAAACGGCCCTACTCGCAATGACCATTTCTCTGGGCGCGTTTATGCAAGGCACCGCCGCCGAGGCCCGCGACATTCAGACCGCCGTGGTTGCCGGTGGATGTTTTTGGTGCGTCGAAAGCGATTTTGAACATGTGACGGGTGTGATTGAGGTCGTGTCTGGATACACTGGCGGCACATCGCGCAACCCGACCTATAAGACGCTCAAAGGGACCGGCCATTATGAAGCGGTCGAGATTACATATGACGCCGATCAGGTGAGTTATGATCAGTTGTTGCACATGTTCTTCCGGTCGATTGATCCAACGGATGCGGGCGGTCAGTTCTGTGATCGCGGCGATGCGTATCGCACTGCAGTTTTTGTTGCGAACGGATCCGAGGAAGCCGCAGCCAATCAAGCGATTGCAGCCGCCCAATCCGCGCTTGGCCAACAGATCATGACCCCCGTTTTGAATGCTGCCCGCTTTTACGAGGCCGAAGAATATCATCAAGATTATTACAAAGGCAGCAGTATCGTATTGACCCGTCGTGGTCCAAAATCAGAGGCAGAAGCGTATAAGTTTTACCGCAATGCCTGTGGACGTGATCAGCGTATTACACAGCTTTGGGGCAACAACGCGCCGTTTGTTAACCATTAAAATCACGAACCTCTGATAAGTCGGGGATCACATCAGCGGTGCCGTGGCGGGTGACCATCAAGGCGCCCGCCTTGGTGGCCATCGCAATGGCTTGGGTCATCGGCATACCTTGATCAAGCCCCCCCAGAACATAACCCGTGAAGGTATCGCCAGCACCGGTTGTGTCGACGGGCGTGACGGGAAATGCATCGAAATGCTGCTTGCCGCCAGCCCCATACCAGTCGGCCCCATCCCCACCTAAGGTGACAATCACATCCGCCACGCCCAGCGCATCCGGCGTTTTTCCCGTGGCGTCGGCCAGTTGCTGTGCCTCGACTTCATTGAGGATAAGAAAGTCGAGGTGTTCAAGAACCGCTTCGACCCGTGCTGCGTCAAATGGTGCGGCGGCATAACCGACCTTAAGCCCCATTTTCTTGGCCAAGGTCACGGCCGTCCGCTGCAGGTTCGTTTCATTTTGCGTGATGAACCAATCGCCCGTTGATGCCTCTGACAACGCAGTCTGCAGGGTCGTTTGAGGAATATCGACGCTGGCACCAGGCGCGAGGATGATTGCATTTTCACCTTGGGGGTCGACGGCAATCATCGCTTGGGATGTAGGTCCGTCCACAATTGAAATATGCTGTGTGTCGACGCCATATTCAAGCAAGCGTTCACCTGTCCAAATACCGTCGTGGCCAATCGCGCCAATATGGTTCACACGGCTACCAGACCGCGCGATAGCAACGGACATATTCGCGCCTTTTCCGCCCAGAAAAGTGGCGCGATCTGTCGCTGCCAGTGTCTCTCCCGGTACGGGAATATGCGGGACGCTATAGACGACATCGATGTTGATCGAACCAAGATTCCAAACGGCCATCTAGCCGACCTTACAGGCCGCAATCACGGCCATGTTCATAATGTCATTTGTCGTTGATCCAGTAGAGCAAAGCTGAACCGGCTTACCGACCCCAGACAAAATCGGTCCGATAACGGTGGCGCCTGCCATTTCCTGCAGCAGCTTTACGCTAATTGATGCAGAATGCCGCGCAGGTACGACCAATACGTTGGCGGGGCCTGTGAGGCGTGAAAACGGATAATATTCCATTGCCGCAGGGTTCAACGCGACATCAACGGTCATCTCGCCTTCATATTCAAAATCGACGCCACGTGCGTCAAGCACGGTCGGCGCAATATGCATTTTCTCTGCCCTTTCGGACACAGGGTAGCCAAATGTCGAGAACGATACAAAAGCCACGCGCGGCTCTAGCCCCAGTTCACGCGCGACAGACGCACCACGTTCAGCAATATCAGCCAGATCGTTTTCATCCGGCCATTCGTGCACAAGCGTATCGGTGATCAGAACGATCCGCCCCTTGTGCAAAATCGCAGTCACACCGACCGCTCCATCGTGTGGTCCGGCATCAAAGACGTGATTGATCAGTTCCAGCACATGCGCAGATTTGCGCGTTGCACCCGTGACCATGCCGTCGGCGTGTCCATGAGCCAGCATCAAAGATGCAAACACATGCCTGTCGCGGGCAGCCAAACGGTAGATGTCTTGGCTATCAAATCCCTTGCGGTTCAAGCGGTTATAAAGGAACGACTTATAGGTTTCGAAATGCTCTGTCTTCGCGGCGTTGACGATTTCAAGCTCTTCGAACGCGTCACCCAGGCCTTCGGCCTCTAGCTTGGCTTTCACGTCATCATCGCGCCCAACAACCATCGCTTGACCAAGGCCGGATCGTTGAAATTGGACAGCGGCACGCAACACACGCAAATCATCGCCTTCTGCAAAAATCACGCGCGATTGAGCGACACGGGCGCGGTTGTTGAGGCCACGCAAAATGCTGGCGGTCGGGTCCATGCGTGCCTTGAGCGTATTTTCATAGCCTTCCATATCAACGATCGGGCGACGAGCGACGCCCGTGTCCATGCCTGCGCGCGCAACGGCAGTCGGGATGACGTGGATCAGACGCGGATCAAACGGGGTTGGGATGATA
This sequence comes from Yoonia sp., assembly GCA_023955335.1. Lineage (GTDB taxonomy): Bacteria > Pseudomonadota > Alphaproteobacteria > Rhodobacterales > Rhodobacteraceae > Yoonia. The sequence continues at coordinate 17,923 of JAGSGF010000015.1, forward strand.
TAGTCGCGTCCGAATTTGAGCTTTTTGCCATAGGCCATCGCGACCTCGTCCGGCACATCTTCGCGGGCCAGATCGGCAAGGGCACGTGCACAAGCAATCTTCATCTCGTCGTTGATTGCACGCGCGTGAATATCAAGCGCACCACGGAACAGATAGGGAAAGCCCAGCACGTTGTTCACCTGGTTTGGATAATCGGACCGACCCGTGGCAACGATCACGTCTTCGCGCACAGCGTGCACCTCTTCTGGCGTGATCTCGGGGTCGGGGTTTGCCATCGCAAAGATGACGGCGTTTGATGCCATACTGATCACCATGTCTTGGGTCACTGCACCCTTGGCTGATACACCAAGGAAAACATCGCAGCCGTCCATGGCTTGCGCCAAGTCGCGGGCGTCGGTGTTCGCCGCATGCGCAGATTTCCACTGGTTCATGCCTTCGGTCCGGCCTTGGTAAATTACGCCTTTTGTGTCGCACATGATGCAATTGTCATGCTTTGCACCCATCGCCTTAAGCAGTTCAAGACACGCGATGCCAGCAGCGCCTGCGCCATTCAGGACAATCTTAACGTCTTCGATTTTCTTGCCGGAAATGTGCAACGCATTCAGCAAGCCCGCCGCACAGATCACAGCAGTACCGTGTTGGTCATCGTGGAAAACGGGGATATCCATTTCCTCTTTTAACCGCTGTTCGATGATAAAGCATTCTGGCGCTTTGATGTCTTCGAGGTTGATGCCGCCAAACGTTGGACCCATCAGACGGACCGCATTGCAGAACGCGTCGGGATCTTCGGTATCAAGCTCGATATCAATCGAGTTCACGTCGGCGAACCGTTTGAACAGAACCGATTTGCCCTCCATAACCGGCTTAGATGCAAGCGCACCAAGGTTGCCAAGCCCAAGAACCGCAGTCCCGTTCGAGATCACAGCCACAAGATTTCCCTTGTTGGTGTAGTCGTAGGCAAGCGCGGGGTTGGCTGCAATGTCTTCACACGGAACGGCAACACCAGGAGAATACGCAAGCGACAAATCACGCTGTGTCGTCATGGGGACGGTCGCGTTGATCTCCCATTTGCCAGGGGTGGGTTGCAGGTGGAATGCAAGTGCGTCTTCACGGGTCAGTTTCTGCTTGGCCATCGTGCCGTCCTTTAATCTGGTCAGTCCAATCTATGGTGAATATGGGGGCACCCGCAACGCCCGACTTTTGCACTTCCGTCGCTAACATTGGCCAGTTACTGTCAGCCCAATTGATCCGGGGGGATTTCATGACCATCGCACCATCCACAGTCACGCCCATGATGGCGCAATATCTGGACTTGAAGGCCGGCTATCCGGACGCCTTGCTGTTTTACCGGATGGGCGATTTCTATGAGATGTTTTTCGACGATGCTGTGTCTGCGTCTGCCGCGTTAGATATTGCGCTGACAAAACGTGGTAAACACGATGGCGCCGATATTCCGATGTGCGGTGTGCCACATCATGCCGCCGAAGGCTATTTTCTGACGCTGATCCGCAAGGGGTTTCGTGTGGCCGTTTGCGAGCAGATGGAAAGCCCTGCAGAGGCGAAAAAGCGTGGCCATAAATCCATTGTTCGTCGCGATGTTGTCCGGCTGGTGACACCCGGCACCTTGACCGAAGAATCATTACTAGATGCGCGTCGCCACAATTTCTTGGCCGCCTACGCTGATGTCCGTGGTGTCGGGGCACTTGCGTGGATCGATATCTCGACAGGTGCGTTTTATGTGATGAGCTGTCCGCGTGTGACGCTTGGGCCTGAACTGGCCCGACTGTCCCCGCGAGAGGTCATCGTTTTGGATGGATCAGAGGCCGATTACGCCGAAATAGTGTCTGATTCAGGTGCCGCACTGACCACATTGGGTGGGGCCGCGTTTGATAGCACATCAGGTGAAAAACGTCTGCTTTCACTCTTCAATGTCGGATCACTCGACGCATTTGGCAGCTTTGATCGTGCGCAGGTGTCAGCGATGTCCGCTGTCGCGGAATACCTGGAAATTACCCAAAAAGGGAACCTGCCGCTTGTCCGCCCGCCTGTGATCGAAGGCCAGGCAAGCGCGATGCAAATCGACACCGCAACGCGCAGGTCGCTTGAATTGACCCACGGAACAGGCGGGGGCAGGGCAGGATCGCTTTTGGCAACGATTGACCGAACAGTTACCGCTGGTGGTGCCCGATTGCTGGAAAGGCGGCTATCAAGCCCGTCTTGTGCATTGTCTGCAATTGCAGAGCGGCAAAGCAGTGTGGCATATTTCGTCGGAAATCCACGACTGGCAGAGGATCTACGCGACACCTTGCGCAATGTGCACGATTTGGACCGTGCGTTATCTCGACTTGCGCTGGAACGGGGTGGACCGCGCGATATGACGGCGATCCGCAATACGATCGCACAAGCAAGTTTATTGCGCGGGACGCTTCCCGACGATATGCCCGAGGCGTTGATCGCAGCCAGCGTTGCGCTTTCTGGTCACGATGATTTGTTGGCGTTGCTAGATGACGCGCTTATTGCCGAACCGCCGTTGTTGGCACGCGATGGTGGCTTTATTGCGCCGACGTATGACGCTGATCTCGATGAGGCACGCAAATTGCGCGACGAAGGTCGATCTGTGATCGCTGCCATGCAGACTGAATTCATTGAACTAAGCGGAATTTCAGCGCTGAAAATTAAGCATAACAATGTGCTTGGCTATTTCATCGAAACGACGGCGACACATGCTGAAAAGATGTTGGCTGCGCCGCTGAACGAGACATTCATTCATCGGCAAACCACAGCCAACCAAGTCCGGTTCACAACCGTAGAATTGTCCGAGATTGAGACGCGTATTTTGAACGCGGGCGGCCGGGCGCTTGAGATTGAAAAGCGGTTATATCAGACACTAACAAAGGCGATTGTCGCACAAGCAGGCCCACTGGGTGCTTTGGCGCGCGGGTTAGCGGAATTTGATACAGCAACTGCGCTGGCACATTTGGCCACCACGGAAAACTGGTGCAAACCCACAATCGACGACAGTCGAGCGTTTAATATTTCTGGCGGAAGGCATCCTGTAGTCGAACAGGCTCTGCAAAAATCCGGCACGCCATTTATTGCCAATGACTGTGGATTAAGCGAAACGCCGATTTGGCTGCTAACAGGTCCAAACATGGCCGGTAAGTCGACGTTTTTGCGTCAAAACGCGCTGATCGGGATTATGGCGCAGATGGGCAGCTATGTGCCTGCGAAATCCGCCCATATTGGGATTATCAGCCAGATATTCAGCCGTGTTGGCGCGTCAGACGACTTGGCCAAAGGACGGTCTACATTCATGGTCGAAATGGTCGAAACCGCAGCGATCTTGAACCAAGCGGATGATCGGGCGCTTGTGATTTTGGATGAAATCGGACGCGGCACCGCAACCTATGACGGGCTGTCGATTGCGTGGGCCACATTGGAACATTTGCACGACGTGAACCGTTGCCGTGCGTTGTTTGCCACGCATTACCACGAAATGGCGCAGCTTTCGGCAAAACTGGACGGCGTCGATAACGCCACGGTAACGGTCAAAGAATGGGACGACGACATCGTGTTTTTGCACGAGGTCAAAAAGGGCACGGCAGATCGCAGTTACGGTGTGCAGGTCGCCCGTTTGGCAGGCCTTCCACAGGTTGTTGTGGACCGCGCGACAGTTGTGCTTGGGGCGCTAGAAAAAGGTGAGAGGGAAGGGCGGCAGAAGGCCATTATCGACGATTTACCCCTGTTTTCTATGACGCCGACACCCATAGCAAAGCCTGCCGCGCCATCAAAAGTCGAAGACACGCTGCGTGATGTGATGCCTGATGAGCTTACACCCAAGGACGCGCTGGCGCTAATTTACCAGCTGCGTGACTTGTTGAGCGACTAAGTTAGGACGCAGGAGAAGATGACACGCCGACCTGTGCTGCGCGCAGCAGGCGGTCATGTATCATGAAGCCTTCGGCAGCGACCTGAATGATGTCGCCTGCTTTTGTGCCGGGTACCGGGGCTTCGAACATGGCTTGGTGCAGCTTGGGATCAAACCTGTCGCCAACTTCGGGGACGATTGGGTCGATACCATGCTTTTTAAAGACCGAGATTAATTCTCGCATGGTCAACTGAATGCCCTCAAGAAGGACAGAGTTTACTTCTTTTTCTGATTCTTCGACTGACAACAGCGCACGGCGCAGATTGTCGTAGACGGGCAGCATATCGCGGGCGAGCTTGGATCCGCCATAGTTTTCGCCCTCACGGCGATCACGGTCTGACCGTTTGCGCATGTTTTCAGTGTCAGCCAGCGCCCGCATAAAACGGTCGCGGAAATCGTCGCGCTCAGCCTCGAGGTCAGCAATGCGGCCAAGCATATCGTCCTGCATGTCACCTTCAGCGGCGAGATCATCTAGGCTTAGTGGTTCGACGTTTTCGTCAGTCATGGTTCGGTCCTGTCATGAGCGGTCGGCAATCATTTTGCCCACCAACTGTGCGGTGTAATTCACGATGGGCACAATGCGCCCGTAATTCAGACGCGTCGGGCCAATTACACCCACTGCGCCAATAATCTGTTGGTCGGCGTTCATATAAGGAGAAACGACCAAAGATGAACCCGAAAGTGAGAATAATTTGTTCTCAGACCCAATAAAAATGCGCACACCATCGCCACCCTCGGCCAGATCGAGAAAATTGGCGATATCACGCTTACGTTCAAGGTCATCAAACAGGGTGCGGATGCGTTCAAGGTCCGCTTCGGATTCGTTGTCGGACAGCAGATTTCCGCGTCCGCGCACAATCAGCCGTTCCGTGGCCTGCCCTTCGTTTTCCCACGTTGCAAAGCCGCTTTCGACGAGTTCTGCGGCAAGCGTGTCGATCTGCTGACGACGCGCACCGATTTCGCGCTCAATGACTGCGCCAAGGTCGGACAGGGTGTGCCCCTCAGCAATGGCATTGAGAAAATTTGCAGCCTCGCGCATCGATGATGGCGTTTGGCCGGGTGGCGGATTGAACAGGCGGTTCTCGACGCGCCCATCAGCAAAGACCAAAACCACCAATGCACGTTCGCGCGAAAGCGACACAAAATCGATATGCTTGATCGGAGCTTCGTGTTTCGGGGTCAGAACAAGGCTCGCGCCGCGCGTCATGGATGACAAGGCAGTACCAACGTTGTCGAGCAGGGAAGACACATCTTGGTCGGTGTTTCCGATGGTCTGTTCGATCTGACGGCGGTCATCGCTGGTGACGTCAGCCATTTCCAAAACGCCATCAACGAACATGCGCAAGCCAAGCTGCGTTGGCATACGCCCCGCGCTGGTGTGGGGACTGTCAAGCAGGCCGAGATGTTCGAGGTCTTGCATCACGTTGCGGACAGTCGCCGCACTGACCTGTTCAGATAGCGTGCGGGTCAGGGTGCGGGACCCCACCGGATCACCTGTCTCAAGATACCCTTCGACAACGCGGCGAAATACTTCGCGCGAGCGGTCGTTCATATCGGCAAAGGGTGGTGATGTATCGGACATGGGAACCTGTTTAACAAAGACGTGGTGGGATGCATAGTCAATCGGGCTTGGATATCATACATGGGCAGCGTATCCCCATGACGCAACCCATATTCAGGAGACTTTCCATGCGCCCATCAGGCCGTCAGACCAACGAAATGCGTGAAATCAAGATTGAGACTGGCGTGACCATGCATGCGGAGGGCTCCTGCCTGATCAAATGCGGAAATACCCATGTCCTTTGTACCGCGTCGATCGATAGTCGCGTGCCGTCGTTTTTGAAGGGGTCCGGCCTGGGGTGGGTAACTGCAGAATACGGCATGCTGCCACGTGCAACGAACACACGGATGCGCCGCGAGGCCAAGAACGGCCAATCTGGTCGCACTCAGGAAATTCAGCGGCTGATCGGTCGGTCCTTGCGGGCTGGCGTTGATCGTGTGGCACTTGGCGAGCGGCAGATCGTTGTGGATTGCGATGTTATTCAAGCGGATGGAGGCACGCGCTGCGCATCCATCACTGGTGGTTGGGTCGCACTTAAGCTGGCGGTAAACCAATTGATGAAAGCAGGTCTTATCACGTCCGACCCGCTGGTTGATCCGGTGGCTGCGATTTCCTGCGGGATTTATGCGGGGCAAGAGATTTTGGATATGGATTATCCAGAGGATTCAGAAGCTGGCGTTGACGGAAACTTTGTCATGACGGCGGGCAAGTTAATTGAAGTACAGATGTCTGCGGAAGGGTCCGTTTATTCCCGCGCACAGATGAATGGTCTGCTTGATCTGGCGGAAAAGGGTGTTTCAGAGCTGGTCAGCAAGCAGCTAGAGGCGGTTTACTAAATGCGCAAATTCACTAGTCCGCGGCTGGTTGTGGCAACACATAACGCCGGAAAGCTTGTCGAGATCGCCGATCTTTTGAAGCCGTATGGCGTGGAATTGTCATCCAACGCGGATCATGGATTGCCTGAACCCGAAGAAACCGAGACGACGTTTGTCGGAAACGCGCGGATCAAAGCACATGCAGCAGCAAAGGCAACGGGTTTGCCGGCGCTCGCTGATGACAGCGGGATCGAGATTGACGGCCTTGACGGGGCGCCGGGTGTTTATACGGCTGATTGGGCCGAAACACCAAATGGGCGTGACTTTGTGATGGCTATGACCCGAAGCTGGAACGCACTTGAGGCCGCAGGCGCGCCCGAACCAAGGACCGCAAGATTTTGCTCTACACTTGTGCTGGCTTGGCCTGACGGACACGACGAAGTATTTGCGGGCGTAATGGCTGGGCAGATTGTTTGGCCAATGCGTGGCGAGCAGGGTCATGGCTACGACCCCATTTTCCAGCCCGAAGGGTACGATGTGACATTTGGCGAAATGGATCGTTGGGAAAAGAACAAAATTAGCCATCGTGCAGATGCGTTTACTAAACTTGTGGCTGGTTGTTTTGCCTGACGATTGGGAAAACGCCGGCTTTGGCCTGTATATTCACTGGCCGTTTTGTCAGGCGAAATGCCCGTATTGCGATTTTAACAGCCATGTCGTTGCGCATATTGACCAGATGGCATGGGCCAAAGCTTATGTATCCGAGATCGAGCGGGTAGGGGCCGAAACCCAAGGCCGGCTCTTGCGATCCGTGTTCTTTGGCGGCGGAACGCCCAGCCTGATGGACCCAGACGTTGTCGACGTGATCCTACGCAAAGTGCGGGATACATGGACCATCGCCAATGACATCGAAATCACGCTAGAGGCCAATCCAACATCCGTCGAAGCAGGACGCTTTGCGGGCTATCGGCAAGCTGGCGTGAACCGCGTTTCCATGGGCATTCAGGCGCTAAACGACGTGGACCTAAAAGCGCTCGGTCGTTTGCATTCGGCAAAAGATGCGATGGCAGCGTTTGATGTAGCGCGCCACGAATTCGATCGGGTCAGCTTTGACCTGATTTACGCGCGGCAAAACCAAACATTGACCGACTGGCAGGCCGAACTGCGGACAGCGTTGTCGATGGCGATTGATCATCTGTCGCTTTATCAGCTGACCATTGAATCGGGGACCGCGTTCGGGGACCGTTATGCCGCCGGAAAACTAGCGGGCCTGCCAGACGATGATCGGGCCGCCGATATGTATGAGGCAACGCAAGACATATGCGGGGAGTCTGGTTTTCCAGCGTATGAAGTGTCTAACCACGCAAAACTGGGTGCGCAAAGCACGCACAACAGAATTTATTGGACCTACGGCGATTATGTTGGAATCGGACCCGGGGCACATGGTCGGGTCACGCTGAATGGACAAAGGTTTGCAACTGAAACACCATTGGCACCCGGAAAATGGGTGAATGACGTGCGCACGTCACGATCAGGCGAAAGTAGCAAAACCGCGCTGTCCCAAGAGGACCAGTCGGTTGAGTTTCTGCTGATGGGGTTACGTTTAACGGAAGGCGTGGATCTTGAGCGTCTTGGTGCCAGAAGAGCATATTTTAATAATAATATCAAAGACTTGGTTGATATGGGCATGCTGTCGTTAGACAAAGACCAACTGCGAACAACCCAGGCAGGACGCCCTGTCTTAAACGCTATTCTACGGCAGCTTTTGACAGGTTCATCCTAGCCACCGGACAACGCACGGAGCAAATCGTCGAGCTGATCAAGGTCGCGATAGCTTACGCTCAGACGACCGCCTTCGGTTCCAGATGCATGATCGATCGACACCTTCATACCCAAGGCAGCAGAAAGTTCGCCTTCGATTTGGACCGTATCAGCATCCTTGATGGGCGTCGGCCTAGTCGTTTTTGCTGTCTTAGCCTTTGTCAGACCCTGCTTTGCAAGCTTTTCAGCGTCTCTGACCGACATGCCAGTCTTAACGATATGATCCGCTAATTGTTGAGCATTGTCGTGCCCAATAAGCGTGCGGGCATGACCCGCTGTCAATTTGCCGTCAACAAGATACGCTCGTACGCCATCTGGAAGGCTGAGCAACCGAATGACGTTTGCAATATGACTACGGCTTTTACCCAATACAGAAGACAGTTGTTCTTGTGTGTGTCCGAATTTTTGCATGAGCTGGCGGTAACCGGCGCCCTCATCAATTGGGTTGAGGTCTGCACGTTGAATATTCTCGATAATCGCAACTTCGAGGACCTCTGTGTCAGTATATTCGCGGACAATGACAGGAACAGCGTGAATTTGCGCAATCTGGGACGCACGCCAGCGACGTTCGCCAGCGACAATCTCGTAAATGCCCGTACGTGTTGGGTGTTCGCGAACGATAAGAGGCTGAATAACGCCTTTTTCTGCGATTGATGCAGCAAGTTCTTGCAGGGCAGCGTTGTCAAAAGCGCGGCGCGGCTGATCCGGATTTGGCTGCACCTGCTCGACGGGAACAAAGAAATCGGCACGGCGTGGTGCTTGGTCAACCTGAGGCGCGATTTCATGCGTGACATCGGACATAAGTGCCGACAGTCCACGACCAAGACCGCGTGTTTTTGTTTTCTTTTCAGTCATTTAGGCCACCTTATTCTTACGTTTACCATCGTTTAGGATGAGTTCTTGCGCCAAGGCACGATAGGCCGTGCTGCCCTTGGATTGCGAGTCGTATGTCAAAACAGGCGCCGCAAATGAGGGGGCCTCGCTAAGTCGCACATTGCGCGGAATCATCGTCTGAAACACGAGATCACCAAGATTTTCACGCGCGTCTGCTTCCACCTGTTGAGACAGATTGTTGCGCTTGTCATACATCGTCAAGACAATGCCTTCGATCCGCAGATTAGCGTTCGCGGTCTCACGAATTTCGCGGATTGTGAGCATAAGCTGGGACAACCCTTCGAGCGCGAAGAACTCACTTTGAAGCGGTACAATGACGCCATCCGCAGCAACCATTGCGTTAACTGTTAGGATATTGAGCGAGGGTGGACAGTCGATCAGGATATAGTCAAATGCGAACGCATCCATACCTGTCTGCCGCAGAGCATCGCGGAGGAGAAAACTCCGCTTTTCGTTCGCCATAAGCTCAATATCAGCCGAACTAAGGTCTGTGGTTGCCGGAACAATCCACAGATTTGCAACGTTTGTTTGCTGAATGGCCTCCGATGGAGCCGCGTCGCCAGAAATAAGGTCGTAGGTCGTAACTTCGCGGTTATCATAACTGACCCCAAGACCGGTTGACGCATTACCCTGAGGGTCAAGATCGACCAATAGGATCCGCTTTTCAGTCTCCGCAAGAGCGGCGCCAAGGTTAATTGTCGTAGTTGTCTTGCCGACACCGCCTTTTTGGTTCGCAATTGCGATGATTTTTGGGCTCGGTCCGCGGCTATAATCAATCACTGGCAATGTCTTTCAAGATAAGGATACGAGCGTCTGCGTCAGTGATACTGGCATGTGCAGTCATATCAAAGCGCCAATTCTCGCGTGCTGCCGGTATTTCGTCCGCGAAAGTGCGCCCTTTGGGAAGAATTGCGATACCATCGGCTGCAAGATGCCTATCTAACATAGGCATAAGTTCTGATACTGACTTCAACGCACGGGCTGTGATAACTCCCGCACGTTGTGCGTCGGTCTCCTCAACACGTTCAGCAAGAACGGTAATTTTTAACCCCAACTCACGCGCTGCTGCCCTCAGGAAGGTCGCTTTTCGCTGATCGCTTTCAATAAATGTAAACTCAGTTTGATGACCAAGGCCTACAGACATGACAGCCACGACGATACCCGGGAAGCCGCCGCCACTGCCAATATCGAGCCATCTAGAAACATTTGCAGGCGCGTACTGAAATAGTTGCGCGGAATCTTTGATATGCCGTATCCAAACGTCATCTACAGTACTTTTAGCGATCAAATTAATCTTGGGGTTCCACTTGAGAACAATGTCTTCAAACGCACTTAAGCGATCAATTGTTTCACGTGAAACATCTATTCCGGAGAGTGTTTTCAAGACCTAACTTCCTGTTTTCGCTAAATTTTGCCGTTTTAACCACGCCACGATCAACATCAAACCCGCTGGCGTCATCCCATCAATACGCCCAGCCTGTGCAACGTCTTTTGGTTGTACACGTTGAAGTTTTTGCGCAAGCTCATTCGACAGACCAATGATTTCTGCATAGTTCATATCAAACGGGAGAACATGCTTTTCATCACGCTCTAGCGCTGCGATATCCTTTGCTTGGCGCGCAATATAATTGGCATAAAGCGCATCATTTTTAACCTGTTGCTGGATGTCAGGCGTTCCTCTTGGAGGGTATCCCGTTAAAGCCTCGATACTGCTAAAATCAAAGTCATTTAAGCTTAAAGCATCGAGCGCAGTTCGCTTTGGTCCATCTGGTGACAATTTAACACCCAAACCAGCAATTTGGCGCGCTGAAAACGTAAGACCACTCAGTTCAGCGCGGACCGTTTCAATTCCATCTCGCTTTTCAGAAAAGGAAGACCAGCGGTCTGCTCCGACGCACCCAAATTCACGGCCCCAAGCCGTGAGGCGTTGGTCCGCGTTGTCCGCACGCAAGGACAGTCGGAATTCAGCGCGTGATGTGAACATACGGTAAGGCTCTGACACGCCGCGTGTCGTCAAATCATCAATCATCACGCCAATGTAGGAATGACGTCGTTCAAAATAGATCGGCTCAGCTGCTTTTGCCTGCCGCGCGGCGTTCAATCCTGCCACAAGACCCTGCGCTGCTGCTTCCTCGTAACCAGTGGTTCCGTTGATCTGACCAGCGAGAAAAAGGCCTGGCACATCCCGCAACTCTAATGTTGACCTAAGTGCGCGGGGGTCAATGTAATCGTATTCGATCGCATAACCTGGTTGTAGGATTTTTGCGCTTTCCAACCCGACGATCGAGTTAACGTAATCCTTTTGCACATCAATAGGCAGTGACGTCGAAATTCCGTTCGGATACACCGTATAATCGTCCGCACCTTCCGGCTCTAAGAAAATTTGGTGAGACGTCTTGTCGGCGAATCGAACAACCTTGTCCTCAATCGATGGGCAATATCGCGGCCCTACGCCCTCAATATGACCGCCGTACATTGCGGACCGGCGTAGGTTTTTCTGAATGATATCATGTGTTTGTTGATTTGTGTGCGTAATGCCACAAGAGATTTGCGTTGCTGTTGTCTTTTTGGATAAGAATGAAAAAAGCGTCGGCTCGTCATCACCGGGCTGCATCTCCAGGATAGACCAATCAATGGTCCGGCCATCTAACCGCGGCGGCGTCCCGGTCTTAAGTCGCCCTAGGGGCAAACCAAAGCCATCAAGCCGCTCTGCCATCTTAATTGCTGGCTTTTCGCCCATTCGCCCACCGGGCTGCGCAACATCTCCGATATGTATTACGCCGCGCAAAAATGTGCCCGTCGTCAAAATTACCGTCCGCGCTCGAACTTCGGACCCATCTGCAAGCAGAAGACCGACAACGCGGTCTCCATCCATCATCAAGTCGACAGCTTCACCGACGATAACGGCAAGATCTTTGGCCAAGTTGATCTCGTTTTGCATTGCTTGACGGTATAACTTCCGGTCCGCTTGCGCTCGTGGGCCCTGTACGGCAGGGCCTTTTTTGCGGTTAAGCAAACGGAACTGAATGCCAGCCGAATCAGCCACACGTCCCATTGCACCGTCAAGCGCGTCAATTTCGCGGACCAAATGCCCTTTTCCCAGCCCACCAATGGCTGGATTACAGGACATAACGCCAATTGTTTCGGTTGATAATGTCACCAGCGCGGTTTGCGCGCCCATACGGGACGCGGCCAGAGCGGCCTCCGTTCCGGCATGTCCGCCGCCAATGACCACAACATCAAAATGTTTCACGTGAAACAATCCTTATTTTCCAATACAAAAACTGGAAAAGATCTCTCCCAGTATATCTTCCACATCGATACGCCCCAAGAGGCTATCAATTGAGCGCCCCGCAGTTCGGATATCTTCTGCAACCAGATCTTCCATGAAATCACCACCTTCAAGGGCAACCTGAACGTTGTCTAGATAATCTATCGCCTGCAACATCGCAATCCTGTGACGTTCACGCATCGCAACACCAATGGTTCCAACACGATGCCGTAAAACGCCCGTAATCTGTGCGATAAGGTCATCAACGCCCTGACCTGTCGCACCGGAAATACCGTTTCCATTGTTCAAGTCAGCCTTCGCATCAACGACGATATCACCGTTTTCCAGCACAATTGGGCTATCTTTCCCAGATTCCCGCAACACCACCCTTAAGTCGGCTGACCGTGCGCGAGACATTGCCCGCTCAATACCAATACTTTCAACAACATCGGTCGTATCACGCAGCCCAGCAGTATCCAAGAGCGTCACCGGTAAGCCATCAAGGTCCATTTTGACTTCGATCACATCCCGCGTCGTCCCTGCAATTTCCGACGTAATTGCCGCCTCACGCCCCGCTAACCGGTTAAGTAGTGTCGATTTCCCCACATTAGGCGAACCCAGAATGGCAACTTCAAACCCATGCCGTAGACGTTCTGCAAACACAACACCTGCCGCCTCCTGCTGAAGACTTTTCCGCACAGATTGCACCAACGCGATGACCTCTGGTGCCACATCAACCGGCACGTCTTCGTCTGCAAAGTCGATCGTCGCCTCAATCAAGGCAGCCGCACGCAACAATTTACCGCGCCATTCCTCGGCAAGGACGCCAAGCGCGCCATCAAGAACGCGCAGCGCCTGCCGCCGCTGCCCTTCAGTTTCGGCATCAATAAGGTCCGCAAGTCCTTCGACCTGCGCCAAATCAAGCTTGCCGTTTTCCATCGCGCGTCGCGTGAATTCTCCAGCTTCGGCCATCCGTAAATCAGGATCATCACCTAACACCCGCAGAACCGCCGCGACCACGGCCAACGACCCATGCAAGTGCAGCTCGATGACAGGTTCACCCGTAAAGCTGCGGCCCGACGGGAAGCCCAAAACGAGAGCTTCATCCAGATGAACTCCACCAAAATCAAACAACCGCCTCAAGCCCCGTGTGGACGGGACGTTATCCATTAAACGCCCAGCCGCAACACGCGCCAAATCACCCGAAATCCGGATGACGGCGACACCAGCGCGACCTTGCGCTGTAGCTAAGGCAAAAATCGTGTCCATTTAATTTAACCCATTGTTATTGAACAATAAGTTACGTGTTCATTGAATCAAAGAAGTCCGCGTTTGTCTTGGTCTGCTTCAGCTTCCCGATCAGGAATTCGACTGCATCCGTGGTCCCCATCGGGTTCAAGATACGACGCAATACATAGGTCTTCGCCAAATCGCCTTTTTCCACCAACAGCTCTTCTTTCCGTGTGCCGGACTTCGTGATGTCCATTGCAGGGAATACGCGCTTATCAGCGACTTTACGGTCCAGAACAATTTCGGAGTTACCAGTCCCTTTGAATTCTTCAAAGATGACTTCGTCCATCCGGCTGCCTGTGTCGATCAGCGCTGTCGCGATAATGGTTAGCGACCCGCCTTCTTCAATGTTCCGTGCTGCACCAAAGAACCGCTTTGGCCGTTGCAGCGCATTTGCGTCCACACCACCGGTCAGCACTTTTCCCGACGACGGTACAGTCGTGTTGAATGCGCGGCCCAACCGCGTGATCGAATCAAGCAAGATTACAACGTCACGCTTATGTTCAACCAACCGTTTGGCTTTTTCGATCACCATTTCGGAAACAGCAACGTGCCGCTCTGCTGGTTCGTCAAACGTGGATGACACAACTTCGCCCTTCACAGACCGCTGCATGTCAGTAACTTCTTCCGGCCGCTCATCGATCAACAGAACGATCAAATAGCACTCTGGGTGATTCTTTTCGATCGAGTTCGCTATATTTTGCAAAAGAACCGTTTTACCTGTCCGCGGTGGTGCCACGATCAAGGCCCGCTGACCTTTACCAATAGGCGACACGAGGTCGATAATTCGTGCGGATTTATCTTTAATTGTTGGGTCTGCGACTTCCATCGTCAGCCGCTCATCAGGGTAAAGCGGTGTCAGGTTATCAAACGCAACCTTATGCTTCGCTTTTTCCGGCTCTTCGAAATTGATCGATTCGACGATGGTCAGGGCAAAGTAACGCTCTGTGTCGTTTGGTTCTTTCATCACGCCTTGAACAGTATCGCCGGTCCGCAAGGAATGCTGACGGATCATGTCCGGCGATACGTAAATATCATCTGGTCCGGGAAGATAGTTGGCTTCGGGTGACCGCAAGAACCCAAATCCGTCTTTCAGGACTTCAAGCACGCCATCACCACCGATAACCCATTCTTCATCTGCGCGTTCCTTAAGGATCGCGAACATCATGTCGCCTTTGCGCATAGTGGATGCGTTTTCGATCTCTAGCTCTTCTGCCATAGACAAAAGTACCTTTGGGCTTTGCGCCTTCAGATCAGCAAGGTTTAAACGGTCAATGGTCATAACAATATCCAACTGCTGCCAGCAAAGGCAGTCATCAAGCAGATTAGGAGTGGAAAACATCTATCCCGAACGGGTAGCGCAGAAACGTCTACGCAACCACCTGACCGAAGTCAATTAAAACGGCCGTACAATGACCATCACAACGATTACCAGCATCAGCACCGTCGGCACCTCGTTCACCAGCCTGTAGGTGCGCCCTGTGCGTGTGTTGGTCCCTTGCGCAAATTCTTTACGTCGTTTGCCAAGCCAAATGTGCGCCACAGTCATCAATACCACCGCAATCAGCTTGACCCACGTCCAACCCGCGCCAAAATCCATCGCGCCCATTCCAATCAGGATCAGCCCACAGACCCAAGCCACACCCATTGCCGGTGTCATGATTAAATTCAGCAGTTTCTGTTCCATCACCTGGAACGTCAGATCAAGCTCTGACCCAACCGTTGCCCGCTCTGCATGATAAACAAAAAGTCGTGGCAAATAGAACACGCCTGCCATCCATGACATCACCGCCACAACGTGCAGCGCTTTGACCCATGGATATAGGATTCCTAAAATCTCGGACATGCTTCGTTTCCCTGATCGATCCTGATCTCTCTTAATATATATATTAATATAGAAAGAAGATGATGATGTGTGTTGTGTCGTCATTTTCTGTGGATTAAAATCTTATCCGCAGAGTTATCCACCGTTAACCAAAAATAATAAAAACCTAAAGAGCGGTAAAATTGGCAAAAATAATATTTAATAACAAAAGTTTACAATAAGACACAGGTGCTGATTTTCTAACCCTTGATACATTGACTCTGGCATTGAAGCAGATTCGTCCACAACCCCGACTTATCCTTGCCCACAGTGGACATTTTGCCGAAACTACGCGCATAACTTATGACATACACACAGGCTGGCGTGACGCGTGCCTTATCCACCATTTCCACCACACGATCACACAACGTTTGTCCCAAGGGTTATCCCCATGCCAGATACCATCATTCTTGCGTCCAGTTCTGAAATTCGTGCGACGTTGTTGCGCAATGCAGGGGTCCTGTTTGATGTCGTCGTTCCGCGTGTCGACGAGGACACCATAAAGGCGTCACTGATTGCTGAACAGGCGTCACCCCGTGATATCGCCGATGCATTGGCCGAGATGAAAGCGGTGCGCGTCGCGTCGAAACATCCCGATGCATTGGTGATTGGCTGCGATCAGGTGCTTGCGCATAATCGTGCGATTCTGTCAAAACCTGAAAGCCCCGATGACGCGCTTGCGCAGCTTCAGGCACTGCGCGGTGAAACCCATCAACTTTTGTCAGCGGCTGTTATTTATGCCGAAGGTAAACCCCAATGGCGTCATGTCGGCCAAACGCGATTGTTTATGCGCGATGTGTCTGATGCTTATTTGGCGGATTACGTTGATCGTAATTGGGACAGTATTCGACATTCCGTCGGCAGTTATAAACTCGAAGAAGAAGGTGCTCGTCTTTTTTCGCGCATTGAGGGCGATTACTTTAACGTTCTTGGGCTGCCACTGTTAGAACTCTTGTCATATCTCACACTTCGCGGAACATTAGACGGATGACACAAAAAATTCCCTTGGCTGGCGTTATTGGTTCGCCGATCGCTCAATCTAAGTCCCCACGGCTGCACCGCCATTGGCTGCGCCGCTATGGTCTGCGCGGGGATTATGTCCCGCTGCATGTCGAACCTGATGATCTGGAAACCGTTTTGCGGACCATGCCCAAGATGGGCTTTGTCGGTGCCAACGTCACGATCCCGCATAAGGTTGCCGTGATGAAGTTTGCGGATCAGATCAGTGACCGTGCCACGTTGGTTGGGGCTGCCAATACGCTGATCTTCAAAGAAGACGGGCGTATCATGGCCGATAACACAGATGGTTACGGGTTTATGGCAAACCTGCGCCAGCAAGCCCCTGATTGGGATCCAAGATCTGGCCCCGCAGCTGTGCTTGGCGCTGGCGGTGCCGCCCGCGCAATCATTGTGGCCCTTGCCGACGCTGGGGTGACAGAAATTTTTCTGTCCAACCGCACCCGCGCCAAAGCGGACGCGCTGCGTGCCGAATTTGGCGCGCGCATTCGTGTGGTCGATTGGGTCCAGGCTGGCAACATGTTCGAAGATGCAACCACTGTGGTCAACACCACGTCGCTTGGGATGACAGGACAGCCTGATTTACGTGTTCCGTTGGACGGGCTGCGGGCAGGGACCCTTGTCACGGATCTGGTTTACAACCCGCTGCGTACGCCGCTGCTTGAAACCGCGCAGGCGGCAGGCTGTGTTACGGTTGATGGTTTGGGCATGTTGTTGCACCAAGGCGTTCCAGGGTTTGAGCGTTGGTTTGGTATCCGACCCGAAGTCGACGATGAAACACGCCGCGTCGTTCTAGAATGACCTTGCGCGTCGGTCTGACTGGCTCAATCGGGATGGGCAAATCGACCACCGCGGCGATGTTTGCAGATGAAGGTATCCCTGTCTGGGACGCCGACCGCGCGGTGCATGACCTTTATGCGCCAAACGGCGCTGCCGTAGAAATCATCCGTGCCCAGTTTCCAAGTGTGATCAACGACGGTGCGGTATCCCGACGTCGCCTGCGCGAATTGATTGCAACTGATCCAACGGTTTTGGATCGGCTTCAAACCCTTGTGCATCCATTGGTCGCTCAAAACAGGCAGGACTTTTTGGCTGCCAATGCAGGATCAATCGTTCTGCTCGATATCCCGTTGTTATTTGAAACCGGCGCCGATGCTCTGTGTGACGTAATCGTCGTTGTATCTGCGCCTGCGGATGTACAGCGCGCACGTGTCGTGGCGCGCGCCGAGATGTCCGAGTCTGATTTCGACATGATCCTAGCGCGTCAGACACCAGACGCCGAAAAACGCAAAAGAGCGGATTATATCGTTGAAACACTGACCCTTGATACTGCCCGCGCGGCCGTGCGAGATATTGTGCAACAGCTAAGGGATACCCATGCGCCAGATCGTTCTTGATACAGAGACCACCGGTTTTGAACCCCACGAAGGCGACCGTATCGTTGAAATCGGCGCGGTTGAATTGATCGGGCACGTTCCCACAGGCCGCACGTATCACCAATATATCAACCCGATGCGGTCCATGCCTGCCGGCGCGTTTGGTGTTCATGGCATTGGCCCTGATTTGCTCGAACCGCCGCAACAGCCAAAACCCGGCCAGGTCATATTGCGGGACAAACCCGTGTTCGCAGATATCGCACAGGGTTTCCTCGACTTTATTGGCACTGACGTCATGGTCATTCACAATGCGTCGTTTGACATGAAGTTTTTGAATGCAGAGCTTGGCTGGCTCAAACGCCCGCTTTTGCCGATGGCGCAATCGTTGGACACGTTGGCGATAGCGCGGCGTAAATTCCCCGGATCGCCAGCATCATTGGATGCGCTATGCCGTCGGTTTGGAATCGACAACAGCAACCGAACGCTGCACGGCGCGCTTTTGGACAGTGAAATTCTGGCGGAAGTGTATCTGGAACTGATTGGTGGCCGGCAGCCCGATTTCGGGCTTGGTACGGCAGCGACGAAGACATCAGCGGCGGGCGAAAACCAAGATTGGCGACCAACTGCGCGGCCAAATGCGTTGCCACCCCGTCTTACAAATGAAGAAGCCGCCGCCCATTCCGCCTTCATAGAAAGCTTGGGCGACGGCGTGCTTTGGAATCGTGACTAAGGTTTAGTTCTCGGTCGACTTTGCTTTTTCTGCCTCAAGACGACGGTTGATTTCGGAACGGTACAGCGCCACAAAATCAATTGTCTCAAGGTTCAGCGGCGGGAAGCCGCCGTCACGGGTCACGTCGCTGACGATACGGCGCAAGAATGGGAATGTGATGCGCGGGCATTCGACGAGAAGGTAAGGGTGCATCTGTTCTTCTGGCACGCCTTTCACTTCGAAAACGCCGGCATATTCCAGTTCGAGAACGAACAGCGGATCGCCAGTTTCTTTTGCGTTGCTTTCGACTTTCAGCTTGGTGATCACTTCAAACTGACCTTCTGCGCCGCGTTTGCGCGCATCAAGGTTTACCTGAACTTTGATCTCTGGCTGTGCGTCGCCGCTAATGCCTTTTTGGGCAAGAATGTTTTCAAACGACATATCGCGCACATATTGTGCCAATACGCGGTTGGAAACTTTTGGTGTGGCTGCGGCGTCCGCGCCGGTGGGTGGTGTATCGGCCATTGTTTGCTCCGGTCTAAAATTGGTTCGGCCGTTGTTATCAGGTGAAAGCCGCGTCCTCAATCACGATTAATGCTTGGTCCACTCGGATGCTTCGTGGGTCGGCCGTTTTGATTTTGAAAGATCTTTGAATTCGCCGTCAATCACGCGATCATCGGGGCCAGCCGGGTGTGTAGGGCCTGCATTCATCGGACCCGCGCCCATGGAAAACTGTTGTACTTTGACCTTGGACTTTCCCCATTTGAACGCCGCGCTGCGAAATGGTGGAAATAGCAGGGCAAACCCGACCGCATCGGTAAAAAACCCCGGAGTGAGCAGCAAAGCGCCCGCAAATAAGATCATCGCGCCATTGGCCAGCGGTTCTGTTGGGTCGCGCAGATCAGAAAAAGCACCTTGAAGGCGGGAAATTTCACGCGCACCTTGGCTTCGCACCAGCCATGACCCTAAAATCGCGGTCACAAGCACGATACCAAGCGTCGGCCAAAGCCCGATGAACCCGCCAACTTGGATAAACAAAGCGATTTCGATCAACGGAATCGCGATAAAAGCAATAAGCAGCCACATTTGCTGGCCCTTTCCTTTGTTGTTTGGGGGGCGACAGTGGACTTGGCCCTACCCAACACCTACATAAGGACAGAACCCGTTTTTTCCATGCCCTTTTTGAATGAGGCCCCGATGAACTCTCCGATTATCCAACTGATAGTGCTTGCTGGCATTGCCGTTTTCCTAATTCTTAAATTGCGGTCGGTGCTTGGCACCCGCGAAGGGTTTGAAAAGCCAGAGGTCCGCCCCACTGATATCGAAAGCCGCCGCCGTCGTGATGGTTTTGAAGTGATCGAAGGTGGGCCAGATGAGGACATCATGGATCACGCGGATGAAGGGTCCGATACCGCCTTGGCCCTGTCCGCGATGAAACGCGTTGATCCATCGTTTAACGTGGGCGAGTTTTTGGGCGGTGCCCGTGGCGCCTACGAAATGATCCTCGTGGCGTTTGAGAACGGCGATCTTGCGTCGGTTCTGCCGTTTATCTCTGAAGATGTGTACGAGGCCTTGTCGAGTGTTGTCGATGACCGCGAGAAAAAGGGCTTGACCGTCGAGGCGAATTTCATCGGGATCAGCGATATGGTTCTGAAATCCGCGAGCTTTGATGAGGCTAGCAAAGAGGCCGAGATCACGATGCGCTTCAAAAGCGAGATGACCTATCAAGTCCGCGATGCCGGTGGTGACGTGATCGAAGGCAACGAGAACGAAATCAAGCGTCAAAAAGATGTCTGGACGTTTGCGCGCGACATGGGTGCGGATGATCCGAACTGGCACCTTGTCGCAACGGGCGAATGATCCAAAATCGGCTGGGAGCTGTGGCTCTCGGCTTGTTGCTGGCGGGAGAGGCAATGGCAGGACCCACTTATACATTGCTGAACTTTGACGATTTGGCCGGTTGGGCCAAGGATGATCACGCAACTGCATTGACTGTTTTCACCGATACCTGCGGCGACATGAAAGATCCTGAATGGGCGGGTCTTTGTGCGTTTGCCAAATCCGCGCCGGACGCCCGAGCGTTTTTTGAAACGTTCTTTCAGCCGGTGTTGATAGAAGACGGTGAACCGATGTTATTCACCGGATATTTTGAACCGGAATTACGCGGGTCCAAGACCCAAATTGGTCCGTTCCAATATCCGATCTATAGTTTGCCATCCGATCATAAGGTTGGTCAGCCATATCTTTCCCGTCAAGAAATTGAAGAAACTGCCGCCCTTTCTGACAGGGGATTAGAGATAGCTTGGCTTGCAGATCCTGTTGATCTGTTCTTTTTGCAGGTTCAGGGGTCTGGTCGCATTCGGCTTCCTGATGGTGGTGGAATGCGTGTTGGTTATGGTGGCAAAAACGGGCGCGAATATTCGTCCATCGGTCAGGAATTGGTCCGCCGTGGCACTTACGAATCCCATCAGGTTTCTGCGCAAGTGATCCGCAATTGGGTCCGTGATAACCCTGAAGAAGGCCGCGAACTATTGTGGGTGAACAAGTCCTATGTGTTCTTTCGTGAAGTGAGCGAAGTACCTGTCGATAAGGGTCCGCTTGGCGCGATGAACAGGTCCATCACCACGGACAGAACGATCGCGGTCGACCCTGCGTTCACGACATTGGGTACGCCTGTCTGGATTGAAAAAGAAGGGGCGGCGCCAATTAACCGCCTGATGGTCGCTCAGGACACAGGATCGGCGATCAAAGGAGCGCAGCGCGCTGATATTTTCTACGGAACCGGTAAAGCTGCGGGTCGTGAGGCGGGCCGCATTAAGGATACTGGCCGGATGATCCGGTTACTGCCAATCCAAATGGCCTATGCAATGTTGCCTGAAACCATCCAATGAGACGCCCTCGCCATCTATCATCCGAAGAACGGGCCCTGTGGGACCGCGTTGCCGACACGGCCCAAGCGCTTGATCCGGTGCGGGCTGTCGACATGTCAGCAGCTATCGCCCAAAAGCCGAAACCCGTAATTTCCCCCGATCCGCTGCCGCAATTCAAAGTTGGCCAAAAGGTCGATCACCAGCGTCGCAACGATGTGCTGCCCGGTATTGCAGACCGCTTGTCGCGCGCACCCCTGAACATGGACAACAAAGCGTTCGGCAAGATGAAGCGCGGTAAGCTAAAACCTGAAGCCCGCATTGACCTGCACGGCATGACGATGGATCAGGCGCACCCTGAATTGATGGGGTTCATCCTCAATTCCCAAGCGATGGGGCGACGGTTGGTATTGGTGATTACCGGTAAAGGTAAGCTGCGCGACGACGGTGGTCCGATGCCTGCACGTCATGGAATTTTACGACATCAGGTGCCGCAGTGGATGGCATTGCCACCAATTTCGCAGGCGATCTTGCAGGTTACAACAGCCCATCTGACGCACGGTGGGCATGGTGCATATTACGTTTATCTACGACGCGTCCGCTAGCTGGTTGGCCATACGTGCGGCCATTCCCATCATGAACGCCGCGAAGCCGAAACAGGCTGCATAGCCTAACATTTGCACTTCGATCCCAACGCCTGCATCAATCAGCAGCCCGCTTAGGCCTGGACCAATTGCAGACCCGAGAACCATAAGAGCGGCGGCGGCAGCCTTGATTGATCCAATGAAGCGCGTCCCATAAAACCCTGCCCAACAGGCCGATAGGATCGTGGCATTTCCGCCGCCTGATATCCCCATCAGGATTACGGCGATGGCTGTCCAGATCAGGTTCGGCGCATACCAATGCAAGCAGAACGCCACGATATAAGGCAAAATATAAAGCGGCATCAGCCGCACAACCCCAAATCGGTCAATTGCCCAGCCGTATATGATCGTCGATATCGCGAGCGCGATTGTGCCAAGCGGGAATACAGCGACAAGCGCCAGATGCGAGTATCCTTTGACTTCGGCAAAGTGGACTTGGTGGAACCAGAACGCTGTGCCGAATGCGGAAAAGAAACCGATGGCGGGGACCATGAGCCAGAAAAGCGGATGACGTAGGGCCATTGTGCGGGTCCAGTGTTTGCCCAAAAGGCCTGTCGCCGCTGTCTCATTTGCCGCTGATTGCGGCGTGCGTTCAAGCCGGAGAAGGCGGTACAGGATCACTGACAAGATCACGCAGATGACCGCGAACCAAAGCCAGAGGCCGCGCCATTCCGTGATTGATTTGAGCCAAACCATGATCAACGGTAATGTCGCCTCGCCCAACATGAACCCCATGCCAGCCACCGCAAGCGCCCGCCCGCGCGCCGCCACAAACCAACGCGTCATGGACACGACCGCCATGTGAGATGCCATGCCTTGGCCGAAAAACCGCAATGCAAAGATGACAAGCACCAGTCCAGCCATGGAGGTATTCACGGACATAGCAATGCACGCCGCCCCAAGCGCCAATACAACCCCGATGCCCAATGACCGCACGCGAAACAAGTCAGCCAAGCCGCCAGCGAATACCATCGTGACCGCAGATGCGCCCGTCGCGATCATATATAGCAAACCCCAGTCGCCGTTCGACAAACCATAAGCTTCGCGGATTTCCCCGCCAAAGATTGCGATAAAAAACGTCTGCCCAAAGCTGGACAAAAACGACAACAACGCACCCGCTAACAAGAAAGGCGCGTTGTCACGGATGAATTGAATGTAACCGAATTGCATGCCCTTTGATGGGGGTAAACGCTGCGCTCGGAAAGCCCTATTCGGTGCTGTTCGACCATTCAAAATAGCGTGTCACAAGCTCGCGTTCGCATACCTTGAAACCAAGAAAGAAAAACAGGGCGAGGGCACCGCCGATGGCAATTTCAATTGTTTGACCCAAAGCACCTTCTTGAATGGCCACTAATCCGTAGGTCGTTATGAATCCAAGGTTTGCCATCGACAGGTGGAATAGATTGTAAGTCGAGAACGCAAACGCTGCTGCAAATACGCCGGCCATCACAAAAACAACCAACCAGTGAAGCCGGGAAATGCGCATCAGCCGTGCCATTACAAAACGTAGCGGCTAAGATCGGTGGATCGGGCCAGTGCGCCAAGATGTTCCTCAACAAATGCGGCGTTGATTGTGACCGACTGGCCTGCTTGGTCTGGCGCGTTGAACGACAGATCCTCGAACACGCGTTCGATCACTGTGTACAGGCGGCGGGCGCCGATGTTTTCAACGCTTTCGTTCACTTCCGCCGCGATCTTGGCAAGCGCTTTGATCCCGTCGTCGGCAAATGTCACAGTGACATCTTCTGTCGCCATCAATGCAGTGTATTGTAGCGTCAGCGCGTTGTCGGTTTCCGTCAGGATACGCACAAAGTCGTCCTCGGTCAGCGCGCGCAACTCCACGCGGATCGGCAAGCGCCCCTGCAATTCGGGCAACAAATCGGATGGTTTCGCCACATGGAATGCACCGGATGCGATGAACAAGATGTGGTCGGTTTTGATGGGGCCATGTTTGGTGGAAACGGTCGTGCCCTCGATCAAAGGCAGCAGATCACGCTGCACACCTTCACGCGATACATCGGCGCCACGGGCATCGGCGCGAGCGCAAACCTTGTCGATTTCATCCAAGAACACGATCCCGTTCTGTTCGACTGCCTCAATCGCCGTCTTTATTACGGATTCGTCATCCAGTAACTTGTCTGCCTCGTCTGCAATTAACGCGGTGTAGCTGTCAGCAACGGTCATCTGTTTGCGCGTGGTGCGCCCACCCATTTTGCCAAAAATCTCGCCCAGATTCATCATGCCGCCCATGCCCGCACCGGGCTGTCCGGGGACTTCGAAACCACCAAGCGGATTGGATGTGTCGGCGAGTTCAAGGTCGATAATGGTGTCGTCTAGTTCGCCGGATTTCAGTTTCTTGCGGAACATATCGCGGGTGGCTTCACGCGCATCAGCGCCAGCGACTGCGGTAATCACACGTTCTTCGGCAGCCTCGCGGGCCTTGGCGGCAACGTCTTCACGCATTTGGTCGCGGGTATCGTTGATGGCCGTTTCAATCAGATCGCGGATAATCTGTTCAACGTCACGGCCGACATAGCCAACTTCGGTAAACTTCGTCGCTTCGATCTTGATGAACGGCGCGCGCCCGAGTTTGGCCAAACGGCGAGAAATCTCGGTTTTACCAACGCCAGTGGGCCCAATCATAAGGATGTTCTTTGGATACACTTCATCACGCAGATCATCGCCAAGCTGCTTGCGCCGCCAACGGCTGCGCAGGGCCACGGCAACGGCGCGTTTGGCGTCATTTTGGCCAATGATGAAACGGTCCAATTCGGATACAATTTCGCGGGGGGTCAGGTCTGTCATATCACACCTTTAGATGTTGGATGGAGGAAGACGATGCAGCGGCACAAACCGTGGCATCAGACGCAAAAGACGGGCGCGGAATTTCTCCCAGAACGCCCCAAGAAGAAGCAGGATCCCACCAAGGATCAGCACGGTCAGCGCCGTGGTTTCGCCGTCAAACACGGTGCTGGCTAACGCAACGATATACCCAATCGCTGCGATCAAGAATGACCGCCTGTCGATGATGATTGCCACAAGTGCGAAGACCAGCATCACCCCAAGCAGCACCCAATGCGCGTCACGATCCAAAAGTGTCAACGCAAGCGTGTTTACCAAAGCAGGGGCAGCAACAACATGCAGCCAGAACCCGTTGGCGCTTCGGCGGGTCACGCGGTGGGGGTCAGACATATCAAACGCCATCGCGGCGGCAAAAACCGCAAAGCCCAAGACAAGCGTGATCCACGCAAACGGTCCGCCAGCGGATAGCAGGAATAGATCGCTCGGGTCTTGGGGTGTGCCTTGGGACGTGGCCGCCATCAGGATTGCCACGATAAAGAAGCCAACAGCGATCATCGCCATCGCGAACGGCACACGGAACCGATACCAAAAAACGCCAATCGCGGCTGTCCCAAGGATAAAGGGTAGGGGCAGCGATCCGTAATCTTGCTGCGCCACCATAAACGGCTGCGCGAAATAGGTGGTTAGCGCGAGGGCGGCGTTTCCAGCGAATAGGATCGACAGAGCGATCGCCGGGCCAACCATACGGCGACGGCGAATGAAATATTCAGACATGCCCCAGATGATCAGTGCGCCGATGGACCCGTAAAGCATGGCCGCTTGTTGCGGATTTGTGATTTCAGCCGCATAGGCGATACCGACAACACCAGCCCACCCCATAGAAAGGATCAACAATCCGACAACGATGAAAACCTCGTTGAACCCTTTAAACAGCTCAAACGGTTCATCGCCCTCGGCCAAATCTGTCCGCGCACCGCGGCGTCTATCGGCAAGGGACGCAAGCGACGCGGCTTGTGCTTCGGAGACGATCCCAGCTCCAACAGCAGCACGAAGATCATCGCGGTTCATCATGCGTCAATCGTTTCCACGGTCAGGTTACCGTTAGTGTAAACGCAGATCTCTGACGCAATGGACATGGCTTTGCGGGCGATTGCCTCTGCATCCAGATCGCTGTCCATCAACGCGCGCGCAGCGGCGAGCGCAAAGTTACCGCCAGATCCGATAGCTGCCACATCATGTTCGGGTTCAAGCACATCGCCTGCGCCAGTGATGACGTAAAGATCAGCGCCGTCGGACACGATCAACATTGCCTCAAGCTTTTGCAGGTATTTGTCAGTGCGCCAATCTTTGGCCAATTCCACAGATGCACGCGCAAGCTGACCCGGTGTCGCCTCAAGCTTTTTCTCAAGCCGTTCAAGCAAGGTGAACGCATCGGCGGTGGACCCGGCAAATCCGGCAATGACATCCGAGCGACCAGCGGTCAGGCGGCGGACCTTACGTGCGGTGCCTTTGATAACGGTCTGGCCAAGGCTAACTTGTCCATCACCTGCGATCACAACGCGGCCACCTTTGCGCACACCGATAATTGTGGTGCCGTGCCAGCCGGGGAATTCGTCTTTTGCCATAGGGTCACCTTTTGCGTTTGTTGCACCGTAGGTGCGCCAGTTGGTTTGTTGCACCGGTAGGTACACCAGTTGGGTTGTCATGCCCTATATGGCGGCGCGTCCGGCAATCGACAAGGCGGACATAAAAAAGGGCGCCACCAGGGCGCCCGATTTATGAGATTTTCAACGCGATCAGATAGATTCTTCGATCCAGCTTTGAAGGGCGGCTTTTGGTGCGGCGCCCGCTTTGTTCGAAACAACTTCGCCATCTTTAAACAAGAACAACGCAGGAATGCCGCGCACGCCCATCTGCGCAGGAGAGTTGGGGTTTTCATCAACGTTTACTTTGACGATCTTAACCTTGCCGTCCATTTCGACGGACAGCTCTTCCAATGATGGGCCGATCTGTTTGCATGGGCCGCACCATTCTGCCCAGAAATCCACAACAACTGGGATATCGGACTGGCGGACTTCGGCGTCGAATGTGGCGTCTGTGACTGCTACGGTGGCCATTGGGGCTCTCCTTGGCGAAAATGATTAGGTGCTGAACCTATGAACCGTATGCGTGATGGTCAAGCCGCTGTCACGCGGTTGAGAGCGTCGAGCACAAGTTCGTTGGGTAAAGTCATCAATTGGGCGTTTTTTGTCCAAAGGATCGCGACGTTGATTGTGTGATCGGGAAATATGGCGGCAAGACTTGCGTGATAGGCCCCCATCTGACGCAACAATCCTTCGGGTGTTTGGTCGGCCGTGGTAGGCACATTATGGTTTGATTTGTAATCCACAGCGAGAACATGGGTGTCGGTGACCAGCAAACGGTCGATTGTGCCGTGGAATCGATACGGCCCGACTTGCGCGGTGAAATCAACTTCGGCCAATGCATCCGACGTCCAAAGATGGCTCAGATGTGCGGCGGTCAAAATACCGTCCACCACGTCAGGCACATCGGCAGCGATGGAACCTGCATCCAATCCGGCGAGCAATGCAGCGGCGATTTTGGGGCGATCCGCAATGGACCTATTGGGGAGGTGTTCAAGCAATAAGTGGATGGCGGTGCCGCGCATCTTGGCATCGTCTTCATCAAGCTCGCCTGAATCTTCAGATAGGACCTTGGGGCCACCAAGATCAGATGGCGAAAGGGTGCGTGACGCAGCCAGTTCAGGCAGTGGGTCAAGCTGGACAGGCGTCGCGATTGAAACGGTTTCGGCGGCTTTCGTTTCCAGATCACCGGACTGCCAGCGTTCATGGGTCAATCGCTGTACGGATATGTCACCAGATTGATCTTTCGCCGCACCGCTGTGGGTCATGGCGTCGGCGACCATGTTGTACCAACTGTCTTCAACCACATCACCAACATCGCCTGCCGCAGCGACGATCAACCACTTTTCAGCGCGCGTCATGGCGACATAAAGTAGTCGCTTATTTTCCTCTGACTGGGCGTCCGCGATTTTTGTGCTCAGGGCGGC
This sequence comes from Yoonia sp., assembly GCA_023955335.1. Classification (GTDB taxonomy): domain Bacteria; phylum Pseudomonadota; class Alphaproteobacteria; order Rhodobacterales; family Rhodobacteraceae; genus Yoonia. The sequence continues at coordinate 45,852 of JAGSGF010000015.1, forward strand.
GACGTTTTCGGCAGACGAATCTGACGCCGTTTTCCAAATCACATGGTCGCCGGTTGGCAAAAGGTCATCGCGCACGGAGTTCTTTTTCTTGGCGCTATCGGGCAGGAACACAATGGGGGCCTCTAGCCCCTTGGCGCCATGTACGGTCATCACGCGAATGCGGTCGCTTTGGCTATCCATCTGGCGTTTGACTTCAAGGTCATCAGTTTCCATCGCAGCCAGAAAGCCCGTCAGGCTCGGCACACCAAGAGATTCGTAGTTCAATGCTTGAGAGAGCAGCGCATCAATCCCATCTTCTGCCTCGTTCCCAAGACGCGCGAGCAATTTGCGCCGCCCATCATGGCGGGTCAGAATGCGCTCGATCAAATCGTAGGGACGCATGAAATCTGCTTTGCCGCGCAAGTCATCCAAGATTGCTTTGCTTGGCGTGCCGTCTTGCGTTTCGCGGATCGCCGTCCAAAGAAAACCCTTTTCAGGGCGGTGATGCGCCAACGTGAACAGGTCCTGTTCAGACCAGCCAAACAGTGGGGATCGCAAGGCAGCGGCCAAGGACAAATCATCCTCTGGCAGGGCCACAAATGCTAACAACGCCGCAAGGTCTCGCACGGCCAGCTCGGCACCAACGCGCAAACGGTCAGCCCCCGCGATTTGCAAATCTGCGGCCTTACAAGCGCGGATAATTTCATCGAACAGACCAGTTTTGCGCCCACGCACAAGAATCAAAACATCGCCTTCGGTGATCGGACGGTGGTTGTATGTGCCAGACCGACCAATCTCGACGGGCAGCGTTTCATGATCGACCATGTGCCGAATATGGGCCGCAACCTTGGCCGCAAGCACGACCTTTTCGTCTGTCGCACTGCGCATATCGACCGGTTCAAACCATTTGCGGTCATCGTCGTCTTTGACTTTTTCTTCGACAGGCCACAGATCAACACGGCCAGGCATGTCTTCTTTAAATGCAAGATGCCCCGCGCCTGTTTCCATGCCAAAGGACTGCGGCCCGCTGAATGTCTGATCAACGACGCGCAAAATGGCGAAGGATGACCGGAATGAATAATCCAGCGATCGGTTCATCAGCTGGCGGCCCACGTTTGACAGGGCGTTATCAAAGTGGTGGCGCATCTCATCGAACGCCTCTGGGGCTGCACCTTGGAATGAATAGATAGATTGCTTGCGGTCGCCCACGACAAAAATCGTGCGATCTGCATCCTTTTTCGCACCGTCGCCTGCTGTGAATTCCTGGGTCAACTGCCGAACCACGGCCCATTGGGTTGGGCTGGTGTCTTGGGCTTCGTCGACCAACAAATGGTCGATCCCGCCATCAAGCCGGAACAGCACCCATTGAGCCACATCGCGGTCGGTCAAAAGCTGCTTGGTTTTACCGATCAAATCGTCAAAATCAAGCATCCCCTTCGCGAGTTTCGCTGCCTCATAGGCGGGCAAGAATACTTGAGCAAAGACATAAAGCGCGCGGGTTTTGTCGGCGGCGTCCAGCGCCCATTCGTGGTTTTTAACAATCGCAACACGGTCCATCCACCCATGTAGATCGTCGATAAATGGCTCCGCAGCTTCGACCGCTTTCTTATGATTGCTCTGCGGGAAATTGACAGATTTGGACTGCGCGCTGTTTGCATACAAGAACATCTTGCCGACAGTTTTATAGGCGGCCCAGTCGGGTGTTTTGATGTTCAGCGCCTGCAACGCCTTGGCGAAATCCACATAGGTCTTTGATTGCCCGCTAAAGCATTGTGCGATCTCTTCGATCAGACCGGATTCGGACCCGTCAATTGCCAATGACGGCAAGTCAGCGCGTTTCAAATTCGCCGGCAACCCAAGGGCGGCTCGCAGGGAATCGTCAGTTAGCGGCGCTAAGAATTGCGCACGTTTGCGTGCAATTTCAGCCGTCAGATCGGTGAGGTCCGCGCCCGTGAAATGGCGAAGCAGGTCTGCAACGACATGACCGTCCGGCCCTTCGACCATCCTGTCCACGACATCGGCGCGCAGCTCGCGCGCGGTCGTGTCTTCGATTTCTTTGAACTGTGGGCTGATCTCGACCTCAAGGGGGAACCGTCGCAAGACACCCGAACAGAAAGAGTGAATCGTTTGGATTTTCAAGCCACCGGGGGTCTCAATCGCGCGGGCAAAAAGCTGTCGCGCATTGCGCAGGCGGGCGGCGTCAATCGTGCCGCTGACGCCAAGATCGGTTAGGTCATCCTGCAACATCCCGTCGGGCATCATCGCCCATTTTCCCAAGCGTTCGAAGAGACGGTTCTGCATCTCGGCGGCAGCGGCCTTGGTATAGGTCAGGCACAGAATATTCTGCGGTTCGACGTCTTCAAACAACAACCGTGCCACACGGTCGGTCAGGACACGGGTTTTGCCAGACCCGGCATTGGCTGATAGCCAAGTCGATGCATAGGGGTCGGCGGCGTCAACCTGGGCTTGGGTCGCATCATCGCGGATCATGTCAAATCCTCCGGTACAGCGTCGTCGCTGGTGTCCCATTCGCCAAAGCGTGACAGGTGGTCATAATTGCTGTGATCCGCTGTTGAAAACATTGCTATCCGCGCTGAATAGCCGCGCGATTTTTGCTGATATTCCAACAATAGAGCCTGAAATTCGTCCCATACCTGCATCGCGGGATGGTCTTTCAGCGGGGCAGGCACATCGCGCATACCGGTATTCACGGCCACGAATGATGCACCTTCGACCACCTTTCGGCCCACGTCAGAGAATGCGCCAAGCTCGATCATCGCCGCTTCAAGCAAAAGTTGTTTGTCGAACGCGATCTGCTGGTTCTTGCTTGGGACTGCGCCGGTTTTATAGTCGTAAACATAAGCAAGACCGTCGACGGTCAAATCAATTCGGTCCGCCTTGCAGGTCAGATCAATGCCAGTCGATCCAACAGCGATCTTGCCTTTGCGTTCGAGTTCGTGATGTTGGGCGAGCGCTTGCCGTCCAATTTCACCAACGATAAACCGGTCTGCAACACGGTCCAACCGCGACAGCCATTGCGCACGGATCGTAGGCCACGGGCAGTCACGGGCGAAAATCTGTTCAGCGATTTCCATCAGTTTTTCGCGCGCATCCGGCGCAGTTGCGTCAACGCCTTGCGACACGAAGTTTTCCAAAATCTCATGTACGATCATGCCGCGCAATGCCGCATCCACGCGGGGCGTCAGCGGATCAAGCCGGTTGAGGCGCAAAACCTTTCGCGCATAAATCGAATATGGATCACGGATCAGGGTTTTGACCTGCGTAACCGAAATTGATGTGGGCCGCGCCGCAACGGGCGGTTGCGGCGATGGGCGATGTGCGCTGGGGACGGGTGCGCCCGGAATGGAAAGTGCGGCCGATTGCGCAAGCCATACGTCGCCATCTGCCCGCATCCGCGCCAATGCGGCCGGGCCGTCCTGATCGGGCAGCCCGCCCAATAGATTGACCAATCGGTTGACCCACCGCGATGATACTGTTTCGGCGTCAGCAGACCGTTTGGCGCGGCTGATCCATACTTCCTTGGCGGCGACTGCTTGTTGATAATCGTGGGCGGAAAGCCCGATCCTGCGCTCGGGCAACAACAGCACCGCGTCTCGTCGCATGTTGCGGTTTAGCCAAGGATCAGGGCTCGCGGCCTCTGGCCAAATACCTTCGTTCATGCCGCCCAAGATCACGAGATCGGCGCCTTGAACGCGGGCTTCGAGCGTACCCCAAATCAGAATATTTGGATGCGCAGCGTCGCGATCCCGAACCGTTCCACCTGCTAGAACTGCACCAAACAAGTTGGTATATTCGCGCGGTGTCAGTTCTCCACCAGCATCGGCATGAGTGGTCAGGGTGTCGCAAATGCGGCGGGCCTCGCGACCGGCGGCTTCTTTCCATAGCGCGCCTGCGCCATCGGCACTTGGGCCGGAACACAGTTGTTCAGTTAAGGTTAAGTGTTGATCAAGGTGATCGGCCAGATCACGTGGGGTGACGTCATCCAGTCCGGTGATCATGCCGCTGACCCACGCCGCCCAAGCTGCGCGGTCGCCATTCTCATTTTCAGATTTCGCGGCCCAGTTGGCCAATGCCTCTGGTGACGGAAATGGCGGACCATAGCGCCGCAAGGACAACTCCAATTCACGGGTGAACCGCAGATGCAAACCACGATAGTCGCTGTCTGAATGACAAAGCGGATGCTTAAGAAGGGTGAGCAGGCTCTCGCTCGTTACGGGTTGGCCGAATAGATCAGCAGTGTGCCGCAGCATTCGGCCCGGAGGCGAAAGAGCAAGCGGAAGGCCCGCGCTGTCGTCTGGCTTGATGTTCCACCGGTCTAACGCGGCAGTGACTTGGCGGGTCAGCATCCGGTCGGGTGAAATCAGCGCGGCGGTAATCCCGTCCTGGGCGGCGATACGCAGACGCAAGGCGATGGCTTCTGCCTCTGCGCGCGGTGACGCGGCCTCGATCAAGGTCATGTTTTGCGTGGCGGCCTTTAGGTCGCCCAAGTCTGGACCATCGCGCAACCATTGGTCGGTCACGGGGGCGGGACGCAATGACAGTGACACCAATCTGTTGCGATGCGCATGTGGAGCAGCGGCATCTGGCCAAGCGGGAACGTCCGCGGGGGAAACGTTCACTGCAGTCAAAAAGCGGTGGAACCGATATTGCGGATGGTCTTCGGAAACGCGGGCATCGGTCATGCTGTCCCAAACGTCAGCGGGCATATCAAAGTCGAAACCGGGGAGGACGACCGCCCCTTGCGGCAACTTGGCGACGGCCTGCATCAGCACAGATGTCGCCCCACGAGATCCAGTGGACCCAGCCACAATGATTGGATGTTGGGGTGGTTTTGTTGCCCATTCTTCCGCAAAGCCAGCCACAACGCGGCGCAATCGCAGGTCTTTGTCTGGCGCGGCGTTTTCGTCAAAATAAGGTGTTACGATCCGTAAGAATTTCAGCGCACGGTCCCAATGGCCGGACTCGTCGGTAACATCAAGGGTTTGAAACACATCGGGGCTAACGCCTTCGCCGTGCATTTCCTCCATCAATGTCGCTAAGCTATCGGATAAATCGTAAAGCGCGGATCGCGGCGCGAGTTTAGCGTCTTGGGTCAACAATGCTGCGACCAGTTGCGACAGTTCCAAGCGGCGGCGCAGCGGCGACACCGATGGCAGGCCCGCGTCGATGGCCGGATCGTTGGCAAGATCGGTTATCAGACGCACCCGTGGCAAAAGCCGCGCTGGGCCTGCGTCGAAAACGGACCTGATCCGGCGTTGTGTCCGGCTTGTGTTGACGAAAATCTCGACCCTCGCCCAGTCGGTTGGGGCTAATTCGGCCCCTTGTTTTTGCAGACCCGCCACCAATGCGGTTGCGAAATCTGCGCCGGGCGGCATGCCAAAGATGCGAGGGGTTTTGCTGGTGTCAAACATGGGAAGCCTCGATCATATTTTCCGCAATTGCGATGCTTTCGGGCTGGCCGACGTCGCACCATTGTCCACTATATGAAACGCCGTAAAGCCCGCCGCGCTCCGCGATCCTATCCCAGAGGACGTTCATCGAAAATGCGGTGTCAGTGATATGGGTCAGATCATCTGTGCGGATCATCTGGAGGCCGGAGTAAACATCGCCTGCTCCACGTGTAAGCCGCCCGTCCGCATCGTGGTTAAAGTCGCCGTCGCCAAGGTGGCCATGCACGTTAGGTTTTGGAATGGTCACCAGCAACGCCTCCATTTCCGGTTTCCACGCCGACAAAAGCATCGCGATTGGATTTGGTCCCGCCCAAACGGCATCGGTATTGAGTGTCACCACGGGTGATCCGCCAAGAAGCGGTCCCGCCTTACGCAACCCACCCCCTGTTTCCAAAAGCGCATCGCTTTCGTCCGAGTATGTCACCTCGCGGCCGCGTAGGTGATCGCGGATCATCTGACCTTTGTAGTGAAGGTTGATGACAACTGGCCCGAGTTTCAGACCTTGCATCAACGCGATTGCATGGTCGACAAGCGGCGACCCTGCAACGGGAACAAGCGGTTTGGGCCGATCAGCCGTCAGTACACCCATGCGCGTGCCAAATCCGGCTGCAAACAAAAGGACCGGTGTCGTCATTTGGGGCTTAACCTTTGTTGGTATTGGCTTTGTCGGTATTGGCCTTGTCGATTTTGGGCGTTGGGTGGCGGCAAGATTGACATGACCATTTTGTTTAGATTGCCAAGCGCCGGATGCGATAAATCTGACATCAAGTAACGCCAGACGCGGGGAATGAGTTGAAGATAGTGCGGCTTGCCACCCTGCGACGCGAGTCGCGCAAAGATGCCCAAAATCCGTAAATTCCGCTGCGCACCGACACAGGCCAAATGAGCGCTCATTTCGGTCATATCACGACCGATGTGGTTGCAGAATTGCAGCATGATCGCTTTGCCAACGGTATCGTCCACGTCGCGCCGCGCGTCGCGGATCAACGACATAAGATCATATCCCAGCGGCGCCATGCAGGCGTCTTGGAAATCCAGAAGTCCAACCCGATCCGTGCCAATCTTTATGGGCCGCCAGATGAGGTTTTCCGCATGGTAGTCACGTAGCGCCAGGTGCAATGACGGATCAACATGTGATTTGAATGCGCTGAGCATTGCATCGCACAGCGGCGGAGCTTTGGTCGGATCATTTGCATAAAATTCGGCAGCAAGGCCAATCATGTCAGCAGCTGTTTTGTGGGTCATTCCAGGAACGTCGATGGTGATATTTTTGTCATGTAACTGGCACAACACATCAGTTGCGGCCTTGTACAGGGCAGGCTCATCGTCTGGGCTTTGCGTTAAATGCTGGGCGAAGTCAGTTTGCCCAAGATCGGAGATAATCATCAAACCTTGGTTTGGATCGTGAGCGTAAATCTTTGGAGGGCAAAGGCCTGCATCGGTCAATGTCGACGCGATTTGCGCAAATCGTAACGTGTCCCCTGACGGGTCCGTCATAAGAATGGCGGGCGGTTGATCAAGTCTCGCGTATTGCCGCGCAGACGCATCACCGGCTATCGGTGTCAGGCTCGCCGCTTCCCATGCCGTGCCGCGTAAAAATTCATGCATCTGAAAAAGCGGCACTAAGATGGGGTGGCACCTTGGCTGTAAGATGGTGCACATCTTTGCCGACGCTGAATGAAAACCGTGCCGCGCCTTCGGGTTGGTCCGACCCAAGGCGGTCAGGCCATTCGATAAGGCAGATCGCCGTGTCGAACGCATCGATCAATCCCAGCTCTGCCGCCTCGTCGGGATGGGTCAGTCGGTAAAGGTCGCAATGCCAGATGTCGCCCGCAGCATCGTCATAGGTTTGCACCAACGTGAATGTTGGCGATGGCACGTCCTCTTGTCGGCCCAAACGCGCACGGATCAAGGCGCGTGAAAATGCGGTTTTGCCCGCGCCAATTGGCCCTTCTAACAAAATACAATCGCCAATTTTTAGCAATGGCGCTATGCGGGCGGCCAGTGCTGCGGTTGCCAATTCATCGCGAAGATAGAGATCGAATGTCATCATGCCCCAAGACTATGTTTTGGGGCGGTACCTGCAAGTCAAATCAACCCTTGGCGGACAACAATGCTGGATCAGCTTGGACCAGTTTTTGAATCGTCGGCGTTTTGGGCCGTTCGAATTTGAACCTGATCAAAGTCATACCGCCCGCAATCGGATCAGCCTGACAAGTGATGTGGCGTCCGTCATCCATGATTGCAGTATCCGTCCAAGGCTGGCGTAAACCCATGTGACTGGAAAATTCGCGCAAGTTTGTCCAAATGCGCGTGGGTGTGCAGCGGTCTTGCCATTTGCGCAGCTCAATTCGAAGATCATAGTGCGTCAAGCCATCTGCAAGATCAGTGCCCCAAAGCGTGCTGTATGCAGTGTTTGCCATGACAAGGTTGCCAGCGTTCGAGAAAACAACAACGGCATCCTCAATATGGTCGATCACAGCTTGACCTGTTTCAATTTCTGACCGGAACCGACGGGTTAGCGAAATCTCGGCGCTGATATCTTCGAAAAACAACGCGAACGCACCGTCAGGATGGGGTCGACCAGTGACGCGGAATGTTTGCCCATCGGGTAGATCCCAATGTTCGGAATACGTCCCGTTTTTTGCGGCTTGCTCCATTGCACTGAACTGCTCTCGCCAAGAGGTGTAGTTTTTTGGCTCCGGGAGCATTCTGGACTCGCGGAGCCGATCAAGAACCGCATCCAGCGTTGGCCGTCCCGACAAGAATTCAAAGTTGATGCCTGTCATATCCAACAGCGCCGGATTGAATGTGGCCAATTGCCGTCGGCTGTCAAAGATCGCAAGTCCGATCGAAAGCTGGGCAAATGTCTGGCTAAGTGTTTGTACAAAATTGCGCTGGGCCAGCTCTGCACGCACGATAGAATCTGCCCCTGCTGCATAGTGGAACGTCGCTGTTTCCGATTTGTATGTGGAGATGTCAAACCAGCGTGGTGCGTCTTGGTCGGCGATTTTAAGCGATTTTCGTGTCTGCGTGGATTCAAGCGCTACTGTATCATCAAACTCGCCAAACAGTGGGGTATTCGACAGACGCGCCGTTTCAATTTCCGCGCCGGCACAAGCGTCGGCAACCTGAAAATAGGCATCGTTTGCCCAGAGCAGCTGCCCTTTCTCGTTGCACCGCCACATCATTGTTGGCGCGTTTTTTACGACATCGCGCAACTCCGCCAATTCAGTATTTCCCTTGACCAAGGTCAAAGCGTTGATCTGGGCGACGTTTGCGTCAGAATGCCCGCCAACCGTGATGCGAATGGTATTTCCTGCCGGTACGATATTTACCCAACTGGAAGATCCATCAATGGCCGCCAAGACAAGCGGTTCCGCCTCACATTCATCAAGCGTTTGTCGCAGGTCGCCAAATGTTGGTTCAAGCACAGCAATAATCGAATCCCGATGCGGTTCGGAAAACCCAGCCTTAGAAAGCAACACTGCAGCATCGCATGTTGAGTCAATGATATCCTCGCCATCAAGCAGAAATGCGATGTCGTCACGACCCGTTTCGCGCCGTAAACGTTGGGGGCGACGTGAAAACTTATGGGACACTGCAATGCCCACCGTTGCAATCATTGCCGCCAAAAAGGTGACCACAATTAGATCAAGAATTCCTAATGCCATGCCTACAACCGTCCATTTTTGTCCCAAATGAACATTCGAATAGTAAGGTTAATGTCAGGTTAAGCTTACTAATTAGTTTCAAACGGTTCGTTATCACCGAGGGCATTCCGCGTCGCATCAGACTGCGGCGAGCGTGGCCACGTCACGTCAATAACGGCACCGCCCCGCCCATAAGAATGACGGGGTGCATTGCGAAAGTGGGTGCGGGCGCCGGACCGTTCCAAAAGGGTTTTAGCAATGAATAACCCCAGTCCCATACCAGAATAGCCGGGCCGTTTTTGTTGGTCCGCACCAGCACGGCGCCTGCTTACAAACGGATCTCCAATCCGGCCAATGACCGATGCGGGGAACCCTGCGCCATCGTCAGAAATTTGCACCCGCAATTCAGTTTCCGTCCAGCTGATTGTGACGTCAACGGACGATTCGGCAAAGTCGACGGCGTTTTGGATAAGGTTGCGCAAGCCGTGCACGATCTCGGGGCGACGGGGTACGATTGGGTGCCCTCCGGCGCTGCTGTCTTCGGGTCCAACATGATAGTTGATGGACTTGTCGCGATCGGCATGTGGCTCTGCGGCTTCGCGAACCAATGCCTCGATCGGGGCGTTTTTGACTTGGCGGTCGTCCTTGCCGGCGTGTCCCATCGATAGCAAGATTTCGCGGCAGCGGGCGGCTTGGGCATGGATCAAATTAACGTCGTCAGTCAATTCGGGATCATCTGCGACTTCGGCGCGCAACTCGCCACTGACCAGCATGATTGTGGCAAGCGGTGTGCCAAGTTCATGCGCAGTCGCGGCGACCACGCCACCCAAGTCCGTCAGCTTTTGTTCGCGCGACAATGCCAGCTGCGTCGCCAACAATGCCTCGCCCATGTTGTGCATTTCCGTGGTGACTTGGCGGGCGTAAATCCCCAAAAATACGACCCCGATCACCAGCGCCAACCAAAACCCGAATTGAAACAAACCGGGCAATACCAGCGTCACATCATTCGCTGTGATGATGGGGAGATTAAATTGGCTCAAAACGGACGTGAGCACAATTGCGACGCCCCCCAGCAAAACAGTGCTGCCCAGATGAAGCACCGTTGCAGCGATTGTCACGGGGGCCAACAGCAACATCGCAAATGGATTGTTCAGACCACCAGTAAGAAACAACAGAACGCTAAGCTGAACGATATCAAACGTGAGCATCAAGAACGCCTCGCGTTCTTTCAGCCGTTTGTTTTCAGGATAAATGAAACCGATGATCAGGTTAACGATGATTGACGCACCGATTGTCATTGCGGCCAAGCCGGTTTCCAGTTGCAGATCAAATAGCCGCACAGCGACGATCAATGCGACGGTCTGACCGAGCACGGCGAACCAGCGGAGCGTGACAAGCGTCCGTAATCGTACCCAATTGCTACGCTGTCGTTCTTCAAGCATTTCGAATTCAGTACCGGACATCACAGATCCTTGAGTGCGACTAGCTGTTCCAAAGGTACGCCGTGTGAGATAGTTCATCAATGCGGCCAATTGGAAAGGGTTCAAATGTCGAAAATCATTGCAATTGGGGCAACTGTTACTGTGCTTGCTTTGATCGGGGGAACGTTTGCGATGACGCGAATGCGCGCGCCGACTATGGCTGATTGTAGTACCAGCGCTGTGGGTGGCGCCACGATTGGCGGGCCGTTCGAGCTGGTCGACGAAACCGGACGCACGGTGACGGATGCTGACGTAATAACCAAGCCGACGCTGATCTATTTCGGTTATACGTTCTGCCCTGATGTGTGCCCGCTCGATGTGGCGCGCAATGCAGCAGCGGTCGATATTTTGGCTGAGCGCGGGCTCGACGTATCGTCTGTCTTCATAACGATCGATCCAGCCCGAGACACGCCCGAAGTGGTGGGTGATTACACTGATAATTTCCACCCTGATATGATTGGGCTGACCGGGTCAGATGCCCAAATTGCCGCCGCATCCAAAGCGTACCGCACGTTTTACTCCAAGGCCGATGACGACCCCGAATATTACCTGATGCAGCATTCAACCTTCACTTATCTGACGTTCCCCGATAAAGGTTTCGTCGAATTTTTCCGCCAAATTGACAGCCCCGAAAAAGTGGCCGATGCTGTGCAGTGTTTTATTATGGCAACCTGACAAGTTGACCATGCTGGATCACACGCTAATTGGTTGATTAACCGAACAGGAGTTCTGGCGCGATGGACATGGCTGATCTGAAACTTGGGGATGACCGGTCCTTGTTGCTTCTTGACGACGATGAAGCATTTCTAAAACGGCTTGCCAAAGCGATGGAAAAGCGCGGATTTACAGTTGAAACTGCGGGATCTGTTGCGGCGGGTAAAGCCATTGCGACAGCTCGGCCCCCTGCCTATGCAGTGTGTGATTTGCGGCTTGGCGATGGCAATGGACTGGATGTTGTCGAGGTGCTACGAGAGCGTCGCCCTGATGCGCGGATCGTGGTTTTGACCGGATACGGCGCGATTGCCACGGCGGTCGCTGCGGTTAAAATCGGGGCCACCGATTATTTGGCCAAACCTGCCGATGCGACCGACATTACAAACGCCCTATTGGCGCAGGAGGGCGAGATGCCTCCACCGCCAGAAAACCCAATGAGCGCGGACCGCGTGCGTTGGGAACATATTCAGCGCGTGTTCGAGATGTGCGACCGGAATGTATCAGAAACCGCCCGTCGTTTAAGCATGCACCGCCGTACATTGCAGCGCATCTTGGCAAAACGCAGCCCGCGTTAGGCCTGTAGGACCAGTTTCTTGCGAATGCGGGTCACGGGTGTGCCATCTGATAACGGCAAGTTTGGGATTTCGGCGTAATCCGTGAACCCAAGCCCGCCATAATATTTTAGGCCACCAACATTATCCGCCCTGATCGTTGCATCGATAGTTTGCACGCCAGCGGCGACGGCGGCACGCCGTGTGGCTGACCACAGCTTTTGCCCGATCCCCAACTGACCTCGATCAAGTGCGACAAATGACGCGATGATCGCCCAGCCGTCTGGCATCGGATCACTAGGATTGGCTGGCCAGCCAAGAAACTGAAACCCGGATAGCCGCCCGTTTGTGATCGCGACTTGCACGCTAATCACACCGTCGGGCGCAATGTAGTGATCGCGCATTTCAGTAGCGGTCATCGGTGTCTGATGCGCAGTTGTGCCGCCAGCGGCGATAACGCCGTTCAAAAGCACAGCCATTTGCGGTGCGTCGCCAGGTACAGCGGGCCGAATGCGTGTGTTGATCATAATCTATCCATCAGGTTGGCATGGCGCATGGTAAAGTCATTGCGGACTTCGACAGGGGGCCGCAGCCGAATTTCTAGCGTTTCGGCCAATTTAGTGTCTATCTTTCCAAAGAATTTATCAGCCTCGGCTGCCGTAAACCCTGCAATTTGCACGGCTTCCAGCCATGCTGAAATCTTATCCGCCTTCTTGATCTGCTTCTTGATCGTGACAGGCAGTTGCGCAGGAAGGCCAAACCGGATGTGGATCGCGGCCATCAATCGGTCGTCGAGCACGCCATAATCTCGGCCAACGGCGGCCTTCACGGGGCTGATCATATCCCCAATCACGTATTCGGGCGCATCGTGCAAAAGTGCGGCGAGCTGCCATTTGATAGGTGCTGTCGGGTTCTGCGCTGTGAAAATATCAGTGACCAATAAAGAGTGTTCGGCGACGGAATAGGCGTAGTCCCCAATCGTCTGTCCGTTCCACCGCGCCACAAATGCAAGCCCGTGAGCGATGTCTTCGACCTCGATATCCATTGGTGTTGGGTCCAGTAGGTCAAGCCTGCGACCCGATAACATACGCTGCCATGCGCGCGGCTGTTTCATATGTGACCTCGTGACCATTGTCGTAGGGGGGTTGCGGTGCTAAATGCCCCAACAACCAGATGAAAAAGGATGTGCCAGATGGCGACGGATTATATTGTAAAAGATATTGCATTGGCGGGCTTTGGCCGCAAGGAGCTCGATATCGCGGAAACCGAAATGCCGGGGCTGATGTCGCTGCGGACAGAATTCGGTGACGCCAAACCGCTGGCTGGGTCCCGCATTGTTGGATCTTTGCATATGACGATCCAGACGGCGGTTCTGATTGAGACGCTAACCGCGCTTGGCGCTGATGTGCGCTGGGCGTCTTGCAACATCTTTTCCACGCAAGACCATGCCGCGGCTGCGATTGCAGAATCCGGTGTTCCGGTGTTCGCGATCAAAGGCCAGTCATTGACCGAGCATTGGGATTATTTGGATCGCTCGTTCATGTTCCCCGAAGGCGCGAACCTGATCCTTGATGATGGTGGCGATGCCACGCTGTATATTCTGCTGGGTGCCCGCATGGAAGCTGGCGAAGATGTGCTGGCTGTGCCGACATCCGAAGAGGAAGAAGCCATCAAGGTTCAGATCAAGAAACGTATCGCCGAGACGCCGGGTTGGTTTGCCAAGACGAGGGCCGCGATCATGGGTGTGTCCGAGGAAACGACGACAGGTGTGCACCGTCTGTATGACCTGCATAAGAATGGCCAGTTGCCGTTCCCTGCGATCAACGTAAATGACAGTGTGACCAAATCCAAGTTTGATAACAAATACGGCTGCAAAGAGAGCCTTGTTGACGGTATTCGCCGTGCGACTGACACGATGATGGCCGGTAAGGTCGCTGTTGTGTGCGGTTACGGCGATGTTGGCAAAGGGTCCGCTGCGTCCCTGTCCGGCGCTGGTGCCCGCGTAAAGGTCACTGAGGTCGATCCAATCTGTGCATTGCAGGCTGCGATGGACGGCTTTGAAGTCGTATTGCTGGAAGACGCAGTTGAGACGGCTGACATCTTTATCACCACAACTGGCAATAAAGACGTCATTCGCATCGAGCATATGCGCAAGATGAAAGACATGGCGATCGTTGGTAACATCGGCCACTTCGACAATGAAATTCAGGTCGCATCCCTGAAAAACCACAAGTGGACGAACATCAAAGACCAGGTCGACATGATTGAGATGCCATCTGGCAGTCGGTTGATCCTGCTGTCCGAGGGGCGGTTGTTGAACCTTGGTAACGCAACCGGTCATCCGTC
>JAGSGF010000035.1 GCA_023955335.1 Yoonia sp.
ACGTTGGCGCTTCACGCAAGACAAAAGTTCAAGGCGATCTGAAGCAGTGAGGAAATTCGGACGGATCATACAAACACCTGAATCCCATTCGCTCAGTCCGTCAATACAAAAGTCGGGTAATCAAGGACTCCGAGTATAAGTGAAAATTTGAGTAATCTTTGATAATAAGTTTTTAACGGCGGCATACGCGGCCCCACATTTTGATAGATCGACGAAAGATGGTCCAATGACCCAGACACCTCAGTTTCCTAGTCTTGCACGACGCACACAAGACGCGCCCCACCCCGTGCTAAGGCAACTTGAACAACATTGGCACAGCCTGCGTTCCGATGGCCAGATACCAGCACGCAACGATGTCGATCCACGTGCCATTGGCAGCGCGCTTCCTTGGTCATTCGTTCTTCAGCGTGTGGCACCGGGTGTGGCGCGCATGCGTGTGGCAGGACAAAAGCTTCACGATATATTGCGGATGGACCCGCGCGGCATGCCGATCAGCGCCTTCTTTGGTCCCGACGACAGGTCGACGCTTGCCGTGCACTTGGAAATGGCATTTTCCGATCCAGCGATCGTCGCCCTGCCGCTATTTGCACCGGCCACGTTGATGCGCAAACAGGTCATAGGGCAAATTTTGTTCATGCCCTTGGTCGACAATCAAGGCGATGTGTCGCGGGTTGTTGGGGCGTTGGTTACCGACAGACCATTGGGGACGCGCAAGCGGCGGCTCTCGATTGATGATACAAAACCAACGCGGCATGAACCGATTAGCATGATGCCGACCCAAGCCCTGCAGCCATCAAAAAAGCCGAACGCTGCGCAGCGCCCGGCTTTGAAATTGGTCGTCAATAACGGCTGACTTAGCTCGCTTTGGCCTGCTGCAACTGGGCGCGGCGGGCTGACAGCTCTTCAGACACCAAGAATGCCAGTTCAAGCGACTGCGACGCATTCAAACGTGGGTCGCAGGCAGTGTGATAACGATCCGACAGGTCTTCATCTGTGACAGCGCGCACGCCACCTGTACATTCGGTCACGTCCTTGCCGGTCATCTCGAAATGCACGCCACCAGGAACGGTGCCCTCAGCGTTGTGAACTGCAAAGAATTCACGGACTTCGCGCATCACGCTATCGAAGGGGCGGGTTTTATAACCCGTTGTCGACTTGATCGTGTTGCCATGCATCGCGTCACAGGTCCAAACAACGTTTGCACCCTCTTCTTGGACGGCCTTGATCAAACGGGGCAAGTGATCGCCAACTGATCCCGCCCCAAAGCGGTTGATCAGCGTCAAACGACCCGGTTCATTGTCTGGATTCAGCGATGCCATCAGTGATTTCAAATGCCCTGATGTCATTGTCGGACCACACTTCAACCCAATCGGGTTCTGAACCCCCTTGCAGAATTCAACATGGGCACCGTCTGGCTGACGGGTGCGATCCCCGATCCAGATCATGTGGCCAGACCCCGCAAGCCATTTGCCGGATGTGGAATCAACCCGTGTCAGGGCCTCTTCGTATTCCAGCAACAACGCCTCGTGGGATGTATAGAAATCGACAGTCTGCATTGTATGCGCAGCCTGATCACGGATGCCAGCGGCTTCCATGAAGTCAAGCGTATCGCCAATGCGTTCCGCCATCTCGCGGTATTTTTCAGCTTCGGGGCCAGCGGTGAAATCAAGTGTCCAAGCGTGGACCTTGCGCACATCGGCATATCCCCCCGTGGAAAACGCGCGCAACAGATTCAACGTGGCGGCGGCCTGCAAATAGGCCTGCTCCATCCGTTTTGGGTCCGGAATGCGGGCCTCCGGCGTAAAATCAAAACCGTTGATGATGTCACCGCGGTAGCTTGGCAGCTCGACGCCATTAACAGTTTCTGTCGCTGCGGACCGTGGTTTGGCCATTTGCCCCGCCATACGGCCGACTTTTACAACAGGCACTTTGGCGCCGTATGTCAGGACCATGGCCATCTGCAACATCACTTTGAATGTGTCGCGGATACCGTCAGCGGAAAACTCAGCAAAGCTTTCGGCACAATCGCCGCCTTGCAACAAGAACGCTTCACCGCGACTCACTGCGGCCAATTCTGACCGCAATTTGCGGACCTCGCCGGCAAAAACCAACGGTGGATAGCTGGCAAGACGGCCTTCGACAGAATTTAACGCACCCTCGTCAAGATAGTCAGGCATCTGGACCCGGGGCTTTTTGCGCCAGTCAGATGTTTGCCAGTCAGTCATGGTTTTGCTCCAATATATCAGTTTTACGCCGCTGTTAGCGGTAGCACTGCAATGTATACCTTGCCCAATTAGGCAGGCCAATGGCAAAAGGCACAGAAACTTGTACAATTGCAAGCGCCGTTCAGCCGTAACAAAGGTGCAATAGGTCTTGTCGCCGATAAGTAAAGCTGTTGTGGTCCATCAATTCAAATATAAAAGAACATGCAAATGACGTCAAAACCGCAAACAGTAGATGTGGACCACAGTGGCAAACCCCGCCGGTTTGTCTTTGTCCTTATGGAAAATTTTACGATGCTGTGCTTTGCGTCAGCGATCGAAAGCTTGCGCATTTCTAACCGCACTGCGGGTAAACAACTTTATACTTGGAAAATCATCGCCGAGGGCGGCGAGACTGCGACCTGTTCGAACGGTTGTCGGTTCACCGTGCAGGATGATCTGTGCGAACTGGAGCGCGACGACACCATCATGCTTTGCGGCGGCGTGGACATTCAGCACGCGACCACCAAACGCATCCTTAACTGGATCAGACGCGAGGCACGACGCGGTGTGACCATCGCTGGTTTGTGTACCGCTGGCTATACGATGGCGCGCGCTGGCCTGCTGGACGGCAAAAAGGCCACCATTCACTGGGAGAACCAAGACAGTTTCCTTGAGGAATTCGAAGATGTTGAGCTGACCAAATCCGTATTCGTCGTCGACGGCAACCGGATCACTACGGCTGGTGGCACGGCGTCGATCGATCTGATGCTCAAAATCGTGGCCGATGATCACAGCGAAGATTTGGCGAATGCCGTCGCTGATATCCTCATCTATTCGTCCATTCGAACCGACCAAGACACACAGCGGCTTTCTATCCCGACACGCATTGGCGTCCGGCATCCAAAGCTATCCCGTGTGATCCAGATCATGGAAACCAACATCGAAGAGCCGATCAGCCCCGCAGTGTTGGCCAAGGATGTGGGCATGTCCACGCGGCAGCTAGAGCGGTTGTTCCGTCGGTATCTGTCGCGCAGCCCCAAGCGGTATTATATGGAACTGCGGCTGCAAAAGGCACGCAACCTGTTGATGCAGACCGATATGACCGTGATAAACGTGGCCTTGGCCTGTGGATTCGCATCACCATCGCATTTTTCAAAATGCTATCGGTCCCACTATGACACGACGCCTTATCGCGAAAGAGGCGCCCACGCGACGCGCTTGTCGATCTGATTTCAGCTTAAAAAGCCGTTTTGCCCGCAAAAGCAGCCATTTCCGGCACGATTGACGGTGCGTTCACGCTTCACATTCTGATCGGCGCTGTTAATCTATGCGTCAGGATAAAAGTATCCAAACGGGAGAGAAAAATGAAAAACCTACTTATGGCGACAACCGCCATTACGATGATGTCTGGCGCTGCTTTGGCTGAAGACGTGAAAATCGGTGTGATCTTGGGCTTCACCGGTCCACTTGAATCCATCACGCCTGCAATGGGCGCGGGCGCTGAATTGGCAATGGCAGAAGTTTCCGAGTCCGGTGCGTTGCTAGACGGATCCACCGTCACGTCTGTTCGTGCAGACAGCACATGCATCGACGCAGGCGCTGCAACGACAGCTGCTGAACGTCTGGTCACAGCCGACAAAGTAAACGCCATCATGGGCGCTGACTGTTCTGGCGTAACCGGTGCGATCCTTGCAAACGTGGCATTGGCAAACGGTGTTGTGATGATTTCGCCTTCCGCGACATCTCCGGGCCTGTCCACCGCTGAAGACAACGGCTTGTTCTTCCGCACAGCACCATCTGACGCCCGCCAAGGCGTGATTATCACAAACATCCTTCAGGATCGTGGTGTGAACGAAGTAGCTTTGACCTACACAAACAACGACTACGGCAAAGGTTTGGCTGACGCATTCCAAGCTTCTTTTGAAGCCGCTGGCGGCACAGTCACAATCTCTGCGGCGCACGAAGACGGCAAGGCCGACTATTCCGCAGAAGTTGGTGCACTTGCATCCGCTGGCGGCGAAGTTCTGGTTGTTGCAGGCTACGTTGACCAAGGTGGTTCCGGCGTTATCCGCGCTGCTTTGGATACCGGGGCGTTCGACACATTCTATGTCCCGGACGGCATGGTCGGTGAAAAGCTGAACGAAAACTTCGGTGCTGAAATGAACGGCTCTTATGGCGCGTACCCTGGTACAGACAATGCAGGCTCCGGCTTGTTTGTTGAACTTGCTGCTGCAGCTGGTTTTGATGGCACAGGTGCATTTGCTCCCGAAAGCTATGACGCTGCTGCGTTGATCATGTTGGCCATGCAGGCTGCTGGATCGTCTGCGTCTGCAGACTTCAAAGATCATGTCATGGACGTTGCAAACGCACCGGGCGAGCAGATCATGCCGGGCGAGCTTGCGAAGGGTCTGGAGATCCTGGCTGCTGGCGGTGCAATCGATTATGTCGGTGCATCCGCGGTTGAACTGATCGGTCCCGGCGAATCTGCTGGCAACTATCAGGAAATCGAATTCGCCGACGGCGTTTATTCGACAATCGGCTACCGCTAAGTTGGTCTGAACTATCGGAATGGCGCGGGGTTTACCTGCGCCATTTCAACACGTTACGACACGTTTTGGACGTGCTGGGGGAATTTTATGATCGTTGTCGAAAATCTGGTGAAGACTTTTGGCGGTTTTCACGCCGTAGATGGTGCATCTTTGCGCATCCAAGAAGGCACCATTACAGGGCTTATTGGTCCCAATGGTGCAGGAAAAACTACTCTTTTCAATGTGATCGCGGGTGTTCTTGAACCATCCGCTGGACGCGTGACGATGCTGGGCAAAGACATCACCGGTCTGCCGCCGCATGAACTGTTCCACAAAGGGCTGCTGCGCACGTTCCAAATCGCCCATGAATGTTCAACCATGACCGTTCGCGAGAACCTGATGATGGTGCCCGGGGCGCAATCAGGTGAAACGCTTTGGAATACATGGTTTGGCCGCAAACGTATTGCGAACGAAGAACGCGCACTTTTGGCAAAAGCCGATGAAGTGCTTGAATTCCTTACAATCGACCACCTGAAAGACGAAAAAGCAGGCAACCTGTCCGGTGGGCAGAAAAAGCTGCTGGAACTGGGCCGCACCATGATGGTCGACGCCAAGATTGTATTCTTGGATGAAGTTGGCGCAGGCGTGAACCGCACCCTGCTGAATACGATTGGCGATGCAATTATCCGTTTGAACAAAGAACGGGGCTACACATTCGTCGTAATTGAACACGATATGGACTTCATCGGCCGCCTTTGCGATCCGGTGATCTGTATGGCCGAAGGCAAAGTGCTGGCCGAAGGCACCTTGGCCGAAATCAAAGCCAACGAGCAAGTCATTGAGGCCTATTTGGGCACAGGTTTGAAAAACAAAGACAAGTTGGCAAAAGCCTGATGGGACGGAATTTGAGTATTTTGAAAAAAGCGAGGCCGGCCAATGTCTGAGCCATTTCTGATAGGCGACGCCATGACCGGCGGTTACGGTAAAGGCCCTGATATTTTGCACGGGTGCACTGTGTCTGTCGACAAAGGCGAAATTGCCGTGATCGTTGGCCCCAATGGCGCCGGTAAGTCCACCGCGATGAAAGCTGTGTTTGGCATGTTGAATGTGCATAGCGGGTCGGTCCGGTTGGACGGCGAAGACATCACCAAGCTGTCCCCGCAAGAGCGCGTTGTGAAGGGCATGGGTTTTGTCCCGCAGACGTCCAACATCTTTACGTCAATGACTGTCGAGGAAAATCTGGAAATGGGTGCGTTCATTCGCACTGATGATTTTGGCGACACGATGACGCAGATTTATGACCTGTTTCCGATCCTCAAAGAAAAGCGCAATCAAGCGGCGGGTGAATTGTCTGGTGGTCAACGCCAACAGGTCGCCGTTGGCCGTGCTTTGATGACACAGCCAAAAGTTTTGATGCTCGACGAGCCAACCGCTGGCGTGTCCCCAATCGTCATGGATGAGCTGTTTGACCGGATCATTGAGGTGGCCCGCACGGGCATCCCCATCCTGATGGTGGAGCAGAACGCGCGCCAAGCGCTTGAAATTGCAGATAAAGCCTATGTTTTGGTACAGGGCCGTAATGCCCATACGGGCACAGGTAAAGAGCTTTTGGCTGATGAAGAAGTCCGCCGTAGTTTCTTGGGGGGTTGATCGTATTATGACTTTACCCGCCACCCTGTGTGCACGCCACGTCTTTGGGACGCTTTTGGTTTTGCTGCCAATGAGCGCTCAAGCCGAGATGACGACCGTCGCGTGCAGTTTCACCACTGAATGCATGGACAGCGAACCCTGTCAGGCAACGTCATATGACCTGTCGTTCCCGCGTGACAATGCGCCTCAGCTTTTTGCATTGGATGCGCCGCTTTCTGCGAGCAATCCACAAAACGTCTGGGATCTTGCACCGGGGCAATTCTACACCGAAGTGACCGATATATCTGGAACCTTTAAGGCGGTTCCCATTTGGGCCACGACCTATTTCGGTTTCAATTCATTTAGTGATGATGCCACCCAGCGCTTGCTTAGCGTGAAAGATGGTTTGGCCTACTATTCAATACACATGCTCGAGGAAGAGATTTCGATGTCTTATCGTGGCGTCTGCACGGAGACTGTATCTTGATGGACTTCTTAAACGCAATCGTGGCATTTTCAAACTATGTGCTGGTCCCCGGGGCCGCTTACGGTGCGCAACTTGCGCTTGGGGCGCTTGGGGTCACGCTGATCTATGGCATTTTGCGGTTCTCAAACTTTGCGCATGGTGACACCATGGCCTTTGGCACGGCGATGACGATCTTGTTTACGTCTGGGTTGCTGTCGATGGGGATCACATTTGGCCCCCTACCAACCGCCCTGCTCGCCCTGCCCTTTGGGATTGCGGCGACCTGTTTGCTGGTCTTGTTCACCGATAAGCTGGTCTACAAATTCTACCGCAAACAAAAAGCCGCCCCGGTGATCCTTGTGATCGTATCAATGGGTGTCATGTTCATCATGAACGGCGTTGTGCGTTTTGTGATCGGCGTGCGCGATATCCGGTTCACGGACGGTGAACGGTTCATCATCTCGGCACGTACATTCAAAGAGATGACGGGCCTGAAAGAAGGGCTGGCTATTAAAACGACCCAAGGGATCACAGTCGTTGTGGCTATCTTTGTCGTCGTTGTCTTGTTCTGGTTCCTTAACAAAACCCGCACCGGTAAATCCATGCGGGCGTTCTCGGACAACGAAGACTTGGCGCTGCTGTCAGGCATCAATCCTGAAAAGGTCGTTATGGTCACGTGGATGATCGTCGCCGCCTTGGCCACCACAGCGGGTGTGCTTTACGGGCTTGATAAGTCATTCAAGGCCTTCACGTATTTCCAACTGCTTCTGCCGATATTCGCCAGTGCAATCGTCGGCGGATTGGGCAACCCATTGGGCGCTATCGCAGGCGGGTTTGTCATCGCGTTTTCCGAAGTGACCATCACTTATGCGTTCAAAAAGGTGCTTGTCTATCTGTTGCCAGAGAGCCTCGAGCCAACGGGTTTGGTCCAACTGTTGTCGACCGACTATAAATTCGCGGTCAGCTTTTCCATTCTCATTATTGTGCTGCTGTTCAAGCCAACCGGCCTGTTTAAGGGGAAATCCGTATGACCATTTCACTGCGTAATCTACTGCTCGTTGTCGGGGTCGCGGCCCTGTATATTCTTGAAGGTTCGACGACGTTCTGGATCTTTTCTGGATCATGGGACTCCGCGCTTAAGATGCTGAATTTTGCGCTGATCGGCGCGATCATGTCGCTGGGTGTGAACCTGCAATGGGGCTTTGCGGGGCTGTTTAACATCGGGATTATGGGGTTTGTGGCGCTGGGTGGCTTGGCTACTGTGCTGGTCTCAATGCCGACCACGCCGGGGGCCTGGTCGGCGGGCGGTTGGCAGATTTTGGCGGGGCTCGCGCTGGGCGCGGTCACGATTGTCGGCGCCGTAAAGCTGTACGGGTATCTGCCCAAAGGGCGGCTGCGCAATCTGACGACTTTTGCGTTTATTGTGCTTGGCTTCTTTGCGTTTCGCGCTGTGTTTGACGGTGGCGTGGCTGCTGTTGAGGCAATTGATCCAGCGGCCACGGGGTACCTTGGTGGGCTGAACTGGGGTGGCGACAACTATAAAGACTACGGTTGGTTGACGGTCGTGGCATGGCCAGTCGGCGGCGTTTTTGCTGCTGGTGCGGCGTGGATCATCGGCAAGACGGCCCTTGGGTTGCGGTCGGATTATCTGGCTATTGCGACGCTTGGTATTGCCGAGATTATCATCGCGGTCATGAAGAACGAAGACTGGCTGTCGCGCGGCGTGAAAAACGTCAACGGCCTGCCCCGCCCGGTGCCATATGAAATCGATCTGCAAAACGATCTGGGCTTTGTGGAACGCGCCGCGTCCTTGGGTCTTGATCCAACAACCGCGTCTACGTTGTACACCAAGATGGGTTACGCGATCCTGTTTGCGATCTTCCTTGTGGCTTTGCTTTGGCTCGCCCAACGCGCGCTAAACAGCCCATGGGGGCGCATGATGCGTGCCATTCGTGACAATGAAGTTGCCGCCGAGGCGATGGGTAAAAACGTCACCGCAAGGCATTTGCAAATCTTCATCCTAGGGTCTGCGATCTGCGGGATTGCGGGGGCTATGATGACAACTCTCGACAGTCAGCTCACGCCAACAGCCTATCAGCCACTGCGCTTTACGTTCCTGATTTGGGTCATGGTTATTGTCGGTGGGTCAGGCAACAACTTTGGTGCGGTGCTGGGCGGGTTCCTGATTTGGTGGCTTTGGGTCATGGTCGAACCACTTGGACTTTGGATTGCCGAAATATCAACCGCAGGGTTTGACGCCGACCACTGGTTCCGCATTCGGATGGAGGACGCAGCTGCACACTTCCGCCTGTTCACGATGGGGCTCGTGCTGCTGCTTGTGCTCCGGTTTAGCCCGCGCGGGCTGATGCCAGAAAAATAAAGATTGGTTTCCTCCAGACAGCGCCGGTGTGTGTCGGCACGTTTGGCGCGCTGTTGGAGGGAACCGGTGTCGATGTTGTTGGCAGGCGCTGCGCGATTGCTCGCTGATCTAAGCATCCCCATTTTGACGACGCAGCAAATGGCCTTGCAAGTCGCGATTGGTGCTGCAAAAAGCCGCGCATAAGTGGTGGCAGAACGGCGCTGAAACCGCTACATACCTGCTTCAACTGCATTGTTTAAGGCCCTCCATTATGGCGCTTCTGTTTCGCTGGCTTCTCCGCCTTGTGTCGGTCATGATCTTTCTGGTCGTGGGGGCCTTTGGGTTGACCTATTATTTTGCTTCACGTTCCTTGCCTGACTATGATGCGAAATCTGCCGTCCTTGGGTTGAATGCACCGGTGGAAATCGTGCGCGACAATGCAAATGTCCCCCACATTTTTGGCGAAAATGACGCTGACGTCTATTTTGCGCTGGGGTTTGCCCATGCCCAGGACCGAATGTGGCAGATGACCATGCTGCGGCGCACCGCCCAAGGGCGGTTATCGGAACTGTTTGGCGAACGCACGCTTGAGATCGACAAAGTGATCCGGCGCTATGATATCTACAATCTGGCCGTGGCCTCGGTGGATGTTCAAGATGAGACGACAACAGTCGCGCTTGATGCCTATGCAGCAGGCGTCAACGCTTGGTTGGCCGAGGTGAACGCAGGTTCACGCGGGCGTGGTGCACCGGAAATGTGGCTGTTCAACCACCCTGTTTCGCCGTGGCAAGCAGCCGACAGCCTCGCAATCCTAAAACTGATGGCACTGCAACTTTCCTCCCATCTGGAACGCGAAGTCCTGCGCGCGCGCGCGTCTCTCATGCTCCCGTCAGACCGGTTGGCGGACCTATTGCCGGACGACCCTAGCACAGGTGTCGCGGCCCTGCCCGACTATGCCCAGTTGGTCCCTAACTTGCCGCGCTACACGCCGAACATGCGCATGGCCTTTGGTCCGTTGAACCCGTCAAAGATGCCTGAATTGGCAGGTGCGTCAAATTCATGGGCGGCCAGCATCGACAGGTCCGCGGCGGGCGCCACGTTGCTCGCCAATGATCCACACCTTGGCCTGACAGCCCCAACCATCTGGTATCTGGCCCGCCTAGAACTGCAATCTGGCGGCATCATCGGTGGCACCATTCCGGGCATGCCTATCGTTTTGACAGGCCGCAGCGCGGACCTTGGCTGGGGGCTGACCAGCAGTTACCTCGACGACCAAGATGTGTTCTTGGAAGAACTGAATCCAGACAATACCACTGAGTACCGCACTCAAAACGGCTGGACCCCGTTCCGCACCCGCGAGAGTATTGTCCGCGTCAAAGACGCCCCTGCCGTCACTGTCAAACTACGCTGGAGCGTGAATGGACCGATCATGCCAGCGACCCAATATGACTTGGGGTCAATTACGCCAGCTGGCCACGTAACAGCCATCGGCTGGACTGCGCTGTCTGACAAAGACACATCAATGTCGGCGGGCCTTGCCATTAGCCGCGCCCAAACCGTGCAAGATGCGATTGCTGCGGCGGAAGACTACATCGCGCCGTCACAGAACCTGACGCTGGCTGACCGCAACCAGATCGCGATGAAAACCATTGGGGCTTTCCCTGCGCGCGATGCAGCCCACCAAAGCCAAGGACGCCTGCCCAGCTATGGATATTTGCCGCAAAACCGTTGGAAAGGACGTCTGCCATATGCAGACAACCCCGCGTTCATTAATCCGCAGGGGGGCATTCTTGGCAATACCAACAACAAGACATCCGATCGTCCTTTCCCCAATCACGTGTCATATGAATGGGGCGATAGTCAGCGCATCAACCGGTGGAAGCGCTTGATGCAAAGCCGCGCGGTGCATACCCGCGAAAGCTTTATCGAAGCGCAGCTCGACACGGTCAGCTTTACGGCGCGCTCGCTTTTGCCGCTGATGGGCGCTGACCTTTGGTTCACAGGCGAGGCCGCCGCCGATGGCACATCAGAACGCCGCCGCCAGCAAGCGCTGGAGCTGCTGGCCGCCTGGAACGGCGAAATGAACGAACACCTGCCTGAACCGCTGCTTTACGCGGCGTGGCTGCGCCACCTACAAGACCGACTGATCCGTGATGAAATGGGGCCGCTGACATCCGAATTCACTCATCCGAACCCGCTATTCGTCGAACGCGTATTCCGCGACGTCGACGGCGCATCCGCGTGGTGCGACGTACTGCAATCAGCGCCAGTTGAAACCTGCACCGATATTGCGCGTCTCGCATTGGATGATGCGCTGATCTGGATCGACGAGAACGTCGGCGGCACAGTGGCGTCCTTGCGCTGGGGCGACCTGCATCAAGCGACCCACGACCACCCTGTTTTGGGGACTGCGCCAGTTCTTGATTGGTTCGTCAACATCCGGCAATCCACCAGCGGCGGTGACAACACCCTGCAACGCGGTCTCACGTCAGGCACGGGCCCTAACCCATTCCAAAACGTACATTCTGCGGGCTACCGTGGGGTTTATGACTTTGCTGACCCGGATAGTTCGGTGTTCGTGTCCGCCACAGGGCAGTCCGGCCACCCGTTGTCGCGCTACTATGACAATTTGGGAGAGCTGTGGCGCCGTGGTGAGTACATTCCGATGTCACTAGACCCGGATCTTGCGCGCGCGGCCGCAGTGGGTGTCACCCAACTGCGGCCAGCGGCAGATTAAATCCGCGTAAACCGCTCTTTTTGGAGAATGGTCCAGAACACGGTCAGCGTATAACCTGTTTCCGTCAATTCTTCGTTTGTCACAACACCTGCGTCAAACAACCAAGCCCGCTCGCGGCCTTGGGCAAATGAAAGCTCCAACACCTCTTCGCGGCGCGGGTCTTTTAGATGCTCGGACAAAGATGCCAACAGGTCGTCCATGCCAGCACCAGTGACAGCAGAGATCGCAAACAAATCATCCTTGCGGTCTGCTTCGGTCTGGGCTGCAGCGCGGGCGTCGTCATCTAGCAGGTCGATTTTGTTCCAGACTTCAACCAATGGTGCATTTTCAGACACACCAAGGGTTGTCAGAATGGTGCGGACATCCATCGCCTGCTCTTCGGTTTGTTCGTGGCTAATGTCACGGACATGCACGATCAGATCGGCGTCTAACACTTCTTCAAGCGTCGCACGGAATGACGCAACCAGTTCGGTCGGCAGGTCACTGATAAAACCAACGGTGTCGGACATGATAATCTCGTCGCCGGACGGCAACATGATTTTACGCATGGTCGGATCAAGCGTGGCAAACAACATGTCTTTCACAAAGACTTCTGCGCCCGTCAGGCGATTGAATAGCGTTGATTTGCCAGCGTTTGTATACCCAACGAGGGCCACAATCGGGAATGGAACCTTGGCGCGGGATGCACGGTGCAGCGCACGGGTTTTAACAACCTTGGCCATCTGCTTGCGCAGGCGGTTTAGCTGGTCATCAATGGCACGGCGGTCGGCCTCGATCTGGGTTTCACCCGGCCCACCAACAAACCCAAGACCGCCACGTTGACGTTCCAAATGGGTCCATGCGCGTACAAGACGTGTCCGCTGATACGACAGTGCGGCCATCTCGACCTGCAAAACGCCTTCGGCAGTACGGGCACGGTCGCTGAAAATCTCGAGGATCAGGCCGGTGCGATCAAGCAGTTTGACGCCCCATGCTTTTTCCAAGTTCCGCTGCTGAACAGGGGTGACGCGGCCATCGATCAAGACAAGCTCGACTTCATTGGCCTCCAATATCACACGCAGTTCTTCGATCTTGCCCTTACCAAGCAACATCCCCGCGTGAATTTTCGGCAGCCGGACAACATCGGACCCGACAACCTCTAGGTTCGGCAAAGCGGCGGCCAAAGCCACGGCTTCCTCCAACGCTGGGCCAGAGTCCCTGCGCGTATGGTCCGTTTTAAGTTCAGGGTGAATCACCCAAGCTCGCGTTTTGAGCTGTTCTTGTTCTTGCAAACTTATTCTTCGCCTTCATAAAGGCTGATCGGCTGCGCAGGCATGATCGTGGAAATAGCGCTTTTGTAAACCAATTGCGATTGGCCATCACGGCGCAAAAGCACGCAAAAGCTGTCAAACCAAGTGATAACCCCTTGAAGTTTCACACCATTCACCAAAAATATAGTGACCGGTACTTTGGCTTTGCGAACATGATTTAGGAATGCATCCTGAAGATTTGCTTTATCGGCCGCCATTGCGGGACCCCTTTTTTATTCTTGCGGTCGCGTACCGACCTCATCTGCGTCTAATGCCCCATTATGTCGTGGCATAAACCAAGTTTCCAGCCCCAAAAGGCCCTGATTAGTTTCGCCAGATTTCCGGGTTGAAAAGCGCGATGATCGCCAAAGTTTCCAACCGTCCCAACACCATCGCAGCCGCCAAAATCACCTTGGCCGCATCTGGAATGCCCGAAAATGCAATGGGTCTTTCTGCGGCAACATCCGCCAGAGGGCCGGTGGTCGACAGCGCGGACACCGCCAACACCATCGCTGTTTCGAATTGAACGCCCGTCAAAGACAACGCGATCATGACGCCCGCGACACTGAGCGCGAACAGCATAAAAAACACCCACGAAATATAGGCGCCCTGCCGACGGATACGCCGCGCATCGCGACCACCGCCACCCACAGATGACGGATGCACCAGACGCTGCAATTCACGTTCGGAATGTCGGTACAGTGCGTAGATCCGCAGCAATTTGACGCCACCCGCCGTCGTCGCAACGCCGCCACCAATCAACGCAAGTCCAACGAGCAACAGCCCGGGCGTTTCAAGCCCAGACCAATCCGCAGCCCCGAGCCAGTACCGCGATTCGAACCCTGTTGTGGTCAGGAACGATGTCACCGTAAACGCAGCCCCCCAAATCGCACGCAGCATTTGGCCAACAGTTGACGTGCTGTCTTCACCGATTGATCCGACAAAATGGCGCAAAAACAGCATGCTCGTCACCGCGACGATCAACGCGAGGCCCATTTTAAATTCAGGATCAGACGCCAAGCCTTTGTCGTTTTCGCCCAGTAATCCTGGACTGAAGCTAAGTCGGGAAATCGCCAGCAGGAAGAATACGAATATTATCACCTCGCCCCAGACCCCTGAAACGGCGTAATACAATCCACCAATCGGCGTAATCCCCGACGTGGAAAGCACCGACATCGCATGGACGAAGGCGATATATGGCACCTCGCCCAAGGAGACCAAACCGATCCAAAGCAAAAAAGTGAGCCCCACATAAACGGGCATAAGGCGGGCCGCATAGCGGACCAAACGCGCTGATGGATCCGCACCTTGAGCAATTTGACTATAGGCTTGGGCCACAGCCCCGTTTCCCACCGATGCGGTTGACCGGACCTCAAACCCACCAAGGTTCATAGGTGCAAAGATAGACACTGCTGTGATCCACACCAACAAGCCACCCATCCAGCCCACAAGGCCACGCCAGACGTGCAACGATGGGGTCAAACGGCCCACGTTGTCATAAACGGTGGCACCTGTGGTCGTAAAACACGACACCATTTCAAACCATGCATTCAGGAAACTGGTGTAGCCAACCGCCTCTTGGAATGGCACTGCAAACATAACCGGCAACACAGTAAACGCGGACACCAGTGCGACCAATTGACTGCGGGCCACACTCCGCGGCGCATAGCCTGCAGTCGCGAGGCCAAGGATCACGGTGAGGATTGAAAACAGAATGAAACCGTAAAAGAACACCCGCATCGTGGTGAAATCCGACAAGATGAACCCATGCACAGCCGGCACGATCATCGACAGTGCGCCAAAGCCCATCAGGACCACAAAGAACGGAAGGCGCTGCACCCACTTCATCAGAAAAAGTCGATCGAAACCTGCAAGAGACGTTCCATCTCTGACACATCATCTGCCATCGCAAAAATAGCAATCACGTCACCTTCGCCGATACGGGTTTCGCCAGTGGGTTTATATGTCTTTCCGCCTTTCATCACAGAGCAAATGATCGTGCCCTCTGGAAAGTCAATATCCTTGATCTTTTGTCCGGAAATCGGCGAGGTGCCCAAAACTTGCGCCTCAATCACCTCTGCCTCTGCATCACCAATCGAGTACACGCTGCGGACCCGACCATGACGAATATGGCGTAAGATCGAGCTGACAGTCGTCGCACGTGGGTTGATATAGGCGTCGATATCGAGAGGCCCCAAGAGCGGCACCAACGTTGGATCGTTGATCAGGGTGATGGCCATTTTACAGCCCATTTCTTTGGCGCGCACAGACGCCAGCAAATTGGTTTTATCGTCATCAGTCACTGCCAACACGGCATCAGCGGACGTAATGTTCGCCTCTTCCAAAAGCCCACTGTCCAACCCGTCACCATGCAGCACAATCGTACGGTCGAGCAAATCAGCGGCGCTTTCGGCGATATCACGGTTTTTCTCAATGACTTTGACGCGCACGCGCTCGGTGCGGGCCTCAAGAGCGCGCGCAACAGCAAGACCGACATTACCGCCTCCGATGATCACGATACGCTCTTGCTTGGCATGCGTTTTGCCGAAAATTTCCAGCGTACGGGTCATATCCTGCGTGTCGGTGAACAAATAGCAGTCATCACCCACAAACAGCTGATCACCCGCGGAGGGCACAAACAACGTGCCTTCACGGCGCACACCAACCACCAGCGCACGCAACGTCGAAAACAGGTCCGTTAACTGGCGCAATGGCGTGTTAACAACAGGGCATTCTTCGCCGATAGTGATGCCCAATAGCTGCGCTTTGCCTTCAAGAAAGCTTTCGGTGTCAAACGCCGCAGGGGCCGCAAGTCGCTGCAATGCCGCTTCGGCCACTTCTTTTTCTGGGCTGATTACCACATCGATCGGCAAATGGTCGCGGCGGTACAGGTCGGAATAAATCGCTGTCAGGTAACTGGTCGCTCGCAAACGGGCAATTTTGCGCTGGATCGCAAATACCGAATGAGCCACCTGACAGGTGACCATGTTGACTTCGTCGGAATGGGTCGCCGCGATGATCATATCGGCGTCACGTGCACCGGCGCGTTCCAGAATATCCGGATAGCTGGCAAAGCCGGTGACACCTTGTACATCAAGCGTATCGGTCGCACGACGCACCAATTCAGGGTTGTTATCAACCACGGTGACATCGTTCCGTTCACCCGATAGGTGGCGGGCGATTTGCCACCCCACCTGCCCTGCGCCGCAGATAATCACTTTCATGATGTCACTCCTTGTGTGGCGTCACTGGTGCCAGAGGCTCGGGGCTTCGTCAATTCAGGTCTCGCCTTCGACATAGGCGACGCGACCGCCTGCTTTGTTCGTGGTGGCCACGCCGAGGGACTTGAGCTTACGGTGCAACGCGGACCGTTCCATGCCAACAAATGACGCAGTACGGCTGATGTTTCCGCCAAATCGGTTGATTTGTGTCAGCAGGTATTCCCGCTCAAATAACTCGCGGGCTTCGCGCAGCGGCAAGGTCGCAAGACCACCTGACAACACGATGCGCCCTTCATCCACTGCAGACGTTTCATCCGACGCAGGGAGCTCTTTGGCCGCAATGTCTTGGGTATTTTCCCCAAGGATAAGAACACGTTCCACGACGTTCTTAAGCTGACGGACGTTGCCAGGCCACAGCATGGTTTGCAGCAGTGCGCGAGCATCTTCGGCCAGTTTACGCAACGGCAGTCCCTGCGTTTTATTCAGCATTTCGATGAAATGCTCGGCGAGAAGCGGGATATCCTCGCGACGTTCTTCCAGACTTGGAACCGGAATTGGGACCACATTAAGGCGGTGATACAGCTCTTCGCGAAATGTACCCGCATTAATGGCAGCAGCAAGATCGCGGTTCGTTGATGAAATCACGCGCAAATCAACTTGCACCTTCTCTGTACCACCAACGCGCTGGAACCGTTGATCGACCAACACACGCAATATTTTGGACTGCGTGCCAAGCGGCATATCCGCGATCTCTTCAAAATAGATCACACCGCCGTTTGCCTCTTCTAACAGGCCCTTTTCGACGCCATTGCTACTGCCTTCGCGTCCAAAAAGAACCTCTTCCATCCGGTCAGGTTCGATCGACGCAGAATTGACGGTGATAAACGGCGCAGATGCACGGTTTGAATTGGCGTGGATGTAACGGGCGGCAATTTCCTTACCAGCACCAGCAGGGCCCGTCAGCATGACACGGCCGTTGGACTTCGTGACCTTTTCCAGCTGTGACTTGAGCATACGGAACGCCGCACTATCGCCCAGCATTTCGGTGTCAGACACTTCGCCGCGCTTGAGCGCGACATTTTCACGGCGCAGCTTGGCAGTTTCCATTGCACGGCGAATAACAACGAGTAACTGTTCAATATTAAACGGCTTTTCGATGAAATCATATGCGCCTTGTTTAATCGCAGCGACGGCTATTTCGATATTGCCATGGCCAGAAATGATAACAATCGGAATGTCAGGATGATCGCGTTTCACGGTCTTCAGGATGTCGATCCCATCCATGCTGCTGTCCTTAAGCCAGATATCAAGGATCATCAGCGCAGGCGGTTCCTTGGCAATTTCGGCCATACAGTCGTCAGACGTGCCTGCCAGTCGGGTGGTAAACCCTTCGTCTTGCAAAATATCAGAGATAAGTTCGCGAATGTCGCGTTCATCGTCGGTGATCAGAATATCGCCCATGGGATCCTCTCAAGCTTTGCTTTTGTCCCCTAAGGCAACAGGCCCAAGGGGAAGTGTGATAACGGCGGCAGCGCCAATGTGGCCGGCCCCGTCAAAATCTACGGCATCGGTCAAAACGAGCGTGCCGCCGTGTTCTTCGATAATCTTTTTGACAATCGGCAACCCAAGACCCGTGCCGCTGTCGCGCGTTGTGACATAAGGTTCAAACAACCGCGCGCGATCAGTTGGCAGGCCGATGCCATTGTCGCTGATTGTGATCTGCGCGCTGGTATCGTCATAGGTCATCTCAACCCTGACTTGCGGTTTGAATCCTGTCGGTGACATTTTTTCTATATATGTTTCAGTGGCTTCTCCGGCGTTCTTGATCAAATTTGTCAACGCCTGTGAGATCATTGTGGCATCCACATCGAGCATTTTGCCCGCTTCCGGCAGATCGGCAAAGATTGCCACATGAGGCTGACCTGCGTCCTGTAATGTCACCGCATCACGGACCAAAATTGCCAGATCAGTCGCCCGCAATTCAGGTTCTGGCATCCGCGCAAATTTGGAAAACTCATCAACAATGCGTCGTAAGTCGTTGGTTTGGCGTACAATCACATCTGTCAATTGATCCAGCGTGTCACTTTCGACCACCTCTTTAGAGAACTTGCGCTTAATCCGTTCGGCGGACAATTGGATCGGCGTCAGCGGATTCTTAATCTCATGTGCGATCCTGCGAGCCACGTCACCCCATGCGGCCATACGCTGCGCGCTTACCAGATTAGTGACGTCATCAAAGGCCACAACATAGCCTTCCAATGCGCCCTCGGCATTTCGGCGCGGTGACATCCGCACAAGCAGGCTTTCTTGCTGGCCATCGCGGACCAAATTGATCTGCTCTTGCGCAACCTCGCGGCGATCGCTGCGCATCTTATCAAACAGGGTTCCAAATTCCGGCACGGCCACGGACAAAGCCGACATGGCCTGTTCTTCGGTGACCGACAACAACCGCTGCGCAGACCGGTTGGCAAAGGCCACGCGCCCATCTGCATCAAGGCCCACAACACCCGACGTAACCGACCCCAGCACACTGTCGAACAACCGGCGACGGCGTTCAGATTGCCGGTTGGTTTCAAGTAACTCGTCGCGCTGCCGCTTAAGCTGCGTGGTCATCTGGTTGAAATAGCTGCCCAGCTGCGAAATCTCATCGTCGCCGTCGTCCTCAATGACGCGGACTTCCAAATCACCTGCGCCCACGCGCTGCGACGCTGTGACCAAACGGCCAACAGGGCGCGAAAGACGTTCCGCGAACCAAAGCCCCAGCCAAATCGCGGCAAGGATCAAAATGACGGCAAAGCCCAAGTAAATCAGGCCAAAGTTTAACAAAAGCCGGCCGCGATCGTTTTCCAGCTGTTCGTAAAGGGCCACAGTTTCGGTCGTTTGCCCCAGCAGCGACAAGATCGCGCCGTCCACAGCGCGCGTGACATAAACGTAGCGATCTTGGAAACGCGGCATCGCAATCAGTGCACGAAATTCATTGTTGGTTAGATCTTCAATCAGACGCAGGCCGGAGCTATCGGCAATTGCAAAATCCTCTGGCGCGGGTTGCTCGTAGTCAAAATCATACGACCCTGCCCCACGGGTCATGATCTCACCGGACCCATTGATGAAATACGCTTCGGTGAGCCCCCGGTCGATTTGGTTTTGAACGCGCGCGATCGCTTGGCGGACATCGCCATCATCCATAAAGAAATCGCGCAGGCGTTCCGTATTCAAATACGCAGCAAGCGCCTGCCCGTCGCGGGTCAGCTCAAGTCGTTCTTCAGCCTCGTAGGCTTGGGCGGTTGTCAACGACGTCGACAGCACGGTCCGAACCCGCTCAGAAAACCACCCCTCCAGCCCGACGTTCAGCGTGAGCATAGCAAAAATCGCAACAAGGACCGTGGGAATCAACGCAAGCAACGCAAACACGCCAGTCAGGCGCAAATGCAAAAGCGATCCTGCCGATTTGGCCCG
This sequence comes from Yoonia sp., assembly GCA_023955335.1. Lineage (GTDB taxonomy): Bacteria > Pseudomonadota > Alphaproteobacteria > Rhodobacterales > Rhodobacteraceae > Yoonia. Next base: position 19,890 of record JAGSGF010000035.1, read on the forward strand.
TCTGGCCGATATCATCTGCGCGACCCGTTGCATCACCAATGCGGCCACAACCAGCACATAGACAAGATCAGCCAACAAGATCAGGCGCAACAAAGGCGAGGTTGACGATTGCACAAGCGGGCCGAGTACGACGTATGTCAGAACAGCCAAAACTGGCCCTAAAAAGACCAAGCCCAGAACAGTTGCGTTCTGCACAGCGCGCGTCCGCCGCCAGCGGCTGAAACGCGAAAAATTTAAACGTTTAAGGCTACGCTGCACGCGCATCTGCCCCTTTAATTGGTGAGGTTTCCCCCACATACCCCCACATACCGCGCCCGTCCCAAGATACAGCTGCGTCTTGGGGGCCACGGTCCTGTTGCGGTTTTACATCAATTTACGGCGGCGTGTCACGTGGATATCGAGCTCAGTGATCTTCTTACGCAAAGTATTCCGGTTGATTCCCAGCAAATCGGCGCATTTTGCCTGATTTCCGCCAGTTGCATCCAGCGCAATTTCCAAAAGCGGGCCTTCGACCTCTCTTAGAATCCGAATATAAAGCCCTGGCGCGGGCAAATCGCCACCATGCAGATCGAAATACCGACGCAGATGTCTCCCCACAGCTTCTGACAACTTATCAGTCTCAGACGCATTATTTAACGGCTCCATCGCAGGTTGGTTGCCAAGAACCACCTCGACTTCGGCGCGCGAAATTTCTTCCTCGGTGGCGGTGAATACCAACCGACGGACCGCGTTCTCCAACTGGCGGACATTGCCCGGCCAGCTATAGGCACGCACCATGTCAAGGGCTGCATCGCTCATCCGGCGCAGGGCTGCGCCTTCCCGTTCGACGCGGGCCAGAAAATGCGCGGCCAGCAGCGGGATATCATCCACACGTTCACGCAAGGATGGCACGGCAACCGTCACGCCGCCCAATCGGTAGAATAGATCCTGGCGAAATTGACCTGTTTCCATCCGACCAATCAAATCCGACTGGGATGTGGACATAATGCGCGGGGCCGTATCGCCCAGCGCATCAAGCATGCGCACGATCCGCCCCTGTGCCGCATCTGACAAATCACTGACTTCATCAAACAGCAGCGATCCGCCCTTTGCACGTGCCAACGCCGCCGATGGACCGTCCATGCCTTCCAGATCCGCGCCCGACACGACGACAAATGGTAATGATCTGCGGTCTGAGAAATCGTGGATCGCGCGGGCAATCAATGACTTCCCCGTTCCGCTTTCGCCGGTGATTAGCACTGGTAACGCGGTGTTCATCACCCGAGCAACCAATCGGTAAAGCCCCTGCATCGCAGGGGTGCGGCCAACCAATGGTAAATCGCTATTTTCTTGGGTCGCACTGGGATCACGCGACTTTGGTACGCGGCGCTTGACCTCTAGGGCGCGGGCTGCACGCTTCATCAGGTCCGGCAAATCAAATGGTTTGGGCAGATAATCATACGCATCGGCCTCGGCGGCCTGAATGGCGGTCATAATGGTGTTCTGGGCAGAGATCACGATCACTGGCAATCCGGGACGGGCCGCTGCGATTTTTGGCAACTGTTCTAGCCCGTTGCCATCAGGCATGACCACATCGGAAATCACCAGATCGCCCTTGCCCTCTTCCACCCACCGCATCAACGTTACAAGCGACGACGTTGCGTGCACCTTGCAGCCCGCACGTGTCAACGCTTGGGTCAGAACCGTCCGAATGGTGCGGTCGTCATCAGCAACAAGAATCGTGCCATCCATCAGTTATCTCCTGTTTGGTGTGGGGCGAGCGGTAGAGAAATGCGAAACACTGTGCGGCCCGGAACGCTGTCGACTGATATCCAGCCGCCCGCATCGCCGATCAACTTGGACACCAGCGCAAGGCCGAGCCCGGTGCCGTTGTCGCGGCCCGAAATAAAGGGCTCAAAAACATCACCAGCAATATCGGCGGGCAATCCGGGCCCATTATCAATTACCTCGACCTGCAAAGGCAGACGGGCTTGTGATCCATCAGGGCGATACACCCGTAAGGATGGGTCATAAAACGTATGCAACCGGATGGTCCCGCCATCACCGCCAGCCTCCGATGCATTCTTGAGAAGGTTCAGAAACACCTGCAATAGCTGATCTGCATCCGCCATCGTGTGCGGCAAAGACGGGTCATAGTCTTCGATAAACAACATATGGGCGCCAAAACCGACAGCCGCAGACCGACGCGCCTGATCCAACACATCATGTAGGTTGATCGCGCGCAATTCGGGCGGACGCAGATTGCCGAATTGCTCAACCTGTTCCAGAAGTTTTACGATGCGACGACATTCATCCACGATCAGATCGGTCATTTCCTGATCTTCAGGCGGCAAACCCATCGACAACAACTGCGCAGCGCCTGTGATGCCAGCAAGCGGGTTCTTGATCTCGTGGGCGAGCATTTCGGCCATACCAATCGCAGACTTCGCAGCCTTGCCGGTATTGTGCGACTGGGTCATGCGGCTGGAGATTTCGCGCGGGCTGATCATCATGATCATCACGCCATCGAACCCTTGGTGCGGCGCAAACTGAATGTTGCATTGCATCGGCGCACGTTCGCCACTGCCGACATCGACATCGTTGACGAACAGAGGGGCACGGTTATCGCGCGCCCGGGCAAATGGCTCTTCCAAGGGGGCGGCAATCATTACTTTGTCCCACAACGGCTTCCCCCGGAGCGATTTCGCCGACAGGTTCAAAAACGCCTCCGCTGCGGGATTGCTGTCGATAATATTGTCATTGACGTCCAGCAACAGGGCGGGAACAGGCATCGACGCCCAAAGGCCTGTATCTGTGATCATGCGGGCACCTGTCCGGCTATTGCGTCACTTAACAGGCGCAACACGGCTTGCGGTGTCGGTGCAGTCAACACTTCACGGCGCAGCGCGGACGGGCTGCCTGCATCATCCATGTACCAGCCAAGATGCTTACGGGCGACCTTGCGCCCAAGCGCGACGCCGTAGAAATCCAACATGGCCTCGTAGTGAGTACAAACCATAGCCACCAAGTCAGCGCCCTGCGGGATCGTCGGCGCAGCTGTGCCATGTAAAGTGGCCGCGATCTCTGCCAAAACCCAAGGACGCCCCTGCGCACCGCGCCCGATCATCACACCGTCGGCGCCCGAAAGCTCCAACGCCTTGGCCGCTGTCTTGGCATCAACAATATCGCCGTTTGCCACCACAGGGATCGATACCGCCTCTTTGACCTTACCGATAGCAGCCCAGTCCGCGGCCCCCTTGTAAAACTGGCAACGGGTACGGCCGTGAATCGTGACAAGCTTAATGCCAGCGGCCTGAGCGCGCGCAGCAACACTTGCCGCATTCAAGCAATCGTCGTCCCACCCAAGCCGCGTCTTGAGGGTAACAGGCACATCAACGGCATTCACAACGGCCTCGATCAAGGTCAGCGCATGGTCAGGGTCCCGCAACAAAGCAGACCCCGAATATCCGTTGGTCACCTTTTTCGCCGGACAGCCCATATTGATGTCAATCATCGCAGCACCGTTAGCTTCCACCATGCGTGCAGCCTCGGCCATCCAATAGGCATCGCGGCCTGCAATCTGCACAGCGGTGCCAGCCTGATCAAACCCCAGCTCTGCACGTTCGCGCACGCCCGGTTTGGCTTGAACCATTTCTTGGCTCGCCACCATTTCGCTCACGACCCACCCCGCCCCAAAGGACGCGACAAGCTGGCGAAACGGAAGGTCCGTGATACCTGCCAACGGCGCCAAGGCGACTGGCGGGCTCAGCGTCACTGCGGCAAGGGGAAGAGTTTCGACATACACCAAAGAAATATCACCAAATGAAGGGATCAATTCGAGTAGGTTAGCGCCAACACGCCCATAGAACAACGGACCTTCGCGCAAAAAAGCGGCACAAAACACTATCCGCCTAAATTTTAAGCGAAAAAGTTGGAATTGCCCCGCTTGCGTAGAGCAACTACACCAATACCAACACAAAGGACGGCATTTTATGACGATTGCAGCGATCATTGTTGCCGCTGGGCGTGGCACCCGCGCGGGCGGCGACATCCCCAAGCAATGGCAAGACCTGAGCGGACTGCCCGTCATTGCGCGGACGATTGCGGCGCTGCGCCCATACGTCGACCGTATCGCTATTGTTTTGCACCCGGATGATACCGCCCGCTGGACAGCGCTTGGCGTAAACGTGGATCATGTGGTCACAGGGGCCGCCACACGTGACGGATCCGTGCGTGCTGGCCTTGATGTGTTTGCGTCCGCGCCACCGGAATTGGTTCTGATCCACGATGCAGCCCGCCCGCTTGTATCAGGCCAGATCATCACGGGCGTCATTGCAGCTTTAAAAACACACACAGCCGCCGCACCCGCCTTGCCTGTCACAGACGCGCTGTGGACGGGGGCTGACGGGATGGTAAACGGCACCCAAGACCGCGACGGCCTATACCGCGCACAGACACCGCAAGGGTTTCATTACAACGCCATTGTTGCGGCCCATGCAGCGCTGTCTGGCCCCACAACCGATGATGTCGCAGTCGCCCGCGCGGCGGGTATTAACGTCGCAATCGTTGCCGGTGAAACCACGAATATCAAGATCACGACTGCGGATGATTTTTCGCGCGCAACCAAGATGTTAGGACCCGAAATGGATGTAAGATGTGGCAACGGATACGACGTGCACCGGTTTGGCGATGGCGACCATGTTTGGCTGTGCGGCGTGCAAATTCCACATGGACGGAGTTTGCAAGGACACTCTGACGCTGATGTCGGTATGCACGCCGTTACCGATGCAATCTACGGGGCGCTGGGCATGGGAGATATCGGGCAGCATTTTCCGCCAAGTGACCCGAAATGGAAAGGAGCTGCCAGCCGGATTTTTCTGACCCATGCGGTCAATCTTGCGCGCGCTCATGGGTTCGCAATCAGCAACGTGGACTGCACGCTTGTGTGCGAATTCCCGAAAATCGGGCCGCACCAAGCCGCAATGAAATCCGCGTTGGCCACAATCATGGACCTCGACGCAGATCGGATCAGCGTCAAAGCAACCACATCAGAACGGCTTGGGTTTACAGGCCGCGAAGAAGGCATCGCAGCAATCGCAACAACAACATTGGTGAAAACATGAGCCGGATTATCGCGACATTCTTTTACGTAGGCTACATGCGCCCTGCCCCTGGCACATGGGGATCACTCGCGGCCCTACCTTTTGCATGGATCATCATGCAATGGGCTGGCTTTTTCGGGCTGGCTTTGGGCACAATAGGCGTCTTCGCGCTTGGGGTTTGGGCCACAAAGGCAGAAACCGCAGGACGCGACAATCATGACCCATCCGAGATCGTCATCGACGAGGTCGCAGGCCAATGGGTGGCGCTTTTCCCTGTCGCATATGGAGCAGGCATGATGGGCGTGGACGTCTTGGCGCTTTGGCCCGGATGGATCGCGGCTTTTGCGCTCTTCCGGCTGTTTGACATCAGCAAACCATGGCTTGTGGGCTGGGCTGACAGGCGCGATGACGCGATGGGCGTGATGCTGGACGATGTGATCGCAGGTGTATTCGCAGCCATTGGCGTTGTCATTCTAGGCGGTCTTTATCACGCGATAGCAATATGACCAAAGCTGCGGCACTTTTTCGAGCTGCCAGCGATGGAAGCGTCGTCATCGCCACCGCCGAAAGCTGCACTGGCGGTATGGTGGCCGCAGCAATCACCGACATCGCGGGCAGCTCGGCGGTATTTGATCGCGGGTTCGTCACCTACAGCAATGACGCCAAAATCGATATGCTTGGGGTCACGCAGGCAACACTTGATGCTTATGGGGCCGTTTCCGAACAGGTCGCGCAGGAAATGGCAGCAGGCGCGCTCAGCAACGCAAACGCAACAATCGCGGTATCCATCACAGGAATTGCTGGCCCCGGCGGATCAGAGCACAAACCAGAGGGGCGCGTTTGCTTTGGTCTTTGCTACCAAGGCGTAACGACAACCCAAACAGTAGAATTCGGGGCCTTGGGACGCGCACCAGTGCGCGACGCAGCGCGAGATCACGCGCTTGGCTTACTTTTTGACGCAATCACAGATTCGCTCAATTAATGACCGGACAAGCTGGCTTTTCGCCCAAAATATAGGCAATTAATAAAACGCACCCTATTTATACAGCAACAGGTATCCCTGCCGCTTTTATGATCATCGGCCACCCCCTATGCCGAACCCCGATTTAGGGACAAAGGGGCATCCGATATGAACGGAGCAGATACAGCATGGATCATCGTCGCCACGGCGCTGGTTCTTTTCATGACATTGCCGGGCTTGGCGCTGTTTTACGGCGGGCTCGTGCGGTCGCGCAACGTGCTCAGCGTGTTTATGCACTGCTACGCCATCGCATGTTTGATGAGCCTGCTCTGGTTCGGGTTCGGATATTCCATCGCGTTTGGCAGTGGAACATCAGGATATTGGGGCGGTTTTGACAAATTGTTCCTGAACGGCGTAACCGTTGATAGCCTGACAGGCACCCTGCCAGAGGTGCTGTTCTTTGCCTTCCAAATGACATTCGCAATCATCACACCTGCACTGATCGTCGGCGCATATGTGGAACGGATCAGCTTTGGGTTTGTGTTGTTGTTCTCAAGCCTTTGGATGCTGCTGTGCTATGCACCGGTTGTGCATTGGGTCTGGGGCGGCGGGTTCTTGGCTGATGGCGGAATATTCGGTGAAATCGGCGTGCGCGACTTTGCAGGCGGGATCGTTGTGCATGAAACAGCTGGCTTGGCTGCACTTATCCTTGCAATCTTCCTTGGGGCGCGGCGTGATGCATCCAAGCCACCGCATAATCCGGGCATGGTGATGATCGGGGCTGCAATGCTTTGGGTTGGCTGGTTCGGCTTTAACGGCGGATCACAATTGGCAGCCGACGGCGGCGCGGCCATGGCGATCACCGTTACGCATATCTCTGCGGCGGCTGGGTCGCTGACTTGGGCGCTCTGGGAGCGGGTCAAGTTTGGCAAATCATCGCTTGTCGGCTTGGTCACAGGCACAATCGCTGGCCTTGCATCAATCACACCAGCATCCGGTTTTGTCTCTCCGATTGAGGCTCTCGCCATCGGGTCCATCGCAGGTATCTTGTGCCAGGAGGCGGTCACGCTGATCCGCAACAAGGTCAAGATTGACGACACACTCGACGTCTTCGCGGTCCACGGCGTTGGCGGTATCTTCGGGACAATCATGATCGCCGTGTTTGGCGCTGGCACATGGGCAGCCCAGCTTGGATCACTGGCCATCGTCGGTGTCTACACCACTGTTGTGACAGTCGCGCTGATCTATATCTGTAAAGCAGTCACGCCGATGCGGGTCGATCACGAAACCGAAGTCAACGGCCTTGATCTGGCAGTGCACGGTGAACGGGCTTACGACATCACCAGCTAGGTCTTGACCTCAACCAAAATCACGGGCCGCCCCTCAAAAGGGTGGCCCATCTGCATTTATTTAGAATTAACAGAACTACAACGAACAAGCGCATGTCTGCTGTGCAGGCATTATTGCTGTCCGTTAAAGGTTTTGCGACATACGATCAAACTCAACTTCATCTTCTTCGTTCACCCTTACGCCCTTCAGCGCATGAGAGATATTTTCGTTTGTTGCAGCCAATCGAAACATCTGTTGGGCGTATTCAGCGAAAAAATTTGCAAACAAAGCTTCAATTGGACCAGTGCCAAAATGCTCTTTTTCCGTTTTCTTCATAGGACGCAAGGACAGAAGTTGTATTGCTTCAAATAGCTTGTGCGGTTCGTCGAACGACCAATGGATTTCTGCATCTAAAGCCCATTCATTTGCGTCATAGATAGCGCTACCTACTGGCGCACGACGCTGGTTCAGCCACGCATCTGCAAAATTTGAAGGTAACATAGGAGCTGTTGTCATATCAATTCTCACATCTGGGTTTATCAGCCAGTAAAAGCCGATTTCCACTAAATTAATCGATTCTATTTGTGTTCGAAAGTGATCTATTTTGCGCTCTAAACAAATATATCCACCTCATCAAAATCAACCGTAAATCTCCGTTGCACGTGCCTCAAACGACCGCACAACACGTTGCATTGCTTCATAGAAAAACAAACCAGCTGCGCCTTGTAACAATCTGTTCTTAAATTCAAAATCCACCCTGAATGATACATCGCAGCCACCATTCACGTCAACAAACTGCCATTGGCTTTGCATATGTTTGAACGGGCCGTCCAGATAGGCAGTGTCGATCTTTTTGTCATCAGACCACAGCAAAACACGGCTGCCAAATGTCTCTCTGAACACCTTAAACGAGATCACCAAATCCGCCAGCATTTCCACATGGTCACCCAGATCCGTCGTCGACCGGATGCGCGCAGCAGACGTCCACGGTAGAAATTTCGGGTAACTGGCCACATCTGACACAAGGTCATACATCTGCTGGGCGGTATACGGCAGGAACTTTGTCTCAGAATGAGTTGTCATAAGGCGTCTTTCGCGGGTGACTTCACCACCCGATGTCGTAGACTAGCGCCGATAAATCAACCCTTCTATCAAATTCGGGGACCTCATGCCGCACAAACCTTATGTGATCGATACAATGATCAGCGCCAAATCCATTGCCGCACGCATCGAAGACCTATCCCGCGAAATCCACGAAGAATTTGATGGTACCGACAAACTTGTGGTTGTCGGGTTGCTGCGCGGCAGCTTTGTGTTCATCGCCGATCTGGTCCGCGAATTGGATCTGCCCGTCGAAGTCGATTTCCTTGAGGCATCATCATACGGTGACGGTATGGAAAGCAGCCGAGAAGTACGCATTTTCAAAGACTTGCGGGGCGCAATTGAAGGCCGCGATGTCCTTGTTGTCGAAGACATCATTGATACGGGTCACACTTTGGCCCACGTGCACGATTATCTGATGACCAAGAAACCAGCCAAGATGAAATCGATCGCACTGCTTGATAAACCGGCACGCCGCGAGGTTGATTACAAACCTGACTGGATCGGTTTTGAAATCCCTGATGAATTTGTCGTGGGCTACGGCATCGACTTTGCCCAACGTAACCGGAACCTGCCTTATGTTGGTAAGGTCAGGTTCACTGACGGATGAATCCACGCTGGCTTTTGATGGCGAAACGCTTGATGCAAAACCCGCCCAGCATGGGGCGGGTTAGATTTGTCGCCGCAATCGCACTGTTCTGCATCGCACTTTATGCTGTTGAACAGCTGTGGGGCTGGCCTGAATGGTTAACGCCCAACAACACCCGGATGCGGCTCCGCTAAGCTTTACCGAACTTAGCCAAACGGGCGGCACGCAACCGCGCAAAATCATCGCCAGCGTGGTAAGATGACCGCGTTAACGGCGATGCAGATACCATCAAAAATCCTTTGCCAAACGCGGCTTTTTCATAGGATGCAAATTCATCTGGTGTGACAAAGCGGTCAACAGCGTGGTGTTTTGGTGTCGGCTGCAAATATTGGCCAATGGTCAGAAAATCAATGTCAGCTGCACGCATATCCTCCATGACCTGCACGACAGACTGACGATCTTCGCCTAGCCCGACCATAATGCCCGATTTCGTAAACATTGTCGGATCAAGCTCTTTCACACGCTGCAGCAACCGCAGGGAATGGAAATACCGCGCACCCGGACGGACTTCCGAGTACAAGCCGGGCACCGTTTCAAGGTTGTGATTAAACACATCCGGTTTAGCCTCAACAACAATACGCAGTACATCAGGATCACAGCGGATAAAGTCCGGTGTCAAAATTTCAATTGTGGTGTTGGGTGATTGGCGGCGAATGGCGCGAATGGTTTGGGCAAAATGCTCGGCACCGCCGTCTTCAATATCGTCACGGTCCACGGATGTAATCACAACGTGGTTCAAGCCCAGCTTTTTAACAGCATCGGCCACACGGCCCGGTTCAAACACGTCAAGATCTTCTGGCGGTTTACCAGTGGCGATATTGCAGAACGTACACGCCCGCGTGCAGACTTCTCCCATGATCATCATTGTGGCGTGGCCCTGAGACCAACATTCACCAACGTTGGGACACCCTGCCTCTTCGCAGACCGTCACCAGCTTATTTTCACGCAAGATGTCGCGCGTTTTCTTATAGCCTTCGGACACGGGCGCCTTAACCCTGATCCAGTCAGGTTTCTTTGGCTGGGCATTATCAGGGCGGCGTGCCTTTTCAGGGTGGCGCTGCGCAGGGATTTTCAAGTCACGCAAAGGGTGTTCCGATCATTGTCATTTGACCGTAACCTAGCCCGTCAATCGCGGGCCTTCAACCGAAGCTCGCACATTGCCGACATGTGCGCCCTGCATCACCCAATCATTTGACCGGAATTGCCCAATTCTTCGTAGTGACGCTTGAGACGGTGAAGCGCTATACGCAGAACAATCTTGCCTGATCGCGCCGACCAACCCATTGATTTCTCCGTATTCTCGAGGCCTTCAAGCAGGCAACAACAGTGGAAAGTCACATCCGACAACCCCGGTCCAAGATCGCGCAATGCGGCCTGGACGCGCAAATGCCCCGCACTGGCACCTTTGGGGCTGTCCGACACGGGAACCAACGCCATAAAGGTCGTCGCATCCGCAGATATCTGGCTGCCCATCTTCGCAAGCTCAAAATCTTCGCGTAGCCGTTCACCAGCCACAACCAAATCACGGCTTAAGAACGGCTGCCCGTCACGGTCACGACGGCGGGACAACCCGACCAAGGGACTTTCGAACACCTGATAGCGGCTGCTTCGGCCCGATTCGCCTTCGATTGCATTGATATCCCATGCATCTTCAGGGCCGATGACGGACCGCGTATCAGCGAATCCAGAGGCCGCGTTGTCGTCCTGCGCAGTCAGACGGCGCAAAGCTGCGCGGCCCGCATTCGTGACGAAATATCGTGCAATGCGACCAGATGCGTCGGGACATGTGATCCATTCTTTTAACGCCATTGCCTGTGCTATTTCACGATCGACAACGGCCGTGCGTAATTGATCACCTTGCGGGGTTTCACGCACGATGACAGCCGTTTCCATTTCGCGGGCAACCGCCATCACGGCACCGGGTTCGCACAGGCGCAGCAAAACGCGCTTTGCTTCTTGATCAATGCGGGCTTGCGTCAGTCCCTCTTGCGGTTTCGCCCTACTCGTCCAGCGATCGCCGTCAATTGCCTTCGTTTCCATGTCAGATTCGCCCATCGTTTTTGTGGCGCCAGATAAAGCGCGCAGCGCATCATCAACCAAAGGATCATCGCGACGTTGCTCGAACCGGCGAACTTGCCGGAGAATCGTCGATGGATGACAGTCATTTTCGCGTGCCAAGGCCCGAATGGACTGGCCACGCTCGGTATGCGCAAGATAATGGACCGCAGCGCGCGGCACCCAAACGGGAAGACAGGGGGTAAAATTTGACCCATGTGCGTCGTGCATTGAACCTACCTTTTCATAATACGATCGGTCTGATCGCACCTTTTGGAGGATTTATCTTTTGATAAAACAACCTAAAGAGGCATTCTTACCTAATAGTTAATTGTTGCCAATCTCGTTCATTATTGTTTCCAAATTCTAAATAATAGTAAGCTGACCGTGCGCTGCAAAGCCGTCCGCGCAACACCCCTCATAGCCATGCAAATGTGATGGCAGCTAAACATTTGGGGAAATATAATGCTTGATATTCAAA